>JBFWSW010000025.1:0-61366 GCA_050248155.1 Ilumatobacteraceae bacterium
GGTAGGCCATGCACACGTATCCCTGGTCGTCGTCCCAGTTGTCCTCGGTGGGGTACAGCTGGAAGATCTCGAGCGAGCTCTGCCGGTACGGCGTGCCGACGTAGCGGTCGAAATCTGGCAGGCACTCTCGTCGGATCGCCTGGTTGATCTCGTCGAGCCCGGGGTACGGATCGTCGCCGTTGCCGAGGTCTCCGACCGAGAACACCTCGGCGTCATGCTCCTCGTCGCAGTCGAGCGTCTTCAACCGCGACACCGTCTCGTCCTCGTCGTCGGGGAGATTGACGCAGTCGCCGACCTCGAGATCGTTGACGCTCGTGGTGCCGGCGACCTCGGTGCCGACGTAGACCCACAGCGCGGTGCCGCCGAGGAGCCCGAGCAGGCCGAGGATCCAGCCCCACCGGGCCATGCCGAGCCCTCGCTTGGCACCGTTCGACCGCTTGATCTCCTTGGCGCCGAGCAGGCCGAAGATCAAGGCGAGCAGCGGGACGACGAGGCTCCAGAAGAGCAGGATCGACGCGAGGCCGAGCACGAACCCAGCGACCGCCTTGCCGCTCCGGCCCGAGCCGCCGACCGGCGCGCCCGCAGGCGGGTACGGATAGGGCGGCGCGCCCCCTCCGTACGGCGGGGGGCCGGCAGGGATGGGACCAGCCGATGGTGGCGACGGGGGCGCCGGCACCGGGCCACGTCCGGGGCCGGACGGGGGCGGAGGCAGGTACGGCGGCGGCGGAGGCGGCGTGTCGCTCATCCCGCCACGGTAGCCAGTGAGGTCATGTGCCGACGGGGACCACGCACGCGATCCCCAGGCCCTGCTGGTCGCGATAGCCCTGCGTGCCGGCCGGGCATGGTTCGTCGAACGCCACGAGGCGCTCGACGACGGCATCGTGTCCGCCGCACGCGACCTCCGATGCCTCGAGCTCGGCCGACAGGGCGACGCAGTCCCCCGCGCGCAGGATGCCGTCGGGTGGGACGGGCCCGGGCGGTTCGTAGACGATGACGCCGACGACCACGAGCGCTACGCCGAGGGCGAGCAGCCCCGCCATGAACCGCCAGGGGAACCGAGCCGGTTCATGGACGACCGCACGAGGCGAGGAAGGGGCGGACGCGGATCTGGGGGCCGACGCGGCCGCGGGACGCGCCGAGGTCGCCCGCTCGGCCGCCGCGAGCTCGGCGTCGTACCGGGTGCGCAGCTGACGATCGCCGAGCACCCGCCAGGCCTCGTTGACCGCGGCCATGCGATCGGAGGTCGCCTCGCCCGTGCGGTCGGGGTGTGCGTCGCGGGCGGCCCTCCGGAACGCATCGCGCAGCTCGCCGGGTGTCGCCGACCGCTCGACACCGAGCACCTCGTAGTGCGTCGTCACCCCTCCGTTGTACCGCCGGTGCGCCAGTACTCACCCGCGTCGCGCGACAGGAACTCCTCGTCGACGAGGTAGCGACGCCACGCGGCGGTGTCGGCGTGGTGCCGACCGATGATGAGGTTGACCGCAGCCTCCGAGTAGCGGCGGCCCGGCTCGAACTCCTGTGCCAGCCAGTCGAGCAGCACGCGGCGCTTCCCCAGAGCCGCCGGGATCGACGTGATCCTGCCGTCCACCACGAACGCCGACAGCACCTTGCGCACATCCTCCGGTGCCCCTTCGTGCTCGTCGGAGCGTGGGCGGGCCAGCGCTGCCCGAGCGGCGTTGCGGAAGACGTCGCCCGGGACGTGCAAGGCACCGGATCGCTGCACGACGAGTCCGGCCTCTGCCAGGCGCCCAGCGGCCTTGGCAACCCTCGCCGACGGCAGCGACGTGGCATCGCTGATCGCATCGACCGAGGCGTGACCCAGCTCGACGGCGGCCAGCACCAACCGACGATCGTCGTCCGCCAGCAGGCCGACGATCGCGCCGGCGTCGAGCGCTCGATCTGTCACAGCAACCACCGCGTCCACGAACGTGTGCCGCGTTCGACAACGCGCTCGTCGTCCTGACCGTGCGCCGACACGGTTCCCGTGAGGCGCACAGCGAGTTGGGTGCGGCCGCAGGCCGCTCCGATCAACTCGACCGACAGGAGAGAGTGAGCGAAGCGAGCGAACGATGGAGGTCGAAGCACTAATACCCCAGGTCGACGTGCACCGGACCGAGCAGCTCGCCGTCGTCGGCGAACCGGCGGACGTTGGCCGTGATGCGCTCGGCGAGCAGCGGCACCGCCATCTCGGGCGTGTTTCCGACGTGCGGGGTGAGGATGCAGTTCGGCAACGCCCAGAGCGGGTGCCCGTCCGGCAGGGGCTCGGGATCGGTGACGTCGAGGGCCGCGCCACCGATGACCTTGTTGCGCAGTGCCCACACGAGGTCGTCGGTCACGATGTGCCGGCCACGGGCCACGTTCACGACCCAGGCGTGGTCGTCCATGACCTCGAACTCGTTGCGCGACAACATGCCTTCGGTGTCGGCAGTGAGCGCGAGGGCGAGCACGACGAGATCGGCCCCGGCGAGCGCATCGATGTACCGATCGGCCTCGACCACCTCGTCGACGCCTTCCATGTGGCTGACCCGGTTGCGCACCACGGTGATGCGGCAGTCGAACGGCATGAGCAGGCGGATGAGCGACGTCGTGATCCCACCACCGCCGAGCACCGTGACGTTCGCGCCGAGCAGGTTGGTGCCTTGCGGACGCTCCCACGTGTGCGCTCGCGCGTAGTGACCCACGCCGCGCATGCCGGCGAGCGCGAGCGCCAGCGCCAGCTCGGCGACCGGCTCGGCGTACACGCCCTTGCCACACGTCCACATCCGCTCGCCGTCGACGAGGTGGACGTAGTGCTCGATGCCGGCGAAGGGCAGCTGAACCCACCGCAGGTGATGGCTCTGGTCGAGGATGCGCTCGAGCCCCGATGGATCGCGCGACGCGGCCCAGATCAGGCCCTCGGCCATCTCGACGGGAACCACGTGCCCTCCGCCTGCCGTGACCGCATCGAGCATCCAGCTGGGGGCACCCTCGGGCGCGACCGCGATGCGAGGAGGATCGTCGTGCCCACCACGGTGACCGTTGTGGGCAAAGGAGGTACTTGGAGGCATTGCCCTCGCAGGTTAGTGCGACCGGCGAGCGTCCCGTCAGCCCCGTTCACCTGCGATCTCGTCGGCGACGCGCGCACCGCTCTCGAGCGCACCCTCCAGGTACCCGGTCCACGTCGCGGTGTGCTCCCCCGCCAACCGGATCGGTCCGTGAGGTGTCCGCAGCACCTGCCAGTGCGCCATCACCTGGCCGGGCCGGTACACGGCGTAGCTGCCGCCGTATCGAGGTTCGACCGACCACGCCCTCGAGAACCCGCCGATCGGCGACTGCCCGAGGCCGTACATCGCCTCGATGTCGCCGGCAACGATCCGCATCCGCTCGGCTTCGTCGAGGGCTGCGAGCTCTCGCCCGCCGTCACCACCTGCATACGACATCAGCACGCCCGCATCCCCCGGCTGATCGACGGTCGGCTCGTACACCCGTTGCGAGGCGAGCGAGGTGTTGGCGTAGCCCGCCGGCCACGTCCGGCTTGCGAACTGCACCGCTGTCTTGGTGATCGCGCCGTAGCCGAGCTCGGCAATCGCCGCCGCCAACAGGGGCGGCAACGAGGGGTCGAACCTGACCGCACGCAACGGCACCAGCGAGCACGCCAGCACGACGTGGTCGGCGTCGACGGTGCGGCGCGGCGTCACGACCTGCACGGCATCGTCGTTCCACGAGATCCGTAGGACGGGCTCGTCGAGCGCGATGGATGCGTCGAGGTCGTCGGCCATCGCGCCGGCGAGGCCGGAGAGGCCACCGTCGACCCGATGTGCGCGCACCACCTCGCCGGCGCCGTGTGCCGACATCTGCGCACGCTGCTGGGCGACGAACAGGCTGGACACCTCGCCCGGCTCGGCCGCGAACTCCCCCTGGCTGTTGCGGTGGGCGAAGAGCGTGGCCAGCGCACCGAGGTCGGCCTCGGCGGCGATGTCGGCCATCGACCGCACATCGTGGAAGCCGGCGTCGGGATGCAGGTCGGGCCGCGCCGGGTCGGCGATGCCGTCGGCGATCCGCACGAAGGCCGCCTCGTAGCGCTCGAGCTCGCGGTCGATCGCCGGGTCGGTCGAGCGCACCTGCCGCGGGTCGAGCAGCACACCATCACGGAACAGGAGGCGACGGATCATCGTCCACTCCTGCCCGGCACCCTGCAACCCCATGCCGTACCGGCCGAGGAGCTCGCGCATGCGGTGGTGATCGGTGTCGACCCACTCCGCACCGCTCTCGACGTACTGGCCGGCGATCAGCCCCGTCGGCACCGTACGGGCGCGGCCGCCGACCCGCGGGCCGGCCTCGACGACCTCGACGTCGACCCCGTGCTCGCGCAGGCGATGCGCGGCGCTGAGACCCGCGAAGCCGGCGCCCACCACGACGACGCGCATGGGCGAGGTTCAGCCGCCGGCGATGGTCGCCGCGATCTGCGACGAGTTGTCGCCGGATCGGCGCAGCACCATCGCGACGAAGGCGAGCGCCGCCATCGTCACGGCGAACAGCACCACTGCACCGACCCCCCAGAACGGCTTGATGGTGCTGCGTGTGGCGCTGAGCAGGGCGACCGGGAAGGTGGACACCCCGCCGCCGCTGACCAGCGCCGAGATGACGGTGTTGTCGAGGCACAGCGTGAACGACAGCAGACCTCCGGCGATGAGCGCCGAGGAGATGAGTGGCAGGGTGATTTGCCGGAAGGCGCGCGCGGGCGTCGCGCCGAGATCGGCGGCCGCTTCCTCGAGCGCCTCGTCGAGGCCGGCGAGGCGCGCTCGGACGATGAGCGTGACGACGGCGCTCGAGTACAGGGACTGCCCGACCCACAACCGCATCAGGCCGTACTTGAACGGGCCGAAGTCGTTCGCGAAGGGGCCGCGCAGCTTGCCCATCCACGACAGGAGCGAGATCGCGTCCATGATCTCGGGCGTCACGAGGATGAGGAAGACGACCGCCAGGAACGCGCCGGTCCATTTGCCGGGCCGGCGCGCCAGCGCGACGCCGCTGAGCGCGCCGATGATGAGCGCGATGACGGTGGCTCCGAACGCGGCCAGGAACGAGTTCCGCATCGAGTCGCCAACGTTGAGGTCGCGGAAGATCTCGCGGTACCAGTCGCTCATGAGGCCGTTGACGACGACGGCGAGCGCGAAGAACGCCGGCCCCACCCACCGCTCGATCCGCGGATTCGACCGACCCGTGACGCGACGCGCGACACGCGGGAGGATCACGCCAATGGCCACGATCACGGCGAAGCGGATGAGCAGCGTCCACGTGTCGCCGCCGCGGAACAGCGCACCCCACCACTTGCTGCTCACGCCACCGGACCAGATGGTGAACGATCCGCCCGTGTTGAACGAGTGCAGGATGACCAGGCCGATCGGGATGAAGAGGAAGACCAGCACGAGCGTGGTGAAGGCGGCGAGCACGGGCTTGACCCAGTCGCGATGGCGCCGCGGCGCACCGGTCGCCGATGCGCCGGCACGCAGCCCGCGTTCGTAGATGGCTTGGCGGATGGGTGCGAACGCCGGCGCCACCAGGCGCACCAGCCATGGGACGAGGAAGACGATGGCAGTCGCGACGACGAGGCTGCTGAGCACGGCGAGGATCATGAGGACCGCCATCGCCGAGCCGAGTGCCCAGTCCTGGGCACCTGCGAACTGCGACGCGATCATGTTGCCGATCATGTTGCCCTTCGCGCCGCCGAGCACGTTGGCGGTGACGTAGTCGCCGCACATCGGGATGAAGGTGAGCAGCGCACCTGCGGCGATGCCGGGGCCGGCCAGCGGCAGCGTGACCCCGAAGAAGGTCGCGATCCGGCCGGCCCCGAGGTCCTTGCTCGCTTCGCGCATGCGCACGTCGATGCGGTCGAGCGCGACGAACAACGGCAGGATCATGAAGCCGAGGTAGTTGTAGACGACGGCGAGCTGCACGGCCTTCTGCGTCTCGAGGATCTGGATCGGCCCGCCGATCACCCCCCAGTCCTGCAACCACTTCGACAGGGTGCCGTTCGGGGCGAGGGGGATGCGCCACGCGAGCGTGCGGATGAGGAAGCTGGTGAAGCTGGGCACCACGACCAGTGCGAGCAGCCCCGCGCGCCACTTCTCGCTCACCTTGAAGGCGAGGAAGTACGCGACCGGGAAGCCGATCGCGATGCACAGCAACGTCGCGATGGTCGCGATGCGCAGCGTCGCGCGGAACGTCTTGTAGAACACCCCGTCGGGGTCGAGCACGTCGCGGTAGTTCTGCAGCGACAGGTGCGACAGGTCGACGGGGATGCGCTGGCTGGAGTCCTTCGTTCCGAACGAGTACGCGACGATGAACGCGATCGGCACGACGAAGAACAGCAGGTACCAGATCATCGACGGGATGGCGAGGGCGAACTTCGGCCCCCGCCATCGCCGCTTCGACGGTGGCGTCAGCGCCAGGGACACCTGATCAGCCTCCGGCCTTGGCCTTCATCTTGTTCAGGATGTCGACCGTGCGGTCCTGCGCGGAGTTGACGGTGCCCGTCTGCATCGTGGCCACCTGCTCGTCGGTGAAGAAGATCATGTCGCCGTTGACGAGATCGGGCACGAGCTCGGCGAGGAGCGCCGGCATGTTCTTCATGCCGCTGTTGTAGCCGTGGTAGTTGAGGTCCTTGATCGAGATCTCGGGCGTCAGCAACCAGTTGATCCAGGCATGCGCAGCGTCGGGGTTGGGCGCACCCGTGGCGATGCAGTAGTTGTCCATCCACAGCTCGGTGGCCGGTGCGCCGAGGGCCCACTTCCACTCGCTCGGGTCACCGCCGGCCTCCTCGATGCGCACGAACGCCTGCCGCGCATCGCCGTTCCACGCCATCGCGAGGGTGTAGGCGCCCTCGGCGATCTTGGTGGACGGGTAGCTGTCGAAGGCCTTGATGTGCTGCGCGTACTCGTCGACGAGGAACGCCTCGGCAGCGTCGAGGTCTTCCTTCTTCTCGGTCGTCCAGTTGATGCCGTTGGCCCAGTAGTACATGCCGGTGAGGTTGTTGGCCGAGTCGAGGACGGCGACGTTGCCGCTCGCCTCGTTCATCGACACGTCCATGAAGTCGTTCCACGTCGCGATGTCCTTGTTGATCGCGGCGGCGTTCCACATCCAGCCGGTCGAGCCCCAGTCCTTGCAGACGCTGTAGTCGTTCGTCGGGTCCCACGCCTGCGCGAGATACAGCGGATCGACGTTCACCATGTTCGGCAGCTTCGACTTGTCGAACTTCTCGAGCAGGCCCTTCTCGATCATCTGCGGGATGAACGGACCAGTCGGCACGACGATGTCGTAGCCACTCGTGCCGTTGCTGGCCGACAGCTTGGTGATCAGGTCTTCGTTGCTGACGTAGTACTCGACCTTCATGCTGACACCGAGGTCGGACTCGGCGAGCGCCCCGACGATGTCGGGATCGTTGTAGTCGCCCCAGGTGTACATCGACAGCGTGCCGCTCGACTTGTTGACGACGTTGCTGTACTGGTCGAGGATGCTGCCGCCGGCGCCGGTGGTGCCGGGTGCGCCGGTGGTGCCCGGTGCGCCGGTGGTGCCCGGTGCGCCGGTGGTGGCGCTGCTGCCACCGTCGTCGTCATCGTCACCGCCGCACGCAGCGAGGAACGCGACACCGGCAGCCGCCGTGCCGAGGTGCAGGAAGGACCGACGTGTGAGCGCCTGGCGGAAGCCCGTCGGGGCGAGGATCGAGATCGGGTCAGGTCGTCTGGTCATGTCGGTGCTCCTTCATAGTGCCGTTGGCACGAGCGTCATTGGGTGGGATCGGAAGCCGGCTCGACCAGCACGAGGTCGGCCTGGTCGGCAGAGAACTGGTAGACGTCGGCGGCGCTCCAGTAGCACCAGACCTGATCGCCCGGCGAGAGGCGGGGAGCGGTCTGCCTGGGCAGCAGAGCGAGGATGTCACGTTGCGTCGTGCGAACGACGAACTGCAGGGTGTCGCCGTAGTGGGCGACGCTCGCCACCGTGCCGGCGACGTGGTTGCTGTCGCCCGCGGGCTGCGAGTCGGAGAGCGAGATGCTCTCGGGTCGTACCGCAGCGAGCGCCGGCTGTCCGCTGCTGACGATCTCCTCCGGGCTCGACGAGACGAACACCGTGCCGTCGTGGGCGACCACGCCGGCACCGGTGCTGGTTCCCTGCCAGAAGTTGTTGCGCCCGATGAAGCCGGCGACGAAGGCCGAGGTGGGTCGCTCGTACACGGTCTCGGGGTCGGCGAGCTGTTCGATGTGGCCGTCGAGCATGATCGCGATGCGATCGCTCATGCCCATGGCCTCTTCCTGGTCGTGGGTGACGAAGATGAACGTGATGCCGAGATCGCTCTGCAGCAGCTTCAGCTCGATCTGCATCTCTTCGCGCAGCTTGCGGTCGAGCGCGCCGAGGGGTTCGTCGAGCAGCAGCACGCTCGGCCGGTTGACGAGTGCACGTGCGACGGCGACGCGCTGTTGCTGGCCACCCGACATCTGGCGCGGCTTGCGGTCGGCCAGCTTGGTCATCTTCACCATGTCGAGGGCTTCGGCCACCCTCGTCGCGATCTCGGCTTTGCTGACGCCCTTCTGCCGCAGGCCGTACGCGACGTTGTCGGACACGGTCATGTGCGGGAACAGCGCGTAGTGCTGGAAGACCGTGTTCACGTCGCGCTTGTACGGCGGGATGCCCTGCACGTACTCGCCGCTGATGCGGATGAAGCCCTCGTCCGGTTGCTCGAAGCCGGCCAGCATGCGGAGCGTCGTGGTCTTGCCGCAGCCGCTCGGGCCGAGCAGCGACAAGAACTCACCGGGCTGGACGGTGAGGTTCAAGCGGTCGACCGCGACGACCGCGCCGTAGCGCTTCGTCACATCGGTCAGCTCGACGCTGCCACGCTCGCTCGCGACCGGCGCACCGGCGGGTGCAGATACCGACGCTGTCACATCACTCCCCCGAGATCCCCCGCCCGGCTGCGATGCCGGCGAGATATGTCCGCACCACCGGCACGTCAGCGATGTCCCGACCCGACAGAGCGGTGATGTCCGTTTCTAGCACACAGAAATCGGCGCGCCGGCCCACGTCGAGCGTGCCGCGGTCGTCGTCGAAGGCCTGGTAGGCGCTCCCGGAGGTGTACGCCGCGAGGGCATCGGTGACCGGCACGCGCTCGTCTGGCACCCAGCCCGAGACCGGCTCCCCGGAGTCGTTCTGACGGGTGACCGCCACGGCCAGGCCGTGCAGCGGGGTGATCGACGAGACGGGCCAGTCCGAGCCGAAGCTGATGCGCGCGCCGGCTCGGCGCATCGACTCGATCGGATACTGCAACGCCGAGCGAGCCGGACCGAGGCGGGGTTGGGTGAGCTCGACCTGGCTCTGGTCGAGGCACGCCCAGAGCGGCTCGAAGTTGGCGATCACGCCGAGCTCGGCGAAGCGGCGGTGGTCGTCGGGGTGCACGAGCTGCGTGTGCGCGATCACCGGCCGGCGGTCGCGTGGGCCGTTGAGGCGAGCCGCGTGCTCGATCGCGTCGAGGGCCATCCGCACGCCGCCGTCGCCGATCGCGTGGACGTGGATCTGGAACCCGTCGGCGTCGAACGCCCGCACGGCCTCCTGCAAACCTTCGGCCGACCAGTTCGGCAGCCCGCAGCAGCCAGGCTGCCCCTCGTAGGGCTCGAGGAGGAACCCGGTGCCGGCCTCGATGACGCCGTCGGCGAAGAACTTCACGGTGTCGGCGGTGAGCCACCGCGACGCGACGTCATCGGCTCGCAGCGAGGCGCGGCCCTCCAGGAACGACGCTCGTTGCCGCGTCCAGGCCTTCGGGTCGGCCTGCCACGCCATGTTCAGGCGGCATGTGATGAAGCCCGCGTGCGCGCCGCGGACGTGGAGCGCCACGTCGTCTGGTTTGACCGCGGCGTCCTGTGCCCACACGATGCCGTTCGCGGTGAGGGCGCCCATCGCGGCGACGAGCGCCTGCATCTGTTGGGCGTCGGACAGCGGGGGCAGGCACCGCTCGACGAGGGCCATCGCGCCGAACTCGTACAGCGTCCCGACCGGGGTGCGGTCGGCGCGGCGCACGATGGTGCCGAGCTCGGGGTCGGGCGTGTCGACCGTGATGCCGGACGCATCGAGCGCCGCCGAGTTGACCCACATCATGTGGTAGTCGGTCGAGTGCAGCGCGACCGGGCGATCGGCGACCGCCGCGTCGAGCCACGACGCATCGCCGACGCTGCCGGGCAGCAACGTCGGGTCGTAGCCGTTGCCCTCGATCCACCCGTCACCGGGGTGGTCGCGCGACCACCGGCGCAGGGCGTCCTGGATCTCGCTGATCGACCGCAACCCGAACAGGTTCAGCATCACGGACTTCGTGCCACCGCTGTAGGGATGCACGTGCCCATCGCGGAACCCGGGGATGGCGGTCCCGCCTTCGAGATCGATGACCTCGTCCCAACTGGTCGACCACTCGAGCGCTTCGTCCCCCGACGCGACCACCGATCCGTCGAGCACGGCGAGGGCACCGGTGCGCCCGCTTCCCGTGATGATCGTGCCGTTGCGGACGAGCTGCTTCATCTCCCGTGGAGCGTGTCACGGCGTGCGGCCCCGTGCAAGGAACCCGACTGTGAACATCGTGTTTCACCACGGAATCCCTTGCGGATCACCCCCTTCGACGACAGTATTCGCACGAGATGCTGCGCACACCCAACGCCCTCGACGACACCGACCGCGCCATCATCGAGCAGCTGCAGGCCGACGGCCGCATCCCGTACACGCGACTCGGTTCCGCCGTCGGGCTGTCGGAGGCCGCTGTGCGCCAACGGGTGCAACGCCTCCTCGACTCGGGGATCATGCAGGTCGTCGCGGTGACCAATCCCCTCTCGCTCGGCTTTCGCCGCATGGCGATGATCGGGGTGCGCACCGAAGGCCCGTCCGACGAGATCGCGCGGGCGCTGCAGGGCATGCCCGACATCGACTACCTCGTCGTCACGGCCGGCTCGTTCGACCTGATGTGCGAGGTGGTCGTGAGCGACGACTCCGACCTGCTCGACCTGACCAACCGCATCCGGCGAGTCCCGGGGGTCGTGTCGACCGAGACGTTCATCTACCTCGACCTCGTGAAGCAGACCTTCGCGTGGGGGGCGCACTGAGCGTCGACCCGTTGTGGGGCGCGCCCTCGGAGGCGGGACGCGCTGCTGCTCACGAATCCTGCGTAACCACACAAACGCTCCGCGCCCGTGGAAGCTCACGCAGATCTCGGCGACCCGACGTGGGTGAGCACACGCGCTCGCGGAGCGTTTGTGCGTCAGGGCGGCGGTGCGCCGACACGGCCTCCGTGAAGCCGTCAGCTGTCGAGGTTGGCCATGACGTGCTTGATGCGGGTGTAGTCGTCGAAGCCGTAGCCGGAGAGGTCCTTGCCGTAGCCCGACTTCTTGTAGCCGCCGTGGGGCATCTCGGCCACGAGCGGGATGTGGGTGTTGATCCACACGCAGCCGAAGTCGAGCGCCTTGCTCATGCGCATCGCCCGGCCGAAGTCCTTGGTCCACACCGACGACGCCAGGCCGTACTCGACCCCGTTCGCCCAGCGGATCGCCTCGGCCTCGTCGCTGAACTGCTGGACCGTGATGACCGGTCCGAAGATCTCCTGCTGGATCATCTCGTCGTCCTGGTGCAGGCCGGCGATGACGGTCGGCTCGTAGAAGAAGCCCGCGCCGCTCACGGCGTGGCCGCCCGCAGCGACGTTGGCGTGAGCCGGCGCGCGCTCGACCATGCCGCTCACGCGCTCGAGCTGGTTGGGGTTGTTGACGGGTCCGAACAGCACGTCCTCGTCGTCGGGCATGCCGGTCTTGGTGCCCTTGGCCTGCTCGGCGAGCGCGTCGACCATGTCGCTGTACACACGGGGCGAGGCGATGACGCGAGTGGCCGCCGTGCAGTCCTGGCCGGCGTTGAAGTAGCCGGCGATCGCGATCGCCTCGGCCGCCGCGGCGACGTCGGCGTCGTCGAAGACGACGACGGGCGCCTTGCCGCCGAGCTCGAGGTGCACGCGCTTCAGGCTCTGTGACGCCGCGGACGCGACCTCCATGCCGGCGCGCACCGATCCGGTGATGCTCGCCATCGCCGGCGTGTCGTGCACGATCATCGCCCTGCCCGTGTCGCGGTCGCCGCAGATGACGTTGAAGAGGCCCTGCGGGAGGAACTCGGCAGCGATCTCGGCGAGGAGCGTCGTGCTCGCCGGCGTCGTGTCACTTGGCTTCAGCACGACGGCGTTCCCAGCGGCGATCGCCGGCGCGAACTTCCACACCGCCATCATCATCGGGTAGTTCCACGGCGCGACCTGCGCGCAGACGCCGACGGGCTCGCGACGGATGAACGAGGTCATGCCCTTCATGTACTCGCCGGCGCTCTTGCCCTCGAGGTGCCGCGCCGCCGTTGCGAAGAACCGGATCTGGTCGACCATCGGCGGGATCTCCTCGCTCCGCACAAGGTGTGCCGGCTTGCCGCAGTTCTCGACCTCGAGCGCGATCAGGTCGTCGGCGCGCGCTTCGACGGCGTCGGCGATGCGGAACAGCGCGAGCGACCGCTCGCTCGGTGTCGCGTCGCGCCACCCCTCGAACGCCGCAGCCGCAGCCTGCATGGCCACATCGACGTCGGCTTCGCCGCTGAGGGGGGCGGTCGCGTACTGCTCGCCCGTCGCTGGGTTGACCACCGCCGTGGTGCGGCCGTCGGCTGCGTCGGAGTGCGTGCCGTTGACGAAGTTCTGGAAGGCCTTCATGGCCGGCGATCGTAGCCACGCCCCCGACGTCCCCGGTCCAGGATCGGGAGGCGCGATGATGGCGGGCATGGCTGCACCTCCACCAGCGATCACCACCGTCGGCGTGCCGAAGGAGATCAAGACGGCCGAGCACCGCGTGGCGATGACGCCGGACGGCGTGCGCGAGTTCGAGCGACTCGGCATCGACGTGTTCGTCGAGACCGGCGCCGGCGAAGGAGCGAGCTTCCGCGACGACGACTACCGCGCGGCCGGTGCCGACATCGTGCCCACCGCTGCCGACGCGTGGAGCCAGCAGATGGTCGTGAAGGTGAAGGAGCCGAAGGAGGAGGAGTTCCGGTTCCTGCGACCCGACCTCACCCTGTTCACCTACCTCCACCTCGCCGCCTACCCCGAGGTCGCTCGGGCGCTCATCGAGTCGAAGTGCACGTCGTTCGCGTACGAGACGGTGCAGCTGCCCGGCGGTGCGCTGCCGCTGCTCGCACCCATGAGCGAGGTCGCCGGGCGTCTGGCGCCGCAGATGGGCGCCCACTACCTCGAGCGCCACAACGGCGGTCGGGGGGTGCTGATGGGCGGCGCCCCGGGTGTGCAGCCGGCCAAGGTCGTCGTGCTGGGCGCCGGGAACGTCGGCTGGAACAGCGCGTGGATCGCGGCGGGCATGGAGGCCGAGGTCGTGCTGTTCGACAAGAACCTCGACCGCCTCCGCTGGGTCGATCAGATCAACAAGGGCCGGATCGTCACGATCGCGTCGAACCGCGGGGCCATCGAGCGCAACATCGCCGACGCCGACCTCGTCATCGGGGCGGTGCTGGTGGCCGGTGGCCGCGCGCCGGTGGTCGTGACCGAGGACATGGTGCGCACGATGAAGCCGGGGGCCGTGATCGTCGACGTGGCGATCGACCAGGGCGGGTGCATCGAGACCATCCACGAGACCACGCACACCGACCCCGTGTACTTCGTGCACGGCGTGCTGCACTACGCGGTCGGCAACATGCCCGGGGCGGTCCCGCACACCAGCACCTACGCCCTCACGAACGCGACGCTGCCCTACCAGATCGAGCTCGCCCACTTCGGGCCCGCAGCCGCGGCGGAGCGCGACCCTGCCCTCGCCCTGGGGCTGAACACGCACGCCGGGCAAGTCACCAACGAGCCCGTGGCCGAGTTCCTCGGCTGCGCGTCGGTCGAACCGCTCACGGCACTCGCCGCGTGAGGGCCACGGCCTTCTTACTTGACGTCGCATCGAGTTAGTGTCGGGACCGGGCAGCCACAGGCGTGCTGCCGCCACGAGGGGGTCGTTCGAGGTCCAGATGAGCCGTGATCTCGCCAGCCTGATCGCCACTGCCGTGCGCGACGCCGTCGCGACCGGCACGAACGCAGCCGTCGCCGCGGCGCTCCACGCGGTGCGGCCCGACGAGCTGTCGGACTTCTTCCACGCCAGTCTGGCGGCGGGAGTCGACGCCGAGCCGCTCACCACGGGCCTGCCGGCCTCGCCGGGTGCCGCGTCCGGGCGGATCGTGCTGTCCGCCGAGGAGGCCATGCGGGCCGCCGATGCCGGCCTCGACGTGATCCTCGTCCGGGCGGAGACCACGCCCGACGACGTGTACGGCATGCAGCTGTCGCGCGGCATCCTCACCGCCCGAGGCGGCATGGCCAGCCACGCCGCCGTGGTCGCCAGAGGGTGGGGCACCCCCGCTGTCGTGGGTGCGGCCGACGTCGAGATCGGGACGAATGAGGTGCGCATCGGCACGTCCGTGATCGGCGCGGGTGAGCTGATCACGGTCGACGGCAGCACTGGGCACGTCTATCGAGGCGCGCTCGGTACGAGCGGCTCGGCCGCGCCAGCCGAGCTCGACACGTTGCTGGCATGGGCCGACGCGGTCGCAGCAGGGCACGTCCAGGTGCGCGCCAACGCCGACACCGCCGACGACGCGCACCGTGCTCGAACGCTCGGGGCGCAAGGCATCGGGTTGTGTCGCACCGAGCACATGTTCCTGTCCGCCGATCGGTTGCCGATCATGCGCAGGTTCATCCTCGCCGACGACGACGCGACCGAGCAGGCGGCCCTCGCCGAGCTCGAGGCGGCACAGACCCACGACTTCGAGGCCGTGCTCGAGGCGATGGACGGGTTGCCGGTCACCGTGCGCCTCCTCGACCCGCCGCTGCACGAGTTCCTGCCCGATCTGCTCGACCTCCACGCTCGCGACGCGCGGGGCGAGCTCGACCCATCGGGCCGGCTCGAGCTCGCCGCCGTCCGCCGGCTGCACGAGGCGAACCCGATGATCGGCACCCGCGGGGTGAGGCTCGGTCTCGTCCGAGCCGGCCTGTACCAGATGCAGGTCCGCGCGCTGTGCACCGCGGCCGCGGCCCTGTACGCGCGGGGCAGGCGACCGTGCGTCGAGATCATGATCCCGCTCGTCGTCGAGGCGGCCGAGCTGCGCATCGCCGCGAGCTGGGTCCGAGAGGTGCTCGACGAGATCGGCCATCCCGAGCTCCACTCGAGCGCGGTGACGGTCGGTGTGATGATCGAGACACCGCGCGCTGCGTTGGTCGCCGGCGAGCTTGCGACCCACGCCGACTTCTTCTCCTTCGGCACGAACGACCTCACACAGATGACCTACGCGTTCAGCCGGGACGACGTCGAGTCGAAGCTGTTGCCGACGTACCTGGCGAAGGGGATCCTGCCTGCCAACCCGTTCGCCGTCCTCGATCAGGTCGGGGTGGGCGAGCTCGTCCGCACCGCGTGCAACGCGGCGCGCGCCGTCAAGCCGTCGATCAAGTTGGGAGCCTGCGGCGAGCACGCGGGCCATCCCGACTCGGCGGCGTTCCTCGTGCATCTCGGCCTCGACGCCGTCAGCTGCTCGCCCTACCGCGTGCCGCTGGCCCGATTGGGCGTGGCACAGGCGCTGCTCGACTGTGGGCGCGTGGCGATCGACGACGTCGACTTCTCGACCGTCCCGGCAGCCGGGCCCGCGGCGGCCGTCGGCCACGACCGCGTCGAGGTCGGGACGACCGAGGTCGACGACGGCGCGACCGGGGTCGAGCCGGGCCTGGTCATCGACGACGGGCTGGTCCTGCACGTCCTGCGGCTCCGCGGCTTCGTCACCCCAGCCGGGTTCACCGCGAGCCTCGGACGCCACCCGACCGACGTGCTCGATCGCCTGATCGAGCACGGCTTCGTCCGCTACATCGAGGCGCGCGACATGTACTCGCTCCTGCCACACGGCAAGCAGCACCACGAGTCGCTGATCGACAGCTTCGCGACCGCCGAGGTGTGCAGCGGCCTGCGCGAGCACTACGAGCGGTTCCTCGATCTCAACACCGAGTTCAAAGAGCTCTGCGCGCAGTGGCAGTCACGCGACGGCCAGCCGAACGACCACACCGACCCCGACTACGACGCTGCGTGCGTGGCCAGGCTCGCAGCACTCAACACCGCAGCCCGGGGCGTGCTCGACGGCTTCGCAGCGGCGCTCCCCCGTCTGCGCCGGTACGCGCGTCGTCTCGACGCTGCCATCGCCGAGGTCGCCGCAGGCGATCCGAAGAAGTTCACGGGCGTGCTCTGCGAGTCGTTCCACGACGTGTGGATGGAGTTGCACGAGGACCTGGTCGTCCTGCAACGCATCAATCGTGTCGCTGAGGGCAGCTTCTGAGGTCGCCCGCGCTCAGGGCTCGATCGTCACGATGCGACGCGACAGGTCGCGCACCGCGAGGCGCAACCGGTCGCTGGCCTCACCGCTGAGCGGACCGTCGGCCAGCCGCATCGTGTGCACGGCGATGAGGAGGTCGACGAGCGTGCGGACCGACAGCGTCTCGACCGCTCGACGCGTGGCCGAGGGCCGCCCCCGTGCCTCCGCCGGGCCGAGGTATCCGAAGGCCCGCTGCACGTGCAGCTCCTCGAACTCCTGCCGGAGCGTGGTGATCTGCCGGGTCGCACCCGGCAGCTGGAGGTGGACCAGCGTCGCCTCGTCGGGATGGGTGTCGATCCACTGCCAGACCGCGTCGATCACCGCATCGAGCGTCTGCTGATCGCTCGGTGAGGCATCCGCCCGCACGTTGGTGACCGCGCCGCTGATCATGTCGAACACCTTGTGCACGGCCGCGCTGAACAGCTCCTCCTTACCGGAGAAGTGGTAGTACACCGCGGTGACGACGACCTCGGCCTCGTCAGCGACATCACCGATCGAGGCGTCGACGAAGCCCTTGCGGGCGAACAGGCGGATCGCCGCGTCGATGATGTCCTCGCGCCGCGATGGCCGGTGCGCGGGGAGCGACGCGTCGGCCGACGCGGCTGGACGTGTCGATCGCGTCGACTTCCGGGGCTGGGTCACCGTGGCTGCATGGGTTCGTGAGTCGACGTCGTCGCACCGGCCGAGGGCGAACGGCGCGAGTTCGCCTACTGTAGAGCGCATCGACTCGTCGACCCCTCCTCGCCGTCCCGCGCACCGGCCGTCACGTCGGGATGCCGTCATCGACGGTGCGATGGGCTTGTTCGCCACCTTGCCCGTCGACGAGGTGACGGTGCAGGACGTGGCGAACGCCGTCGACATGACGCCGGCAGCCGTCTACTACCACTTCGCGTCGAAGGAGCAGATCCTCCTCGAGGGTATGGAGCGCTTCCGCGACGCCCTGCTCGCCGAGATCCGCGAGGGCATGCCAGAGCGTGGCGACACCGACGGTGTACGACGCATCATCGAGCACCTCTTGGTGTGGGTCGGCCGGCACCACACCCCCGCGACCGTGTACTTCGTCAACTCGATCGGGCTCAACCTGCTGGTCGAGGCGCTCCGCCGAGAGACCCGTCTCGAGATGGTGGCGCTGCTGCGCGACGCCGTCACGGCCGCTCGGGGCAAGCTCGCCCGGGCAGAAGCCGGGGTCATCGCCGTCGGACTGGTGTCGCTGATCGAGACTGCACTGGCGTCGATGCTGAACCAGGACGCGACGTTCCGCAGCCTGGGCACGCGTCGGTTCGTCCGCGAGACCGGCCGCCTCGCCGACCGGATCGTGGGCGTGTCGCGCGCGTCGTAGCCACCTCGTAGCCGCGTCGGGAGACGCTGCCGTCAGACCGGCCAGGTCGTGTCGAGCCTCACGAGGGCCTTGCCGACGTTGCCGCCGCGCAGCATGTCGAGAAAGGCGTCGACGGCGTGCTCGATGCCGTCGGTCACGGTCTGGCGGGCCTCGATCCGGCCGGACCGCAGCCAGCCCGCCACGGTGCGTTCGAACTCGGGGCGGAGGTCCTCGTGATCGCGCACGATGAAGCCCCGGATGGTCACCCGCCGCAGCACCGCCTCGATCAGCTGGTTGATGTCCTGCCCTCGGCCGTCGGGTGAGTACTGGCTGATCATCCCGCACAGCGCCACACGCCCGCCGATGTGCATCTGGTGCAACGCGGCGACGAGCTGTGGTCCGCCGACGTTGTCGAAGTACACGTCGAGCCCATCGGGCGCCACTCGCTGCAGGCCCGTCCGCGGAGCTTCGGCACGGTAGTCGAACGCGTCGTCGTAGCCCAGCTCGTCGATCAGCACAGCGACCTTCGCCGCCCCTCCCGCACTGCCCACCACACGCGACGCGCCGAGCAGCTTCGCCAACGGTCCGGCAGCACTGCCCACCGCGCCGGCCGCGGCCGACACGAACACGGTGTCGCCCTCGCGCAGCTCGCCGATCCGAGTGAGCCCGACCCAGGCGGTGAACCCGGTCTGCCCCAGCACGCCGAGCCACGCCCCGACGGGTGCCGCGGTCGAGTCGATCACCGTGGCCGACGCGGCGTCGACGACTGCGTGCTCGCGCCAACCCAGTCGGTGCCGCACGACGGCGCCGGCGTCGATCGCCGGCGACTCCGAGGCGAGGACCACGCCGATCGCCGATCCGTCGAGCGGCTCGCCGATCTGGAAGTTCGTCGTGTAGTGCTTCTCGCCCACGTCGAGGCGACCGCGCATCGAGGGGTCGACGCTCATCGCGATGTTGCCGACGAGGAGCTGGCCCGGCTCGAGCGGTGCGATCGGACGCTCCTCGAGCGCGAAGTCGGCCGGCACCGGTCCGTTCGGTCCCGGGCGGCGCAGCAGTGTGATCAGGCGGGTCGACGTGGGATGCATCAGCCGTGCCCGCTCATCGCCGGACGACGTCAGGGTTGCCCTGCGTCCACGTCTGTTGCATCGTGCGATGCGAGATGCGCCAGCCGGCGGGGGTTCGGACCACCCGGTCGTCGTAGAAGCCGCCTACGACGAAGGTGTCGCCGCCGGAGGTCGGAGCCTTGACGTGCTGGCTCTGGAGCTGGCACCGATGCGTGCCGGCGTCGCCGCTCACCCGCACCTGGTGGTTGCCCACGAGGTGCTGCGTGGCGTCGAGCCGCAACACCGCTCCGCCGATCCGTTCGATGATCGAATCCACTCCCGTGCACTCGACGCCGCGCAGCATCGCCGTCGCATCGGGCACGAACACGTCGCGCAGCAGATCGAGCTGCTTGGTGTCGAGCGCCCATGTGTACGCCACTGCGAGGTCGATGATGTCGTCGCGGTCGGACATGGCTCAACACTGCCACGTTGCGCGAGGCCGTCGGGCACTTTCTCTACACTCGTTGCATGTCTGAGGCCCAAGACCGGATCGAGATCGCGACCAAGTTGTTCGCCGCGTGGAGCTCAGGCAACCCTGACGCGCCGGAGGAACACTTCGCCCGGGACGGAGTGCTCGACGACGTCGCGAGCGGCCGCTTCGAGGGATGGCCTTCCATCCGCGCCTTCTTTGCGTCCGGTCTCGGACGAACGCGAGCTCTCACCCTCGTCCCCACGGAGTTCTGGACCAACGACTCCGGGCTCGCGGTCCACTACGTGATGAGCGGTGAGGTGGTGCTCCCCGAGTCGTTCGGGCCGGAGCACGTCGGGCGCCGATGGTCGGTCCAGTGCATGTCGTACCTCCGCTTCGACGGCGACCGCGTCTGCTACGAAGCCGACTTCCACGACAAGGGTGCACGCGCGAAGTCGCTCGGCATCGGGGTGTGAGCACGTCCGAACCCCGTCTCGGGCCGCCGGTGCAGGTGGCCTACGCCGTGCCCGACGCCGTCGCCGCGGCCGAGAGATGGGCGAGTGAGATCGGCGCCGGACCGTTCTTCGTGCGCCCGCACATCCCGCTCGTGGACGTCATGCACCGCGGCGCTCCCGCATCGTTCGATCACACCTCGGCGTACGGGCAGTGGGGCACGATCATGGTCGAGCTCGTCGAGGATCACACCGACGGTCCGAGCGTGGTGCGCGACATGTTCCCGCCGGGCACCGGTGGTCTGCACCACCTCGCTTTCATGGTCGACGACGTCGAGCCCACGATCCGCACGCTCGTCGGCCGAGGCCACCAGCTGGCGATGAGCGCACGCACCACAGGGGGCCTGGAGTTCCACTTCGTCGACTCGCTCGCCGAGCACGGCCACTTCCTCGAGATCTACCCGCGATCGCCCCGGCTCGTCGACTTCTACCGAACCGTCGCCGCCGCAGCCGTCGAATGGGACGGGCGCGACCCGGTCCGCACGCTCTGAGCGCGACGGTCGCCGCCGCGGACCCGTCACCTTCAGAAGGTGCGGCGGTGCTCGGGCGCCTCTCGATCGGGGACGACGGCCAGGTTCCACCGCGGCAGGCATTGCTTGTGCGAGAACTTCCACCCAACAGGCGTCCGCACGACGACATCGTGGTAGTCGCCGCCGTAGAGCCGCTTCGGCTCGTGGTCGTCGCGAGTGAACGGAGCGATGAACTTGCTGTGCACCGAGACGGGGCCGTCGGGATCGGCCGTCTCGTCGACCACGATGTTGGTCACGTGGTGCGCCAGCGGATGAGCCGCGCCCAGCGTGCGGAACCACTCGACGATGTCGTCGCGACCGGCTCGCTCGACCGTCCCCGTGCCACCGCGGTAGTCGATCGTCGCGTCGTCGACGAACAGGGCGGCCAAGTCGTCCCACCGACGATGGTCGATCGTGTGCCCGTACCGCCCGAGCAGCTGATGGATCATGATGATGTCGACGGCAGCGAGCACGGCGGCCGAGCGTACACCCGGGCTCCCGGTCCGGTTGGCCCGCCCACTAGAGTCCATCTCAAGTAACGCGTCGAGCGGGCACCGACCGCCGGCGACGCGACGCCATCTCCCAGGAGCACCGAATGTCCGACACCGTCGAACCGATCCGACCTCGATCCGCCGGCGTGACCTACCAGCAGCTGCTCGATTCCGACCCGTACCCCGTGCCCGACGTGCTGCGCCTCGAGTCACCCCGCTTCCTCGGCAGCGACGACATCCCCGTCGATCGCTACACGTCGCGCGAGTGGCACGAGCGCGAGGTCGCGGGGCTCTGGAAGCGCGTCTGGCAGTTCGCGTGCCGCGAGGAGCAGATCCCTCACGTCGGCAGTCACATCGTCTACGACATCGCCGGGCTGTCGTTCATCGTGATGCGATCGGCACCCGACGAGATCAAGGCGTTCCACAACGTCTGCCTGCACCGTGGACGCCAACTGAAGGATCACAGCGGCCGCTGCGCCGAGCTGCGCTGCCCGTATCACGGCTTCGCCTGGGACCTCGGGGGCAACCTGGCGAGCGTGCCGGCCCGGTGGGACTTCGACCACATCGACGACTCGTCGTTCGCGTTGCCCGAGGCACGGGTGGGCACATGGGGCGGGTTCGTGTTCATCAACCCCGATCCCGACGCGGCCCCGCTCGAGCAGTTCCTCGGCGATCTGCCGAACCACTTCGACCGGTGGAACCTGGCCGACCGATACATCCAGGGCCACGTGCACAAGGTCATCCGCGCCAACTGGAAGGTCGTGCAGGAGGCCTTCTGCGAGTCGTACCACGTCGGCGCCACGCACCCGCAGGCGCTCCCCTACCTCGGCGACGTGAACAGCCAGATCGACATCTGGGACACCTTCGCGCGCGTCCTGACCCCCGGCGGAACGGCGAGCCCGCTCCTCGGCTGGACCCCGACAGAGGAGGACATCCTCCGCTACATGCTCGACATCCGCACCGACGAGGAGAGCTTCGTCGCGCTCGCCGAGGGCCAGACGGCACGGGCGGCGTCGGCAGCGGCGGCTCGCGAACGATGGCGACCGGTGGTCGGGGCCGCTGTCGACGAATGGTCCGACGCGGAGTTCATCGACAACATCGACTACACGCTGTTCCCCAACATGCACCCGTGGGGTGCCTTCAACCGGATCTGCTACCGGTTCCGGCCGAACGGCGACGACCACCGCACGGCCATCATGGAGGTCTTCCTGCTCGCCCCGTTCACCGGCGAACGACCGACGCCCGCCGCGACCACCTACCTCGGACCCGACGATGAGTGGACTGCCGCCCCCGAGCTCGGCATGCTCGCCAAGGTGTTCCAGCAGGACAGCTACAACATGCCGATGGTGCAGAAGGGCCTCGAGCAGACACCCAAGCCGGGCGTGACGCTCGCGAACTACCAGGAGTCGAAGGTGCGCTGGCTTCATCACCTGCTCGGGGAGTGGGTCGGAGCGCGCGCGTCGGAGAGGGGCGACTGACATGTTGGGAATGCTCCATCCGTTCAGCCGGGCGCTCTACGAGCAGGACGGCAACGGCAACGTGCGGGTGTCGCTGGACGGCCAGTTCGGCCTGTTCACCGCAGACGGGCGTTGGCTCGACGGTGACATCTACGACGCCGATCCGCAGCTGTGCGGCTGGATCGGTGGTCCGAAGGTCGCCCACCACCGCATCCAGCGCATCCAGGCCTGACGTGGGCCTCACGCCACGACAGACCCTGACCGATCTCACGGCGCAGCGCTGCCTCGTGCTGGGAGGTTCGGTGTTCGTCGGCCGCCGCCTGGTGTCCACACTGCTCGACCGCGGCGCCGATGTCGCCGTGCTGAACCGCGGGGTCACACCGGTCGCGCTCGCGCCCGATGTCGAGCACCTCGCTGCCGATCGCACCGATCCCGAGCAGATGCGACGCGCGCTCGCCGGCCGGGACTGGGATCTCGTGTTCGACGTCTCCGGCTTCGTCATGGCCGCCGGCGGATCGGACATCGACGGGTTGCTCGATCTGCTCGACGGTCACGTCGGCGGATACGTCTACACGAGCTCGATCATGGCCTACGACCAGTCGCTCGTCGGTGTCTTCCCGTGGACCGAGGACCAACCGACCGATCCCGACGGCCCGACGACGTACGGCGGCTTCAAGGCGCTGGCCGAGCGGTCGATGCTCGAGCGGTTCGCACGCACCGGCTTCCCCGCATCGATCGTCCGACCCGCGGCGATCTACGGCCCCGACAACAACATCTTCGACATGGAGACGCCGATGTTCCTGCGACTCCTCGGGCACCGGCCCATCCTCGTCCCCCACGGCGGGCTCGTCGTCGGCTCGTACGGGCACGTCGACGATCTCTGTGACGCGATGGTCGAGATCGGCCGGCATCCACTGGCGCGAGGGCAGGTCTTCAACGTCTCCGGAGACAGCGTCGACGTCAACCGGTACGTCGCAGTGCTGGCAGAGGTGGTGGGCGCCGAACCGGGCGTCGTGCAGGTTCCCGACGAACTGATCCCCGGGCCCGGCGGAGCGCCCGTCTTCGGCCACCTCTTCCGGCACAGGCACCATGCGATGCTGTCGACCGACAAGGTCGCTCGGGTGGTCGGATGCCACCCGCGCTACGACCTCGTCTCGGGCCACCGGCACACCTTCGACTGGTTCTGCGCACAGGGCTGGCAGCACCTCGATCGACCACTCGTCGATCCGGTGTGGAGGGCGACGTGGGACTTCGACGCGGAAGCCGCGCTCGCCGAACGGATCCGTCGTGGCTGAGTCGCCCGACCCCGAGCTGTCCGCGCGGCTCGGTGACGACGAGTTGTGGCGATGCGTCGATGCCACGCTCACCGAGGTCGTCCTTCCAGCACTGGCGGACGGTGACGAATGGGCGCGAACTGCCACCGTGCAGCTCATCGGCCTGGCGCGCTACGCGAGGCGCCGGCCCGCCGACGCGACCGGCGAACGTCATCGCCAGATCGTCGCGGTGCTCTCCCGGCTGGCAGGCAACGAACTGGTCGACTGGGACGGCGCCACCGACGAGGGATCGGTCGCGGCGGCCGCCGGGCGGGCGCTCGTCGCTGCCGTCGGACGCGACGACGCGGCCGCCGACGAGGTGCGCAGCGAGCTTCGAGCAGTGCTGGTCCAGCAGTTGGACGACGAGCTCGCAGTGACCGGGCCGCTCGTCGCTGCGTTCCGCGGGAAGCTCGATGCGTGACGAGCTCGCAGCGTGGCTGCGCGAGCAACGCGGTGACGAAGCAAACATCGTCGAGCTGCGACGCATCGCGACCGGCAACTCACGGGCGATGTGGTACGTGGCGCTCGACACCGGTGATCGCTACGTGGTCCGCGTCGAGCAGGGCGGGGTGTTCGGGACGTCGGGGGCCGCCGAGTTCGAGCTGATGCAGGCGGCCAGCGGGCTCGGATGCGCCGTGGCCCAGGTCCGATGGCTCGAGCCGACGGGTTCGATCATCGGCCGACCGTTCTTCGTCATGGACTTCCTCGACGGAGCTCCCGCCGGCCGGGACGACCGCTCGATGAGCGACGAGCTGGCGGCCGACTTCATCCGGCGGCTGCACCAGCTCCACCTCACCGACTGGTCCGCGCAGCTCGGCCTGGGAGACCCCGCCGACGCCACCCATCGGCAGATCGACCGGTGGCACCGCGTGTACCGCGACGCGTCGGGTCCGGTCGTTCCGCTGCTCGAGGAGGGCGCGGCGTGGTTGCACCACCATGCCTCGCCGATCGAGCGTCCGGGAATCGTGCACGGCGATCCGGGCCCCGGCAACTTCGTCCACGACGGCCACCGCGTGGTCGCGTTCACCGACTGGGAGTTCGCCCACATCGGGGACCCCATGGAGGACTGGGCCTACCTCATCACGATGCGAGGCAACCGCACGTTCTCCCGCGACGACTGGATCGCGCGCTTCGCCGAGGTGGCCGGCGTGGAGGTCTCGGACGCCGACCTGCACTACTGGTCGGTGTTCAACTTCTTCAAGGGCGCGTGCGCCAATGCCACCTGCAGGAAGGCCTTCGCGACCACGAACCCCGCGCCGAACATGGCGATCATCGGCACCGCACTCCACCAGACCTACGTGCGGCAGGTGGCTCGGCTGATCGCCGGCTGACGCTCGCTTCGTCAGACCTTCGTCCGGCTGGGGCCGGCGGGAGATCCCTTGAACATGTTCTCGGCGTCGAAACCCATGCGCCGCCCGGGCGCGACCTCGATCACCACGCGGCCCGGTGTGTCGAGGTGCTGGATGAACGCCTGCTGCCGTTCGACGCTCTCGGGTCGGACGCGCCGAGCGAGCGCCGGATAGAACCACTCCTTGACGGCGCCGTCGTCGTGCACGGTTGCGACGCCTTGGTACGTGACGGCCTGGCTGACGCCGATGTCGGTGCCACGACTCGAGATCGCCAGCGCGACACGAGGACGGGCCTCGACAGCAGCGACGCGCCGGCGCCGCCGTGTGCACGTGAGCCAGAAGTGACCGTCGCGCAGGACGAAGTTCATGATGACGCCGACCGGCCCGCCCGACTCGGTCGTCCACATGAACGTGCACTCCGTCTGCGCGTCGAGGAGCTCTCGCTCGCGCTCGTCCTCGAGGGCGAAGACCGAGACGTCCTCGTACGAGTCGACGTACTTGCCGTCTGCCGCGTCGTGGGTCACGTTGCCTCCTTGGGGCGGTACTGATAGCTCCGCTGCGTCCGGCCGCCGGCGACCAGGATGTGCTCACCGGTCACCCACGAGGCAGCAGGAGACGCCAGGTACACGACGGCAGCGGCGATGTCGTCCGGCGTTCCCAGGCGACCGAGCGGGATGGTCGCAGCGAGCGCGTCGAGCCGATCGCTCACACCGAGCACCTCGAGGAACGCCTCGGTCGCGACGGGTCCGGGCGAGACGGTGTTCACCCGGATGCCCCGCTCGGCCAGCTCGAGCGCGAGGGTCTGGGTGAGGTTGATCATCCCGGCCTTCGCCGCCGCGTACGGACCGGTGAACGGCGAGCCGCGTGTGCCCGCGCCCGAGGCGATGTTGACGATCGAACCGCCGTCGGGCAATCGAGCGGCCGCCGCCTTGCACCCCTGGAACGCGCTCGTGAGGTTCAGTTCGAGCTGGGATCGGAAGATCTCGTCGGGCGTGTCGGCCAGCGCGCGGACGTTCTTGTCGTCCGATCCGCCCACGTTGTTCACCCACACGTCGAGACGGCCGAGCTCGGCGACGGCTCGCGCAGCGAGGGTCTCGGAGAAGTCGCGGATGTCCCCCGGGACCACGACGGCCCGACGCCCACGTGCCCGCACACCGTCCGCCGTCACGTCGAGGTCGGCGACGCGTCGCGCGTTGACGACGACATCGCAGCCGGCGTCGGCGAGCGCCCAGGCGATCGCGCGTCCGATGCCCTGGCCCGATCCGGTGACGACCGCGACACAGCCGTCGAGGCGGAAGCGATCGAGGATGCTCACCGTGCGGACGCCGTCGACGAGGCGCGCCACCTGATGGGCAGCGAGGTGAGTCCATGGAGGACGAACGAGTCGTTCCGGACCGGTGCGCCGTCGAGCTCGATGTCGGCCATGCGATCGAGCACGCGCTCGAA
The DNA here is from genome assembly GCA_050248155.1 of Ilumatobacteraceae bacterium. Taxonomy (GTDB): domain Bacteria; phylum Actinomycetota; class Acidimicrobiia; order Acidimicrobiales; family Ilumatobacteraceae; genus VFMC01. Next base: position 26,321 of record JBFWSW010000025.1, read on the forward strand.
GGTGATGAGCGTCTCGAGGCGCGCGAGCGGTGCGCCGATGCAGTGGTGGATGCCCCAGCCGAAGGCGACGTGGCGACCGAGCTCGACCCTCTCTCGATCGATCCGGAAGACCTCGGGGTCGACGAACTGCGCGGGGTCGCGGTTGGCCGACGCGAAGGCGAGCTGCACCTTGGTGCCCGCCGGGATGTCGACGTCGTGCACCACCTGATCGTGCGGGGAGGTGCGAAACAAGCCGTGCACGGGCGAGTCGAACCGCAGCGCCTCCTCGATCGCGGCCGGCAGCAACGAGCGGTCGTCGCGCAGCCGCTGGAGCAGCTCCGGTCGTTCGACCAACCGGTACAGCATCATCCCGAGCAGGCTCGTCGTGGTCTCGTGCCCGGCGACGAGCAGCTGGTAACCAAGGTGGCGCGCCTCGGCGCGGGCGATGAGACCGTTGCGCAGAGCGATCGTCAACAACCCGAGCACGTCGGCGGGGATGACATCGCCGAGCACCGCGTCGTCCACGGGAGCGTCACCGCCGAGCATCGCGTCACGTGCGTCGACGCCGGCCTCGACGTGATCCTCGAGTGCGGTCTTCGCCTCGCGGTAGGCGTCGAGGTCGCCGCCGGTGAGCGCTGCGACCGCGACGTTGCTCCAGCGGCCGAACGAGTCGCGCTCCGAGCGGGGGACGCCGAGGAGCTCGGCGATGGCGAGCGCGGGGAACGGGATGGCGAACAGCTCGACGAAGTCGCCACGACCGAGTGGCAACATCGCGTCGAACAGCTCGTCGGCGATCGCCTCGATCGCCGGCGCCATCCGCGCGATCGACGTCGGTACGAACGCGCTGCCCAGCACGCGGCGGTGCCGTGCGTGGTCGGGATCGTCGGTCGTGCCGAGCACACCCGTCTCCTGGTGGAAGACCCCGGGACCGTCGGCGTTGCGCCACACGTCGGGGTGCTTCAGCGCGTCCACGACGTCGTCGAACCGGCTGAGCACGAAGAACTCCGGCTCGTGCTCGGCCTCGTGGTGCACGGGGCAGCGATCGCGCAGGTCGGCGTAGTGCGCGGTCGGCTCGAACTCGCGGGCGCGGTCCGCGTGGCGCACGATCGGGCGGCCATCGGTCGTCATCGGAGGACCACGCATTCGTAGTGCGCCAACCCGAGTCGGCCACCGTTCGACGGGGCCCCGGCGCTCCCCCGCGCCTCGACCAGGACGAAGCTCTCGGCCCAGTCGTGGTCGAGCTCGAACTCACCACCATCGGGACCGACGATGGTCGTCGGATGGCTGACATCCCAGACCTCACCCTCGGCGTGATCGTCGCCGCGGTACACGCCCTGCCCCAAGCCGTCGTCGAAGCCGCCGAAGTAGCCGCCGCCCTGGCAGTACACCCAACCGAGATCGCTGAACGAGTAGTCGCGGACGGTGCCCTCGACATCGGTCAGCCGGAACGAGCCGCCGCGCACGCGGCGCCCGCCGTCGTAGAAGTCGAGGTCGTGCTCGATGCCGGTGACGGGCACCACGCGGTCGGGCTCGAGGATCGCGCCGCGCCCGGCCGCTGCCCGCCCACTGGGATCGGTGAAGAAGAACCCTCCGTGATCGGGGAGGTGGAACAGCACCCACTGGCGCACACCCGGTTTCCGCTTGGCCGGCGTCGGCGCGCCGTACAGGCGCGGACCGCCGCGCGGCGGCTGGTAGCCCCACGAGTGGTTGCGGAAGAACGACGTCGAGTCGCGAGCCAGCTCGATGCGCTCGCCGGCGACCTCGACCCAGCCCTCCGCCTCGCCGGTGATCTCGTAGGTCGCCCGCTCGCTGAGCAACCGCCCGTCGATCCGGCGGATCTCGACCGGCCCCATGTACGGCACGTTCGCGGTGTGGCACACGATGTCGAGCCGGATGCCCAGATCGTTGCGATCGAGCGCCAGGCGGACGCGTTCGAGCGGTTCGACGATGTCGAGCCGCAACGGTCCGACGCCGAGGTGATCCATGTGCGGTCGCAGGCGTCGTGAGAACCGCACGTTGTACTGGCGCCCCGAGTGGCGCAGGCACACGAACCCGTCGAGCACGTCGTTGTTCGCGTAGAGACGCACGTTCGAGGTGAGCGCGACGCGACCAGCTCGGTCGGCGACGCAGACGTAGTGGCCGTCGTTCCAGCTCGGATCGCTGCCGGCCACAGCGGCGAAGGTGTCGGTCAGCTGGTGGTACGGGTACTCGTCGAGACGCAGCAGCACCGCGTCCTCCTCGCTCTCGGCGACATCAGGTGGAGGCCTCTGCCGGCACGGCGACGTCCGGCGCCGCAATGTTGGCATCCGGACCGACGACCGACGACCGCTTCCGCCGCGGCAGCTTCACGACGGCGTGCCGGCTGGCGAGCGACACGGCGGCGAGGAGCGATGTGCCCTGGAACAGCGGCTCGATCCACCGCGTGTTCGAGGTGAACGTCAGCTGCAGGCCCTTGATGCCCCAGGCGAGCGCGTACAGCGCGATGAACGTGCCCCACACGTTGGGACGCCCCTTCAACTGCGACGCACCGAAGAACACGGCGGCGATCGCCGGGAAGAGGTAGCCGGGCCCCACGGTCGCCGCGTAGTTGCCGATCTTCCAGCCGTAGACGATGCCGGCGAACCCGGCGATGACGGCCGAGGCGACGAGCGATCCCCACACCAGGCGATCGGTGCGAAGGCCGGCGAGGCGTGCCGCCTCGGGGTTGCCGCCTGCCGCGAACATGTGCCGGCCGATCGGGGTGTGCTCGAACACGTACCAGACGACGATGGCCATCGCCGCGAGGTAATACATGAACAACGGCAGGCCGAACAGCTCGTGCCGGCCGATGTTGCGGTAGCCGGTGGTGAAGGCCTCGTTGATCGACTGGCTGGACGTCCGCTGGATGAACGCGGTGATGACCTGGCTCATGCCCAGCGTCGCGATGAAGCTGTTCACCCGGAGCTTCACGACGAAGAAGCCGCTGAGCAGCCCGGCGATCGCGCACGCTCCGAGGGCGATGAACATCGCCGCCAGATCGGGCGTCTTGTCCGTGCTCGACAGGTAGGCGGACACGACGAGCGCCATCGACATGTTGGCCCCGATCGCGAGGTCGTACGTGCCGGTCGCGAGGGGGACGAGGAACGCCAGCGCCAGCACGCCGGTGAACACCGCCTCGACGAAGACGAGCTTGAACGACGTCCAGCTGAGGAACGTGTCGCCCTTGGTGATGCCGAAGTAGATCATGAACAGAGCCCACAGGTAGAGGGCGCTGTACTTGTCGAACCGCAGACGTTGGATCATCACGCCCTCCGGGAGCTCTCGAGCTGTGTGTGTTCGATGCGATCGGTGGCGATGTGATCGCCCACGAGCGTCGCCTTCACCCGGCCGTTGGCCATCACGACGACCCGATGGCACAGCCGGACGAGCTCGTCGGTGTCGGTCGAGGCGACCAGCGTCGCGACGCCGGATCCGGCAGCGCGGTCGATCAACTGGTGGATCTGCTCCTTCGCGCCGACGTCGATGCCCTGCGTCGGCTCGTCGAGCAGGAGCAGCTTGGGCGACAGCCGCAGGGCCTTGCCGAACATGACTTTCTGTTGATTGCCACCACTCAGGGACCCGATCGGCGCCTCGGTGCCCGACGTCTTGATCGACAGCCGATCGATCCAGTGCCGCGTCTCGTCGACCTCCGCACGACGGCGCAACCTGCCGCCCCGGAAGTGCCGTGCCACGTCGCTGATCGACAGGTTCTCGCGCACGTTCATCGGTCCGACCGTGCCGCGCACGCCCCGCTCGGACGGCACGAACGCGACACCGGCGTCGATCGCCTGCTTGGGTTGGTAGTTGGCGATCGCCACACCGTCGAGCCGGACGTCTCCGTCGACTCGCGGGATCTGCCCTGCGATCAGGCCCAGCACGTGCTCGCGACCCGAGCCCGTGATGCCGGCCAGTCCGACGATCTCACCGGCGCCGACGTCGAGGTCGAGCGACCCCACGGATCCGCCGGACAGGCCACGCACGCTGAGCAGCGGCGCAGCGTCGCGGACGGTGTCGGTCGCGGTCGTGACCTCGATGTGATGACCCACGATGAGCTCGACCAGGCCGGTGTGGTCGAGCTCGCCGACGGGGACGGTGGCGACCCGCATGCCGTCACGCAGGACGGTGACCCGGTCGGCCAGCTCGAACACCTCGTCGAGGTGGTGCGACACGTACAGGATCGAGATTCCCCGCTGCTTCAAGCGGTGGATGACCTCGAACAGCCGGTCGACGTCGTCGCCCGGCAAGGTGGCGGTGGGCTCGTCGAGGACGAGCAACGTGGTGCCGTCCTGCCACCCGACCAGTGCACGAGCGATCGCCACGCCGGTGCGCTGCGCGGGTGGGAGCCGGTCGACGGGAGCTCTGACGTCGAGGTCGGCCAGACCGAGCCCGGCGAGCGCCTCACGCGTGCGCGCGACCTCGTCGCGCCATCGGATCCGCCCGCCCCACCCCGTCCGGTACCCGGCGGTGAGCGCGAGGTTCTCGACGGCGCTCAGCGAGCCGACGAGGCCGAGATCCTGATGGACGAAGCGGATGCCGGCCGCGGCGGCCGCAGCCCCGTCGCCGAGCGCGAGCGGGGTGCCGGCCACCCACGCCTGCGCGCCGTCGGGGTCGGGCTGGTGGTAGCCGGCGAGGATCTTGATGAGCGTCGACTTGCCGGATCCGTTCTGACCGACGAGCGCGTGCACCTCACCGGCCTCGACCGTCAACGACACGCTCGACAGCGCGACCTGCCCCGGAAACGTCTTCGACAACTCCTCGATGCGCAGCATCTCGCCCACGATCCCCCAAACGTCGAAAGAACACTAGCAAACTGGTGTCACTATCAATAAAGTGCAACACTGTCTCGCGGCGCGACCCGCGCGCTGCATCGCAAGGGGGATTGATGCGAACGTACCGAAAGCTGGCTGCCGTAGTGCTCTGCGGCGCCATCGTCGCTGCCGCGTGTGGGGGCGACGACGACGATGCCGTCGACACGACGGCCGCGGCTGCGACGACAGCCGCACCCGACGAGACCGCTGCGCCGGACCAGACGGATGCTCCCGCGACCACAGGGGCTCCCGACGAGACGGATGCTCCGGCCACGACCGAGGCGACCGAAGGCGAAGACCCCGGGCTCGCTGCGGCACGTGCGGTCGTCGAGCAGTACCGCGATCCCAACCAGCCGATCGGCATCACCGAGCCGTTGACGGGCAAGCCCGAGCCGAAGAAGTTCGCCTGGCTCGAGTGCGAGCTCGAATCGTGCCCGTACATCACCGTCGGGGTGGAGGCCGCGACCAAGGCGTTGGGTTGGGAGATGATCAAGATCACCTCCGAGAGCGCCAACCCCGGCCCGTACTTCCAGCAGGCGATCGACGCGGGCGCCGACTTCATCGCCAGCTCGGGCGAGGCGCGTGCGCTGTACGAAGAGCAGGCGATGGCGGCGAAGGAGAAGGGGATCAAGATCCTCAGCTGCTTCGACACCGAGCCGCCGGCCGGCGACGAGACGAACATCTACACGCAGTGCGGCGACTCGAGCTTCGTCGAGAAGACCGGTCCGTTGATGGCCGACTGGGCGATCGTCGACTCGGAGGGTGCGGCCAACATCCTCATCGTCAGCATCCCCGACTTCGCGGTGCTGAAGGCCGAGACCGACGCGTACATCGCCGAGCTCGAGAAGAACTGCTCGGCGTGCGAGTACACCGAGCTGAACATCACCATCCCGCAGCTCGTCGGTGGTGAGGTGCCCGCCGCGGTGGCCTCGCAGCTGCAGGCGAACTCCGACATCAACTACGCGTTCTTCTCGTTCGGCTCGCTGCCGAGCGGTGTGACCGCCGCCCTCGACAGCGCCGGCCTGCTCGATCAGGTCACCGTCTACGGACAGGACTTCTCGGCGTTCGGTCTCGAGGAGATCGTCGCCGGGACGATGGGTGCATGGTCGGCCGACCCGAAGGCCTATGCGGGCTGGCTGATGGTCGACGCCGCGGCACGGCTCAGCCTCGGGATGGAGCTCACCGAAGAGCGCGCCGCTGCCTCGTTGCCCACCTACCTCGTCGAGGATGCCGAGTCCGCGCAGGCGATCCTCGACTGCTGCAACGGCGACTGGTGGCCGCCGACGATGGAAGAGGACTTCAAGGCGCTCTGGGGCGTCTGATCGTCACGACGCCCTGAGCATCCGCATCGGCGTGTCCGGCCACCTTCGGCCGGACACGCCGATCCGCACCGGGACCTCGACGCAGGAAGGCACATCATGGGTTCGGTCACCCCGTCGTTCGACGGTGAGGTCGCGTTCGTCACCGGCGCCAGCGGTGGGATGGGGCGGGCGATCTGCGTCGCGTTCGCTCGCGCCGGCGCGAGGGTCGTGATGGCCGACGTCGACGAGCCGGGAGGCGCCGAGACCGAGCGGCTCGTGCGTGCCGAGGGTGCGGACGGCACCTTCGTCCGGACCGACGTCTCGGACGCCGCGCAGGTCGCCGCGGCCGTGTCGGTCGCCACCGAGCGACACGGCGCGCTCGATGTCGCGGTCAACGCAGCGGCGATCGAGACCGAGACGGCGCCGTTGCACGAGTGCGACGACGAGGCGTTCGATCGCATGCAGGCGGTGAACGTGCGGGGCATCTTCCTGTCGATGAAGTACGAGCTCCGCGCGATGGTCGGTCGCGGGACGGGTGGAGCGATCGTGAACATCGCGTCGACCAACTCGTTCCGTCCGCAGCCGAACCAGCCCGCCTACACAGCGGCCAAGCACGCGGTGATCGGCCTCACCCGATCGGCGGCGATCGACTACGCGTCGCACGGCGTGCGCATCAACGCGATCTGCCCCGGTTCGATCGACACCCCGATGTTGCGCGACGCGATGGAGCGACGTGGCCGAAGGCCCGAGGAGGTCGTCGGTCGGCTCAGCTTGTTCGGGCGCTTCGGCGAGCCGGACGAGATCGCCGCGGCCGCGCTGTGGCTGTGCTCGGACGGTGCATCGTTCACGACCGGGCACCCCCTGGCCGTCGACGCCGGCTACCTCGCTCGCTGACCCGGCCCTGGCGATGCCCGACCGCCGCTTCACCACCGTCGTGTTCGACTTCGGCGGGGTGCTCATCACGCCGATCACCCGCGTGATCGGCGAGGTCGCGGCTTGGCACGGCGTCACGATGCACCGCATGCTCGACGTGCTGATGGGTCCCATCGAACGGTCGACCCACGATCATCCGTGGCATCGTTGTGAGCGCGGTGAGATCTCGATCGCCGAACTGCAAGCCGAGGTCGCGCCATGGGCTGCGGCGGCAGGCATCGCGCTCCGCGGCGACGAGTACGCCCGTGTGCTGCGCGGCGACTTCTCCGTCCACGACGACGTCATCGCCCGCATCGAACGTCTGCGCGCGGAAGGCTTCCACGTCGGCCTGCTCACGAACAGCTTCCTCGAGTTCCGCGAGATCATCGCGGCGCGCATCGACCTCCGCCTGTTCGACACGGTGGTCGACTCGTCGGAGGTCGGCCATCGCAAGCCCGAGCCGGAGATCTACGAGCTCACCACGGCGCGCACGGGCGCCGCGCCGAGTGAGATCGTGTACCTCGACGACTTCCTCCCCAACGTCGACGGCGCACGACGTGCCGGGTGGACGACGATCCACGTGCGCGACGTCGAGACGGCCCTGCACGACCTCGACGTGTTGCTCACGCCCTGACGGCGAGCACCGGGGCGAGTCGTTCGGGGAACGACGCCCAGTCGTCGGGGTCGTGCACCTCGGTCGTGAACGCTGTGTCGATGATGACGCGGGCGAACCCCGCCTCCCTCGCGCTCGCCACCGTCTCGCCGAGCTGCTCGACCGTGTTCGGCTGGACGCCCTTCGCGACGAAGGGCGGCTCGGTGAAGACGCGCTGGTACACCTCGATCGGGTCGCCGTCGGGCAACCGAAGGGCGTCGATCTGCGCCGCGACCGCTGCGTTCTGCTCGACCGAACCCGACGCAGGGTTCCAGATGTCGAACAGCTCGGCGGTGCGGCGCAGCCCTGCCGGCGAGCGCATGCCCGACAGCAGTCGGGGGTGCGGGTGCTGCGCGGGCTTCGGGCTGACGATCGACGGCGGTATGTGGAAGAACTCGCCGTCGAAGACCACCGGGTCGGGCCCCCAGCACGCACGGAGCGCAGCGACCAACTCGTCCATGCGCCGGCCGCGGGTCGTGAAGTCGACGTCCATCTGGTCGTGCTCGTCCTTCGACCAGCCGACGCTGAGCCCGGCGATCAGCCGGCCGTCGGAGAGCTGGTCGAGCGTCGCCAGTCGCTGCGCGAGCTCGACAGGTCGGTGATACCCGCCGACCAGGATGCCGGTGCCGAGCGCCACCCGCTCGGTCCACGCCGCTGCCATCGCCAGCAGCTCGAGGGGCGCGAACGTCGTCCGGTACGCGTCGGGCACGGGCAGGCCGGGTCGCGCCGCGTACGGAGCCTGCGGCTCGAGCGCGAAGAACAGGTGCTCTTGCACCCACAGGCTGTCGAACCCGAGGTGCTCGGCCGACTCGCAGAAGGCGCGCAACGAACCGCGTGTGACGTGCGGGCCGAGTTGCGGCAGCGTGAGGCCCACACCGAAAGTGGTGTTCGAACGCGACACGGGCGACCGCGTCAGGGCAACGCGTCGATGGTGACGGTGCCGAGCGCGCCGTCGAGCGTGATCGTCGCGCCATCGGGGATGCGCCGCGTGGCGTCGGCGATCGAAGGCACGCACGGGATGCCGAGCTCGCGGCTGACGATCACGGCATGGGTGCCCACGGCTCCGATGTTGGTGACCACGCCGCCTGCTGCGAGGAACATCGGTGTCCAGGACGGATCGGTCGACGGCGCGACGAGGATGTCCCCGGGCGCGAGCTTGGTCGGATCGGAGAGGTCGAGCAGGATCCGCGCCGTGCCGGTGACGGTGCCGGGTGAGCCGGCGACGCCGTGCAGCACGTCGCCGGCCTGGACGATGTCGACTGGAATCGAGTTCTTGCGCGGCCACTCGCCGAGCGGGGGCACGGTGCCGTACACGATGTAGGGGGGTTCGAGCTCGTACAAGGAGAGGTAGTCGGCCTCCCGCTCGGCCAGGCGGTCGCTGAACGAGGCGGGATCGGCCAGCCAGGCATCGACCTCGTCGGCGAGGAGCATGAAGACCTGGCGCACGTGGGCCAGATGCCCGGCGGCGACCGCTCGCCGGCCGAGCTCGAGGAAGCACTCGCGGACCTCGCCCACGGCTCGGATGTTGTTGCTCTTGCAACGTTCGCGCGCCGCCATGAACACACCCAGCGAGCTCACCGCTGCCTGGAACGTGCCGAGGGCCTCGGCGTTGTCGGCGAACACGTGCGTGAAGTGGTCGACCAGGCGTTGGCGCTCGGCGGCCCCGGCGGCGATGGTGCGCGCGGGGTCGGCGTCGTCGCTCGCTCCGCACGCGTGCTCGACGGCCTGCAGGAAGAGCAACGGGCGGGACTCGTAGCTCCAGGAGTACGGATCCCACTCGTTCGGCCCGCGGCTGCCGTGCTCGTACATGAACTCGTCGACCGCGGCGATGAACCGCTGGGCGTCGGCCGAACCCGACTTGCCGATCCGGTCGAGGAGGCCGTCGAGGCCCGCGCCGAACTCGGCGGTGAGCTCGGGCGAACCGTTGACGAGGCGCGAGATGGAGAAGATCTGTGCCGCGATGTCGGACGAGTCGACGTCACCGATGCCGGTGATCAGCTTCGCGGTCGCCGACGGGTCGAGATCGCCGACCAGCGCGGGCAGGATGCCGGTGCCCACCGAGCTGCCGAGCGCTCCCCACACGACCTGCGAGAACATGGCCCGGAGGTGCCGCTGGACCGAACGTGCCCGGGCCACCAGTTGCACATCGGTCAACGTCGACAGGTCGGGCCGGCTGTCGCGGAGCGCCTTCGCCTCGTACTTCTGGAGGTCGATCTCGGGCACGTTCGGCGTGCTGAGGCACCACGCCACCGTCGCACCGAGCTTCTCGGTGTGCCGCGGTGACGCATGCCACGGTTGTTCGACGTACGGCGGGATGTCCTGGCTCGCCGTGTCGAAGAACGTGCGGTCGACCGTCTCCCAGCCGGCGCCCGAGCGCACCCCGAACAGCCGCGACTGCGTGAGCGAGTTGTAGAAGTACCCCCCGAACAACCCGAACGTCTCGGGCGGATCGGCGTACTCGAGTGCGTCGAACACACCCATCTGCTCGAACCCGTCGACGCAGCCCTTCACCATGCCCGGCTCGCAGCAGAAGGTCCAGCCGAGCGGGCTGACCGGGTCGGCCATCACCTCGCCGGCGTTGCCTCGCGTGTAGTCGGGAAACCGCTCCGTCGGCGTGCGGTCACAGATCCAACGATCACCCAACATCTCGACTTCCCCCTGGCGCAGTTGACGTCCGGTCCCCGATTCGTCCGGACGCGTCGACGAAAACCATACTCGACGTCAAGTAACTGGTCCGCTCGGAGCACTCGGGAATCAGCGAGGAGGCACATGGCACCGCGCCCGTTTCGATTCGGTCTCCAGGCGTTCGAAGGCACCACGGCCGAAGCCTGGTTCACCCTGGTCCGACGCACCGAGGAGCTCGGCTACTCGACGCTCTTCTCGTCGGACCACTACTTCGGTCCGGGGGCGATCGCCGAGGCGACCGGTCACCGACCGGTCGACCTCGCGCCACTCACCTCGATCGCGATGGCGGCAGCCGTCACGTCCCGCCTGCGTGTCGGGTGCCGCGTCTTCGCCTGCGACTTCCACCACCCGGTCGTGCTCGCCAAGGAGATGGCCACCCTCGACGTGCTGTCCGACGGTCGGCTCGAGGTCGGGCTCGGCGCGGGCTGGGTCCGCGACGAGTACGAAGGGCTCGGCGTGCCCATGGCACGGGCGGGCGAGCGGATCGACAAGGTCGGCGAGTACGCGCAGCTGTTGCGCTCGCATTGGCGTGGCGAGCAGCTCGACGTGCACACCCGCACCACCCACGCGACCGGTTTTGCCGGTCGGCCCGTGCCGGTGCAACAACCCGGTCCACCGATCATGATCGGTGGCGGCGCACCGAAGATCCTCGGACTCGCCGGTCGTCTGGCCGACATCGTCAGCATCAACTTCGACAACTCGACCGGCAGGCTCGGTGGAGCGAGCGTGGCGAGCTCGGGCGCTGATCGCACCGCCGAGAAGATCGAGTGGATCCGCTCAGGTGCGGGCGACCGGTTCGACTCGATCGAGCTCGAGATCGGCGCCTACTTCGTCGCTGTCGGCGACAGCGCAGATGCGCAGCGCGATGCGATGGCCTCACGGTTCGGTGTGAGCTCCGACGACTTCGCCGTGCACCCGCACGCCCTGATCGGATCGGTCGAGCAGATCTGCGACACGCTCGTCGAGCGTCGCGAGCGCTACGGCATCAGCTACGTCACCGTGGCGCAACGCCACGTCGACGAGTTCGCGCCGGTCGTCGAGGCGCTGGCGGGTCGCTGAGGAGACGTGCAGCAGGGGCGTCGTTTCTCGACATCGACTACAGTTCTGTTCGACCGACTGCGACGACGAACTGGGGGTGGCTGATGGTGGCCATGCCGTTGACCGAGGTGGGCAAGCGCGTCCTGGCGAACGTCGACGCGGAGCGAGGCGATCTCACCGAGACCATGGCGCGCATCCCGGTGCGCCACTACAGCGACCCCGACCGGTTCGAGCGCGAGGTCGATGCCGTCTTCCGCCGCAACCCCATCATGGTGGCGCTCGCGTGCGACATCGCCGAGCCAGGCGACTTCACCACGCTCGAGATCGCCGATCGCCCGATCGTGGTGATCCGCGGTGCCGACGGTGTGGCGCGCACGTTCCTCAACGCGTGCCGCCACCGCGGAGCCGGCGTGGTCACCGAGTGCTTCGGTCACGGCCGCCGGCTCACGTGCCCGTACCACGCCTGGGTGTACGACACCGACGGGGCGCTCGTCGGCATCCCCGGACGCGAGGCCTTCGACGACATCGAGGTCGGTGGCCTGATCGAGTACCCGACTGCCGAGCGTGCAGGGGCGGTGTTCGCGATCCTCACCGAGGGCGCCGCGCTCGACATCGACGCATGGCTCGGCGACATGGCGTCGGCGCTCGAGATGCTGCACCTCGACAAGCTCTACCGGCACGACGTCGAGACCCGCCTGCCGAGCGGGAACTGGAAGGCCACCGCCGACGGGTACCTCGACGGCTATCACCTCGGCTACCTGCATCGGAACACGATCGGCGCCAAGTCGATCACCAACCGCAACACCTTCGACCTGTTCGGCCCGCACGTGCGGATCGGGTTCGCCAACAAGCCGATCCTCGACCAGCGCGACGTGCCCGTCGAGGAGTGGGACATGTATGCGGCGTTCAGCCTCGTGCACTTCGTGTTCCCGAACGTGTCGATCTCGGGTCAGCCCGATCGCAGCCTGATGGTCAGCCGCATCCACCCCGGGCCTGCGGTGCACGAGTGCACGGTCGTGCAGTACCAGTACTTCCGCGAGCCGCTGCAGACCGACGAGGCACGCGCCGAGGCCGAGGCCAAGCGACAGCTGTACGCGCGTGTGACGGCGGACGAGGACTTCGTCACCGTGATGGGGATCGGTCGGCGCCTCGCCGCGCTCGGCGACGACGTGTTCCGGTTCGGCCGCAACGAGATGGGCAACCAGAACCTGCACGCCTGGCTGTCACGCCTGGTCGGTGACGGACAGGAGAAAGCGAGCGAACGACGGAGGTCGACGACCTAATACGGCATCGTGCCACCGTCGACGGGGAACATGCACCCGGTGATGTTGCGCGCCGCGTCGGACGCCAGCAGCACGGCCACGGCACCGACCTGCTCGACCGTGTTGCACTTCTTGACCGCCGACTCCTGCGCGAAGAGGTCGATCATCGCCTGGTAGCTGGGCAGGCCCATCATCTCGGCCGATGCAGGCCCGGTCTCGCGCACGATGTCGGTCTCGATGAGGCCGGGCAGGATGCAGTTGATCGTGATGCCGGTGGTGCCGACCTCCTTGGCCGCCGACTTCACCAAGCCGTTCACTGCGTGCTTGGTGGCGTTGTAGCCAGGGATGCCCGGCTTGGCGATCTTGCCCTCGACCGACGACGTCACCAGGATGCGCCCGGTGTCGCGCGGCAGCATGTGCTGCAACGCCCGGCGCATGCCCCAGAAGACGTGGTTGAGGTTCCAGTCGATCTCGAGCTGCCACTCCTCGTCGCTCATCATCGAGACCGGCGCGGTGTTCCGCACGCCGCCGCTGTTGAGGAGGATGATGTCGAGCTGGCCGAACCGATCGACCGCGAAGTCGACGATCCCCTCGCACGTCGCTTGCTTCGACGCGTCGCCTGCGTAGAACACCACCCGATCACCGCCGCCCATCTCGGCCACGGCCTGCTCGCCCTTCACCGGGTCGCGGCCGTTCACCACGACCGATGCGCCTTCGGCGAGGAACGCCTCGGCGACCCCGCGACCGATCGAGCGTGTGCCGCCGGTGATGGCGGCAACCTTGCCTTCGAGCTTTCCCATCTCCCTGTCCCCTCTCAGTACGGCGCCGAGCCGCCGTCGATCGAGATCAGCGAACCGGTGATGCCGGCTCCTGCCTCGGATGCCAACAGCGACGCCACGAGCGCGACGTCCTCGACCTCGTTCAGTCGCTTGATCGCCGATTCCTGGGCGAACCAGTCGAGGAGGTCCTGGTACTCCATGCCCATCGACGCCGCCGCCTTGGTGCCCTCCTCCTTCATCATGTCGGTCTCGATCGCGCCGGGGCACAGCGCGTTGACCGTGATGCCGAGCGTGCCGACCTCGTGGGCGAGGGACTTGGTGAGGCCGTTCACGGCGTGCTTGGCCGTGACGTAGATGGCCACCCCGGGCTTCCCCACCTTGCCCTCGAGCGAGGAGATGTTGATGATCCGCCCCCATTGCTGGGGGATCATGTGGGCGAGCGCGGCCCGGCTGCACCAGAACGTGCTCCAGAGGTTGAGCTTCAACGCGTTGTCGAGCGCCCAGTCGGTGAGTTGGGCGACCGGCGCGTTCTGCGCCGAACCACCGGCGTTGTTGACCAGGATGTCGATGCGGCCGTAGTGCTCGACCGTCTCGGCGACGAGGCGTTCGCAGTCGTCGAGCACGCAGGCGTCGCCCTGCACGAATCGCACACGGTCGCCGGGAGCGAGGCTGTCGTGGATCTCGGAGATCGCCCGTTCACCCTTGGCAGCGTCGCGCCCGTTGATGACGACACTCGCGCCGTCGCGGAGGAAGGCCTCCGCGATCGCTCGTCCGATGCCGCGCGTGCCGCCCGTGATCGCGGCGACGCGCCCTGACAGTTCCCCCATGGAAGCCCCCTGCGTCGTTCCCCACCCGTCCGTGCGACGGCCGGAGCGCAGTTACTGTACATCGACTACATTTGCTCGACGCAACCGCGGCCCCTCAGTCGAGGGTGGAGATGATGCGGGCGATCTCGTCGATCACCGCCGGCGGTGCGTCCTTCGGCACCGACACGATGCCGAGGTCGGCGCCGGCCGCGCCCATCGCGTCGACCTGCCGCCGCAACGATTCCTCGTCGGTGAACCGGAGCAGGGCGCTGCAGGTGATCTCGAGCGGATCACGTCCGAACCGCTCGCATGCGGCGTGCAGGATCGACCGGCACTCGGCGAGCTCGACGGCATCGCTGCCCGAGTAGTTCCAGTGATGTGCGAATCGCGCCGCGAGCGGCAAGGTGCGGGTGCGGCCCCGCCCGCCGATGCAGATCGGGATCGGTCGCTGCAACGGCTTGGGGTTGTTCATCGCGTCGACCAGCTGGTAGTGACGGCCGGAGAAGGTCGTCCGTTCGTCGCGCAGCAGCGACTCGAGAACGACGAGGCCCTCCTCGAACCGATCGAACCGCTCGCGCAGCGATCCCAGCTCGATGCCGAATGCATCGCACTCCTCTTCGTTCCAGCCGGCACCGAGGCCCAGCTCGAGGCGCCCGCCCGAGGTGATGTCGAGCGTCGACGCCATGTTCGCGAGGACCGCCGGGTGCCGGTACACCATGCCGGTGACGAGCACTCCGCCACGCAGGCGCGACGTCTCGTGCAGCAGAGCCGTCAACGTGATCCAGCCCTCCATGCAGTCCTCGGTCGAGTCGCCGAAGAGCGGGTACAGGTGATCGAAGGTCCATCCCGATTCGAACACCTGGTGGTCGTCGGCTCGCTTCCAGACCTCGCGCAACCACGGCCACGTGGTGCGCTGCGGTGACGTCGAGATGGCGAATCGCATGAGCCGGGTTCCTGATCTACTCAGTGCGGCCGATGCCGAACGACGACAGCATCGAGGCCAACGTGGCTCGCTGACGATCTGCCGGCCAGCGCTCGCGATCGAAGAGCGCTTGCACGGCGATGCCGTCCGCGGCGGCGATCAACGTCGCAGCGAACGAATCGGCCCCGTCGCGCTCGACCAGCCCGGATGCGACGGCGAGCGAGGCGATGTACCGGACGAACTCGGCGTACGCCGCCCGCTGCGCCTCGGCGAGCACGGCATCGCTGGTCGCCTGCGAGCACAGGGCGAGCGTGACCATCCAGTGGCGGTGCCGCTCGTCGTCGAGCGGGAGCGCGCCGTCGAGCGACGCGAGCAGGCGGTCGAGCGGTTCGCTCGCCTCGTCGGGCAGCCGCTTGGCGCGACGGTGCTCGAGCGACGCCCGGAACGTCGCGAGCAGGAGCTCGCGCTTGTCGGCGAAGTAGTGCGTCAACGCACCGGTGGTGAGCCCAGCCTCGGCCGCCACCTCGCGCATGGTCGCCGACTCGATCCCCGAGCGAGCGATGAGGCGCGCCGCCGCGTCGGCGAGCTCGGCTCGTCGCCGGTCGACGTCGACCACCTTGGGCATCACGCCCTCCCGAGACGCGCGGCGGTGCGGGTGCGGGCCAGGTCCATGATGCCTCGGTCGCCCGTCGTCCACCGCACCACGAGACGCTTGGCATCGATCCGCCAGCCGCTCGGCGTGCGCACGCAGCCGTCGTCGTACCAGCCGTTCACCGTGAACACGTGCGTCTCGCCGGTGACGTCGGCGACGACGTGCTCGGCGCAGACGTCGGCTCGTACTCGGGCACGATCGGGATCGGCTGGGTCGAGGGTGACGAGGACCTTCGTCAACGCGTGTCGCGTCGCGGTGAAGCCGGGAAAGGACGCCGCGGCTCGCGCCACCCAGTCGTCGGCGCTCCAACGACCGACCGCGCCTGCGCTCCAGGACGAGTAGTCGAGGTCGATCTCGTCGGTGAAGACACCCCGATACCCCGCCCAGTCACAGCTGTCGAGGGCGATCGAGAACGACGTGAGCAGGTCGGCGACCGCGGCACGATCGGTGAGCGCCCGCACGGCCGTCGCGTCATCCATCGCTTGAACGTATCACGACCGTTATGTAA
The DNA here is from genome assembly GCA_050248155.1 of Ilumatobacteraceae bacterium. GTDB lineage: Bacteria > Actinomycetota > Acidimicrobiia > Acidimicrobiales > Ilumatobacteraceae > VFMC01. The sequence goes on from JBFWSW010000025.1 coordinate 42,643, forward strand.
CATCTGTTCTGTCAACGGACCCGGTCGAGGTCCGCCACACGACGAAGGGGGTCATCGTGGTTCACGTGCCGACGCGGGGCGACGTGCCGATCCGGCTGGGGCCGAGCATCCAGAACGTGCCCGACTACGGACCGTCGGTCATGCGGCGCGAGCCCTACACCGACCCGATCCAGTTCGAGCTCGAGCGCGAGAAGGTGCTGAACACCACGTGGCTGCTGGCGGCGCGGTCGAGCCAGGTCGCCGGCGCCGGTGACTGGATCACCTTCGAGAGCCACGGTGAGACCGTCGTCATCGTCCGCCAACCCGACGGGTCGCTGGCCGCGTTCCACAACGTGTGCATGCACCGTGGGCCGTCGTTCGTGACCGAGTGGACGGGGTGCGGCGCGACGGAGTTCAGGTGCCCGTACCACGGGTGGACCTACGACCTCACCGGCAAGGTGAAGGGCGTCCCCGAGCGCATCGACTTCGACCCGGCACACCTCGCCGGGCTGCGCAGCCCGCAGGTCGCGGTCGACGAGTGGGGCGGCTGGGTGTTCGTCAACCTCGCGGGTCCCGAGACCGCGCCGTCGTTGCGCTCGTGGATCGGCGACGAGATCCTCGACGACCTCGGCCGGTTCCGCATGGAGGACATGGAGCTGCTCGAGGTGATCGAGTGGGACGTCCCCGTCAGCTACAAGGCGATCGTCGACGGCTTCAACGAGATCTACCACACCGCCGAGCTGCATCACGTCGGCAAGGAGTGGACCAAGTCGGCTCGCGACACGAGCTTCTGGATGGTCAACGACCACAACTACATGTGCTTCGTGCCGCGCTACCAGAACCGGGACGAGCTCGAACAGGACTGGGACCACCACAGGTGGGCCATCTGCCACTACGTCGTGTTCCCCAACACCGTCTTCAACTGCAACCCCGAGCACATCCAGGTCTTCAACCCGATCCCGATCGACGTCGACCGCACCCGGTTCCTGTGCTGGCAGATCGCATACCCGGGCGACATGGACGACCCCGAGTACGCCGAGTACCGCCGGCAGATGCTGCGTCACTGGGAGCACCTGAAGGTCGTCGTCGGCGAGGACATCGACATCTACCAGCAGCTCGAGCGGACGAAGCGATCGAGCGCCTACCGCCAGAACATCCTGTCCGCACGCGAGTGCAAGATCGCCCACTACCACGAGACGATCGCGCGCATGATCCGCGAACCCCGTGGCTGACCGGCTCGCGGGTCGGGTCGCCGTCATCACGGGTGGCGCCAGCGGCATCGGCGAGGCGACCTGCCGGCGCTTCGTGGAGGAGGGGGCGCGGGTGGTCGTCGCCGACGTGCAGGCCGACCGTGGTCGAGCGGTGGCGACCGATCTCGGCGACGCCGCCATGTTCGTGCGGTGCGACGTGACCGACGAGGACGCAGTCGCCGGCGCGATCGGGCTCGCCGTCACGACGTGGGGACGCCTCGACGTGATGATGAACAACGCGGGGGTCGTCGGTGCAGTCGGACCGATCGCCGAGACCGAGTCCAGCGCGTGGCGGTCGACCATCGACGTGCTGCTGCACTCGGTGTTCTACGGCTGCAAGCACGCGGTGCGGGCCATGCTGCCGAACGGCACCGGCTCGATCATCAACACGTCCAGCATCGCCGGTGTCATCGGCGGCCTCGGGCCCCACGCCTACACCGCTGCCAAGACGGCTGTGGTGGGCTTGACGAAGTCGGTCGCCGCCGAGGTGGGGCCGCGCGGGTTGCGGGTGAACGCGATCGCGCCGGGCACCATCCCGACCGCCCTCACCGCCGCCGTCGTCACGGGAGACCCGAGCGATCTCGCCGCGGTGGCCGCCCAGTCGAAGCAGCGGTTCGGCGTGTCCGGCGACGTGCGCGACATCGCCAACGCCGCGCTCTACCTCGCGAGTGACGAGGCCGGCTTCGTCAACGGCCACGTCCTCGTGGTCGACGCGGGCCGCAGCGTCAACGGCGGCTCGGCGAGGTTCGCTGCTGCGTCGTCCGCGATGGTGGGGATCGCGGGCGCGACGACCTGACCGTCAGCTCGACGGGGTCGACGCGTGCGCCTCGGTCGGTCAGTGGATGGTGACGGTGCCGGAGGTTCCGTCGACGGTGACCGTCGCACCATCGGCGATCAGGTGTGTGGCGTCGGCCACGGCCACCACGCACGGGATGCCCAGTTCCCTCGACACGATCATCGCATGGCTGCCGACGGCGCCGACGTTGACCACGACGGCTGCGGCGGGGACGAACAAGGGCACCCACGACGGGTCGGTCTGCGGTGCGATGAGGACGTCGCCCGCCTCGAGGCCCTGCGGATCGGACGCGTCGACGATCACCCGAGCCCGGCCCGTCGCCACGCCGCCCGAGCCGGCGGTGCCGCGGAGCACGGTGCCCGACCCCGCTGCGACCACCCCCTTTGCGTTCCGCTGGACCATGGCCGACAGCGACGGCACCCGATGGTTGACGTTGAAGACGGGCTCGCGATCGAACAGCGCGCGGTACTGCGCCCACCGATCGGCGATGACGGTCCGGAACCGCTCGGGGTCGAGCCTGAGGTGGTCGAGCTCGGCATCGGTCACCATGAACACCTGCTCGACCTTGGTGATGAGGCCGCGCTCGACGAATCGCCGCCCGAGCTCGCGCAGCGGCATGCGCACCTCGTTGATGATCGCGACGACGTTGGTCTTGGCGCGCTCGCGCCCGGCGAGGAACAGCTGGGCCGACCCGAGCGCCGCCTCGAACAGACCCGCCGTCTCGGGATCGGCGGCGACGTGCTCGCGCACCCACGCGGCGACGGCGTCGCGCTCGGCCACGGACACGGCGTGCCGGACGCCGGGGGCGTGCGATTCGTCGGCCTTGCGCATGAGGTCGATCGCGGCGAGCGCGATCCGCGGTGACGCTTCCCACGAGCGCGAGATCGGGTCGTACTCGTTGGGACCGCGCGAGCCGTGCTCGACGAGGAACGTGTCGAACTGATCGAGGAAGTCCCGCGCCGCTGCGCTGGTCGACCCGGCGAGGCGATCGAGCAGGTCGTCCAACCCGGCGTCGAACGCCGCGCCGAGCTCGGGTGATGCGGCTGCGACGCGGCTCAGCTCCCACATCGCGTGCGACGGTGCGGCCGAGTCGACCTCGATGCCCGCGAGGAGGCGCACCGCCATCGTCGGATCGCCGAGGCCCGTGCAGATCGCGGTCAGCGCGCCGGGACCGAGCGACCCGAGCGACGACACCCTCATCGCGTTCTCGAAGGTCTGCTGGATCAGCGGGACCATCGAGCGGGCACGGGCGATGAGGGCAGCGTCGGTGAGATCGGCGAGCACCGGTCGGTCGGCGCGTCGGGCGCGGGCCATCTCTCGATCTGCGTCGAGCTCGGGTAGCGCGTCGGCAGACATGGCCCACGCCATCGACTCGGCGAGCAGCGCGGCGTGCCGGTCGGACTGGTGCCAGTCCTCCGGCTCGTACACCGGGATGTCGGCGCCCTCGTCGAAGAACGCCTGGTCGATCATCTGCGGCGACGCTCCCGGCATCCGCGCGCCGAGCACGCGAGTGAGCGACAGCGGGTTGTACGGGTAACCGCCGAACACCTTGAACAGATCGGGGAGATCGGGGTCCTCGAACTCCTCCCAGTCGAGGGCGCCGAGCGAGATGTAGGCGTCCCGCAGACCTCGGCACATGCCCTGGCGCATGACGAGCGACTGCCCGAGCGGGCTGAACGGATCGGGAAAGACGTCGGCGGCGTTGCCGCGGGTCCACGCAGGGAACCGCGGGCCGATCGTCGAGTCACCGAACCACGTCGACTCGGTCGGATGGATCGTGTCGGACACAGACGCTCCTTGGCGGATCTCGAAGCGATCGGCGGACCGACCGCAGCACCGCCCCCGACGGCGCACCGAGAAACTGTAGTCTGACTCCAGTTGTGAGCTCGACTCCGCGGAGGCTCGAGAGCCATCGAACTGATCGCCAACTACACGGCCGCTTCGACCGATCCGCGCGACTTCGCGCGCATGGCGGAAGACGCCGGCTTCGACGGCGTCGGTTGCAGCGACCACCTGTTCCGCACCTCGCCGTATCCCCATCTGTGGGTGACGATCTCGGCCATGGCCCAGGTGACCCGGCGTGTCATCGTCACGTCGTCGTTCGCCAACAACCTCCTCCGGTCGCCTGTCGAGTTCGCGCAGGCGAGCCTGACGATGCAGTGGCTCAGCGATGGTCGGTTCGAAGCGGGGCTCGGCGCAGGATGGCTCCGGCCCGAGGTCCTCGCCGCAGGACTCGACTACCCCGATGCACCCGTGCGAGCCCGGCGGTACCTCGAGGCGATGACGATCGTCCGCTCGCTCTTCGATCACGGCAGCTGCACCTTCCAGGGTGAGCACTACAGCGTCGACGTCCCGACGATCGGGCCACGGGTCGCATCCCCTCCCCCACTCGTCGCCTCGGTCGGCGGACCGTGGACCATCGCCAGCGTCAGCCCGCTCGCCGAGCGCGTCGAGCTGAAGTTCGGTCGCAGCACGCGTGGCGGCGAGCTCGACATGGCCGCCTGGTCGACCACGACGCGAGCCGAACTTCGTTCGATGATCGAGCAGGTCCGCGCCGTCGCTCCCGAAGTCCCGATCGGCGTGTTCACCACGATCGCGGTCGGCGACCGGCAGGAGACCGCGCCGATCCGGGAGTCGCTCGGCGAGGGTCTCTACGGCCGGCTCACGGGCGAGCCGGGCGAGGTGATCGACGGTCTCCGGTCGCTCGAGGACCTCGGGCTCGATCGCGTCCACCTGACCGAACGACTCCCGGGTTCGATCAGGCGACTCGCCGCTGCGATGGGCCGCTGAACCCTCACGTCGCTCCCGTTCCGGGGCCACGTCCGGGCCGAGCGCAGGTCACCCGGACGAGTAGCGTTCGGCCATGAGCACCCTTGCGAGCGAGCTCGACCTGCCCGAGCTGCCCATGCCCGAGGGCACGGTCGAGGAGCGCCGTGCCGAGCTGCGCAACCTCGGCGACACGAACTGGCTGTGGCGCAGCATGTTCGGGTACGCCGTCACGCGCTACGAGGACATCATCGGCATCCTGCGCGACAAGCGCTGGCACAGCGCGGCCGGGAAGATCCCCGAGCTGATGGGCATCACGCGCGAGGACTTCCTGTCGCGCCAGCGCGAGAGCATCCTGTCTGCCGAGGGCGACGTCCACACACGGCTCCGCCGGCTGGTGGCCCCCGCGTTCTCGCCCCGTTCCGCCGACCGGCTGCGACCGTTCATGCGCAGCGTCATCGACGAGCTGGTCGACCCGGTGGCTCCGAAGGGTCGCGCCGACTTCGTCGCCGACATCACCGAGCCATACCCGATCCCGATCATCTGCGAGCTGCTCGGCGCACCCCGGTCGGACTGGCAGTTCTTCAGCCGCGTCGCCGGCGACATCCTCGAGGTCTTCTCGATGGATCTCGCCGACAAGCTCGACCTCGTGATCAAGGCCCAGGACGATCTCGATGCCTACACACGTGAGCTGATCGAGGAACGGCGGGCCCGGCCGGCCGACGACCTGCTGACCGATCTCATCGCCGCCGAGGAGGCCGGCGACAAGCTGAGCAACGACGAGCTGGTCATGATGGTCAACGCCGTCATCGTGGGTGGCACCGACACGACGCGCAACCAGTTGGGCTGCGCGGTGTCGCTCCTTGCCCAGCATCCCGATCAATGGGCGTTGCTCGCCGAGCGCCCCGAGCTCGCCCCGCGTGCCGTCGAGGAATCGATGCGCTACTTCGGTGCGGTGCGTGGCACGGCGCGCTTCGCGAGTTGCGACATCGAGTACCGCGACGTCGTCTTCCCGGCAGGCACCTTCATCGAGCTCGACCTCGCCGGCGCGAACCGGCAGGACGACCACTTCCCCGCCCCGCAGCGCTTCGACATCACGTCACCCGCGCCCGAGCACCCCCAGCTGACGTTCGGCTCGGGCATCCACTACTGCCTCGGCGCAGCGCTCGCCCGGGCCGAGCTGCAGGAGGCGCTGCCACTGCTGGCCCGGCGCATGCCCAACCTGCGCCTCGACGGGCCGGTCACGTGGAAGCCCGACGGCGTTGGCATCTTCGGACCGGCGCAGATGCCGGTGGCGTTCGACGCCGGGCACTGAACCGCTGCTGCGCTCGCCTCAGTCGATGGCCGCGTAGGCGGCCCGCACCAGGCTGTAGCCCCGCTCGTCGCCGAGCAGCCCATCGGCCATGCGGTTCATCATGTAGGCGACGGTCATGCCTCGATCGACGTCGTTGACGATCGACGAGCCGCCCCACCCACCCCAGAAGCACACCTTGCCACCAGGGATGTGCGGCGTCATCTCGTTCGGCAGTGCGTACCCGATCCCGAACCGGACCGGTAGACCGAGCACGAGATCGGTCGTGTGCGACTGCTCGTCGAAGATGCGATCGATCGTGTCCTGCGAGAGCAGGCGTGTGCTGCCCACGACGCCGCCGTTGGTCACCGCGGACTGGATGGTCGCCACCGATCGGGCGTTGCCGTGGCCGTTGGCCGCGCCGATGTCGGCCTGGCGCCACTCGCTCGTCCACGATTCGGTGGCATCGGGCGCCGGGCCGGTGAAGGTCTTGACCAGCACGCTGTCGGGGTCGACGGCGGTGAGGTCGACCGGCAACGGAGGCGGTGGCACGACGTTCGAGACGCGATCGAAGTGGGCCGGGTCGAGGCCGATGTGGAAGTCGGCGCCGAGCGGGCCGGCGATCTCCTTCGCGAACAGCTCCCCGAGCTTCAGACCCGTGATCCTGCGGACCACCTCACCGACGAGGTGCCCCTGGTTCAGCGCGTGGTAGCCCGATGCGGTGCCGGGCTCCCACCACGGCGCCTGCGCGGCGAGCATCGACGTCGACCGCTCCCAGTCGTAGATGTCGCTCACCTGGACCGGCTGCTCCCACCCCGACACACCGGAGGTGTGCGACAGCAGCTGCCGCACCCGAACGTCGGCCTTGCCATTGGCGGCGAACTCCGGCCAGTACTCGGCCGCGGGCGCGTCCAGGTCGAGCTGACCGCGGTCGGCGAGGACGAGGGCGGTGAGGGCCATCATCGTCTTCGTCGACGACCAGACGTTGGTGATCGTGTCGCTCGACCACGGTCTCGTGCGCTCGGGGTCGGCCCAGCCTCCCCACATGTCGACGACGATCTCACCGTTCAGCGCGACAGCGACCGACGCACCCAGATCATCGCCGCTGTCGATGTTGCGCTGCAGGATGTCCCGCATCGCCTCGAATCGAGCGTCGCACGTCCCCTCCACGTCTGCCATCCCGACAACCCCCTCCGGTTCGATCCCCCAGCGCGCACTGTAGGCGCGCGCCACCGGTTCTCGATCAGCGGGGATCGCGCCACATCAGCCACATCGTCGGGCCGTTGCGGCGGTGATGGAGCTCACGCGTGACCGTGAAGCCGAACCGAGTAGTACGCGACGTTCGACTCCTTCGAGCTCTCGAGGTACACGCCGACACCCTCGCGGTCAGCGCGCTCGATCATCGGCGCCATGAGCGCCGTGCCGAGCCCGCGCCCCTGGTGCGCGGGATCGGTGCCCAGGATCTCGAGGTAGTAGTGCGGCTCGTGCGGGTGCACCTTCTCCATGTCGGCGAGGACCGTCAGGTTGGGAAGGAAACGCCAGCCGTAGAGCCGGACGAACGTCGCCGTGTGCCGGGCGATGGTGCGGAACGGGATCTTCCAGTGACCTGGCGCCGCCCAGATGGCAGCGGCCGCACGATCGTCGGTGGTGGCGACGAGGCCGTGGCGCAGTTGGATCGTCTGCATCACGCGGAAGAACGGTGCCACGCGCTCGACCGGGAGCTGCCGGCCGCCGGCGAGGAACAGCTTCACCGGGTCGTCGGCGAACGCCTTGGCGAGCGTGAGGCTGGTGGCAGGCACGTCGGCCGCCGTGACCGCGCGCACGGTCGGGCTGGGACGCTCAGTCACAGCAGCTGTCACGCCATCCGCACGACCGGCACTTGAAGTGGGCGTGCTCGGGGTGCAGTCGACCGCCGCAGAGCGGGCACTCGGTGAACACGCCGTACGGGGTGCAGGACGCACCGCGCACCGGCCGATCGATCATCTCGCCTTCGTGCATGTGGCAAGTGTGACAGCACACGACCGCCGGCCGAGGGACGCCGACGCATACGCTTGACCGACCGGTCAAGTCCATGAGCACATCCCGCCGCCGCCTCGAGATCGAACACGTCGAACACGGGTTCCGCCCGGGCAGTGCCCGAGCCGCACTGGCGTATCCGGCGTTCCGCCGGATGTGGTCCGCGTCCTTCGCCAGCAACATCGGGTCGTGGATGCAGAACGTCCTCCTCCCGGCGTACGCATACGAGCGCACGGGCAAGGCGTCCGTCGTCGGGCTGCTGGTGTTCGCCCAACTGGGCCCCCTGTTGTTGCTGTCGATCCCTGCCGGTGTCATCGCCGACCGATTCGACCGACGGCGATGGCTGATGGCGATGCAACTCGTCCAACTGGTGTTCTCCGCCGCGCTCGCGCCGCTCGTCGCCGCCGATGCGCCGATGTGGTCGATCGTGCTCATCGCGCTCGGCGTCGGTGCCGGCGGTGCGATGAACGCACCGGCGTGGTCGGCGATGCTGCCATCGCTCGTCAGTCGCGACGACCTGCCCGGAGCCATCTCGCTCAACTCGACGATGATCAACGGTTCACGTGTGATCGGACCGATCGTCGTCGCAGTGCTCAGCCCGTTCGGCGTGACCACCGCGCAGTTCTTCCTCATCAACGCGGTGACGTACCTGTTCATCATCGTCGCCCTCGCGTCGGTCATCCTGCCACCGCCCGCGCGCATCAGCCACGAGGGCGGTGTCCGATCGCTCACGGCAGGGCTTCGTCTCGCTCGGGGCAAGCCCGCGGTGAGCCGATTGCTCGTCTCGATGGCGACGTTCTCGTTCGTGTCGCTCCCGTTCGTGGGCCTGTTCCCCGCGGTCGCCGAGCTCAACTTCGGCATCGACGAGAAGTCGTCCACGTACAAGTGGCTCTACGCCACATGGGGCTTCGGCGCCTGCCTCGGTGGTCTCGCGATCGGCACGATCTTCGTCGGACGCGATGCGCGCCGGCTGGTGCGACGCGGGTTCGCGTTGTTCGCCGTGTGCCTCGCCGCCTTCGCGATGATGCGCGAACCGATCGGAGCCTTCACCGTCGGCTTCGTGCTGGGGTTCGCCTACTTCGGAACGACGACGTCGATGTTGACGGTCCTGCAGAGCCGGCTCGCCGACCACGAGCGCGGACGGGTGCTGTCGCTCTGGTTCATGTCGTTCGGTGGGACCATTCCGCTCGGCAACCTCGTGTTCGGACCGGTCATCGACGGGATCGGCGCGCGACCGGTGCTGGTGCTGGGAGCCGTCTGGGCCGGCTGCCTCGCGTGGTGGTGCAACGTCGCCGCCGTCGACACACGGACGCACGCGCACCCGGCGCCGCCCGATCACGCTGCGCTGCTCGACGAGCACGGCATCTCCGCAGGCGACTGATCGCCGGGCCGCGACTACACGGCCGCGAGCGGCGCGGCGCAACCGGCGACGTCGGCGCGCGTGCGGAAGATCGTGCCCCCTCGGTCCGGCTCGGTCGTGTTGTCGGCTGTGACGATGTAGAGGTCGCGGCGATCGGTCCCCCCGAAGCAGAGGCTCGTCACCATCTGCGCCGGCACCTCGACGCGGCCGATCTCGGCACCGCGCGCGTCGAAGCCACGCACCGAACGCGATCCCGACACGTCGGCCACCCAGACGGTCCCGGCTTCATCGACCGCGAGCCCGTCGGGGGCGAGGTCGTCGCGGTGCACGAAAAACCGACGGCTCGAGACGGCGCCGTCGTCGTAGTCGTGAGCCCAGATGCCGCGCGTGGTGTCGCCGTGGTACAGCGTGTGGCCATCGGGGGAGAACCCGATGCCGTTGGTCAGCGACACGTCGTCGTACAGCTCGCGCGTCGTGCCGTCGGTCTCGACGAGCCAGCACTCGCCGGTCACGCGCGGCCCGTCCATGGTGAACGGATCGGAGCGCATCGTGCCGCAGAGCACCCGTCCCGCGGCATCGACGAAGAGATCGTTCAGCCCAGGGGCGTCGGGAGCGAACACGATGCGCGTCGCGCCGTCGACGACGTGGCAGATGTTCCTGCCGGAGATCACGATGCCACCGTCGCGGTGGAGCGCGATGCCGCCGACGCCACGCCGCTTGGGCACGACCGTCTCGACAGTCCCGTCGGGGTGGAGTCGACGCACACCTCCGTGATGGACGTCGGAGAAGTACAGCGCACCCGACGCGTCGACCCGGGGTCCTTCGATCAGGCCGTAGCCCCACGCCAGCGTCTCGAGCTCGGCCATGTCCGACAGTGTGCCCGATGCACCTTCAGCCGCGGGGCAACGACGGTGCGCCCGACCTCAGAGACCGTCAGAGTCGGCGAACGAAGTCGAGGATCGCGTCGGTGTATGGCCGCGCGTAGCTCGTGTACATCCCGTGGCCCGCACCTTCGATCACGCACATCTCGGCGCCGGGGACGAGCGCGGCAGTCGGCCGGCCCGTCAGATCGATCGGCGCCGAGAGGTCGGCATGGCCGTGCACGACGAGCGTGGGGCACCGCACCTCGGCCAGCTCGGCCCGGACGTCGGCCGCACACATCGTCCGATTGGTCGCGAGCAGCACCGGCAACGGCGTTCCCAGCAGCCTCTGCTCGGTCCACGTCGAGTCGAGCGGCCGTTGATCGGACTCGCCCCGACCCCAGTAGCCCGCTGCGTTGGCGCGGATCCAGCCACCGATGTCCGCGGCCATGGCCGCGCGGTTCGCGTCGAGCATGGCGGCCGGCACGCCGATCGGGTTGTCGTCCGACTTCGTGAGGCACGGTGTGACCGGCGCGCTCAGCACCATCGCCGCGACGCGGCGCGAGCCGAGGCCACCGACGACATGCGCGACCTCGGTGCCGCCCATCGAATGGCCGAGCAGCACCACGTCGCGCAGGTCCATGTGATCGAGCACGGTCGCGATGTCGGATGCGAGCGTGTCGAGGTCGTAGCCCGTCCCGGGCACATCCGATCGGCCGTGACCACGCCGATCGACGGTGACGACGCGCAGACCACCCGCGCCCAGCAAGGGGACCGTCGAGGTCCACATCACGCTGTCGAGGCCCCAGGCGTGGACCAGGACGACGGTGGGCCCGTCACCGGACCAGTCGACGACGTGGAGGCGGGTTCCGTCGGTGGTGTCGATCAGCATGCGATCAGTTGTACGACCACGACTGCGTGACCACGATTCCCTGTCAGGTCATCGGATCCGACCGCGAGGAGGCAGTCAGCGAACGGCTCGGGTCGTCAGCAGCTGCGCCGCCACGTGCTCGAGGCCGGCGACTCGGCTGCCCTTCACGAGCACGGCGTCGCCCTCCCCCAGCTCACCGGCGTGCGCGACGGGATCGTCGACGGGCTCGTCGCCGTAGAGATGGGTGCCGGCGCTGATGAGGACGATGTCGCGCGCCGACGCGTAGTCGCGGATGGCGCGATGCTCGCGCTCTGCGTCGGCGATCTCGGCCATGACGCCGACGATCGCGACGCGGCGCCGTGCCGGCAGGTCGGCGAGCGCGTCGAGCGCGGCACGCATCGAGGTCGGGTTCGCGTTGTACGAGTCGTTCAAGACGATCGCGCCGCGCTCGGTGCGTTGCACCTCCATGCGCATCGCCGACAGGCGCACCTCGCTCAACGCGCCGGCAGCGGTCTCGAGGTCGCCACCGACCACACCAACCGCGGCGAGCGACGCCGCGGCGTTGTGAGCCATGTGGCGACCGGCCACGGCGAGCCGCACTCGCGCGGTACCCCATGGCGTGGCGACGGTGAACGACGCACACGCACGCTCGTCGACGGTCACGTCCACGATGCGGACATCGGCATCGGACGACTCGCCGAAGGTGACGGCGTCGCCACGGAACGCGGAAGCCATCGACCGCACCCTCGGATCGTCGGCGTTCAGGATCGCCGTGCCGTCCGCCGGCAGCGACTCGACCAGTTCAGCCTTCGCCCGGGCCACACCGTCGATGCCGCCGACTCGGTCGCCGTGCGCCTCGGCGACGCGGGTGACGACACCGATGTGCGGAACGGCGACGGCGCACAGGCGGGCGATCTCGCCGAAGCCGCGCATGCCCATCTCGAGCACCATCACCTGGGTGTCGTCGGGTGCGTTGAGGATCGTGGTCGGAAGGCCCTGGTCGTTGTTGAAGCTCCGCTCGTTGGCCCACGTGACGTGGCTGGCAGCGAGCGCCACGCGGGCGAAGTCCTTGGTGCTGGTCTTGCCCACCGATCCGGTGATGCCGACCACACGGGCAGACGAGCGGCGCCGCCGATCGGCCGCCAGGCGCAACAGCGCATCGAGCGTGTCGTCGACCTCGATCGCCGTGGCGCCCGCCACGTGGGGGCCACCGCGCGACGTGAGGTAGGCGACCGCGCCACGCTCGACGGCGTGGGCGATGAAGTCGTGCCCGTCGCGCTGGTCGATCAGCGGGACGAACAGCTGCCCCGGCAGCAGGGTGCGCGTGTCGAACCCGGTCCCGTCGATCTCGACGTCGGCACCCACCACCCGACCGCCGGTGGCCGCCGCCACATCAGTTGCCCGGAAACGCATCGGCCCACACGGTACCGTCGGAGGTGCATGAGCCAGTCGCACCCCGTGCCCTACGCCACAGGATCCGGTGATGGCCATGACGACGACCGCATCGAGCTCGTCGTGCTGTTCGGCGGTCAGTCGGCCGAGCACGACGTCAGCTGCACCACGGCCGCGCACGTGCTCCGAGCCGCTGACCCGGCGAAGTACCGCATCACCCCCATCGGCATCGGCCGCGACGGGTCGTGGGCACTGGCCACGTCGGCTCAGCTCGCCCTGTCGGCAGGCCCGGACGCGCTGCCGAGCAGGCTCGATCCGTCGGGTGCTGCCGTCGCCCCGACCGACGTGGTGGCACCGCGCTCGACGGGTGCGCAGGTCGTGGTCCTGCCGCTCCTCCATGGTCCGATGGGCGAGGACGGCACCGTGCAGGGCCTGCTCGAGCTCGCCGACGTCGCGTACGCCGGATCCGGCGTGCTCGGTTCGGCGCTCGCGATGGACAAGGCGATGGCCAAGCAGGTGCTCGCCGCCAACGGCATCGCGCAAGCCCGTCACCGCGCGTTCCGCGAGCACGAGTTGACGCCGGGCCTTCCGCAGCAGCTGGCCGACGAGCTCGGGCTGCCGCTGTTCGTCAAGCCGGCCAACATGGGCTCGTCGGTCGGGGTCACCAAGGCCAAATCGGTCGAGGACGTGCGCGACGCGGTCCGGGTGGCGCTCTCGTACGACGAGTGGGTGGTGGTCGAGGAAGCGATCGTCGGCCGCGAGATCGAGGTCGCGGTGCTCGGCAACCTCGAGCCGCGTGCGAGCGTGCCCGGCGAGATCGTGCCCGGCGCCGAGTTCTACGACTACGCCGACAAGTACCTCGACGACGGATCGCAGAGCATCATCCCGGCACCGCTCACGCCCGCCGAGAGCGACGAGGTGCGGCGCCTGGCGGTCGACGTGTTCCGGCTGCTGCGCTGCGACGGCATGGCCCGTGTCGACTTCTTCTACGAGCCCGACGGTCGCCGGTTCCTGTGCAATGAGGTGAACACGATCCCCGGGTTCACACCGATCTCGATGTACCCCAAGTTGTGGATCGCGAGCGGGCTGACCTACTCCGAGCTCATCGACGAGCTCGTACGCCTGGCGATCGATCGGCACGCGCGCCGTCGCCGCAACACGAAGCACTGAGCCACGACGCTACGGCGTGAGGGCCGAGCGCAGGAACGCGAGCAGCTCGTCGCGCAGCGCGCGCAGACCCGCCGTGGTCGGTCGCCAGCCGTTGACGCGCAGCGCCTCGGGCTCGGTGGCGATGCCCGTGACGGTGGCGTAGCAGAGCGCCGCGACGAGGCCCGGGTCGGCGCGCCGCAGGTGCCCGGCGTCCATCTCGGTCTGCAGGAAGCGGTGGGCGCGCTCGGCGAGCGGCTGCAGTTGGCTGGTCAGCGACTCCGCGACCGGCGCCGGCAACCGGCTCACCTCGCGGATCAGGCCGAGCAGGGCGGGCCGCCGGACCGCCGGGCGGAACACCGCACGGATGACGGCCTCGAGCTGGTCGAGGGGCTCGTCGGGCGCAGACCGGAGCGCGGCCTCGACGACGAGCGTCAGATCGGCCGCGGCCTGGGTGAGCACGGCCTGCAAGAGCTCGTCCTTGCTGGGGAACCAGTAGAGGAGCGTCTGCTTGGCCACACCGACCTCGGCGGCGATGAGGTCGAGCGAGACCGCGTCGACGCCCCGGAGGCCGAACAGGTCGGTCGCTGCGGTGAGGATCCGGTCACGGGTCGATGCGGTCACAGGGATGCTTTCCTTCGTCTCTACCATATGGTAGACAATTCGGAGGGGAACCTGCGGAAGGAGGTCCAGCATGATCCGCGAGCACCTCGCCGGCACGCGCATCGCGATCACCGGGAGCACCGGCTTCGTCGGCACGGCGCTGGTCGAGCGCCTGCTGCGCAGCGTGCCCGACTGCGACATCGTGCTGCTCGTCCGCCCGTCGAAACGCCACGACCCGACCGAGCGCGTCCGGCGCGAGATCTTCAAGAACAACGCCTTCGACCGCCTGAAGGCCGACCTCCACGACACCCCCGAGCCGTTCGAGCAGATGGTCGCCCGCCGGGTGCGGGCGATCGGTGGCGACGTCAGCACCGACGGGCTCGGCCTCGACGACAACGGCCGGACGGTGCTCGCGAGCTGTGACATCGTCATCCACTCCGCAGCCGCCGTCGCCTTCGACTCACCGCTCGACTCCGCCGTCGAGATCAACCTGCTCGGCCCCACGCGCATCGCCGAAACCCTCAACGCGCTCGGCGTCGCGCCACACCTCGTCTCGGTCAGCACGTGCTACGTCGCCGGCAACCGCCGCGGCAGCGCACCCGAGCAACTGGTCAGCGAGGGTCCGTTCGACATCGGCCTCAACTGGCGCAAGGAGGTCGCTGCGGCGCGCCGCCTGCGGAGCGATCTCGAGGCGGCGAGCCGCGATCCCGAGCGGCTCCGCGAGCTGCGCAAGCACGCGCACACCGAGCTCGGTGCGGCGGGGGCGCCTGCCCTTGCCGCGAAGACCGAGCAGCTCCGCGAGCGATGGGTGAGCGATCAGCTCGTCGAAGCCGGCCGCGCCCGCGCCGCGAGCGTCGGGTGGCCGGACGCCTACGCGTACACGAAGGCGCTCGGCGAGCAGGCGCTTGTCGAGACCAAAGGCGCGGTCCCGGTCTCGATCGTGCGCCCGTCGATCATCGAGTCCGCGCTCGCCGAACCCTTCCCCGGCTGGATCCGCGGGTTCCGCATGGCCGAACCCGTCATCCTCAGCTACGCCCGTGGGCTGCTGAAGGAGTTCCCGGGCGTACCGGAAGGCACCGTCGACGTCATCCCGGTCGACCTCGTGGTCGCCGCGATCATCGCGGTCGCTGCGGCCGGACCCGAGCGGGCGCCGTTCATCACGCAGGTCGCGAGCGGCGGCATCAACCCGCTGCGCTACCAGCTGCTCGTCGACAACATCCGCGCATGGTTCGGCGAGCATCCCTTGTACGACCCCGAGGGCCAGCCGATCGACGTGCCCGAGTGGACGTTCCCCGCGCGTGGTCGCGTGCAGAAGCAGCTTCGCCGGGCGAAGACGCTGGCGCGCACGGGCGAGAAGGCCCTCCACGCGCTGCCGCTCCGTGGCAAGCAGGCCGCGTGGGCGGCCAAGCTCGAGGAGAAGAAGAACGACATCGACCGCGCCTTCGAGTACGTGCAGCTGTACGGCTTGTACACCGAGTGCGAGGCGATCTACCAGGTCGACAACCTGATGGCGCTGCGCGACGCCCTCGACACCTCCGATCGAGCGGCCTTCGACTTCGATCCACGGTCGGTCGACTGGGTCCGGTACATCACGAGGATCCACCTGCCCTCGATCGTGCAGCACTCGCGCGCCAAGTCGACACCTGGCAAGAACCGCAACGATCGCGCCGACCGGCTCCGCCGCGCCGTGCTCTCCCCCGACCGCCACCTCGCAGCCTTCGACCTCGAGAACACGCTCATCTCGTCCAACGTCGTCGAGAGCTACTCGTGGTTGGCGACGCGGCGGTTGAACGTGCCCGAGCGCGTCCGCTACGTGCTGCGCACGCTCGCCGAGGCGCCGTCGCTCTCCGCGCTCGACCGCAAGGATCGCGGCGACTTCCTCCGCCACTTCTACCGCCGCTACGAGGACGCCCCGGCGTCGCAGATCGACGAGGACTCGCGCGAGCTGCTGACCGGCCTCATCCTCGCCAAGAGCTTCCCGGCAGGGCTGCGCCGAGTGCGCGAGCACCGTGCCCTAGGGCATCGCACGATCCTCATCACCGGCGCGTTGGACTTCGCGGTCGAAGGCCTGCGGCCGCTGTTCGACGAGATCGTCGCAGCAGAGATGACGGTGCGAACCGACGGCACCTACAGCGGCGAGCTGTCGCAGGTGCCGCCCACCGGTGAGACCCGCGCCCAGATCCTGGCCGACTACTGCGCCGCGGAGGGCCTGCGCCTCGAGGAGTCGATCGCCTACGCCGACTCGACCAGCGACCTGCCGCTGCTCGAATGCGTCGGGTTCCCCGTCGCGGTCAACCCCGAGACACGCCTGGCCGCCATCGCTCGCAAGCGAGGCTGGCTGGTCGAGCACTGGAGCAAGGCCCACGGCGCGCCGAAGCCCCTGCTCCCGATCGGCCCGCTCCTCACCGAGCGCGAGCGCCGGAGGACCTTCGCATGACCCCGCCCTCCCTCCCCACCCCCGCCCGCAACTTTGGCGCTCTCGGGTCGCTCAGCGACCCCGCACTGCCAGAGTTCCGAGGCCAACGGCAACTTTGGCGCTCTCGGGTCGCTCAGCGACCTCGCACCGACAGAGTTCGGGATGGGGGGTGGCGGTGAAGGCGTTGCAGGTCGACCGGAAGGTGGCGCGGATCGGCGCGGCACGGCTGCTGTCGTCGCTGTCGCCGTCGGCTGCTGCGCGGTTCGGGCCGCTCGAGCTCGTCACCCTCGATCCACCCGACCTGCCCGGCGAGGACTGGCATCGGGTGCACACGCACCTCGCCGGCATCTGTGGGAGCGACCTGTCGACGGTCGAGGGCCACGCGTCGCCCTACTTCGACGACTGGGTGAGCTTCCCCTTCGTGCCGGGGCACGAGGTCGTCGGCCATCTCGAATCGGGGCAGCGGGTCGTGATCGAACCCGTCCTCGGCCATGCGGCGCGAGGCTTCGAGCCCCCCTCGCCGGACGCGGCACCGGGCGACGGCAACGACTACGCGCACCTCGTCACCAGCGGGGCCACCGGCCACCTCGAGCCCGGCATCCAGATCGGCTTCTGCAACAGCACGTGCGGGGGCTGGGGCGCGCAGTTCGTCGCCCACGAGAGCCAGCTGCACGACGTGCCGGACGCGATGCCCGACGAGCGAGCCGTCCTCGTCGAGCCGACCGCCGGCGGGATCCACGCTGCGCTGCTGACGTGGCCGGCGCTCGCCGGCATCGAGCGTCCCGTGGTCGCCGTGCTCGGCGCGGGCACGATGGGCCTCGCTGCGATCGCCGGCCTCCGTCGCTACGTGCCCGAGGTGCAGATCGTCGTTGGCGCTCGCTACCCGCACCAGCAGGCCTTCGCCAAGCGGTTCGGTGCCGACATCGTCGTCAGGCCCGACGAGCTCATCCGCGCCGTCCGGCGCATCTCCGGATGCCACGTCGTCGGCGATCACCTCTCCGGCGGAGCCGACGCGACCATCGACGCGGTCGGCTCGTCGAGCTCGATCGCGGAGTGCCTCCGCTTCACCCGCCCCCGGGGCCGGCTCGTGCTCATGGGCATGCCGGCTGAGGTGACCCTCGACCTCACCGGTCTGTGGCACCGCGAGACGCAGCTCGTCGGGTCGTACACGTACGGCACCGAGACGATGCCCGACGGCACGCGGCGGCGCACCTTCGATCTCGCCATCGAGACGGCCGAGGCGTTGCGCCTCGAGCAGCTGCTGTCGGCCACCTACCGCATCGACGACCACGTCGACGCGATCGCCCACGCGGCCACCGCAGGGCGCCGCGGCGCCGTCAAGGTCGCCTTCGACCTGCGGCCGACCCCCAAGAGCTCAACCTCGCAGAAAGGCTCGTGACATGCCCCGTCCCGGATTCGTGCTCGAGGTCGACCGCTCCACCCCGCCCATCCTCTTCTGGCGCGGTGAGAACTTCAGCCTCGAGAAGCTCCCCGCCGGACGCAGCCGCGTGATCTACCCACCCGAGCCGTTGGCACCGCTCGACGACATCGACGGGGCGATCCGCCACGCGCTGTTGAACCCGCATGACCAGGACCCGCTGCCGGCGTTGCTGTTCCCCGGCATGAAGCTGACCATCGCCTTCGACGACGTCAGCCTGCCGCTCCCCAAGATGCGCAAGCCCGACTCGCGCCAGCGCGTGATGGAAGCCGTGCTCGACATGGCGGCCGAGGCGGGCGTCGACGACGTGCACATCATCGCCGCGCTCGGACTGCACCGACGGATGCACGAGTACGAGCTCCGTCACGCGCTCGGTGACCGCATCTACGACGCGTTCGCGCCCCGCGGGATGCTGTACCAGCACGATGCCGAGGACCACGACAACCTCGCCGTCATCGGCACCACGCCCGAGGGTGAGGTGCTCGAGATCAACAAGCGGGCCGCCGACAGCGACCTCGTCGTGTACGTGAACATCAACTC
>JBFWSW010000026.1:0-1793 GCA_050248155.1 Ilumatobacteraceae bacterium
GCGAGGAACTGCGGTTGGTCGCCGATCGCGCACGCCCGGTTCGCCGGGTCGTCCGTCCGGAAGCAGTTCGTGCCGGGCCCACCGGTCGGTGCGACGAACGAGACGCGGGCCGACACGTCGACGCGATTGGCGCGCAACCAGCGCACCCTGGGCATCGGGTAACCGCCGGACCAATCGGGCACCACGCCGGCGTCGAGGACCGCATCCGCTCCCGCAGCGACCTCGGCCACGATCATCTGGTTCTGCACTGCGAAGTCCTGGTCGGCGCCCGGCCCCGCCGGACACGACACCGCGTTGCACTGGGTGCGGTACCAGCCGGTGACGACGCGCACGGTGCTGGCCGCAGTTCCGTCGAGGTTCAGGGTCCAGCGTCCGTTGGCGCTGGTGACCGTCGACACCGAGCCGCTCGAGACGACGACGTTGCCGACTCCGACCTCACCGCGGTCGCGGACACCGTTGGCGTTGGCATCGCGGTAGACGGTGCCGGAGACGACGCCGGCAGCGCCGGCACCGCTGCGCACGAGGACACCCGTGCCGATGGCTGCGAGCGCGAGCACGATCGCGATCGCGGTGACCGGGCGCCGCGTGCGCGGGCGCGTCGAGGGACGGACAGATTTCATCGTGAACCACCTGGGAATCGAACTGGCGAGTCCGCCCGCACATGTCGATTTGATGACAGTACCATGACGAAAGGTTCATCGGCGTCATCTGTCCAGCACTTGAGGGTGATTTCGTCGTCACCTGATCGTCATCTTTGCCCCGAGGCAGCCCAGACGCGACCGTGCCCGGGCTCCTGGAGGGGGAGAGCCCGGGCACGGGCGGTCAGGGACGACCGCGCTGCAGGTCCGCGCTGCAGGTCACGGCGCCGCAGCCGTGGAGGTGAGGTTGAAGTACGGCGCGTTCGCCATCCGCTGGTAGGCCGCGCCGTAGGCCCGTCCGAGGTCGGTGTTCTGGTCGAGGCGCACCTCGAACCCCCCGCTGAAGGTGTTGTTCCAGTAGACGAGCGCCTTCAACATCGGGAATCGGGCCTGCACGATCGCTGCCGCACCGTCGAGCACGGCGGGCGCTTGCGTCGCCTCACGGAGGTCGAACCCCCACTCGGCGAGCATGATCGGCTTGCCCGGTGCCTTGGCGGTCGCCCACGAGTAGAACCCGGGCCAGCCCGATGCCTTCTCGTCCAGGAACTCGGCGAAGTCGTCGTGGTACTTGAACCCGTACGGGTCGTAGGCGATCCAGTCGACGACGTCGTTGCCCGGGTAGATCTTGTCGAACATCGTCGCCCACTTCGGGAAGCCCATCGAGTTCCACACGAAGACCGCGTTGGTGACGCCGAGCTCGCGGAGCCGAAGCACCACGTGGCGGTACATCGCGACGTAGTCGGCCTCGGTGTAGCCGGACCCAGCACCCTGGACGTCGTTCTCGGGCTCGTGGAAGATCGTGAGGAACAGCTTGTGGTCGTAGGCCTTCAGGCTGGACGCCACGGTGGCGATCGCGTCGTCGGCGCCGCCGTCGGCGATCTGTCGCCAGTTGATCGTCACGCTCGGCTTCCAGTTGATGAGGAGCAGGGCACGTTGCTTGCCGGGACGTTCGGCGAGGGCGATGTCCGAGGCCGAGGGGATCGTGACGTTGCCCTTCTTGTAGACGTGCACGATGTCCGGGGCGTTCTGCGCGACGGCCTCGTACTCGCCCAGCCCCTTCATGTAGTCGTACGTGCCGTCCTTCGACTCGGTCGACGAGCCCAGCCACGCGCCGCACGAGGGCACCAGCAGGTCCGAGACGGTGCAGCCGCTCGG
>JBFWSW010000026.1:1893-6389 GCA_050248155.1 Ilumatobacteraceae bacterium
TCGGGTTGGCAGGCGTCTTCTTGCCGATGTTGACCGTCATCGTGAAGACGGCGGCCGTGGCCGGGGGCATCGTGCCCTTCACGGTGAACGGCACGCGCTTGGTGTTCATGTCCATCGCGCCGAGCACGATCTTGGTGAGCGCCGGGTTCGTCGCCGGTGCCGACAGGTTCGGCACGATCGAGTCGATCCAGGTCCCCATCGCGAGTTGCACGTACCCGGCGGGATCCTTGATCGACGTCGTGCCCTCGTTCAGGATCTGCACCGAGAACCTCGGCTGATCGTCGCGTGCGCACGCCCGATCGGCGACCCGTTCGGTGCGGGCGCACTCCTCGCCGGTCGGTTGCTGCCACTCCAGACGGGCGGCGATGTCGGCCGAGTTGGCGGGCACGGGAGCCTTCGGGATCGGGTAGGTGCCGCGCCAGTCCGGCAGGAGGCCGAGGTCGAGCTTCGGTCCGCCCGGGGCGTAGACCGAGGGCGAGACGATCATCTGGTCGACGACCGCGAAGTCCTGGTCGCGACCGGCGCCGGCGGGGCAGTCGACTGCGTCGCACTGCGACCGGTACCAGCCGGTCGTCACGGCCAGCTTCACCGTGCCGCTCTGCGTGAACGACCAGGAGCCGTTGGAGTCGGTCACGTCGCGCACGTCGCCGCTGGCGACGACCACGCCGGCGACACCGGGTTCCCTCGGATCGCGGACCCCGTCGTTGTCGAGGTCGCGGTACACGGTGCCGCTGATCAACCCGGTCGCGGCGCCGGCCGAGAACGAGTCGACGACGGCGAGGCTCGCAGTCACCGCCGTGCACGTGAGCAAGGCGGCCATGACGGCAGCCCGTCGCCGCGGCGACGGGGCCGCAGCGCGGCCGGGCGAGCGTTGCGCCCGGGGGGACAGGGGAGAATCCATCAGCACCTCACACGTTCGGATCGGCTCGTCGGACGAGCGCTTCGAAGGTGATGTCGGAGCGGGCGCGGTCGCCTTGACGCGAAGCGACAGAACGTCCACCCGCTCGGTGCAGATCGACCAGGTCGAGCCCGCCGGGGGAGTTGTGCTTCCAGGCGCGGGGCCGGTAGCGTTGCCCAGTCAATTTGCGTCCGGGTGCGCCCTCTGCCGTCTCACGACACCGGAGGGGACCACACGGCAACAACTCAACTCGGTGCTCCGCCGGTCGTTCTGGCCAGCGGAGCATCTGCGTGAAACGGCTCCCGCGCACCGCCAGCCCGGCGACTGCGGCCCGTGCAACGGTGCGGCTCGGCCTTCGGCCGGGGAGCGCCACCAGGTGAACCACCCGGGTCCATCCGGGTCTGATGGAAGAGGCTGCCGAGATGGCACTGAAAGCGATCGTTGGCGAGAAAGTCGCCATGAGCCAGGTGTGGGTGAACGACAAGGTCGTGCCCGTCACCGTGCTGCGCGTCGAGCCCGCTCGCATCGTCCAGGTCAAGACCTCCGAGCGCGACGGGTACACGGCGCTGCAGGTCACCTACGGGCATCGCGATGCCAAGAAGCTCACCAAGCCCGAGGCCGGACACTTCGCCAAGGCCGGCGTCCAGCCCGGTCGCCGCGTGGTCGAGCTGCGCCTCGACTCCGTCGACGGCTTCGAGGTCGGTCAGGAGATCAGCGTCGACGTCCTCGCCCAGGGTGAGAAGGTCGACGTCACCGCTGTCAGCCGGGGCAAGGGGTTCGCCGGTGGCATGAAGCGCCACAACTTCAGCGGCCAGGGCGCGAGCCACGGCAACCACAAGCACCACCGTGCGCCGGGCTCGATCGGCTCGTGCAGCTTCCCCGGCCGGGTGTTCAAGGGGCTGCGGATGGCGGGCCACATGGGCCACGAGCAGGTGACCACGCTCAACCTCGAGGTGGTCGAGGCCGACGCCGAGCGCAACCTGTTGCTCGTGAAGGGCTCGGTGCCCGGGCCGAACGGCGGTGTCGTCATCGTCCGCAACGCGGTCAAGAGCGCGACCAAGGGAGCGAAGTGACCATGGCGTCCACCACGATCACGGTCAAGAAGGTCGACGGCAAGTCCGCCGGCGACATCGAGCTCGCGGCCGACATGTTCGGGATCCAGCCGAACGTCCCGGTCATGCACCAGGTGGTCACCGCCCAGCTCGCGGCGCGCCGAGCCGGCACGCAGAGCACCAAGACCCGCGCCGAGGTGCGTGGCGGCGGCAAGAAGCCGTTCAAGCAGAAGGGGACGGGCAACGCTCGTCAGGGCTCCACCCGTGCACCGCACTTCAGTGGCGGCGGCGTGGCGCTCGGGCCCAAGCCGCGCAGCTACGAGCAGCGCACACCCAAGAAGATGATCAGCCTCGCGCTCCGCTCAGCGCTCTCCGACCGTGCTGCCGAGGGCAAGGTCGTCGTCGTCGACGACTGGGGCTTCGATGCGCCGAAGACCAAGGCTGCCAGGGCGGCGCTCGCGTCGCTCGGCATCGAGGGCAGGGCGCTGGTGGTGGTCGACCGCGACGACGAGAACACGATCAAGAGCTTCCTGAACCTGCAAGAGGTGCAGCTCATCGAGCGTCGTGAGCTGAACGCGTACGACGTGCTCTGCAACGAGTACCTCGTCTTCTCGAAGTCCACCCTGCCCGGCACGGAGAAGGCGAGCACCGAGTCATGAAAGATCCGCGCGACATCATCCTGGCGCCCATTGTCTCGGAGAAGAGCTACGCGCTCATCGAGCAGGGCGTCTACACGTTCAAGGTCCACCCGAGCGCCAGCAAGCCCGAGATCCACGATGCCGTCGAGGCCATCTGGGGTGTCCAGGTCGTGAAGGTGAACACCCTCAATCGTCCTGGCAAGAAGGTCCGTCACCGCCGTCGCAACAAGATGGGGTCGCGGCCCGACACCAAGCGCGCCATCGTCACCCTGGCAGCGGGCAACGAGATCCCGTTGTTCGAGAGCTGAGGTCCGGTCATGCCCATTCGTTCCCGCAAGCCCACCAGCGCCGGCCGCCGCTTCCAGACGAGCTCGGACTTCTCCGAGATCACCAAGACGACCCCCGAGCGGTCGTTGCTGGCGCCGACGCACAAGACGGGTGGCCGCAACGTGTACGGCCGCAAGACGTCGCGCCACCGCGGCGGTGGCCACAAGCGCCAGTACCGCCTCATCGACTTCAAGCGAGTGAAGGACGGCGTCACCGCCAAGGTGGCGGCCATCGAGTACGACCCCAACCGCACGTGCCGCATCGCGCTGTTGCACTACGCCGATGGCGAGAAGGCCTACATCCTCGCCCCGCGCGGGCTCGAGGTCGGCGCCCAGGTGTCGAGCGGCCAGGGGGCCGACATCAAACCGGGCAACGCACTGCCGCTGCGGTTCATCCCGGTGGGCACCACGGTGCACAACGTCGAGCTGCGCCCCGGCGGCGGCGGCAAGATCGCCCGCTCGGCCGGCATGGCTGTGCAGCTCGTCGCGAAGGAGGGCGAGTTCGCCACGTTGCGCATGCCCTCCACCGAGATGCGCCGAGTGCTGATCGACTGCCGTGCCACGGTCGGCGAGGTCGGCAACAGCGAGCACGAGCTCATCAAGATCGGCAAGGCGGGCCGCAACCGCTGGAAGGGTCGTCGCCCGCAGACCCGCGGTGTGGCGATGAACCCCGTCGACCACCCGCTCGGTGGTGGCGAGGGCCGCACGTCGGGTGGCCGCCCGGCGGTCTCGCCGTGGGGCAAGCCCGAGGGCCGCACCCGCAACACCAAGAAGGCGTCGCAGCAACTCATCGTGCGCCGCCGCCGCACGTCGAAGGGCCGGAGGTAAGCCCACATGTCACGCAGCCTGAAGAAGGGCCCGTTCGTCGACGACCATCTGCTGAAGAAGGTCGATGCGCAGAACTCGGCCGGCGAGCGCAAGGTCATCAAGACCTGGAGCCGCCGCAGCACGATCATCCCCGACATGGTCGGTCACACCATCGCCGTCCACGACGGCCGCAAGCACGTGCCGGTGTACGTCACCGAGAGCATGGTCGGTCACAAGCTGGGCGAGTTCAGCCCGACGCGGACCTTCAAGTACCACGCCGGCCAGGAGAAGAACGCGAAGGGTCGCCGCTGATGACCGGTCCCAAGCTGAACGAGCGGTCCTTCGTCGCCGGTGAGCGCAGCGGCACCCGGGCGACCGCCAAGCACATCCACGCCGGTGCGTGGAAGGCCCGCGTCGTGCTCGATCTCATCCGCGGCCTGCCGGTCCGTCAGGCCGACGAGGTCCTGCAGTTCACCGATCGCGACGTCGCCGTCGTCATCCGCAAGGTGCTTGCCTCCGCCGTCGCGAACGCACAGCACAACGACGAGCAGGATCCCGAAGAGCTGTACGTGAAGGCGTGCTACGCCGACGAGGGCCCCACGATGAAGCGGTTCACCCCGCGTGCACGTGGCCGCGCCGGGCGCATCAAGAAGCGCACGACGCACATCACGATCATCGTCGACCGCCTCGACGACGACCGCCTCGAAGTCGTGCAGGCCCGCCTCGCCAAGCGCACCGCCACCGGCCGCCGCCGCGGCGCCGCCGCGACCAGCGC
>JBFWSW010000026.1:6489-20682 GCA_050248155.1 Ilumatobacteraceae bacterium
CGCATCGACATCCACACCGCCCGTCCCGGCATCGTCATCGGGCGTCGTGGTGCCCAGGCCGACGAGCTCCGGGCGCTGCTCACCCAGATCACCGGCAACCCCAAGGTGCAGCTGAACATCGTCGAGATCAAGAGCCCCGAGCTCGACGCGGCGCTCATCGCCCAGGGCGTGGCCGACCAGCTCGCGAACCGCATCGCGTTCCGCCGGGCGATGAAGCGTGCCGTGCAGAACGCGCAGCGCGCCGGTGCCCTCGGCATCCGCGTGCAGTGCTCGGGTCGCCTCGGCGGTGCCGAGATGAGCCGGACCGAGTGGTACCGCGAGGGCCGGGTGCCGCTGCACACGCTGCGCGCCGACATCGACTTCGGATTCCGCGAGGCTCGCACGTCGAGCGGTCGCGTCGGCGTGAAGGTGTGGATCTACAAAGGCGACATCGTGCCGTACAAGTCGCAGAGCGACGACAAGATCAGCCGCGAGGCCGCGATGGCGGTCGGCGAGACGTCGGGCCAGGTCGGGCCGCGCAAGGTCGTGTCCTCGGTCGGTCCGCGCCGCGTCGACGAAGCCGACGCCGAGAACACGCCACTCGTCAAGGAAGCCGATCCCGAGCTCGAGAAGCTGCTCGACGAGGAAGAAGACATCGCTCGGCGCACCCACGAGGGGCACGAAGCACCTCACTTCCGCGGGGAGGACTGACCATGTTGATGCCACGCAAGGTCGCACATCGCAAGCACCACCGGGGTCGCACGGGCGGCCTCACCAAGGGTGGCTCGCACCTCGCCTTCGGCGAGTACGGCATCCAGGCGCTCGAGCCCGGGTGGCTGACCGCCCGCCAGATCGAAGCTGCCCGTATCGCCATGACCCGTGCCATCAAGCGTGGCGGCAAGGTCTGGATCAACGTCTTCCCCGACAAGCCGGTCACCAAGAAGCCGGCCGAGACCCGCATGGGTTCGGGCAAGGGCAACCCTGAGTTCTGGGTGGCGGTCGTCAAGCCGGGCCGTGTGCTGTTCGAGCTGTCGTTCCCGAGTGAGGAGACGGCCCGGGCGGCGCTCAACAAGGCGATCCAGAAGCTGCCGATCAAGGCACGCGTCATCACGCGTGAGGAGGTCTACTGATGGCCAAGTCGAACGACGAGCTCGCCGAGCTCGACCTGTCGGCGCTGCTCGACGAGCTCCGTGCGACCAAGCAGGAGTCGCTCAACCTCCGGTTCCGCAACGCGACCGGACAGCTCGACAACAACGCCGAGATCCGCACCGTGCGTCGCCAGATCGCACGCATCAACACCCACATCCGTCAGCGAGAGATCGCTGCTGCCGAGAGCGGAAGCTGACATGGCCGACACAGAGAACGCGACGAGCACTGACACCACGGCCGCCGAGGCCCGCAAGGCGCGCAAGCTGCGCGAGGGCATGGTCGTGTCCGACAAGATGGACAAGACCGCTGTCGTCGCTGTCGTCGAGCGGGTGCGTCACCCGAAGTACGGCAAGTTCATGATGCGCACCAAGAAGCTGTACGCGCACGACGAGACCAACGACGCGAACGTCGGCGACAAGGTCCGCGTCATGGAGACCCGGCCGCTCAGCAAGAACAAGCGGTGGCGCGTGGTCGAGATCGTGGAAAGGGCGAAGTGACGCCATGATCCAGCAGGAATCCCGTCTGCGGGTCGCCGACAACAGCGGCGCCAAGGAGGTGCTGTGCATCAAGGTGCTCGGCGGCACTCGCCGCCGCTACGCCTCGATCGGCGACATCTTCGTGGCGGCCGTCAAAGATGCCATCCCGGGCGCCGGGGTGAAGAAGGGCGATGTCGTCAAATGCGTCGTCGTGCGCGTCAAGAAGGAGAAGCGCCGCGCCGACGGCAGCTACATCCGCTTCGACGAGAACGCGGCAGTCATCATCAAAGACGACCTCACGCCCCGGGGCACCCGCATCTTCGGGCCGGTCGGTCGTGAGCTGCGCGAGAAGAAGTTCATGCGCATCGTGTCACTCGCACCGGAGGTGATCTGAGTGAAGCTGAAGAAGGGCGACAACGTCGTGGTGATCGCCGGCAAGGACAAGGGCCGCGAGGGTGAGGTCGTGCAGGTGTTCCCGGCACGCAACCAGGTCATCGTCAACGGCGTCAACACCGCCAAGAAGCACCAGAAGGCCCAGCGCGCCAACATGCAGGGCGGCATCATCGACCGCGACATGCCCATCGACGCGAGCAACGTGATGCTCGTGCACAAGGGCAAGCCGACACGTGTCGGCTATCGCATCAACAGCGATGGCACCAAGGTGCGGGTCGCGAAGCGATCAGGAGAGGTGATCGGGTGAGCAACGCAACCATCGAGCGCGCCCAGCCGCGCCTCAAGCAGCGCTATGCGGACGTGAAGGCCGAGCTGCAGCAGCAGCTCGAGCTCCCGAACGTGATGCAGGTGCCCAGGATCGAGAAGATCGTCATCAACATGGGCGTCGGCAAGGCCACGCAGCAGCCGTCGCTGCTCGAGGGCGCGATCCGCGACCTCACCGCGATCAGCGGCCAGAAGCCCGTGGTCACCAAGGCCAAGGACTCGATCGCAGGCTTCAAGCTGCGCGAGGGTCAGTCGATCGGGTGCAAGGTCACCCTCCGCGGCGATCGCATGTGGGAGTTCCTCGACCGTCTGGTCAGCATCGCGATCCCCCGCATCCGTGACTTCCGCGGCCTGCCCTCCCACAGCTGGGACGGTCGGGGGAACTACACCTTCGGACTCAGCGACCAGACCGTGTTCGCCGAGATCGACTACGACAAGATCGACGCACCGCGGGGCATGGACATCACCATCGTGACCACCGCGACCACCAACGACCAGGGCCGAGCCCTGCTCGATGCGTTCGGTTTCCCGTTCAGACGAGGCGCCGATGCAGGCGCTCCCACCAACAAGCCCAGGCGACGCGGCCCCGTCCGCGGCAAGGGCGCTGCCAAGCCGGCGGCCAAGAAGAAGAAGTGACGGAGGGCATCGACATGGCAAAGAAGTCGCAGATCAACAAGGCGAACGCCACGCCCAAGTTCAAGGTGCGCGGCTACACGCGCTGCCGTCGCTGCGGTCGTGCGCGTTCGGTGTACCGCCAGTTCGGCCTCTGCCGCATCTGCCTGCGCGAGATGGCGCACGCCGGCGAGGTTCCCGGTCTGACCAAGGCGAGCTGGTGAGGGGCCGACATGCTGACTGACCCCATCGCCGACATGCTCACCCGCATCCGCAACGCCAACACGGCGATGCACGACGAGGTGCGCATGCCCTGCTCGAAGCAGAAGGTCGCGCTCGCCAAGATCCTCGAGAAGGAGGGTTACATCAAGGGCTTCACGGTGGCACCGTCCACCAAGGGTCCCGGTGAGGTGCTGACCGTCTCGATGAAGTACTCGCCCGATCGCCATCGCACGATCTCGGGTCTCCGTCGCATCTCCACGCCGGGCCTCCGGGTGTATCGCAAGGGCAAGGAAGTGCCCCGCGTGCTCGGTGGCCTCGGAGTGGCCGTCCTGTCCACCAGCCAGGGGCTGATGACCGACCGCGATGCGCGCCAGCGCAACGTCGGCGGCGAAGTCCTCTGCTACGTGTGGTGAGCGAGGAGCATCGACATGTCTCGCATCGGTAGAGCACCCATCACGGTCCCCGGCGGCGTCGACGTCGCCATCTCGGGTCGCGAGGTCACGGTGAAGGGCCCGAAGGGCACCCTCAGCCGCACCATCCCCGGCGACATCTCCGTTCGCCGCGACGACGCGGTGCTCGTGGTCGAGCGCCCCGACGACGAGCGCGAGAGCCGCTCGCTCCATGGCCTCACGCGCACGCTCGTGAACAACATGGTCGTCGGCGTCACCGACGGGTTCACCAAGGAGCTCGAGATCATCGGCGTCGGTTACCGCGCCGAGGTCCAGGGCCCCAACAAGCTGCGCATGGCGCTCGGCTTCAGCCACCCGGTCGTCGTCGATGCGCCGGACGGCATCACCTTCGAGTGCCCGTCGCAGACCCGCGTCATCGTGAAAGGCATCGACAAAGAGGTGGTCGGCCAGGTCGCGGCCGACATCCGTTCCATCCGCAAGCCCGAGCCGTACAAGGGCAAGGGTGTCCGGTACCTGGGCGAGAGGGTCCAGCGCAAGGCCGGCAAGACGGGCAAGAAGTGAGGACGCAGCCATGAGCAAGGTCGCCCAGAAGCGCCGCGCCAGCCGCCTCGTGCGGCACGCACGGGTGCGCAAGAAGATCCACGGCACCGCTGCGCGTCCGCGGCTCGCGGTGTATCGCTCGAACAAGCACATCGTGCTGCAGGTGATCGACGACGAGGCAGGCCGTACGCTTGCATCGGCATCGACCAACGAAGCCACGCAGCGCGGCATCGGTTCTGGCGCCACGGTCGAGGCGGCATCCCGCGTCGGTCAGCTGGTGGCCGAGCGCGCGAAGGCTGCCGGTGTCACACAGGTCGTGTTCGATCGTGGTGGGTTCGCCTACCACGGCCGGATCGCTGCAGTCGCCTCTGCAGCACGTGAAGCAGGTTTGGAGTTCTGATGGCCGGTCCCAGCAACTACGGCAGCCGCGACAACCGCGGCAACGAGCCGACCCCCGATCCCAACGGCCTGCGCGAGTCGCGGGTCATCACCATCAACCGCGTCGCCAAGGTCGTGAAGGGCGGTCGTCGCTTCTCGTTCACTGCGCTCGTCGTGGTCGGCGACGGCAACGGTCGGGTCGGTCTCGGGTACGGCAAGGCCAAGGAGGTGCCCCTCGCCATCCAGAAGGGCACCGAGGAGGCCAAGCGCAACCTGTTCGACGTGCCCCTCGCCGGGAGCACCATCACCCATCCGGTCATCGGCGTCAACTCGGCGGGCCGTGTGCTCATGAAGCCGGCAGCCACCGGTACCGGCGTCATCGCCGGCGGCGCCGCGCGCGTCATCCTCGAGGAGGCCGGCGTGCACGACGTGCTGTGCAAGTCGCTCGGCTCGTCGAACGCGATCAACGTCGCGCGGGCGACGATCAACGGGCTCAAGTCGCTGCAGCGTCCCGACGTGGTGGCCGCGCGCCGCGGGCTCGCCGCCGAGGACTTCGTGCCGAAGGGCGTGCTCAACTCCTACAACGAGCGCCAGAAGCAGGCGCGCTCGACGGCGGAGGCGCACTGATGCCCGGTCGTCAGAAGAACACCTACACGGGCGAGAAGACCATCACGGTCAAGCAGGTTCGCTCTGCGATCGCCAACAAGCCCAAGACGGTCGGCACCCTGCGCGCCCTCGGCCTCGGTCGCATCGGCAACGTGAACACCCTGCCCGATCGTCCCGAGATCCGAGGCATGCTCGCTCGCGTGCCGCACCTCGTCGAAATCTCGGAGGACTGACATGCGCATCGACGAGCTCTCGCCCGCTCCGGGCTCGAACAAGGCCAAGCAGCGCGTCGGCCGCGGCATCGGTGGCAAGGGCGGCAAGACCGCCGGCGCCGGTACCAAGGGCCAGCACGCGCGTGGCCGCGGCAAGGTCGGCCGCGGCTTCGAGGGCGGCCAGACCGGGCTCAAGCAGCGCGTCCCGAAGCTGAAGGGGTTCAACAACCCGTTCCGCGTCGAGTACTCGCCGGTCAACCTCGACCAGATCGCCGCCCTCGGCGCCGACTCGGTCAGCCCGGAATCCCTCGTCGAGGCGCGCCTCGTCCGCAAGGGCACGCTCGTGAAGGTCCTGGCCCGTGGCGAGATCACCACTGCGGTCTCGGTCACCGCCCACGCGGTGTCGAAGGCCGCCGAGTCGGCGATCGTCGCTGCCGGTGGTTCGGTCACCGTGCTCGGATTGCCGTACAAGTCGGGTCGCCCTCCGGTGAAGGGCAACCAGTTCACCAACCGTTGATCTGGCCGCTGAGCCACCGCTCGCGGACGCGAGCACCTAACATCCCGTCTCGCCCGGTCGAGCGGCCGCCCGACCCGAGACCTCACCCCAACCGCAGGAGTCCGTTGTGCTGTCGAACCTGAAGAACGTCTTCAAGGTCCCCGATCTTCGCAACAAGATCCTCTTCCTGCTCGGCATGGTCGCGCTGTACCGGCTGGGTGTCGCCATCCGCGTGCCGGGCATCGACGCCGATGCGGTGCAGCAGTTCGAGGAAGGCGTCAAGTCGCAGGGCGCGCTCGGGTTCTTGAACCTCTTCTCGGGCGGCGCCTTCGGCAGCTTCTCGATCTTCGCCCTCGGCATCATGCCGTACATCACGGCCAGCATCATCATGCAGGTCCTCGGTGTCGTCATCCCCAAGCTCGAGAAGCTGCAGCAAGAGGGTGCTGTCGGTCAACGAAAGATCACGCAGTACACGAGGTATCTGGCCATCGGCATCTCGTTGCTCCAGGCGACGGGCCTCACCTTCATCTTCGGTCAAGGTCGTGGCAGTGCGTTCTTCGGGGCGGCGCAGGCGGTGCCCAACGTCAGGCTGCTGCCCGACGGCATGTGGCCACGCGGGTACCTCGTCATCATGACGCTGGTCGCCGGGACGGCCGTCTTGATGTGGATCGGCGAGCTGATCAGCCAGCGTGGCATCGGCAACGGCATGAGCATGGTGATCTTCGCGTCGGTCGTCAGCGACCTGCCGTACAACTTCTACTCCATCCTGCAGGCCCGGAAGTGGTTCGTGTTCACCTTGCTCGTGCTGCTCAGCATCGGCATCGTGATCGCGGTCGTCCGGGTCGAGCTCGCCCAGCGACGCATCCCCGTGCAGTTCGCCAAACGAGTGGTGGGCCGACGCATGTACGGCGGCCAGAACACCTACATCCCGCTGAAGGTCAACCAGAGCGGCGTCATCCCGATCATCTTCGCCAGCTCGGTGCTCTTGCTGCCCGTGCTGCTGTCGAACATGCTCGGCGCGAACGACGGCACGGGTTGGCGGGCCTGGGTGCAGCGCAACATCGACCAGTACATCGTGAACAGCGAGAACCTGGTGTACATCACCCTGTTCGCACTGATGATCATCGCGTTCGCGTACTTCTACAACTCGATCGCGTTCGACCCGATCCGCCAAGCCGACCAGTTGCGCCGGCAGGGTGGGTTCATCCCCGGCATCCGACCGGGCCCGCAGACCGAGCGCTACCTCGCGAAGGCGGTCAACCGGATCACGCTCCCGGGCGCGATCTTCGTCGCCGTCATCGCGATCATGCCGTACATCCTGCTGTGGATCGGTGACGTGCGGAGCTTCCCGTTCGCCGGCACCACCGTGCTCATCGCCGTCGGCGTCGCACTCGAACTGATGCGCCAGATCGACAGCCAGCTCATGTTGCGCAACTACGAGGGCTTCTTGAAGTGAGCGGGCGCCCGTTCCGTTCGCGGGCGTTTCCGAGCGCGGCATGATCCCAGGCGCCCGCCTCATCATGCTGGGCCGGCAGGGGGCCGGCAAGGGAACACAGTGCGTGCGCTTGTCGCGTCACTTCGTCGTGCCCCACATCTCCACCGGCGACATGCTGCGATCGGCGGTCCGCGAAGGCACCGAGCTCGGCAGGATGGCCAAGGAGGTCATGGACGCCGGTGGCCTCGTCGGTGACGAGATCATGATCGGCATCGTCGAGGACCGGATCAACCGAGACGATGCACGGACGCGCGGCTACATCCTGGACGGCTTCCCTCGCACGCTGCCGCAGGCCCTCCAGCTCGATCGGATCACCTCCGAACGGCCGATCGACGTCGTGCTCGATCTCGACGTCCCGCGCGAGCTGGTGCTCAAGCGCATCTCGGCGCGCCGAGTCTGTCGTGACTGCGGCACCAACTACGTCGCCACCGGCGAGCGCACCGAGATCATCTGCGAGGTGTGCGGTGGCGACGTGATGCAGCGCGACGACGACACGCCGGAGGCGATCAATCGCAGGCTCGACCTCTACGAGGAGCAGACTGCGCCGCTCATCGAGTACTACGGCAACGACGGCCGGCTCGCCGTGGTCGACGGCGTGGCCACGCCCGATGTCGTGTTCGCCCGCCTGACCGCGGCCGTGGACGACCGCCGGAAGACCTGAGCCCCGTGCACATGCGTCGGCGTCTGCCGCAACGCACCGGCGCCGAGCTCGCCACCATGCGCCGGGCCGGCCGGGTCGTCGCCGAGATGCACGAGGTCATCCGCGCGGCCGCGCGCCCCGGCGTCACGACCGGTCATCTCGACCAGCTCGCCCGCGATGTGCTGCAGCGGCGCGGGGCGACGAGCAACTTCCTCGGGTACCACGGGTACCCGGCGGTCATCTGCGCGTCGGTGAACGACGAGGTGATCCACGGGATCCCGGGAGATCGAGTGCTGGTCGACGGTGACGTGCTGTCGATCGACTGCGGCGCGGTCGTCGATGGCTGGCACGGTGATGCTGCGTTCACCATGGCGGTCGGTGCAGCGACCGAGTCGGCCGAGCGCCTCATCGCGACGGCCGACCGAGCACTCGCTGCCGGCATCGCGGCGATGGCACCGGGAGGCCACCTCGGCGACATCGGTGAGGCGATCGACTCGGTGGTGTCGGCGGCCGGCTTCGGTTCACCGCGCGACTACTGCGGTCACGGCATCGGCCGGGCGATGCACGAGGAGCCCGACGTGTTGAACCGCGGTCGTCGCGGCAAGGGTCCCGAGCTCGCCACCGGGGTGGTGCTCGCCCTCGAGCCGATGCTGATCGCCGGCGGGAGCGACGCGACAGAGGTGCTCGACGACGAGTGGACGGTCGTCACGTCCGACGGTTCGATCGCCGCCCATGTCGAGCACACCGTCGTGGTGACCGACCACGGGCCCGAGATCCTCACACGGCCCTGATCGTCGTCGGCGGTGGCGCGCTCAGCGCTGGGCTGTGCCGTCGATGACGACCGGCGTGCCGGCGAGGAGGGTGTGGCGAACCTTGCCGCGCAGCGTGCGGCCGGCATACGGGGTGTTGCGGCTCTTGCTGGCGAGTGCCGCCGGAGAGACGGTCCAGGTGTGAGTGGGGTCGAACACGGTCAGGTTGGCCGGCTCGCCCACAGCGATCGGGCGACCGTGGCGGGCGGCGAGCCCCGCGATCCGAGCCGGCTTCCAGCTGAGGGCAGCGAGGATGTCACGGAGCGGCATGTCCAGCTGGTCGAGCGCGAGAGCGAGCGCCGTCTCGAGCCCCAACATCCCCGGTGGCGCCTGATCGAGCGGCGCTTCCTTGGATTCGGGCGGGTGCGGGGCGTGGTCGGTGGCGATCGCGTCGATGGTGCCGTCGGCGAGCCCGCGCTTGATCGCCGCGATGTCGTCGGCCGTCCGCAGCGGCGGGTTCACCTTGTACAGGGCGTCGAAGCTCGCGAGGAGCTGATCGGTGAGCGTGAAGTGATGGGGTGTCGCCTCGGCGGTCACGGGCAGCCCGTCGGCCTTGGCGGCGCGGACGAGCTCGACACTGCGCGCGGTCGACAGGTGGAGGAGGTGCACGGGCGCGCCCGTCAGCCGCACCAGCTCGATGTCGCGGTGCACCATCAGCTCCTCCGCGATCGCAGGCCAACCGGGTAGCCCGAGGTGGCTGCAGCACGATCCTTCGTGCATCACGGCGCCCTGGGTGAGGCTGGCGACCTCGCAGTGCTGCGCGAGGGTGATGCCGAGCGGCCTGGCGTACTCGAGGGCACGCCGCATCAGCGCGACGTCCTGCACCCCGTTGCCGTCGTCGGTGAACAGCATGACGCCGGCACGGCTCAGCTCGCCGAGCGGGGCCAGCTGCTCGCCGGCACGACCGACGGTGATGCAGCCCGCTGGTGACACCTCGCAGAGCCCGGCGCGGAGCGCCTGGGCGCGCACGAACTCGACGGTCGCCACCGAGTCGTGCGGTGGCTCGGTGTTGGGCATCGCGACGATCGCGGTGAACCCGCCCAGCGCGGCGGCGCGGCTGCCCGTCTCGATCGTCTCGGCTTCCTCACGGCCGGGCTCGCGGAGGTGGACGTGCAGGTCGACGAAGCCGGGCGACACGATGCATCCGGTCGCGTCGAGCTCTGTCGCATTCGCCGTGTCGATGCGCTCGGACACCTCGACGATGGTGCCGCCCTCGACGGCGACGTCGACGCGGCGACCCTCGGGCTCGTCGGTGTCGGGGCCGATCGCCCGTCCGTTGCGGATGACGATCCGGGTCATTGCGGGTCTCCTTGCTCGCCGACGTTGGGGGCTCCGGATCCGCCACTCCCGAGCAGCTCGAAGAGGACCGCCATCCGCACGGCGACGCCGTTGGTCACCTGGTGCAGGATGGTCGAGCCGGGGAGCTCGGCGGGGTCGACGGCCATCTCGACGCCGCGGTTCATCGGTCCGGGGTGCATGACGAGCGCGTGTGGCGCGAGCTGCCCGGCGCGCTGGGGGGTCAGGCCGAAGAATGCGGTGTACTCGCGCAGCGACGGCACGAGGGCGTCGCGCATGCGCTCGCGTTGCATGCGCAAGAGGTAGAGGACGTCGAGCGTGGGGAGCACGCTGTCGAGGTCGTGCACGATCTCGACGCCCCAGTGATCGACGGCCGGTGGCAGCAGCGTGGGGGGCGCGACGAGCGTCACGCGGGCCCCGAGCCGGGTGAAGGCTTGCACGTTGCTGCGCGCGACGCGGCTGTGCTTGATGTCGCCGACGATGCCGATGTGCAGGCCGTCGAAGCCCTCGCGACGACCGAGCGCAGCGCGAATCGTGTAGCAGTCGAGCAGTGCCTGGGTGGGGTGCTGGTGCCACCCGTCGCCCGCGTTCACGATCGATGCGGTCGTCCAGCGCGTGATCATCTGCGGCGCACCGCTCGAGCCGTGCCGAACGACGAACGCGTCGACGCCCATGGCGGTGATGGTCTCGATCGTGTCGCGCAGGCTCTCGCCCTTGTTCACGCTGCTCGACGAGACGGCGAAGTTCATGACGTCGGCGCTCAGCCGGCGAGCAGCGGTGTCGAAGCTCGTGCGCGTGCGCGTCGAGTCCTCGAAGAACAGGTTGACGACCGTCTTGCCCCGCAGCGCCGGCACCTTCGGCATCGGCCGCTGGTTGATCTCGACCATGTGATCGGTGAGATCGAGGAGGTGGAGGATCTGCGCGGCCTCGAGGTCGCCGATGTCGAGGAGGTGCTTCACCGGAGCACCACCCCATCGGCCGACACGTCGACCGTCTCGTGCCGAGACGTCGGCAGGTTCTTGCCGACGTAGTCGGGTCTGATCGGCAGCTCGCGATGACCTCGATCGACGATGACCGCGAGCTGGACGGTTCGTGGTCTGCCGTGGTCGTTCAGCGCATCGAGGGCCGCTCGGACGGTGCGCCCGGTGAACAGCACGTCGTCGACGAGCACGACGTTGCTGCCGTCGAGCGAGACGGGCAGGTCGGTGACCGCCGAGGGGACGATCGGCCGCAAGCCGACGTCATCGCGGTAGAAGCTGACGTCGAGCGTGCCGATCGGCACGGTGCCGACCCCATCGATTCGAGCCAGCGCCTCGCCGAGCCGATGTGCGATCCACACGCCGCCACGTTGGAGCCCGACGAGCACGACACCGGCGGCACCGTGGTTGCGCTCG
The DNA here is from genome assembly GCA_050248155.1 of Ilumatobacteraceae bacterium. Classification (GTDB taxonomy): domain Bacteria; phylum Actinomycetota; class Acidimicrobiia; order Acidimicrobiales; family Ilumatobacteraceae; genus VFMC01. The sequence continues at coordinate 17,921 of JBFWSW010000026.1, forward strand.
ACGATCTCGTGGCCGATGCGGGTGATGGCTCGGCGGAGGTCGTCGCTCGACATGACCGTCCGGCCCGGCCCCTCGATGGGCTCGTTGCTCATCTGTCTCTTCACCTCACAGGCACGTACGAGCCTCACAGGACCCGTTTCACGTGACGTCGAGCCTAGTGCTCGGCGACGAGTTGCAGCCATGGCGGACCCGCGACATGTTCAGCCGTTGTTCACCTGAACCGACTTGGCACGAGTACCTCAACAATGATTGACTCAGCCAGTGATGAGTGAACATGCCCTGGTCGATCCCGTGCTGCAGCGCTCGAGCTCGAGGCTCGCGGAGGAGTTCATCGGGGTCTTCGCTCCGGAGACCGTCGATCGTTGCGTAGGTGACTCGTATCGGCACCTCGCTGCATCGGCGACGGTCGCGACGTACCTGCCGCTGCTGGCACAACGATTCGCGCGTGAGCGCCTGCAGGCGGCCGCCAGGGCTGCCGATCGGGCTCGGGTGGGGTCGGCCGCGGTGCTGTTCGTGTGCTCCCACAACTCCGGCCGTTCCCAGATCGCCGCCGCCTGGCTGCGACATCTCGCCCCGCACATCGAGGTCTGGTCGGCGGGGGCGAACCCGGCTTCCGAGGTGTCGCCCGCCGTGGTCGCTGCGATGCGCGAGGTGGGGATCGAGCTCACCGGCAGCTTCCCGAAGCCGCTGACCGACGAGGTCATCGCAGGTGCCGACGTCGTCGTCACCATGGGGTGCGGCGAGGCCTGCCCCGTCGTGCCGGGCCGCCGCTACGAGGACTGGATCCTCGCCCACCCCGTCGGCGCGACCGTCGACGAGGTGCGCTCGGCTCGTGACGAGATCCGCGAGCGGGTCGAGGCGTTGATCGGAACCTTCCGGACGGTGGCGCGATGAGCCCGGCCTGGTCCCGTGACCGCAGGTTGTGCGACCGCGCCGCGGTGCACGCGGCCCTCGGCGAGCCTGCCCGGTTGGCGATCGTCGAAGCGCTGGTCACCAGCGATCGATCCCCGAAGGAGCTGGGTGATCGTCTCGGCCTGCCGTCCAACCTCTTGGCGCACCACCTCGAGGTGCTGGAGGACGCCGGGGTGGTGACGCGGTCCGCGTCGGCGGGAGATGGGCGCCGCAAGTACGTGCGCCTCGATCGTCGCCGCCTCGGGAGCCTCGGTGTCGCCGGTCGGGCTCCCCGCGGCGACATGCTGTTCCTCTGCAGCCAGAACTCGGCGCGCTCGCAGCTCGCCGCGGCGTTGTGGACCGCACGCACCGGGCGTCACGCGGCGTCGGCGGGCACCCGACCGGCCGCCTCGGTGCACAAGGGGGCGGTGGCCGCTGCGAAGCGGGCCGGGGTGTCGCTCGCCGACGCGGTGCCGACGGAGCTGGGTCGCGTGTCCGGTGACGTGCAGGTCGTCACGGTGTGCGATCTCGTCCACGAAGAGCTCGACCCCAGACCCGACTGGTGGCACTGGTCGATCCCCGATCCTGTGGTCGTCGGTGACGCGAAGGCGTTCGATGCGGTCGTCGCCGAGCTCGAGATGCGCATCGCGTCCGTCGCGAACGACGTGGACGACGACGATGGAGCATCCCGATGACCACTCGGGTCGGCATCAACGGGTTCGGGCGGATGGGGCGGCTCGTCGTGCGGGCGCTTCGCCATCAGCCCGAGCTGCAGCTCGTCCACGTGAACGAGCACCAGGGCGGGATCGAGGCGGCGGCGCACCTGCTCGAGTTCGACACCGTGCACGGCCGATACCCGGGCGAAGTCACGCTGGCAGGCGGTCAGCTGGTGATCGACGGCCGGGCGGTCACCTTCTCCGACCACTCGCGGCCCGGTGACATCGAGTGGGCCGACCGCGGCGTCGATCTGGTGATCGAGTCCACCGGATCGTTCAAGTCGTCGGTCGATCTCGAGCCGCACCTGTCGTGCGGTGCACGAGCCGTGGTGGTGGCATGCCCGGTGAAGAGCGACGGAGTGCTCAACGTCGTGATGGGCTGCAACGACCACCTCTACGACCCGGCGATCCACAGGGTCGTCACGGCCGCATCGTGCACGACGAACTGCCTGGCACCCGTCGTCAAGGTGCTCCACGAAGGCATCGGCATCGAGCGCGGAGCCATCACCACGGTGCACGACGTGACGAACACACAGGTGATCGTCGACGCGCCGCACAAGGACCTCCGCCGCGCCCGATCGGCGTTGAACTCGTTGATCCCGACCTCGACCGGCTCGGCGACGGCGATCACGATGATCTACCCCGAGCTCGCTGGGAAGTTGAACGGCCTCGCGGTGCGCGTGCCGCTGCTCAACGCATCGCTCACCGATTGCGTCTTCACGATGGAGCGTGACGTGACGGTCGAGATGGTCAACGGCCTGCTGCGGGATGCGGCCGACGGCGAGCTGAAGGGCATCCTCGGGTTCGAGTCGCGTCCGCTCGTGTCGGCGGACTACACGAACGACACCCGGTCGAGCATCGTGGACGGGCCCTCGACGATGGTCATCGACGGTCGGATGGTGAAGGTGCTCGCGTGGTACGACAACGAGTACGGCTACGTGCACCGCATGGCCGAGCTCGCTGCCAAGGTGGCCGCGGCGATCGAACCGTGAAGCTCCGCAACTACGTCCTCGTGACAGCGGGCTACTGGGTGTTCACCGTCACCGACGGTGCCCTGCGGATGCTCGTCCTGTTGCACTTCAACGAGCTCGGCTACTCGCCCGTCGCGATCGCGTTCCTCTTCCTCGCGTACGAGTTCATGGGCATCCTCACCAA
>JBFWSW010000026.1:20782-61047 GCA_050248155.1 Ilumatobacteraceae bacterium
GTGGCGCTCGATGTCGGCTTCTACTACTCGGCCAACGCCGCCGGACGCCTCGTCGGCACCCTGCTCTCGGGCGTCCTGTACATGTGGGGCGACCTCACCGCGGCGATGTGGGGATCGACGGTCTTCGTCGCGCTGACGTGGCTGTTGGCTCTCCGCCTGCCGTCCATGCCCGATCACGTGAACGTGTCGCTCGAGACCGTGGATGCCGGTGACTGACCGTTCAGCCGAGGGCGGCCTTCAGTGCGGCCACCCGCTCGGGACGGACGAAGTACCACGCCCATGTGCCGCGCTTCTCGCTGGTCACGAGGCCGGACTCGCGCAGGATCTTCAGGTGGTGGCTCACGGTCGGCTGGGATCGCCCAGAGGGCTCGACGAGGTCGCACACACAGGCGCCGGCGGTGCCGTTGGCGGCGATCATCGACAGCAGGTGGAGACGGATCGGGTCGGCCAGTGCGTGGAAGCCCTTCGCGAGCTCGGCCGCGTCGGCCTCGTCGAATCGGGTGCTCCCCAGTGGTTCACAGCACTGCACGTCGATCGTCTGCTTCGCAGCCACGTTCCCCTCCAATAGATTGACAAACGTCGATGTACGGGTAGGATGATTCCATTGACGAACGTCAATCTATCAGTCCCCAACTCACTGTGGAGGAACATCCCATGTCCCGAATCCAACTCGCCCTCAACGTGAACGACATCGACACCGCGATCGCCTTCTACTCCAAGCTGTTCGCGACCCAGCCGGCGAAGGTCCGCGAGGGCTACGCCAACTTCGCCATCGCCGAGCCCCCGCTCAAGCTGGTGCTGATCGAGAACCGTGGTCAGGGCGGCACGCTCAACCACCTCGGCGTCGAGGTCGAGAGCACCGAGCTCGTCACGGCCGCCACGCACCGCCTTCGTGACGAGGGACTCGTTGCCGACGTTGAAGAGAACACGACCTGTTGCTACGCCGTGCAGGACAAGGTGTGGGTGCACGGCCCCGACGCCGAGCCGTGGGAGGTGTACACGGTGCTGGCCGACGCGTCCGTGATGCACGAGGTTCCTTCCGCCGACTCGGGCCAGACGGCCTGCTGCGGATGACCGCAACCCTCCACGAGACCGAGGCGCCCGCTCGCCTCTCGACCCTCGACCGGCTCTTGCCGGTCTGGATCGGGATCGCAATGGCGCTCGGCCTCGGGCTGGGCCGCATCTTCCCCGACCTCGACGACGTCCTCGACGGTGTGCAGATCGACACCGTCAGCCTGCCGATCGCGCTCGGGCTGCTGTTGATGATGTACCCCGTGTTGGCCAAGGTGCGGTACGACCGGATCGGGCACGTGGTCGCCGACCGGCGAGCGCTGGCTCTCTCGCTCGGCGTCAACTGGATCGTGGGCCCGGCCGTGATGTTCTCGCTCGCGTGGCTGATGCTCCCCGACCTGCCCGAGTACCGCACCGGGCTGATCATCGTCGGCCTCGCCCGCTGCATCGCGATGGTCCTCGTGTGGAACGACCTCGCGTGCGGCAACCGCGAGCTGGCGGCCGTGCTGGTGGCGCTCAACTCGATGTTCCAGATCGTCGCCTTCTCGATCCTCGGCTGGTTCTACCTCGACGTGCTGCCGGGGTGGCTCGGACTCGACAGCGACGGCATCGACGTCACCGTGTGGCGCATCGCCAAGAGCGTGCTGGTCTTCCTCGGCATCCCGCTGATCGCCGGCTTCCTCACCCGCAGATTCGGCGAACGTGCGAAGGGCACGGCCTGGTACGAGCAGCGGTTCATCCCGCGCATCGCGCCAGTCGCGCTGTACGGGTTGCTGTTCACGATCGTGATCCTCTTCGCGCTCCAGGGCGAGCGGATCACCGATCAACCGATCGACGTCGTGCGCATCGCACTGCCGTTGCTCGCGTACTTCGCGATCATGTGGTTCGGCACCTTCGCGGTCGGGCTCCGGATGCGCCTGCCCTACGACCGCAACGCGGCGATCTCGTTCACCGCTGCGGGCAACAACTTCGAGCTCGCCATCGCGGTCGCGATCGGGATCTTCGGTGTCTCGTCAGGTCAAGCGCTGGCCGGCGTCGTCGGCCCTCTCATCGAAGTGCCGGCGCTGGTTGGGCTCGTCTACGTGTCGCTCGCCGCACGGCGTCGGTATGACGGCACGCGAGGCGACGAGTGAGATCAGGCGCGCCGGCTACTCGTGGACGACGACCGTGCCGCCCATCGGCATCGCGTTCGTCGCCCAGATCATGTCCATCGCCGGGTTGCTGACGCGGATGCAGCCGTGCGACGCGGGGTAGTTCGGCACGCTCCGGTACCCGTGCACCGCGACGCCGCCCACGATGAAGCGCGGCCGGTACAGCTCGCCCAGTGAGCCGAAGTACGCCGGATCGTCGCTGACCCGGTACACGCGGAACGTGCCGACGGGCGTGTAGGCGCGGTCGTTGAGGATCGCGCCGGTCTTCTGGTCCTTGGCCGTGTAGTTGTAGTTGCCGCCGCTCGAGATGTTGAGCACCCACAGCGCCTTGCCGCCACGGATGATGAATGCGAGCTGCTTGCCCTTGTCGACCTCGAACAGGTCACCGGACGTGATGCCCGGCACGGGCCGGCAGAGGTTCCCGTTCAACGCGGCAGCACTCGTCTCGTCGAGCACACCACTGGTGTTCGGCAGCTGCATCCACTTCTGGAAGGCCATGATCGCCTGCGAGGTCGTCCACCCGTAGTTGCCGTCGGCGCCGGAGTTCCAGAACCCGAGGTCGAGCAGCCGCTGCTGGGCACGAGCGACGGTGTCGGGGCTCGAACCGGTGATGATCGCGGCGGCGGGCCTCGCCGGGTAGCCGAGGCAACCGGTCGGGGTCGAGACCGAGTTGCTCGGTGGGCCGAACGGTGCCGGAGCCGGGCTGCCGAGGTAGTAGCCCGAGACGTCGGCCAGCAGGTGGCCGCCGGACTGGGTGAAGACGTCGAAGCCCCGGGTCGAGACGGCGACCGTCGCGTGGTTGGGCAACGTCTGCACGGCGCGCACGACGTTCAGCGTCGACTCGGCGCGCTGCTTGTCGGCGGGAGCGTACGAACCCGCGGGGGTGAGCGAGATGTAGCCGCCGGCCAGCGCCTCGGTCATCGTGAGGTTCATCGACAGAGCCGCGACGTCGCTGCGAGCGATCGCAGGGTTGGACGTCACGGGGACCTCGAGGTTCCACGCCGGGAGCGGCATCTGGGCGCCGCCGAGCGGGTTCAGCGTGCCCTCGCGGGTGTCGAGGAACCGGGTCGGGGTGGGCAGCGGCACGAAGAGGCCGTCCGTCGACTCGGGCGCGCCGTCGCCGGTCATCAGACCGACGAGATCGACGATCAGGTGCCCGCCGCTCTGGCTGAACACGTTGAAGTCGCCGTTCGCGTCGAGCGGCGCGATCGCCTGGTTGGCGACGATGTGCAACGGATAGAGGGAGTTGAGGTTGGCCGCGAGCGGCGGCTGCGTGCCCGTCGGGAACACCGTCCAGTAGCCAGGCGCGGTCGCGATCGTCGTGATGTTGAGGACCGCCGCCGATGCACCGTCCGCTTCGGGCACGTGCACGGTGATCGTCGCTCCGGGTTCGACGATCAGGGCGTCGCGCGTGTCGAGGATGCGGTCCGGCTTGAGCAAGGGCTGGAACCGGCCGGCACCGGTCGCGTCGCTGTGCCAGTAGGCGCCGAGCATGTCGACCACGAGGTGGCCGCCTCGCTGCGAGAAGATGTCGACCGTGCCGTCGCTGCCGATGGGGACGGTGACGAGGTTGGGGACCGCGAGCCTGTCGCCGAGCGCGGACCACCGCTCGTCGACGTTCACGTTCGACGCGAGCGGCATCGGCTCGCCGTGGGGGAACGCCGTCCAGAACCCGACGCCGGCGGGCCCGACCACGGTGACGTTCAGCACGGCGACGCGGGCCTCGTCGATGTCGGGCAGGCCCTCGGCACCGGCGACGCGCACGTTGGCCGTGCCCCCCTCGGGCACCGGCGCACCGGCCTCGCGCGTGTCGAGCAGGCGCTTCGGTGTGGCGAGCGCGTGGTACGCCGTCGTGTCGACCGTCGCATCCGCGGTTGCCCGCGCGGGCGTGATGAGGCTGAGCGACGCCGCGGCGATCACACCCGCGACGAGAAAGGACCCCGGTCTCGTCCGCACGCCCGCAGAGAGTAGTTGCTCGAGTGCACCCAGCGCACGCGACCCTGACGCGTCAGCGTTGCGGGGGGCGGATGCCGCGGAACTCCCAGTCACCGCCGAGCGCGGTCGAGCGCACCTCTTCGCTCTCCGTCGGCTGCGCGCCCCACCCCTCTGCGATCGGCGTCGGGCCGGCGACGATGGTGTTGGTCAACGCGCCCAGACCCTCGACCTCGACCGTGACGACGTCGCCGGGCTGGACCGGCCGGCTGTTGGCGGGGGTGCCGGAGAAGATCATGTCGCCGGGGAGCAGCGTGATGGTGCGGGCGAGGTCGGCGACGAGGTAGTGCATGTCCCACGTCATCTCGTCGGTGGATCCGTCCTGGCGCACCTCACCGTTCACGGTGGTCGTGATGCGCTTGCCGTGGAAGTCCCAGTCGGTCACCAGCGCGGGGCCCACCGGGCACAGCGTGTCGCTGCCCTTCACGCGCAGCATCGAGCCGGCATCGGTGTCGCGGAAGTCGTGCAGGCCGAAGTCGTTGCCGATCGTGTAGCCGGCGATGAAGCCCGCCGCCTCGTCCGGGCTGACGTTGCGGCACGGTCGGCCGATGACGATGACGACCTCGCCCTCGTAGTTCAGCCACCGACACCGCTCCGGTCGCACGACGTGACCGCGATGCCCGTTCAGCGAGGAGGTCGGCTTGTGGAAGTACGTGGGCGTCGGGCTGAGCTGGATCTGGAACTCGCGCACGCGGCTGACGTGGTTGAGATGGACGCACAGGATCTTCGACGGCTCGCTCGGCGGCAGGTACACGGCATCGGTCTCGGGGATGCGTCGACCGTCGCCGGCGACGAGCTCGTCACCGTCCGGGGTGACGACGGTGACCGAGCCGTCGAGCAGGATGCGACTCGTCCTCGACATGGTGCCTCCTTGCTGGACGACCGGAGTGGAAAATCGTTTGGATCCTAACGATTATGCTCGGTTCCCATGACCGCCGGGTTCATGTTCCCCCGAAGTGGCACGGGCAAGGCGTCGCTCGTTCCTCCGCCGCCGTGGCACTACAGCGGGCAGATGCTGACGATCGAGTACCGCACCGATCCGGCCGCCGTCGCCGAGCTGCTCCCGGCGCCACTCGAGCCGGCGGACGACGATCCCGGCGCCGTGGCCGTCGTCTGGGCCGATTGGCAGAGCTGCAGCGACAGCTTCGACGAGCTGCTCGACCCCGTGCGCAGTCAGTACATGGAGACCTTCGTCGTCGTGCGATGCAAGTACGAGGGCCAGCACTACAGCCGGTGCGTGTACATCTGGGTCGACAAGGACTTCGCGATGGTGCGCGGTCATCATCAGGGCTACCCGAAGAAGCTCGGTGAGCTGTACCTCACCCGCGCGGTCCGGGTGGGCAAGGCAGGCCCCCGGCTCGAGCCGGGAGGAAGGTTCGGCGCCACGTGTGCGGCGTACGGTCGGCGCCTCATCGATGCGACCTTCACGATCACGGGCACAGCCGAGTCCGCCGGGTTCGTCAACGCGCTCCCGATGCTGCACAGCCGAGTGTTCCCCGCCATCGAGGGCGACGGGACCGACAGCCTCGACGAGCTCGTCACCATGCGTGGCTACGACGCCGACGCGGGGCCCTGCTTCGCAGGCACGGCGACGATCGAGATGTACGACTCGCCGGTCGAAGAGCTCACCCGGATCGCGCCGGTCGAGATGATCGGCGGGTTCTGGCGCGAGGTCGGTACGTCGTGGCGTGCTGGGACGACACTCGAGAGGCACAACCTGACATGAGCACCGAACCTGTCGAGCTCGACCTCGGCGCAGCTGACGCCGACATCACCGACCCGGACGCCTACACCAACGGGGTCCCCTACGCGACCTTCGAACGGCTCCGCCGGAACGAGCCGGTCAGCTGGTGGGACGAGCACGGCGACAGCGGCATGCGCGGCAGCGGGTTCTGGGCGGTCACGAAGTACGACGACCTGCTCCAGGTCAGCCGCCAGGTCGAGGTCTTCTCGTCCGCTCAGGGCATCACGCTCGAGGAGATGGATCCCGACGACTTCGCCGCGCGTCGCAACATGCTCGAGTACGACCCACCCGAGCACACGCGCTATCGCCGGCTGGTGTCCAAGCCGTTCAGCCGGCGCGAGGTGTACGCGTACGAGAACGCCATCCGCGAGCTCGCCCGCAACGTGGTCGAGCAGGCCCTGTCCGGACCCGACGAGTTCGACTTCGTCGACCGTGTCGCGAAGCAGCTGCCCATGCGCATGCTCGGCCGCCTGCTCGGGGTGCCCGACGACGACGGTCCGTGGCTCGTCGAGCGCGGCGACGCCCTCCTCGGCAACTTCGACCCGGAGTTCACCGAGCACCCCGTCGGCATCGCCGACACCGACGAGTTCAAGCACATCCCGTTCCGCTCACCCGCCGCGCTCGACCTGTACCAGTACGCCGAGCGGCAGGCCGCGCAACGGCGCGCGCACCCCACCGACGACGTCATCACCCATCTGCTCGCGCCGACGATCGACGGCGAGCAGCTCACCGAGCGCGAGTTCAAGAACTTCTTCGTCTTGCTCGTCAGCGCGGGCAACGACACCACGCGCTACACGATGGCGGCCGGCATGAAGGCGCTCATCGAGCACCCCGATCAGATGGCCGAGCTGCGTGACTCGATCGGGCGCGACCCCGCTGTCATGGACCGAGCGGTGGAGGAGATCCTGCGGTGGGCGACGGTCACGATGCACTTCCGTCGCACGGCGACTCGCGATGTCGAGCTCCGCGGCAAGCAGATCCGCGCCGGTGACAAGGTCGTCATCTGGTTCGTGTCCGCCGACTACGACCACGAGCAGTTCCCGCAGCCCTACCGCTTCGACATCCACCGCAACCCGAACGAGCACGTCGCGTTCGGCCGGATGAGCCCCCACCTCTGCCTCGGCGCGCAACTCGCCCGCATGGAGTTGAAGGTGCTCTTCGAGGAGCTGCTGCCACGCATCAGCGACGCGCAGCTCGCGGGGCCGATCGATCGACTGCGGTCGAACTTCATCGCCGGCATGAAACGGGTGCCGATCCGTGTGGCGCGCGCGTGACGGGCACGTGACAGATCCGTCCACGACGGAGATCGTTTGTAACCAAACGATCTCCGATCGACTAGTCTCGACGCGATCCACGGAGCTGATCCGAACGACATGACGACCATCAGGGGGAGATCATGAAGAAGCGATTCGTGCCGGTGGCGATGGCCGCACTCGGCCTCGTCCTGGCGGCCTGCGGTGGTGACGACGACGACAGCACCGACGCCACGTCGGCGCCCGTCACCCAAGCACCCACGACCGAGGGGGCGAGCGACTCGACGGCTGCGCCCACCACCGAGGGCGGCGCGCCGGGCACCACCGCTGCCCCGAGCGACTGCACGCTCGACGCGCCGCTGAAGATCGGCTTCGCCGCCGACCTCGGCGAGCTCGGTGCCTTCTCCGACCAGCCCGGCAGCGAGGCGGCCAAGGTGCAGGTCGACCTGATCAACGAAGCCGGAGGCGTCGGCGGGTTGCCGGTGGAGTACGAGGTGAAGGACATCCAGGGCGATCCGGCGGCGACGCAACGTGCCGCGCAGGAGCTGCTCGACGACGGGGTCAACGCGATCATCGGTCCGCCGTTCGCCTCCACCGGAGCACCGCTCATCGATGCTGTCGCGGGCAAGGCGCCGATCCTGTTCATGGCGTCGACCGACCCGAGCCTGGCCGACCCGTCGCGTGGTGCGTTCCTCACGACGTTCAGCGATCCCGTGCAGGCTGCCGCGGCCGCCGAGTACGCCGCCGCGCAGGGGAAGACCACGGCGGTCACGTTCAGTTCGAGCGACGACGTGTACTTCTCGGGCAACCCCGCCTACTTCACCGATGCCTTCGAGCACGGAGGCGGGACGGTGGTGAAGGACTTCAGCTTCGGGCTCGCCGACAGCGACTTCTCGACGCAGGTGAACGAGCTCGCCGGGCTCGACCCGATGCCCGAGGTCCTCTACACCGCGATGGTGATGCCGCAGATCGGCACCCTCCTCGAGCAGATGGACGGCGCCGGGCTCGGCGACATGATGGTCATCGGTGCCGACGCGTTCGACGCGACCGAGGTGTGGGGTGCGGGCCCGATCGCCGAGGGTGTGTTCTTCACCGGCCACACGTTCCCGTCCGACAACAACGGCGTGCAGGCGTTCCTCGACGAGGCGACGGCCGCCGGGGCGCAGATCGCGACCGTCAGCTTCGGTGCGCTCGCCAGTGACTCGGTCAAGATCCTTGCTGCCGCTGCCACCGAGGCATGCAGCACCGACGCCGCGACGCTGATCGACACGATCGACAACCTCGTCAACGTCCCGGTCACCACTGGAACCGTGTCGTTCAAGGGCACGGGCGGGGTGCCCGAGAAGGACGTCGTCATCTTGACGGTGACCGACGGTGCACCGGCGTTCGTCGAAGCGCTCCGCCCGTCGTACATCCCGTCCTGACGTCCGAGGCCCGCACGGTCCTCGGACGAACGGCGAGCGGTCGGCCGTGCTCGAACTGACGTCACTCGTCACCCGCTACGGAGCGGTGACGGCGCTCGACGCCGTCACGCTCCACGTGGGCGCGGGTGAGGTCGTCGCCCTCGTCGGACCGAACGGCGCCGGCAAGACGACCTTGTTGAACACCGTTGCCGGGCTGTTGCGACCGTCGGCCGGCACGATCAGCTTCGACGGCGCACCGATCGCCGGTGCCGAACCGGCCGACCTCGTGCGCCGCGGGCTCTCCCTCGTGCCCGAGCATCGGCGGCTGTTCAACGACCTGACCGTCGAGGAGAACCTCCGGCTCGCGGCGGTCACGGTGGCGGTGCGTCACCGGCGAGAGCGCGTCGACGAGGTCGCCGAGCTGTTCGCGGTGCTGCGCAACAAGTGGTCCACCCGCGCCGGATACCTGTCCGGTGGCGAGGCACAACAGCTCGCGATCGCTCGTGCGCTCATCCCGAACCCGAGGCTGCTGCTGCTCGACGAGCCCACGTTGGGGCTCGCGCCCACGCTCGTCGACATGATCTTCGAGCTGTTGCACACCTTGCGCGAGCAGGGGCGCACGATGCTCGTGGTCGAGCAGAACGCCCACCGGGCACTCGAGGTCGCCGATCGCGGCTACGTGCTCCGCAGCGGTCGGCTCGTCGCCGAGGGAGTCGGACGCGAGATGGCGGCCGATCCGGCTCTGTTCGAATCGTTCATGGGTGGCGCCGGTGTCACCGCACGGGCCATCGAGGGCGAAGCGCCGTGACGCAGTTCCTCCAGAACCTCGTCGACGGCGCTGGTGTCGGTGGGACGTACGCGCTCCTGGCGCTCGGCATCTCGTTGATCTTCGGCGTGATGCACCTCGTGAACTTCGCCCACGGCGAGCTCATCACCGTCGGCGCGTACACCGCCTACTTCCTCTTCAGCGACGCAGGTGGCAGCTGGTGGTGGATGCCCGTCGCGATCATCGCCTCATGCGTGCTCGCGTCGGTGCTCACCGAACGCATCGCGTTCCGCTGGGTGCGCAACGCCAACCCGTTCACGATGCTGCTGACGTCGTTCGCGCTCGAGCGGCTGTCGCACGCGCTGTGGCAGATCTTCGTGTCACCGAAGGCACAGGCGTTCCCCAAGACGTCCTGGGCGTTCAACACCTTCACGATCGGTGGGTTGCGGCTCGAGGTGATGGACCTCGTCACCATCGCCGTCACGGCGACCGCGCTGGTCGCCACGGCGCTGGTGTTCAAGCAGACGCTGTTCGGCATCGCCGTGCGCGGCGCCGCCGAGGACTTCGACGCCGCGCGTCTGATGGGCGTCAAGGCGAACCGGGTCATCCTGGGGGCGTTCGCCTACGCCGGACTGCTCGCCGGTGTCGCCGCGGTCCTCATCCTCATGCGTACTCCGTCGGCCAAGCCCGACATGGGGTCGGCGTGGTTGCTCGCTGCAGTCATCGCAGCAGTCCTCGGCGGCATGGGCAGCTTCACCGGCGCGGTGGTCGGCGGGGTGGCACTCGGGCTGCTCCAGACCTTCTTCCAGTCGTACCTGCCCGAGGGCACGCTCTCGTACCTCAACGACGCGTTCGTGTTCGCCGTCATCGCGATCGTCTTCGTCGTCAGGCCGCAGGGCTTGTTCAACGTCGTCAGGGCGGAACGCGTGTGAGCGGGCGCCTCCTCATCCCCGCGCGGGCGCTCGTCGCGAGCGTCGTGCTGCTGGGTGTCGTCAGCCTGTTGGGCCTGCTCTACACCGCGACGGGTGGATCGTCGCGCGACTCGCTGGTCGACGAGATGCTCGTCAACCTCGTCCTCGTGCTGGGCATGCAGGTGTTCATCGGCAACACCGGGGTGCTGAGCTTCGGCCACCTGGCCTTCGCCGAGGTGGCCGCATACGCGACGGCGATCGTCGCCATACCGGTGGCGACGAAGGCGAAGTCGTTGCCCGACATCCCGTTCGGCCTGGCCGACGTCCACCTCGGAGCGCTCGGTGCCGTCGTCGTGGGCGTCGTGGTCGCCACCGTCATCGGCTCGCTCATCGGGCTCGTCGTCGCACGCGCGATGGGCCTCGCGCCCGTGATGATCACGCTCGCCGTGCTGGTGATGTTCGAGCAGGTCGTCAAGAACTGGCAGGAGCTCACCCGTGGGGCCGGCGGCCTGTCGGGCGTGCCGATCATCGGGAGCGGGTGGTTGTACGTCAGCGCGTTCGTCGCACTCTTCGTCGCGTGCGCGTTCCAGCAGTCGCGCATCGGCAGGTTCGCGGTCGCGACCCGCGAGGACGAGCTCGCCGCACCGGCGCTCGGCATCGGGTTGTTCAGCTCGCGGTACGGCGCCTGGGTCGTCTCGATGGCTCTGGTCGGCCTCGGCGGTTCGATGCTCGTGCTCAGCCTCGGCAGCGTGAACCCTCGGCAGTTCACCCTCGACCGCAGCATCCTCATCCTCGCGATGCTCGTGCTCGGAGGCATGCGAACGGTGACGGGTGCGGTCACCGGCACGGCCCTCGTCACCGCCGGCAACGAGTTGTTCCGGCAGCTGGGTGACAGGTGGCGGATCGAGCGCTTCCCCGACCTGTTCCTCGGCGGCGTGCTGCTGGCCGTGATGCTGCTGCGTCCGGGTGGGCTGCTGGGCGACCTCGACGTGCTCGGTTGGCTGCGGCGGCGTTGGCGCTCCTCGCCACGATCCGCAGCGCCGCCGTCACGCGAGCGAGCGTTGGTGGCCGAGGACATCGTCGTCGACTTCGGCGGGTTCCGTGCGCTCGACGAGGCGGCGATCAGGGTGCGACCCGGCGAGGTCGTCGGGCTGATCGGTCCCAACGGCGCGGGCAAGACCACGCTCTTCAACGTCGTCACCGGGCTGGTGCCCGAGACGTCGGGAGCGGTGCGCCTGGGCGAGCTCGACCTGTCGGCCGAGACGCCCTCGCAGATCGCGCGGTCGGGACTTGCCCGAACGTTCCAGAACCTGCGGGTGTTCAAGAACCTCAGCGTGCGCGAGAACGTCGAGCTGACCTCGCTCGTCGCGTGGAAGCACCGCGGTGGCGGGCCGTCGACCGATGAGCTCCTCGAGAGCGCCGGACTGACACCGCTGGCCGATCGTCCCGCCGGCACCCTCGACTACGGGAACCAGCGGCGCCTCGAGCTGGTGCGGGCAGCGGCGCTCGCGCCCGAGTTCCTGCTGCTCGACGAGCCGACGAGCGGGATGAGCGACGCCGAGAGCCTGGCGATGGTCGACCGGGTGCGCGCCACCGCCGCGGCGCTCGGCTGCGGCGTGCTCGTCATCGACCACGACCTCGGCTTCATCACGCGCATCAGCGATCACATGGTCGTGCTGGCCGAGGGCCGCGTGCTCGCCGAGGGCACGCCCGATCAGGTGCGAGCCGACCCCGCCGTCGCCGCCGCCTACCTCGGCTCCCGCGCCTGACCCCAGCGCGATGAGAGATGAGCGGCGGATCGCCACTCATCGCTCATCGCGTCAGTAGAAGGGGAGGTACTCGGCGAGCTCCCAGTCGGTGATCTTCTCGACCGACCACTCGTTGCCCGTCGCCTGCCAGCGCGCCAGCTCGTCGCGGCGGATGGTGAGGAAGCACCGCACCAGGTCGGCACCCATCGCCTCGCACAGGACCGAGTCGGCCTCGAACGCGTCGAGCGCCTCGCCGAGGTCGTGGGGCGTGTGCCGGTCGGTGTTCGGCTCGGTGTCGCCGTCGCCGAGTTGCGGCTGCCCGCAATCCACCCCGTCGACCACGCCGAGCAACGCCGCGTTCAGCATCACCGCGGCGGCGAGGTAGGGGCTGGCCGTGCCGCAGGGCATCCGGTTCTCGATGCGGGTCGCCTCGCCGCGCTCGCCCGGGACTCGGAACGTGCTGATGCGGTTGTCGAGTCCCCAGTTGGCCCAGTAGCCGGCGATGATGCCGGGGATCAGTCGCTTGTAGCTGTTGACGAGCGGCGCCGACATCGCCGCGAGTCCCTCGTGGTGCCCGATCAATCCCCCGAGGCACTGGCGGGCCAGGCTCGAGAGCCCGTACTCGCCCGACGGGTCGTCGAAGACGTTGCGTCCGCCGCCGACGGGGATGAGTGACATGTTGATGTGCAGACCGTTGCCGACGCCCTCGGCGTTCGGTCGGCCCATGAAGGTGGCCCACATGCCGTGGCGCGCCGCGACCTCGCGGATCATCTCCTTCGCGATGAACGCCCGGTCGGCCGAATCGAGCGCCGAGCTGTAGCGGAGGTTGAGCTCCATCTGGCCCGGCGAGAACTCGGCCATGATGCCTTCGATGTCGAGCTCGCACCGCTCGGCGGTGTCGAACAGATCGAAGGTGAGGCGGGTGTCGACGCCGCCGTGGCCGACGCCGTACACGCGATGCGACGGAAGGTCGAGCGCGGCGTAGCCGCCCGGGGCGGCGGGATCGGGCTGCATGATGTAGAACTCGAGCTCGTAGCCGAGCATCGGCTCGTATCCGAGTGCCCGCCACGCGTCGACCGCGCGGCGCAGTGCGTTGCGAGGGCCGAGCGCCAGCTGCTCGCCGGCGAACTCGAGGTCGGCGATCATGACGTCGGTCTCGGGTTCCCAGCCCGGTCGGCGGCTCTCCGCGAGCGGCACGGTCGAGAGGTCGGGGAAGCCGACGTCGGCGGCGTACCCCTCGACGGGGAGGATCTCGCGGTTGATGCCCATGGTGAGCGTCGTGACCGCGTGATGCCCGTGATCGTGCAACCGACGTTCTGGGATGTACCGGCCGTGCGCCAACCCGTTCAAGTCGCTCCACATGACACGCACTCGCCGATTCGCCATGGCGCGAAACGTAGCAGACAGCGTTCGCGGGTCGTTTGGTACCGAACGAGTTCAGCCGGAGCGGGAACGACGCGCCTCAGCGACCGCGGACGAGCTCGTCGATGAAGTAGTGGAACAGCACGTCGTCGCCCTCGTGGGCGATCTTCTCGGGATGCCACTGCACGGCGAGGATCGGCGCAGCGGAGTCCTCGGCTTCGATCGCCTCGATCGTGCCGTCGGGCGCCCACGCCACTGCGCGGTAACCCGGGGCCACGGTCTCGACGGCCTGGTGGTGGATGCTGTTGACGATCCGCTCGTGGGTGCCGTACGCCTTGGCGAGGTGCGAGTCGGGCAGCACCTCGATCGGGTGGCGCTCGCCCATCACCTCCTCTGGGCTGTCGCTGATCGGCCGGTGCAGACCGTCGTCGTCGGTCGAGTCCTGGTGCAACGTGCCGCCCATCGCCACGTTCAGCGCCTGGTACCCACGGCAGATGCCGAAGAGCGGCAGCCCGATCTCGACGGCGGCTGCGGCGAAGGCGAGGTCGCTCTCGTCGGCCGACTCGCGCACCCCTTTCGAGAGACCGCGATCCTCTTGGCCGTAACGGTTCGGATGGATGTCGTCGCCACCGACGAGGACGAGGCCGTCGAAGCCCTCGAGCACCTGGCGCGCGTCCTCGGGCTTGTGGTGGGGGAGCAGCAGCGGCAGCCCGCCGGCGTCGAGCACGGCCTGGGGGTACTCGGCGCCGAGGGTGTACAGGTCGGTGCGGTGCGACAGGAACGTCGGCATGACGCGCCGCCACGTCGTCATGGCGATGCGTGGCTTGGTCACGTCCAGCAGGGTAGCGGGGTGCTCACCACGCGACGTCGAGCCGGACCGGGCCGCGGAACTCGAAGCCGCGCAGCACGGTCGGCGCAGTCAGGTGCAGATCCGGCAGGCGGCGGAAGAGGTGTTGCACCGCGACACGAACGGTGCTGCGTCCGAGCCACGCGCCGAGGCAGACGTGCGCGCCAGTGGAGAACGCGAGGTGCTGACCCTCCTTGCGCGAGAGGTCGTAGCGGTCCGGTTGCGTCCAGTGGCGCTCGTCGCGGTTGGCCGAGCTGATGACGGCGGCAACGATCGAGCCCGCCGGGATCGTGGTGTCGGCGAGGACGGCATCGGCGGTCGTCTGCCGGGTCGACGTCGCGACCGGCGAGATCCACCGGAACAGCTCCTCGCACGCGTTCCGCCAGAGCGAGTCGTCCCGGCGACATGCAGCCAGCGCATCCGGGTGGCCGAGGAGTGCCCACACCGTGAGCGCGATGCCGTCACGAGGTTCGTTGATGCCACCCGACATGCAGAGCCTGACGTTGTTGACGATCTCGTCGGCCGAGAGGCCGGTGCGCGCGAGCTTCGGCACCACGCTGCGGCGGATCGACTCGCCGGACTCGGCATTGGCGGCGGATGCGATCTCGGCCAGTTCGGGGTCGTTGGCGAAGTTCGCGAGGCCCGTGCACACCCCGCGCGTCCACTCGCCGATCTGCTGCCAGCCGACGTCGTCCCACTGCAGCGCGTCCTGCAGCGCGCGCACGGCGATCGGCTCGGCGTACGCCGTCATCAGGTCGACACCGTCGGCTGCGAACTCCTCGATCAGCTCGTCGCAGATCGACGGCAACGTCTCGCTGACCCACGCTCCGGTCGATGTCGGCGCGAACGTCGGCTGAAGTGCGTCCTTCAGCCGCCGATGCTCTGCGCCGTCGCTTCCCAACATGTTCCGGCCGAGCACCGTGTTCAGCCAGCTGGGCTCCGTGGCCGACGTGAACAGGTCGGGCCGGTCGTGCACCGTCAGGACGTCGTCCCACCGCGTCACCAACCACATGTCCATGTCGGGCACGTATGCGACGGGCTCGTCCGCCCGGAGCCGGGCGAGCGCCGGGTACGGATCGTCCTCGAGCTCAGCGAGCGTGATCGAGTCGCCGACCGTCCCCACGGTCTCGAACGCTACTGGCGATCGGCACACCCATCGTCGGGATCCGATCGTTCGGGGCCAAACGATTTCGGTACGATCGGGGTGATGCGTGCGTTGATCGTCCAGCACCACGACGACGGGCCTGCCCCACTGCTCGAGGACCATCTCCGCGCCCGCGGGTTCGAGGTCGACGCGCAGCTGGTCATGCAACCCGGCACGACGCACAGCGACGACCCGTTCCCCGACCCGACCGCATACGACGTGGTGGTGCCGCTCGGCTCGGTGTACGGCGTGTACCAGCACGACCTGATCGGTTCGTGGGTCCACCGCGAGGTCGAGATGATCGCGGCTGCTCATCAGGCCGGTGTCCCCGTGTTCGGCATCTGCTTCGGAGCTCAGGCGATCACCACCGCCCTCGGTGGCCACGTCGAGCCGGCACCGGCGCACGAGATCGGGTGGTACGAGTACGACACCGATCTGCCCGACGCCATCGCGGCCGGTCCGTGGTTCACGTGGCACGGTGATCGATGCGTGCTGCCGGACGGCCTCGACGAGCTGGCCCGCAACACGATGTGCCCGCAGGCGTTCCGCAGCGGCTCGACCGTCGGGGTGCAGTTCCATCCTGAAGTCACCAAGGAGCTGGTGACGAGCTGGACCACCAAGCTGCCGGCCGACTACTTCGTCGAGCACGGCACCACGGTCGACCGGCTGCTCGACGGCTTCGACCGGCACGGTGAGGCGACCGCGGCTCGCGCCGCGACGCTCTTCGACTGGTTCCTCGACGACGTCGCGGGCTGATTCGGCTGTGTCGGTCACGTCCCACGCCCGCCCCGACTCGCTGCCCGAGGTCGACATCGTCTCGCACGATGTCTACGAACGGGGCGTCCCGCACGCCGCATACGACCGCTTCCGATCCGAGGCGCCCGTCGCCTGGGTGAACGAGGGACCGCACAACGGGCATCACGGAAAGGGCTTCTGGTCGCTCACACGTTGGGCCGACGTGGTCGCCGTGCACAAGGACTGGCGGACGTTCTCGAGCGAGCTCGGTGGCACCGAGATCGAGGAGCTCGCGCCGGATGCACTCGTCGCACGCAAGACGATGCTCGAGACCGACCCGCCGCGCCACACCCGGCTCCGGCAGCTCGTCAACCCGGCGTTCGCCAAGCCGATGATGGAGCGCTACGCGGCGACGGCCGAGGCACTCGTCGCATCGCTGCTCGACGACACCGTCGGTGCGGGCGAGATCGACGTCGTGGAACGGCTCTCTCGCGAGTTGCCGATCCGCATGCTCGTCGAGATCCTCGGCGTCCCACTCGCCGACGCGCCGCAGCTGTTCCACTGGGCCGATCAGATCGTCTACAACGCCGACCCCGATTTCTCCGAGCTCGTGTCGGATCGCGTCGACACCGACCCGTACCGGCTGTTGCCGTTCCGCAGTCCCGTCTCGCTGAAGGTCTTCGAGCACTTCGAGCGGCTCGCTGCTGCTCGCCGGCGTGACCCGGCCGCCGACGTGATCACGGTGCTCGCCGATGCCGTCGTCGAAGGGGTGCCCCTCACCGAGCGTGAGCGCGGGACGTTCCTGCTCCTGCTGCTCATCGCCGGCAACGAGACGACTCGCCACTCGCTCACCCAAGCGGTGATCGCGTTCGCCGAACGACCGGGAGAGCTCGATCGGCTGCGCGCGCATCCTGATCTGCTCGACACGGCGGTCGAAGAGGTGCTGCGGTGGGCCTGCCCGCAGGTGCACTTCCGTCGGACGGCGACGGTCGACACGATGATCGGGGAACAACCGATCGCCGCCGGAGACAAGATCGTCACCTGGTACATCGCCGCGAACTTCGATCCCGGCCAGTTCGCCGAACCGCACCGGTTCGACATCGGCCGGGTACCGAACCGCCATGTCACCTTCGGCGGTGGCGGACCACACCTGTGCCTCGGTCAGTGGATGGCCCGCCTCGAGGTCCGCGTCCTGCTCGCCGCACTGGTGCAGCGGGTCGGGGCGATCGAGCTGACCGGACCCGTCGAACGGGTGCGCAGCAACTTCATCAACGGGATCAAACGCTGCCCCGCCCGACTGACGCCGCTGGGTTGATTCAGGACTGGTCGCGCTCGCGGACGACGATGCCGCGCACCGCGAGCAGATGCTCCGCCAGCGAGGGGAACTGCTCGGCGTCGATCGTCACGCTCGAGAGCGCCGTCGCCCCATGCACGTCGTCGAGAGCAGAGCCCTGCAACTGACCGCGCTCGATCTGCACCTGTGAGAAGTCGGCCGATCGCAGATCGCAGTCCCACCAGGCGACGCCCTCGAGCCGTGCACTGCGCAGGTCGGCGCGTTCCATGCGACATCGTTCGAACCGCACCCGCTCGCCCGTGGTCATCGCGAGGTTGACGTCGTCGAGGCGACAGTCGAAGAAGCGCACGTCGCGCAGGC
Source organism: Ilumatobacteraceae bacterium (assembly GCA_050248155.1). Lineage (GTDB taxonomy): Bacteria > Actinomycetota > Acidimicrobiia > Acidimicrobiales > Ilumatobacteraceae > VFMC01. The sequence goes on from JBFWSW010000026.1 coordinate 38,504, forward strand.
GTGACTGTGGCAGCTGGAGCGCTGCCAGCCGCGAGTCCGAGACCGCGACCTTGGTGAGCGACGCCTCGCCGAGGTCGGCGCCCGACAGATCGCAGCCGTCGATCGTCACGTCGACGAAGCGCGACCCGCGCAGTCGGGCGCCGAGCAACGTCGCCCGCTCGAGGCGGACCTGACGGAGGATGAGCGGTTCGTCGAAATCGGCCGGCAAGCTGCCGGCCAGCGCGACCCCGTCCCACTCACCCGTCGTCACGTCGTCGAGTCGCACGACCTCGACATCGGCGGGGACCTGTGGCTCCAGCGGCCGATCACCACGCGCGGGCTTGGTCGACCGGGCCATCGGCCGAACCTACCCGACAGCGGCGATGTACCGATCGGGCCGCACGAGCACCGCTCGCTCGCCGTAGGTGGCGCGCGGCTCGACCACGATCGGCACGTCGTCCGCAGGGACGAACGACTCGTCGGCCGTCACCCACACCCAGCCGAGGGGCAGCCGCGCATCGAGGCGGCCGGGTTGCGGCAGCTGGTGGCCCACCGGGAACCCGCCGCCCAGGTCGAGGCCCGGAAGTCGCGACCACCGCAGGTCGTCGGGGACGTCGTCGACGACGAGCCCGGTGTCGGCCGGCGGGGCGGCCGGGTCGGCGGCGAGGCGGTCGAGGAGGTCGCCTGCCTGGATCGACAGGCGGGTCGTCGCCTCGACGTGCGGCCGCCGTTCGCGCTCGTAGGTGTCGAGCAGGTCGTCGCCGGCGTCACCGTGCAGCACGCTCGCGAGCTTCCATGCGAGGTTGGCCGCGTCGCGGATGCCGCTGCACATGCCCTGGCCCATGAACGGCGGCATCTGGTGCGCAGCGTCGCCGGCGAGGAACACCGAGCCCTGCCGCCACCGGTCGGCGACCAGCGCATGGAACCGGTAGCTCGCGCTGCGCACGAGCTCGGCGTTGCGTGGCGACACGCCCCAGCCGGCGAGGAGCGACCACGGGTCGGGCGCGGGCTCGCCGTCGGCGAGCCGGAACTCCCACCGTCGATGCCGACCGTGCGACGGCACGAAGGTGGCGAGCCGAGCGGGGTCGCACACCTGCTGGATGATCGCCGGCAGTGGGGGCGCCTCGTCGTGGACCATGATGTCGACCACCAGCCACGGCTGGTCGAAGCCGAGGTCGGTGAGGCCGACGCCGAGCCGGCTCCGCACGGTGCTGGCCGCCCCGTCGCAGGCGACGACGTACCGGCCGAGCGTGGTGAGCTCGTCGAGTGGCGGTGCGTCATGGCCGAGCCGGACCTCGACCTCCTCGAAGCGGTCGAGACCGTTGCGCAGCATCGCGTCGATCTCGGGCTGGATGAACACGTAGTCCTCGTGCCAACCGAGCAGCGGCGCGCGCTCGAAGCCCTCGAAGGTGAACAGCCGGTGACCCGTGCCGTCGACGTACTCCATGCCGGCCGAGATCGTCAGCAACTCGTGCAGCTGCGACTCGAAGCCGAGCCCCTGGAAGACCCGCGCGATCTCGGCGTCGAGGTGGCACGCCCGGGGTTGGGGGAACGGATCGGCCGACCGCTCGAACACGAGCGTGCTCAGCCCCCACAGCCCGCAGAGGTTGGCGAGCGTTGCGCCGGTCGGGCCGAGCCCGACGACGACGACGTCGTACGGTGCGCTCACACGGGCGGTCGGTCGGTCCAGGCCGTCGTGCCCCACGTGATCGCGAGGAGCGTGGTGTCGCGACCTGGCATCGCCCCGTGCCAGTGCGGCTCGTCGGCCGGGCACACGACGAGCGTGCCGGTGGGCAGCGGCACCTCACCGTCCTGCTCGGTGCCGACCCGAGCATCGCCGCTCACCACGAACAGCTGCTGTCCGCCAGGGTGGGAGTGCCAGAAGGACACGGCACCGTCGAAGAAGTGGACGAACGCCGTGTCGGGGCCGTCCACGCCTGCGTCGATGCCGTCCGGAGTGGCGTTCAGCATCTCGAGCTCGACGCGACCGGTGAAGCGACCGCCGTACACCGAGCTTCGATCGCCGCCGGCGACGACTCTCATCGGACGGGCCTCATCGCACGACGACCCGGTTGCGCATCGTGCCGACGCCGCTGACGGTGGTCTCGATGACGTCACCGTCACGCAGGAACCGTTGCGGGTTGCGCGCCTCACCGACACCTCCCGGCGTGCCGGTCCACACGAGGTCGCCGGGGCCCCAGGTCATGAACCGGCTGAGCCACACGACCAGAGCTGGGATCGAGAAGATGAGGTCGCTCGTGTTGGCCGACTGCATCACCTCACCGCTGACGACGCCCTTCAGCTCGAGCGCATCGCGATCGGCGAGCTCGTCCGGTGTGACGAGGAACGGCCCGGTCGGCCCGAACGTGTCGTAGCTCTTCGCGATCGTGAACTGCTTGATGGGCGGGCGGAACTGCTCGCCCCGATCGGAGATGTCCTGTCCGCACGTCACACCGGCCAGGTAGCTCCACGCGTCGGCCTCCGTCGCCCCCTTGCACGTGCGGCCGAAGGCGATCACGACCTCGGCCTCGTAGTCGATCTCGTGACGACCGGCGGGCGCGACGACGTCGTCGTACGGGCCGCAGACGCAGTTGTCGGTCTTGCCGAAAAGGTGCGGCTCGGTCGGGAGCTCACGGCCGCTCTCGAGCGCGTGCGTGCGGTAGTTGAGGCCGACGCCGAGCCCCTTCGGAGGGCGCGGAACGGGTGGTCCCAGCGTCGACGGGTCGAGAGCCGGCCAATCGGCCGCGCTGACCGCACGCTGCAACTCGGCGAGAGCGGCGTGGTTGGCGAGGTCGACGTAGACGGCCGGGTCGCTGTCGAATCGGCCGTCCGACGAGCGCTCGATGTCGACGGCTCGGTCGGCACCTGAGGCATCGGGGATGACGAGGGCCGCGCGACCCTGGATGTTGGCAAATCGCATGGTGTCTGCTTACTCCACGAAGGGGGCCGCGAACGGCCCGTCGAACCAGATGTGTGCCTGACCCGTTCCCGCCGCCGATTCGTAGGCCGAGAACATCGTGCCGGGCGCGATGCAGGCCCGACCACCGATCGCACCGACCATCAGCAGGTAGTGCGCGAAGAAGCCCTCGGGGCTGTGCGTGCGGTACTGCGGCCACTCGTCGATGACCGTCGCGTGGTCGCCTCGCGAGAGGAGGTCGAGCACTCGCTCGTCCGCGGCTCGGGCCTCGGGCGTGCGGATGTGGGCGAGGTCGGCCGTCTCGTGCTGTGCGAACTCGCGCAGCGGCCAGAAGCGGTGCGACAGACCACCGGAGGCGAGGAGGACCACCCGGCGGTCGAGCGCGGCGATCGCCTGACCGAGCAGCGCTCCGGCAAGGAGCCAGTCGGCTGGGGTGCCCGTCTGGCAGATGCCGACGCTGACCCACGCCTCGTCTCTCTGGAGGAACTGCAGCAGGTTGGTGGTGGGGTAGTGGATGGGGAGGTACGGGTCGTCGCACGCCAGCACCCTCGTGTCGTCACGATCGGTTGCGAGCCGTTCGAACGCGAGGGCGAGCTCGGGGTCACCGCGCAGGTCGTAGGGCACTTGGCTCATGCCACGCGGCAGCTCGTCGCTCGTGTAGATGCCCGTGCGGCGCGCGTGCGAGCTGATGATGTGCTCGACCGTCGTGAACCAGTGGGTGTCGAACACCACGATGGTGTCGGGGTCGAGCGCGTCGAGCCGTTCGCGGCGGATGCGGTGCAGCCCGTCGACGAGGGTGGTTCCGTTCGGGCCGTAGAGCTCGGCGAGATCGGCGTCGCTCATCACGATCGGGGGCACGTGCGACACGATGGCCGCACCGACGATCTCACCCATGGCTGCCTCGCTTCGTTGTCATCCGGCTCCGCTGTTCGAGCCGATTTCGTTTGGGCCCAAACGAAATCGTAGTCGGTCACCCCGGTGCGGAGTCACCCCTCCCGATCGAGGCGCTGCAGCACGGCCCGCAGCAGGCGCGCGAGCTCGCGGCGGTCGTGGTCGGACAGGTCGGCGGTGACGATCGCCTCGTGCCGGTTGAAGACGGGCATGATCTGGTCGACCGTGCGCCGTCCCTTCGCCGTCGGCTGGACGATGACTCGTCGGCCGTCCGCCGGGTGGGTCTTCCGCTTGGCGAAGCCGCGGCGTTCGAGCGTGCTGAGCACGCCCGTGAGCGTGCCGCCGGTGACGCCGGCCTCTGCGGCGAGCTCGTGCGACTCGCGCGCCCCCCACACCCGCAGGACGAACAGGACCACGAATGCGCTCCAGCTGAGCTGGTGGGGGCTCAGCACCTCGCGCTCCATGTGGTTGCGGACCGCTGTGGCGGCGCGGAACACGTTGCTGACCGCGAGCAGGGCGCCGAAGTCGAACTGCTGGCCCTCGAACGCGTGGGTGACGTCGCGCTCGGCCTGGCGCAGCTGCTGCTCGTCGTCGCTCGAGAACGCTCCGGGCACCGTCGGCGACATGGTGCGCGACAATATCGTTTGGAAGCGAATGAATTTCGTGAACGATCGACCAAGACGCACAGGAACCCGATGATGACGACCGACGACAGCAGCACGACGACGGTGGCGGGTGTGACCGTCTCGACCGACCACTGGATCGGTGGCCGACGCGTGTCGTCGGCGGAGCGCTTCGAAGACATCTCGCCCATCGACGAACGCGTCATCGCACGCGTCGCTCGCGGCACAGCGTCCGACGCAGAGGCGGCCGTCGCCGCGGCGCGTGATGCCTTCCCGGCATGGGCCACCACCCCGCCGGCCGAGCGCGCCAGGCTGCTGCACCGGATCGCCGATCTCGTCGAGGAACGGATCGAGCAGCTGGCGATCGTCGAGACGACCGACAACGGCGCACTCCTGCGCAGCCACCTGCGCGGTGTCATGCCGCGGGTCGCGCACAACTTCCGCTTCTTCGCCGACTACCTGGTCGAGCACCTGCAGCACCCCGACTTCGACACGCGCGGTCATCGCAACCACGTCAGTTGGGATCCGAGCGGTGTCGCGGCGCTGATCACGCCGTGGAACGCGCCGCTGATGCTCGCCACGTGGAAGGTCGCGCCGGCGCTGGCCGCCGGCTGCACCGTCGTGCTCAAACCCGCCGAGTGGAGCCCGTTGACGGCATCGTTGCTGGCCGACATCACGGCCGAAGCCGGTCTCGCGCCCGGCGTCTTCAACGTCGTGCAGGGTCTCGGCGAAGAGGTCGGCCCGGCACTGACGGGCCATCCCGATGTCAGCCGGATCAGCTTCACGGGTTCCGTGCCGACGGCGCGCCTGATCGCCGCCGCGGCTGCGCCCAACCTCACGCCCTGCAGCTTCGAGCTCGGCGGGAAGAGCCCGTTCATCGTGTTCGCCGACACCGACATGGAATCGGCGGTCGTCAACGCCGTCGAGCAGTACGACAACGCGGGGCAGGTGTGCCTCGCGGGCGTGCGCCTCCTCGTCGAGTCGAGCATCCGCGACGAGTTCGTCGAACGGTTCGTCGCCCGCGCGACCGGCCTGCGACAGGGCGACCCGCGCGACCTCACGACAGACATCGGTCCCCAGGTCAGCCGCGAGCACTTCGAGCGCGTCGACGGCTTCGTGCAGCGAGCCATCGCCGACGGAGCACGACCGGTCATCGGCGGCGGGCCCAACACCGACCTCGGCGGCCTGTACTACCACCCGACGCTCTTCACCGACGCCCGGCCGGGTTCGGAGATCCTCACGCAGGAGGTCTTCGGGCCGGTGCTGACACTGCAGACCTTCGACACCGAGGACGAGGCGGTCGATCTGGCCAACGGCACCGAGTTCGGGTTGGCCGCCGTGCTGTTCACCGGCGACCCCGACCGCGCCGAGCGCGTCTCGGCCCGGCTCGTCGCCGGCACCGTGTGGACCAACTGCTTCTTCGTGCGCGATCTGCGCGCGCCGTTCGGGGGCAGTCGCCACAGCGGTGTCGGCCGTGAGGGCGGGACGTGGAGCTTCGACTTCTACTGCGACGTGAAGAACAGCTGCACCAACCTCGAGCGGTGGACGGTGACCACGGCACGATGATCGCGCCCGGCGTTCGTCGTACCTGGTCAGCGCCGTGTTAGCGTCCCCGGAGTGGACCCGGGCCAGGCGGACGAGCTCGCGGCTGCCGTGCGCGAGTTGCAGGCGGTCGTCGCGGCGCAAGCACGCGAGATCGCCCAGCTGCGCGCCGAGCTCTCTGCGAGGCACGAGTACGAACCTGCCGTTGCCCAGACCGGACTCCAGGTGTCCAGCCGCCGCCGGTTCTTCGCCCTGGCCGCGGCGGCCGGCGCGGCGGCGGCTGTCTCGACCAGGGCGGCTCCGGCCGCCGCGTTGAACGGCGCCGACGTCGGGCTCGCCATCGTCAACAGCGTCACCGCCGGTGTGGCTTCGACCACGGTGCTCGACTACTCGCCCGCCAACGCGGCGCAGGTCGACTACCTCCGCGTCAGCGACGGTGTCGGCGTCCCGACCTTTCCCAACGCCTACGTCGGCCACGCCCCGGCCGCCGTCGCGGGGCACGCCCGTACCAACGGCACGCGGCCGGTCACCGGGGTGACCGGCTACTCCGAGGTGCCGGCGGGCAATGGGGTGCTCGGCCTCGCGACAGGGACCGGAGGCTCGTACGGGGTGTGGGGCGTCAGCGAGACCGGTTTCGGCGTGGTGGGGCGCAGCTTCAGCGGGTACGACTTCTTCGCCGAGGGGGCGGGCCGGATCGGTCTGGTCCCCCACACGTACATCGGTCCACCGGTCGCAGGCACGTACTCGGCGTCCGACATCATCCGCGACTCGCAGGGCTCGTTGTGGACCTGCGTCATCTCGGGCGCTCCCGGAGTCTGGCGAGAGATCGCCGGGCCCACCTCCGCGGGGGCGTTCCATCCCGTCACGCCGACCCGTGTCTACGACTCACGGCTGCCCGAGCCCGCGTTCGGGCTGATCACGACCGGCTCGCCGCGCACCATCTCGGTCGCGAGCGGCCGTGATCCGCTGTCCGGGCAGGTGGTCGAGGCCGATCTGGTCCCCGTCGGGGCGACCGCGATCGCGTGCAACGTCACGGTCACCGACACCGTCGGGTCGGGCTTCGCCGTGGTCAACCCCGGCCTCGTCGACACCATCGGGGCCTCGACGATCAACTGGCAGCCGGGCCAGGTGCTCGCGAACGCGATCATCGTCGGCATCGACGACGAACGCCGGGTGACGCTGGTGGCAGGTGGGGGCGGGGCCGCCGACATCGTGGTCGACGTCTCGGGCTACTTCCGCTGACCCCTGACGGGGTTGGACTATGGTGTCGCCGGGTGCGCGAGGGGCACCCGTCCGCCGCGACAGGGGGACTTGGCGTTGCCACGCGCGGGCGGTAGCATTGCCCCTCGGCCTGTCGAGCCTGCGCGTGCGCGGGCTTCCCCAGTCCGGTCGGTCCGAGCCCAGCCCACGGCTGTGTCCGCCCGTTCAAGCCCCGTCCGCCGAGCCCATCCCTCGCCCAGTCAGGAGAGTCCTCTGCCCAAGCCGAAAGACGACGCCATCGTGCTCGAAGGCACGATCATCGAGTCACTGCCCAACGCGATGTTCCGAGTCGAGCTCGAGAACAGTCACAAGGTGTTGGCGCACATCTCGGGGAAGATGCGGATGCACTACATCCGGATCCTTCCCGGCGACAAGGTCCAGGTAGAGCTCACCCCCTACGACCTCACCCGAGGTCGCATCACGTATCGATACAAGTAGTCCGAAAGAGCAGCGGTCCCCATGAAAGTCCGTCCCAGCGTCAAGAAGATCTGTGAGAAGTGCAAGGTCATCCGCCGGCACGGGCGCGTCATGGTGATCTGCGAGAACCCCCGTCACAAGCAGCGGCAAGGCTGAGGTAGCACAACACATGGCACGAATCTCCGGCGTCGACATCCCGCGCGAGAAGCGGCTCGAGATCGCCCTCACGTACATCTACGGCATCGGCAAGCCGACGGCTCAGCGCATCTGCGCCGACACCGACCTCGACCCCAACCAGCGGGTCCGCAACCTCACCGAGGACGAGGTCAACAAGATCCGCAGCTGGGTCGAGCAGCATGCGACCGTCGAGGGTGACCTGCGCCGCGAGGTCGCCCAGGACATCAAGCGCAAGATCGAGATCGGGTGCCTCCAGGGCGTCCGTCACCGCAAGGGCCTGCCGGTGCGCGGCCAGCGCACGCACACCAACGCCCGCACCCGCAAGGGCCCGAAGAAGACCGTCGCCAACAAGAAGAAGGCCGTGAGGAAGTAACGATGGCAAAGCCGAAGCCAGGTGGGCGTCGCCCCCGCAAGCGCGAGCGCAAGAACGTCACGAACGGTGTCGTGCACATCAAGAGCTCGTTCAACAACACCATCGTGTCCATCACCGACCTCGAGGGCAACGTCATCTCGTGGGCGTCGTCGGGCGTGATCGGCCAGAAGGGCTCGCGCAAGAGCACGCCGTTCGCTGCGCAGATGGCTGCCGAGCGCGCCGCCCGGGCAGCGATCGAGCACGGTCTGCGCCGCGTCGAGGTGCAGGTCAAGGGTCCGGGTTCGGGCCGCGACACCGCGGTCCGCAGCATCCAGAACACCGGCATCGAGGTCACCTCGATCAAAGACGTCACGCCGGTTCCCCACAACGGTTGCCGCCAGCCCAAGCGGCGGAGGACCTGACGATGGCTCGGTACACCGGCCCGAAGGTGCGCGTCTCGCGCCGCCTCGGCACCAACATCTTCGAGAACGACAAGGGCCGCAAGGCGCTCGAGCGTCGTCCGTTCCCTCCAGGTGCGCACGGACGCACCCGCCGTCGCAACGCGGGCAGCGAGTACCTGTCGCAGCTGCAGGAGAAGCAGAAGGCCAAGTACATCTACGGCGTCCTCGAGCGCCAGTTCCGCCGCACCTACGACGAGGCGAACCGGCTCCAGGGCCCGACGGGCGAGAACCTGCTGCGCCTGCTCGAGCAGCGCCTCGACAACGTCACCTACCGTGCGGGCTGGGCCAGCACCCGGCCGCAGGCGCGCCAGTTCGTCAGCCACGGCCTCGTGCTCGTCAACGGCAAGCGGGTCAACATCCCCTCCTACCGCGTCCGCAAGGGCGATGTCGTGTCGCTCAGCACCAAGGCCCAGTCGATGATCGTCATCCAGCACAACATCGACGTGCTCGATCGCCGCGTCGTCGGGTGGCTCGAGACCGGTGACGGCGGCAAGCAGGTCACCGTGCGCGACCTCCCGCAGCGCGAGCACATCGACGTGCCGGTGCGCGAGTCGCTCATCGTCGAGCTCTACTCGAAGTAATCCGTTCGCCCACGAGACACAGAGGCTCAGTCACATGCTCGTCATCCAGCGCCCCACCGTCGAGTCCCTCGGCGACGAGGAGAACAACCGCCAGCGCTTCGCCGTCGGCCCGCTCGAGCCCGGCTTCGGACACACCATCGGCAACTCGCTGCGGCGCGTGCTCCTCTCCAGCATCCCCGGTGCCGCCATCACGGCGGTGCGCTTCGACGATGCGCTGCACGAGTTCGACACGATCACCGGCATCAGCGAGGACGTCACCGACATCATCCTCAACATCAAGGACATCGTGCTGACGTCGACGTCCGACGACGAGATCATCGTCCGCCTCGACGTCCGTGGCCCGGCCACCATCACCGCCGCCGACATCAAGTGCCCGAGCGAGATCGAGATCCTCAACCCGCAACAGCACATCGCAACCCTCAACGCGAAGGGCCGCCTCGCTGTCGACCTCACCGTCGGCCGTGGCCGCGGGTACCTCTCGAGCGACCGTGACAGCCAGAACCGCACGATCGGTGTCATCCCGGTCGATGCGATCTTCTCGCCGGTGCGCCGGGTGATGTTCACCGTCGAGCCGACCCGTGTCGAGCAGAGCACCAACTACGACCGTCTCGTGCTCGACATCGAGACCGACGGCTCGATCAGCCCGCGCGACGCGCTGGCCTCGGCCGGCGCCACGCTGCGCTCGCTGGTCGACCTCGTCGCCAGCCTGAGCGACGAGCCGCAGGGCCTCGAGCTCGGCGAGCTCGCCAGCATCGCGGCCACGTCGCCCGACCTCGACCTGCCGATCGAAGACCTCGACCTGTCCGAGCGGCCGCGCAACTGCCTCAAGCGTGCGCAGATCAACTCGGTGGGCGAGTTGCTCACCAAGACCGAGGACGACCTGCTCAACATCACCAACTTCGGCCAGAAGAGCCTCGACGAGGTCAAGCAGAAGCTCGACGAGCGCGGCCTCAGCCTGCGCGGCTGATCGCAGGGATCTCTCGAACAGGAAACCACCATGCCGGCAACACCCCGCAAAGCACGCAACTTCGGCCACAGCGCAGCGCACCAGCGCCTGATGATGGCCAACCTGGCCGCATCGCTGTTCGCGGCCGAGGGCATCGTCACCACCGAGGCAAAGGCCAAGGCGCTGCGCCCGATCGCCGAGAAGCTCATCACCAAGGCCAAGAAGGCCCAGGAGGGCGACCCGATGCGCATCCACCGCATCCGCCAGATCCAGGGCTACCTCGGCGACAAGGAGATGACCAACAAGCTCGTCGCCGACGTCGCGCCGCGCTACGCGGACCGCAACGGCGGCTACCTGCGCATCCTCAAGCTGGGTCCGCGTCAGGGCGACAATGCCCAGATGGCCCGCATCGAGCTGGTCTGAGCCAACGTACGCTCACAGCGCATGAACGCTGAGCACGAGCCCGCCGCATTGCGGCGGGCTCGTCTCGTTGTGGCATACGACGGGTCCGGGTTCCACGGCTTCGCCGAGACCGCCGACCGCAAGACCGTCATGGGCGTGCTGCGCGCCGCGATCGAGCGGGTCGCCGGGCAACCGGTCGAGCTGGTCGGGGCCGGCCGGACCGACGCCGGCGTGCACGCGTGGGGCCAGGTGGTGAGCGGCGACCTGCCTGCGCACGTCGACCTGCACGGACTCGCGCATCGGGTGAACCGGATGTGTGCCCCGGCCGTGGTGGTGCGTGAGGCGTCGTGGGCGGCATCCCCCGACTTCAACGCTCGTTTCGACGCTCGGTACCGGCACTATCGGTACGACGTGTTGAACGCCGAGGTTCCCGTGCCGGCGCTCGCGCATCTCGCCTGGCACATCTCCGCACCGCTCAACCTGTGGGCGATGCAGCTCGCGTGCGACCCGCTGATCGGCGAGCACGACTTCGGGTCGTTCTGCCGTGCACCGAAGGTGCGCGAGGGCCAACCGGTGCCCTCGCTGCGGCGCCGGGTCATGCAGGCCGAGTGGCACGAGGTGGCGACCGACCTGGGCGTGCTGCTGCGCTTCGAGGTGCGGGCGAACGCCTTCTGCCACCAGATGGTGCGCTCGCTCGTCGGCACGATGGTCGACATGGGGCTCGGGCGCCTGCATCCGGGTGACATGCGCGCCATCCTGCTCGCGGCCGATCGAGCCGTGGCCGGGCAAGTGGCGCCGCCGCACGGCCTCACCCTGTGGGAGGTCGGGTACTAGGGCGCGTCAGACGTCAGGTGGGTTTTCGGGGCGGCGGGCGGCATGCCGCGCCATCCACCACAGACCGACGACGATGAAGCCCCCGAGCGCCACGATGATCGTCGTGAGATCCTCCGCGTAGGGCCACGTGTCGAAGTGCTGCTCCACCATCTCCGCCGCGATGTGCACGCCACCATGCTCGCGCGCCAGGCCACGTCACGTCCACGGCGCCTGGTGATGCGGGCAGCAGGGGCCCAGCGTGCGCCCCCGGTGCCCGCATTCGGATCGGCGTCGGCAGATGAGGGCAGCCCACGGCCACGACGGGCGCCTGCTGCCCGCATTCGACGCGGGCCGGGTCGGGTTGCTGGTCCTGGCTGGTGCCCGTATCATTGCACGGTTCCTCGGTGGGCTCCTCCGCCGGGTCGAAGGATTCGAGATGCGCACGTACAGCCCGAAAGCCAGCGAGATCACACGCGCCTGGCACGTCATCGATGCCGACGGCATGGTGCTCGGCCGCCTGTGCACCGAGGTCGCTCGGGTGCTGCGAGGCAAGCACAAGCCGATCTTCGCCCCTCACATCGACACGGGCGATCACGTCATCATCATCAACGCCGACAAGGTCGTGCTCACCAAGGGCAAGGCCGACTCGCAGATGGTGCACCGCTACAGCGGCTATCCCGGCGGTCTCCGCAGCGAGAGCTACGGCAGCCTGCTCGGCCGCAAGCCCGCCGATGCGATCCGCCTCAGCGTGCGCGGCATGCTCCCGAAGGGGCCGCTCGGCCGCCAGCAGATCAAGAAGCTCAAGGTGTACAGCGGGCCACAGCACCCGCACACCGCCCAGAACCCCGCCGTACTCGAATTCGCCGCCGCCAAGGCGCGCTGAGCCTCCGACAGGACGACTGACAGATGCCGACCAAGCCCCTCACGCAGAGCACCGGACGCCGCAAGGAAGCTGTCGCACGGGCCCGACTGCGGCCCGGCACGGGTGTGCACACGATCAACGGCCGCCCGTTCGACGCGTACTTCACGACTGCGGTGCAGCGCATGCACGTCGCCGAGGCGCTCAGGGTCACCAACACCGAAGAGGCCTACGACGTCGACGCGTCCATCCACGGCGGTGGGGTCAGTGGCCAGGCCGGTGCGTTGCGCATGGCCATCGCTCGCTCGCTCGTCGAGATCGACCCCGAGGTCCGTCCGGCGCTCAAGAAGGCCGGCTTGCTCACCCGCGACTCGCGGAAGAAGGAGAGCAAGAAGTACGGCCTCGTCAAGGCTCGCAAGGCCAAGCAGTACACGAAGCGCTGATCCGAGCCGCTGCCCGCGCAGCCGACGATGGCATTGCGCTTCGGTACCGACGGTGTGCGCGGTGAGGCGCTCACCGAGCTGACTCCCCAGTTCGTCACGTCCCTCGGTCGCGCCGCGTCGAACGTGCTGGCCTCCGATCGGTGGATCGTCGGCCGCGACACACGAGCATCGGGCGCGCAGCTCGCCGCTGCGTTCGGCGCCGGGATCGACGCCGAGGTGGTCGATCTCGGGGTGCTGCCGACTCCCGCCGTCGCCTTCTGGTCGCAACGGCTCTCCGTGCCCGCGGCGGTCGTGACGGCATCGCACAACCCGTGGACGGACAACGGCGTGAAGATCTTCGCCGCCGGCGGGTTGAAGCTGACCGACGAGGTCGAAGCCACGATCGAGGCCGAGCTCGAAGCCGATGGCGAGGTGACGCCGCGCGAGCGCTCGACCCCGATGGCCGACGCGCACACTGGCTACATCGACCACGTCGTGGCCGAGCTGCCGCGCCTCGACGGGTTGAAGGTGGTGCTCGACTGTGCGAACGGCGCCATGAGTCGGGTCGCCGGTGCCGCGTTCGAACGACTCGGCGCCGAGGTCGAGGTCATCTTCGACACGCCCGACGGCACCAACATCAACGAGGGCTGCGGGGCCACCGCGCCCGGCGCGCTCGGCGCGGCGGTGGTCGAACGTACGGCCGACCTCGGGCTGGCCTTCGATGGCGACGGCGATCGCGTCATCGCCGTCGACCACCTCGGGAAGGTCGTCGACGGCGATCACCTCCTCGCACTGGCGGCGATGCAGCTGCGCGACCAGGGTCGGCTGTCGGACGACACGGTCGTCGTCACCGTCATGAGCAACCTCGGGTTCCATCGGGCCATGGAGGCTGCGGCCATTCGAGTGGTGACGACGCCCGTCGGCGACCGATCGGTGCTCGAAGCGCTCGATGCCAACGGCTGGTCGCTCGGTGGCGAGCAGAGCGGTCACATCATCTATCGGTCCCTTGCCACCACCGGTGACGGCCTGCTGGCCGGACTGCGACTCGCAGCCGACGTCCACACCCGGCAGCAACCCCTCGCCGATCTCGCCGCAGCCGCGATGACGTCGTATCCGCAGGTGCTCCTCAACGTCCGGGTCGCCGATCGACACCCACAGGTCGCCGACGAGCTCGCGGCCGAGATCTCGATCGCCGAGGCGGCCCTCGCCGGCGAGGGACGAGTGCTTGTGCGTGCCAGCGGGACCGAGCCGCTCATCCGCGTCATGGTCGAAGCGGCGACGTCCGAGCTCGCGTGGCAGGTCGCCCAGCAGCTGTCGGACGTGGTGCGCAGCCGCTTCGCCTGATCGGCCGGCACGAGCGCGACGCTCGGCCATTCCGCCCGATCGATAGCCTGATCACCCATGTGCGGCATCATCGGCATCCTCAGCCGGCCCAGCGCTCGGCCGGTTCCGCCGTCCGACGACCTGCTGCTCCTCCTCGACCGGGCGATCGCGGAGCCGACGCTTCCCGAGATCACCGAGACGGTGGGCGAGTGCGATGGCTTGCTGCACGGTGTGCCTGGCCTGGTGGCACTCAGCAGCGACCCCGAGCTCGCCGCGCAGATCATCACTCGACTCGATCGACTCGACGCGAAGGTGTCCGAGGTCGAGCAGCACATCGAATCGTCGGTCGGCATGTCGGCGGACGACGTCGAGCGGCACAGCGCCGAGGTCATCGCAGCCCGGGACGCGCTGTGGGCCGTCCGCCACGATCGGCTGCGCACTGCGCAGGAGGTCACGGCGCTCGCCGGTCGCGACGCGGGGTCTGCCGCGCTCGCCGGCTACCTGGCCGTGCAGCAGTCACTCGCGGCGCTCGACCGGCTCGAGGTGCGCGGTCGAGATTCCGCGGGACTCCACCTGTTCGTGTGGCAGCACGGGCTGTCGTTCGGTGATCCGGCGGTCTCGTCGTTGCTGGTCGAGCGGACGAAGGATCCGCTCTTCCAGAGCGGGTCGGTGCGGGTGGAGGGCCAATGCCTCAGCTTCGTCTACAAGGCGGCCGCAGAGATCGGTGAGCTCGGCGACAACACGCGGGCCCTGCGCGCGGCGATCGAGGGTGACTCGTTGTTGCGGCTGGCGCTGGCGTCGCCCGACGCGCGCCTCGCCGTGCTCGGCCACACGCGCTGGGCCAGCGTCGGCATCATCAGCGAGCCGAACTGCCATCCGCTGAACAGCGACGAGTCCGAGCGCTCGGGCGGCGAGAGCCCCGCCTACGTGGTGGCTGCGCTGAACGGCGACGTCGACAACCACGCCGACATCAAGGTGCAGCACGGGCTGCAGATCCCGGGGCCGATCACCACCGATGCGAAGGTGATCCCCGCCGTCATGTCCCGGCACGTCGCCGCGACGAGTGGCCACCTCACCGAGTCCTTCCGTCGTACGGTCGCCGACTTCGAGGGCAACGTCGCGATCGCCGCGGCGGCTGCCGACGCACCCGAGCAGCTCTTCCTCGCGCTGCGCGGTGGCGGCCAGGGCCTGTACATCGGGCTGGCAGAAGATCTGTTCATCGTCGCGAGCGAGCCCTACGGCGTCGTCGAGGAGACCTCGAGGTACATCAGGGTCGACGGCGAGACGGCATCCGACTCCGGAAGCCGCGGTCAGGTGTTCGTGCTCGACGGAGCGAGGGCCGGCGAGCTCGCCGGCGTCAGCCGCCTCGCGTACGACGGCTCGCCGATCCCGATCACCCACGACGACGTCGTGACCGCGCAGGTCACGACACGCGACATCGACCGAGGTGACGCGCCCCACTTCCTGCTGAAGGAGATCCTCGAGGCACCCACGAGCTTCCGCAAGACGTTGCGCGGCAAGATCGTCGAGGACGGCGGGCGGCTGCGCACCGACATCGGTGCCCGGGCGTTCCCGCGCGACATCGCCGAGCGAATCGCGACCGGCACGATCTCGAAGATCCGCGTCATCGGGCAGGGGACGGCCGCGGTCGCAGGCCGCAGCATGGCTGCGGTGCTCGACGACCTGTGCGGTGGGCGGCTCGACGTCGATCCGGTGACTGCCACCGAGCTGAGCGGGTTCGAGCTGCGGCTCGACATGCGTGACACGCTCGTCGTCGCCATCAGCCAGAGCGGTACCACCACAGACACCAACCGCACCGTCGACCTCGCCCGGGCGCGGGGCGCAGCGGTCGTCGCGATCGTCAACCGGCGCAACAGCGATCTGACCGACAAGGCCGACGGCGTGCTGTACACGAGCGACGGTCGCGACGTCGAGATGAGCGTCGCCTCGACGAAGGCCTTCTACGCACAGGTGGCGGCCGGCGTTCTGCTCGCCTGTGCCATCGCCGACGCGGCCGGGCTCTGCGACGAGCGTCGCCGGCACGAGATCCTCGCAGCCCTGCGCAGCGTGCCCGACCTGATGGCCGCGGTCATCGCCCGCCGCGAGCAGATCGCCGAGGCCGCGCGTCGGTTCGCCCCGCCGAAGCGGTACTGGGCCGTCGTCGGCAACGGACCGAACGTGGTGGCGGCCGAGGAGGTGCGGATCAAGCTCAGCGAGCTCTGCTACAAGTCGATCGCCTGCGACGTCACCGAGGACAAGAAGCACATCGACCTGTCGAGCGAGCCGATGATCCTCGTGTGCGCCGCCGGGCTCGTGGGGGGCCTCGCCGACGACGTCGGGAAGGAGGTGGCGATCTACAAGGCGCACAAGGCGACACCGATCGTCATCGCGACCGAGGGTGACGATCGGTTCAGCGCGGCGTCAGCCGTGATCGCGGTGCCCTCCATCGACCCGACCCTCGCGTTCGTGCTGTCGGCGATGGTCGGCCACCTCTTCGGCTACGAGGCTGCACTCGCCATCGACGCGTCTGCACGGCCGCTGCGTGAGGCGCGTGACGTCATCCAGCGTGCCCTCACGCTCGGCGGCAGCGGCGACGAGATCCTGCATCGTGTGCAGTCGGGTGTCCGGCCGCTGGGTGAGCGCTTCCTCGACGGGCTGCGGACCAACTTATACGACGGTCACCTCGAGGCGTCGACAGCGGTGCGCCTCGCCGGCCTCTTGCGCGACCTCGCGAGCGATGCGCCGCTCGAGACGTATCACGCGAGCAGCGGCAAGTTCGCGACGCCCGGGGTCCTCGTCGACGACCTCACGGCCGCGCTCACCCGCGCCATCGAAGAGCTCACTCGTCCGGTCGATGCCATCAAACATCAGGCCAAGACGGTCACCGTGGGCATCAGCCGCAGCGACGAGGGCGTCCTCGACCGGGCGCTCGTGCGCGAGGCGCTGGCCGCAGGCGCCGGCCGCGATCGTCTCAGCTACCGCACGCTGAAGGTGCTCGCCGACCTCGACCCTGCCGTCGAGTCGGTCGTCGGCTTCACCCGCTATCGCATCGAGGGGGATCCGGCGCGCGACGCCGTCATCTCCATCGTCGACCGCGGCGGACTCTCCCGCGACGTACCCAGCCGGGTCGAGCGCAACGCGCACCTGGTCGGCACCAAGCGACGCGTGGCCAGCGATCGCGAGGTGCTGGTCGCGCGAGGTCGCAGCGACGGCCGCACGGTCATCCTCGTGCCGGAGGTCAAGGGCACCACCTGCACCGGCATCACGCTCCTGCACGTGAAGTTCCACGACCGGCTGCCGACGCCCGTCATGCGCGGTGTGCTGCAGGGCTACGACCGCCGCTACGACCGTCTCGTCGACTGGGTGTCCGAGACCGAGGGCACCTTCCGCGACGACCGGCTCGCCGAGCTCTCGGTCGCCGATCTGCTGATCCTCCCCATCTCCGAGACCGCCGACCACTGGCGAACCTGACGTGTCGGTCCGCGGCATCGGGGTCGACGCCGTCGACATCGAGCGGTTCCGTCACTCGCTCGAGCGGACACCGTCGATGCGCGAGCGGCTGTTCACGGACGAGGAGCTGCAGTACGCGCAGCGCAAGGCCGATCCGGTGCCATCGCTCGCTGCCCGCTTCGCCGCCCGCGAAGCGACCATGAAGGCGTTGGGCGTCGGCCTCGGCGCCTTCGGGTTCCACGACGTGTGGGTGCGCCGCGACGAGTCGGGACAGCCGCATCTCGTGGTGACGGGCGCGGCCCTCACGCTCGCCGACGCCGCCGGCGTGTGCGAGTGGCACCTCTCGATCACGCACACCGACACGGTCGCCATCGCGTACGTCGTCGCCGCTGGAGCGCTCGCTTAGGCTGGCTCGATGCTGCCGATCGTCACACCGGACGAGATGCGAGCCATCGACGCCGCGGCCCCCGAGCCCACCGACGTCCTGGTCGAACGTGCTGGATGGGCCGTCGCTCGCGCAGCCATGCGGATGCTCGGCGGAACCTACGGCCGCACGGTGCGAGTCGTCGTCGGCCACGGCAACAACGGCGCGGACGGCCGTGTCGCGGCGCGGATCCTGGCCGATCGTGGCGCGAGGGTCACGGTGCACCCGGTCGACATGCTTCCGCAGCTGCTCGATCCCGCCGACCTCGTCATCGACGCCGCGTTCGGCACCGGCTTCCATGGCACGTGGAAAGCTCCCGACGTGGGCGACAGCCCCGTTCTGGCCGTCGACATCCCGAGTGGGGTCGACGCTCGCACCGGCGCGCTCGGCGGCCCGGTGCTCGTCGCCGACCGCACGGTGACCTTCGCCGCGCTCAAGCCGGGCCACCTGTTCCCACCGGGTTCAGACGTCGTCGGTGCGATCGAGGTCGCCGACATCGGCCTCGACACCACGTCGGCGACGGCCCATCTGCTCGAGGCGGACGACGTCGCGGGCTGGCTGCCGTGGCGGCCCACCAGCGCGCACAAGTGGGGTGTCGCGGTCCGAGTCATCGCCGGCAGCCCGACGATGCAGGGAGCCGCAGCGCTGGCGGTCGCCGGCGCCCAGCGCGCCGGCGCCGGGATCGTGCACGTCTCGTGCCCGGGCGTCGCCGAGCCCGCTCATCTCCCGCTCGAAGCGGTGGTGCGACCGCTGCCGTCCTCGGGGTGGGCGACCGAGGCGCTGCAGTCGTTCGACCGCTTCCACTCGCTCGTGCTCGGACCGGGCCTCGGCCGCAACGACGACACGGCGGCGAGCACGCGCCACGTCGCCGTCCACTCCCCGCTTCCCGCGGTGATCGACGGCGACGGCCTGTTCGCGCTCGCGTGGAACGCCGACGGTGCGGCCGCGCTGCTCCGGCGCCGCGAGCCCGCCACGGTCCTGACACCTCACGACGGTGAGTTCGAGATGCTCACCGGCAGCCGGCCGGGGGCGGACCGCATCGGAGCGGCACGGCGATTCGCCGCCGACGCGCACTGCGTGGTGCTGCTGAAAGGCGCAGCGACGGTCGTTGCCCATCCCGACGGGCGCGTGCTCGTCGTCTCGTCGGGCGACGAGCGGCTCGCCACGGCCGGCACCGGGGACGTCCTCGCCGGGATCATCGGCGCGTTCATGGCGATGCACGTCGGTGCCTTCGAGGCGGCCGCGATGGGGGCGTGGGTGCACGGTCGAGCCGCCACCAGCGGTCACGCGATCGGCTTCGTGGCATCGGATCTCCCGTCGTTGGTGCCGGCGGTGCTCGCCGACCTGCGCGCCCACGCATGACCGACGACGCGCCGCCATTGCGTCGCTGGGCCTGGGCCGAGATCGATTGCGGCGCCATCGAGGAGAACTCGGCGCACCTTGCCGCGCTCGCCGCACCAGCGCAGCTGTGGGCAGTGGTCAAGGCCGATGGCTACGGGCACGGCGCCCTCCGAGCGGCCACGTCGGCCTTGCGCGGTGGCGCCACCGGGCTGTGCGTCGCGCTCGTCGACGAAGGGCTGCAGCTGCGCAGCGCCGGGATCGACACCCCGGTGCTCGTCCTCAGCGAGCAGCCGCCGGAGTCGGTCGCTGCGGCGTTGCGCGAGGGCCTCATCCTGACGGTCGCCACGCGTGCCGGTGTGGAGGCTGCTGCGGGCGCCGCGTCGCAGCTGTCGTTGGCCTCGCCTCCAGCGGTGCACCTGAAGGTCGACACCGGGATGCACAGGGTCGGCACCGAGCCGGACGATGCGCTCGATCTCGCCCGGCTGATCGTGTCGTCCGGCCTCCAGCTCGGTGGCGTGTTCACGCACCTCGCCGTGGCGGACGTCCCCGACGATCCATACACCGACGCGCAGCTCGATCGGTTCGATCGGGTGCTCGACGAACTGACGAGCGCGGGGCTCGACCCCGCGCTCGTCCACGCGGCGAACTCGGCCGGCGCCCTGGCGCATCCACGTGCCCGTCATGCGATGGTGCGCACGGGCATCGCCGTCTACGGCATCGAGCCCGGACCTGGGGTCGCAGCACTCACCAGTCACCTCCGCCCGGCGATGTCGGTCCACGCGCGTGTCTCGGTCGTGCGCCGGTTGGGCGCGGGCGAACGCATCTCGTACGGGCTGCGGCACCGGTTCGACCGCGACACGACCGTGGCCGTGCTGCCGATCGGCTACGCGGACGGCGTCCCCCGCCGCTCGTACGAGTGTGGCGTCGAGGTGCTGATCGGCGGTGTGCGCCGGTCGATCGTCGGCGTGGTGACGATGGATCAGATGATGGTCGACATGGGCGACGACGACGTGAAGGTGGGTGATCCCGCGGTGCTGATCGGGCGCCAGGGCGACCTGCAGATCACGGCGGAGGAGTGGGGAGCGCGCCTCGGCACGATCGGGTACGAGGTCGTGTGCGGCATCTCGGCACGGGTTCCACGGGTCGCCATCGGCGAGCCCGGCCTGGCCTCGTAGACTTCACCGCTTGATGTTGCAGCTCCGCTCGCCGTCGCTCGCCACCACGCAGGCCGTCGCCGCTGCGGTCGCGCGTCAGGTTCGCCGGGGCGACATGGTGGTGCTCGCGGGCGAGATGGGTGCCGGCAAGACGGCGTTCGCGCAGGGGTTCGGTCAGGGGATGGGTGTCACCGACCACGTGACATCGCCCACCTTCAACCTCGTCCACAGCCACCCGGCGGGCAAGCTGACGCTGCACCACGCCGACCTCTACCGGTTGAGCACCCAGCACGAGGTCGCCGATCTCGGACTCGCCGAGCTGGCCGAGTCCGACGGGGTCGTCATCATCGAGTGGGGTGATGTCGTGGCCAACAGCCTCGGCGACCATCTGCTCGTCCAGCTCGACATCGATCCCGACGACGAGCAGACGCGCCACCTCACCATCAGTGCGGTGGGGCGCGAGTGGGCCGCTCGGTGGGATCGGCTCGAGCAGGCGCTGGCACCGTTCCGGGACGCGCCGTGCTGATCCTCGGCATCGAGACCGCCACCGAGCAGGTCAGCGTCGCGATCGGTGGGCATGAGGGGGTGCTCGGCCTGTTCGAGGTCTGCCGCGGCCGCCGCCACGCCGAGACCTTGACGCCGGCCATCGACTTCCTGTGCGCGCAGGCCGACATCGAGCTGAGCGAGATCAGCGTCGTGGCTGTGGACGTCGGACCGGGGCTGTTCACCGGCATGCGCGTCGGGCTGGCAGCCGGGAAGGCGCTCGCGCAAGCTCTGCGCGTGCCGATGATCGGCATGAGCTCGCTCGACCTGCTCACGTTCCCGCTCCGGCACACCGGTCGAACGGTGGCGGCGGTCATCGACGCTCGACGTGGCGAACTGTTCTACGCGATCTACCTCCCCGTCCCGGGCGGCATGCAGCGCGTCACCGAACCGCGGTGCGGGCGCATCGACGACTTCCTCGCCGACGTGCTCCCCCGCGGGCACGAGCTCGTCTGCGTCGGCGACGGCGCCCTGCGCTACCGCGACCAGATCGAGAGCGAGCTGCGCTGCGAGTTCGCCGAGCAGTTCCTCTCGCGGCCGTCTGCCGCCCCGCTCGTGCAGCTCGCGCACGCGAAGGCGTTGCGCGAGGAATGGGTCAATCCCTGGGAGATCCAACCGATGTACTTGCGCCTTCCCGACGCCCAGATCAACTGGGAGACGAGATGAGCGTGCTCTCGCGCCTGCTGCACCGCGCCGACGACGGTGAGGGCGAGCTGGTGGTCGAGCCGATGCGCCGGCGCGACATCGGCGCGATCCAGGCGATCGAGACCGTCTCGTACCCCAAGCCGTGGACCCCCGGTGTGTTCGAGAGCGAGATCGAGCTCAGCCGCCGAGGCGACCGCTACTACGTGGTGGCACGACGTGACGGGCGCCTGGTGGGCTACGCAGGGTTGATGTTCGTCGTCGGTGACGCACACGTCACGAAC
Source organism: Ilumatobacteraceae bacterium (assembly GCA_050248155.1). Classification (GTDB taxonomy): domain Bacteria; phylum Actinomycetota; class Acidimicrobiia; order Acidimicrobiales; family Ilumatobacteraceae; genus VFMC01. Next base: position 60,307 of record JBFWSW010000026.1, read on the forward strand.
ATCGCGTGCGCCCCGCGGCAGCGCCGCAGCGGCGTGGCGACGCGACTCCTCGCCGAGCTCGCCTGGGAGTCGATCGACCGTGGCTGCCAGGCGTTGACCCTCGAGGTGCGTGCCGGCAACACCGGCGCGCAGGCTCTGTACCGACGATTCGGCTTCGCACCGGTCGGCGTACGGCAGAAGTACTACGAGAACGTCGACGACGCGATCGTCATGTGGTGCCACGACATCGCCGAGCCCGAGTACCGGCAGCGGCTGGTCGAGCTGTGCCCGGAGGCCGCCCGTGACTGAGCGCAGGCGCGACGCGATCGAGGTCGACGAGTCCACGATGGTGCTGGGCATCGAGACGAGCTGCGACGAGACCGCGGCAGCGCTCGTCATGGGCGGCACGGATGTCGCGTCGAACGTCGTCAGCAGCCAGGTCGACCTCCACGCCCAGTACGGCGGCGTGGTGCCCGAGGTGGCCAGCCGCGCCCACCTCGAGACGCTCAACCCCATCGTCGCCCGCGCGATCATCGAGGCCGGGGTGCCCGAGAGCCGCATCGACGCGGTCGCGTGCACGATCGGGCCCGGCCTGATCGGTGCGCTGCTCGTCGGTGTCGCGGCCGCGAAGTCGTTCGCCCAGGCGTGGGGCGTGCCGTTCGTCGGCGTCAACCACCACGAGGCGCACCTGTACTCCGCGTTCCTCGAGGATCCCACGCTCGAGTTCCCGCTCGTCGTGCTGCTGGTCTCGGGCGGCCACAC
>JBFWSW010000027.1:0-60790 GCA_050248155.1 Ilumatobacteraceae bacterium
TTCAACGCCCGCCGCCTGCACTCATCGAACAACTACAACAGCCCCATCGACTGGGAGAACCTGTACTACCGTCGCGGTGACGGCATCGCCGCATAACAACCTGTCCGTCCAACGGGGTGAACTTCAGGCCCTGTCCCGGGTACGAACGCTTGCCGGGTCCTCAGCAACGCCCGCTGCCTCTCCGAGGGTGTGGACGTTCCAGCGCTCGACGCTGTGATGTTCCTCACACCACGCGGCTCGCAGATCGACGTCGTGCAATCAGTCGGCCGCGTCATGCGCCGTAGCGAGGGCAAGGACCTCGGCTACATCATCCTCCCTGTCGTCATCCCAGCCGGGGTGCCGCCCGAGGAAGCGCTACGCGACAACGAACGCTTCAAGGTGGTGTGGCAGGTCCTGCAAGCATTGCGAGCGCACGACGACCGCTTCAACGCGATGGTCAACAAGATCGACCTCAACACCAAGCGGCCCGACAAGATCCAGATCATCGACGTCACCGGCCGCGGCGGCGAAGACGGCGAGACGAAGGCTCCCAAGCCGGTCCAGATGACCTTCGACATCGAAGGCTGGCGCGACAGCATCTACGCCAAGATCGTCACGAAGGTGGGCGAGCGCCGGTACTGGGAGACCTGGGCCAAGGATGTCGCCGAGATCGCACAACAACACATCGTGCGCATCAAGGGACTCCTCGCCGACATGACGTCACCGGCCGCACAAGAGTTCGGCGTGTTCCTCGAAGGCCTTCGCGGCAACCTCAACGACGGCATCACTCAGGACGACGCCATCGAGATGCTCGCCCAACACCTCATCACCCGGCCAGTGTTCGACGCCCTCTTCACCGGCTACGACTTCGCAGCCACGAATCCCGTGGCGAAGTCGATGGAACGAATGCTTGCCGTACTCGACGAACACGCGCTCGACACAGAGAACGCATCCCTCGAGAAGTTCTACGCATCGGTGCGCGCCCGGGTGGAGGGGGTCGACAACGCAGAAGGCCGGCAGCGCATCATCGTCGAGCTGTACGACAAGTTCTTCGCCACCGCGTTCAAGAAGACCGTCGACAAGCTGGGCATCGTCTACACCCCGGTCGAGATCGTCGACTTCATCCTCAACTCCGCAGACCAGGTACTTCGAGCCGAGTTCGGTCAGGGCCTCACCGACGAAGGAGTACACATCCTCGATGGGTTCACCGGTACCGGCACGTTCATGGTGCGGCTGCTGCAGAGCGGCCTGATCAAGCCCGAAGACCTCGCACGCAAGTATGCCAATGAACTGCATGCGAACGAGATTCTCCTCCTCGCGTACTACATCGCTGCCGTGAACATCGAGACCACCTATCAAGACATCATGCGCGGCAGTCTCGATACCGACGCGCCCTACGAACCGTTCCCAGGCCTCATCCTCACCGACACGTTCCAGTCCTGGGAGGTCGACGACAAGCTCGACCTCGATGTCTTCCCCGAGAACAACGAACGTCTCGAGAAGCTGAAGACGCTTCCGATCACCGTCATAGTCGGCAATCCGCCGTACTCGGCGGGCCAGGACAGCGCAAATGACGACAACGCCAACGAAAAGTATCCGACTCTCGACGCCGCGATCCGAGACACCTACGCGGCGAGATCGACGGCAACACTCAAGAACAAGCTCTACGATTCTTACATCAGGGCCATCAAGTGGGCAACGCTGCGAATCCAGGACCGCGGCGTCATCGCGTTTGTGACCAACGGCGGATTCATTGACGCCAACACTGCGGACGGCATGCGGAAGACTCTCGTCGAAGAGTTCAGCTCGATTCACATTTTCAACCTTCGGGGCAACCAGCGCACGGCTGGTGAAGAGTCCCGGAGGGAAGGCGGCAAGATCTTTGATGCAGGCTCACGAGCGACGGTAGCAATCACCGTGCTCGTCAAGAATGACCGCCGGCCGAAGGTACCGACATCTGTCAGCTACACAGACATCGGCGAGTATCTGAGCCGAGCAGAGAAGCTGCAGAAGGTCGCCGAATACGGTGGCGTTGCAGGTCTGAACACGGCGTCAACACTCGTGCCGAATTCGCACGGCGATTGGTTGGGCCAGCGCACGGAGTCCTTTCAGTTGTTCGCCCCCATCGTCGACAACAGCAAGTTAGCCTTCGGGATCTTCGGCCTCATCTCCATCGGTGTCAACTCGGGACGCGACTCGTGGGTTTACGGCTCCGACCAACGCAGCGTGGTTGACAACATGACACGCGCGCACCAAACCTTCGAACGGGTGCGACGGGCCGCCAAAGAGGGCCGGAGGATTGACCCCGTGCGAGACCCTGAGCAGATCAGCTGGACAGCGAAGCTTCTATCGAAGGCAGTTGCTGGCGCCGAGGCAGAAATCGAGCCGTCGCGTGTCCGCTCGTGCGCGTATCGGCCGTTCTTTCGACAGTGGGGGTATCTGGACTCCACATGGAACGACAGGCAGGGAAAGCTCCATGAGCTGTTCCCGACCTCCCTCGCGGAGAACGTCGGCATCGTTCTGACTGGAGTTTCGTCCCACTACGATTTCTGCGCTCTCATGGTCGACGCTCCGGCCAACCTGCACACGCTCGACACAGGGCAGTGCTTCTATCGTTGGAGGTACGAGGCCGCAGAACCGAACGATACATTGCCGTTTCTTGCGTCCCACGAGACCTTCGACGGCTATCACCGGCTCGACAACATCACGAATGAAGCATTGCGACGGTTCCAGGCGGCGTACGGGTCGGCGATCACGAAGGATGACATCTTCTTCTACGTGTACGGTCTGCTGCACTCGCCGGGCTACCGCGAGACGTATGCGGCCGATCTGAAGAAGATGCTGCCGCGCATTCCACTGGTGGAGGATGCGCAGCCGTTCATCGATGCCGGCCGCAAGCTGTCGGAGCTCCACCTCGGCTATGAGTCGGTCATGCCGTATCCGCTCGGCGGTCACGATGTCGAAGGGCCTGGGGGTGATGCGGCGTACGAGTTCTTCCGTGTCGAGAAGATGCGCTTCGGCAAGCCGACCGCCGCGCAGAGGGCGGCCGACGAGAACAAGGACCGGAGCACGATCATCTACAACGACCGAATCACGCTGACTGGCATCCCTGAGGGGGCCTACCGCTACATGCTCGGGTCGCGCTCGGCGGTCGAGTGGATCATCGACCGCTACCAGGTGAAGACGGACAAGGACTCGGGCATCGTCAACGACCCCAACGATTGGAGCCGCGAGGTCGGCGACCCTCGGTACATCATCGATCTGCTGGCTCGGATCGTGACGGTCAGCTTGGAGACGATGAAGATCGTCGACAGCCTGCCGCCACTTGCGATCCGCGAGGACCAGGGCGCTACGACGTGAGGTTCGTCGTCGCCGGCGAACAGTTCGACCTCGACGCGGACGACGTGGTCCATCGGTTGGTCGGACAGTATCCAGCGGCGATTCAGACGCATTGGGTGGACGTCGAGGGAACGAGATGGCCTCCCAAGCAGGTGCTCGAGTTGGCCACTGGGATTCAACGGTCGCGGTTCATTTCGCATGCAGCGCTCGGAGTGCTCCAGCGGCTGGGATTCACGACGAGCGAAATCCCGCGAACGAAGCGGGGCCCGGAATCACGGCCTGTCACTCCGGCACAGATAGCCGCACCGACGCAGACTCCGGCTGAGGCGTTGGAGTCGTTGCATCGTGCAGTCGAGGTGCTGGCCGACTTCGTGGGGGCGCAGGACCTCACCGGACGTATCGCTGCCCTCGAGCAGCAGCTGTTGAACGTGACAGAGGCGAATGCAGCGGAGGTCGTCGCGGTGTCGGGGATCCGTTTCGAGACGCTGCTGGCCGCGTTGACAGTGCGCAACACTCTCGGACGCGTGAGCGACATTGTGCACGCAGCTGTGATCGCCTTGGCATTGCCGCATCTGCTCGAGCCAGGTGAAGTGGTCAACAACCGTCCTTCGCTGGCGGCGGGCAACGACCCGACGCGTCCGTTTGATCTGGAGACCACGCACCGGGTTGCCGAGTTCAAGGTGTCGGTGTGGAAGGGCGCGGATGCGATGCGGAAGCGAGGTGTGTTTGCCGACCTCGTTCATCTTGCGCTCGACAACTCAGGCCGGCGTGCGCAGCTGTTCGTCGTTGGCGACGAGCCCCGCCGCTTCCTGGAGGCGTCGAAGAGCTCCGCCAGTTGGGGCTTCACCAGAGGTTCGGCCGACCTCAGGCAGCGGTACACGGACCGCTTCGGCTCGCTCGACACAGCGATCGCCGATGTGCGTTCGACCCACGCCGCCCACGTCGAGATCGTCGATTTGGGAACGGTCATTCCAGGTGTGGCAGCGCTTCTCGCTCGCGGTTGAGGCCCGTCCGCTGCGGCGACGTCAAGTTGAGCTGCCCGCTGGCACTACGCGGAGTCGGAGATCGCTCTTGCGAAGGTACGCAGGATTCGTTGATGGGTCTGTCTGGGCAGTTGCCTGGTTCCAGGTTCTCCGAGAGGTGTGCCGGGCCGAGCTGGCGCGTTGGCCAGCAAGTTGTCGAGTCCGGCTCGGCTGACGATCAGCAGCCCGTGTGTTGCCCGGGTGCATGTGACGGCGAGACGGCCAAAGGCGGAGTTGAACTCGTCGAGCGTTGATGCAGCCGACAGGGGATGGATCGCGACGGTGATGGCGTTGGTCTGGCCCTGCCATGAGTCAACGGTCGAGGCGACGATCACTCCCTCTGGCAGATGGTGTCGTTCGGTCAGGCGTTCCACCATCTCTTGGGCGTCATCGACGGCTTGGTTGCGGGTGGCGAGCACCGCGATCAGGGTGCGGCCTTGTGGCTGGTCGAACGCGACCGCATCGGTGCCTGCGGGTGCGCCATTGCTGTCGTAGGTGGTCTCGTGCAGTGTGAACCCGTTCAAGAGGAGTTCGTCGAGCCAGGTCTCGAGGACGTGCAGGAGCGGTGGGTCGATGTCGGCGGCGTCGGCTTCCTCAAGACCCGCAACTTCAACCAATGTCGGTACGCCGGTCGCCACGCTGGCCCATACGTCGGCGGCGACACCGGTGAGGCCGGTCGCTTCGATGTGGCGGTCGCCGGGGCCGGCGACGCAGTCGAGTGTGTCCCAATCGCCGTAGAACGCTCGCCACAGTCCGAGCTGCGCTTCGGTAGGCCGCCATACTGCCGGCAGTTCCTCGGCCCAAGTTTTCGGGTCGTGTTCGTATGCGGTGGGCCACGCCCGGTACGGGTTGTAGCCGCGGTCGCCACGCCAGGGGTTCTGGCCTGGGTCGAGCGGGGGAAGTTGCCCGACGTCGCCGACGCCGACTGCGATGGGTGCGAGGCGGTCTACGGCGCGGTACCGGTGCAGCGGCAGCTGCCACGCTTCGTCGACGAACAGCACGTCGAAGAGGTGTTCACCGTCGGCGGCGGGGCCGAGCCCGGTTCGCAGTCTCCATCCGGTGTTGCCGAACATGTGTGTGGTCGCGACGATCACTTCGATGTCGGGTGGGATCTGGTTCATCTCGGATACGACTGTCGCTGCTTGGAAGACGGAGGGGGCGACGTCGGCGAGGCGCTTCGCGGACACGTAGAGGCAGACACGATCTCTGCCAAGTGCGACGCCCAGGCCTTCAGCGAGCGGGAAGATCTGCTTGTTCGCGAACGCAGTGACACCGACACGGTTGCAGTTCGGATGTTGGAGCGCCTCGTTCACCATGCGCTTCAGCGCGAAGGACTTGCCGGCTCCGGCGGCGGCCTTGAGCAGGATCCGTTCGGTATCGGTCCTCTTGCTGAGTGCTTCGTTCAGCACGTAGATCGCCCTGGTGGTGGTCGCCGCGTTGCCAGCGGCCGCTGCAGCGTGATGCTGACCGGCCGCTGCGGTGGACGTCGGAGCGGTGAAGCAGAGTGCCATCGATCAGTCCACGTCGTCGATCGTGAGGTGTTCGGCTGGACCGGTCGCGAGCGGATCGGTTGCGTCGTCGGCGGTGGGGCTGCCGGCGGCGGGGGTGTCGAACTGATCTTCGTCGATCACCGGTGGCCAGGCTTGCGGGTTCAGTTCGCCACGCTCTCGGCGCTCGGCCAGCTGATCGGACCATTCGGCCTCGGCGTCCTCGTGTGACCGACAGCAGTACTTGTGGTTCTCCGGGTCGGACGCGTACGAGCCGTCGTGGCAGCCATCCTTGGGTGCGCTCATCGTGTCGGGCTTCGGTCGTTCGATTGCGATCTCATGGCCCGACTTGAAGGTGCCGCCCAACCAGTCGACGTTCGCCACCACCAACTCATCACCGACCGACACCGCGGGAACGAGCCGAGGCGTCCAGAGGAGGCTCTCGTCGGCGGCGGTCTGGTCGTCGGCGGTCAACTCGCCAAGGCTGAAGCCGCCGAACTTGAAGCTGCCCTTCTGGATCTTGAGCGTTGTTCCGCCTGCCTCGACGCACGGCTGCCCGGTGATCTGCACGGCGACCACGCACGAGCCAGCGCGTAGCCGGCGCGATTGGACTCGCAGCCTCACCGGGTTCACCGCAGTCACGGTGGCCGTCGCCACTTCACGGGTTCCGGCGTCCAGGGCCATGTCGAGGGCAGACTTCGGGTTGCCGAGCGCGAGAAGCTTCAACGCGCATGCTGCGTCGTCATCGAGCATGACGACTTGGCTGTTGCGCCACAGCCAGTTGGTCCTCCCGAATCGGACCAGGTCCGATGCGTGGAGGTGCAACCGGGCCCGCCACACGGCCTGGGCGTCAGCTTCGAGCGCAAGATGCACTTGGCGCAGCAGAGACACCTGAAGAGGAGCGAGCACAGCGAGCGCACGGTCGACCGTCGCGGCCTTGTAGGCGAGCTCCTCGGACACCAAGGCTTCGTAGCGAGCCGGGTCCGGGGCGATCGAGCCGCGTCCACGACCAGCGAGGTGAATGGCGTCGGAGCGAGTGTTCGAGAGTCGTGCGCCGGGGGTGTGCTCGTTGGCGGCGAACGCGTCGGACACGATGCGGTGGTCGTGAGGGGAGGCGGCTTCTGCCCAGGTGACGAGGTAGTCGAGGCGACCGCTGTCCACCGTTGGTCCGCCGGCAACGAGATGGCGCATGAGCACCGTGCGTAGGTCGATGAGCGGCCATCGCAGGCTCATGGCCCGGGCGCGGTCTTCCTCGAGCAGGAAGCTCACCGCAAGCCGCTCCGACGCCGACAGTGCGGCTGGCACGACGGCCGGCTCCCCGTCGAAGGTCAGCGGCTTTCGTCCCATGTCGAGGTCGCGTTGCCAGCGCATGCGGCTGGTCTCCACACCGGCGAGCGAGTCGGCGATCGACACCAGCACGTCGCCGGTCGCGGCGTCGGGGATCACGAGATGGACTGGGGGCAACGACATCGGAGACGTCTGCTGGAACTCGGCGAAGGCCGCGCCGATCTCCGCGCCGACGAGGCGCATGATCGCCAACCGGGTGGAAGGTGACTGCGGGTCGTCGAACACGCGGTACGACCAGGGACCGACTGAGCCGTTGGCGGTGACTCGTTGCCAGCCGATCCCGTGCACACCCAGCGCGGCTGCGTCGGCTTTGGCCAAGACGATGTTGATCGTGCCCGGCAACCCGACCGGGTCGATGCGACGCTGCCCAGTCCATTGCGGGAGCCCGGTCACCGTGGCACGCACGTTGGCGACCAACGTCTCCGGTGCCCGGCCGACGTTGCCTGACCCGTCGACACACCCGGCGACGGCTGCGCGCAGCTCGGGTCGAACACCAAGTTCGATCAGCACTGCCAGCGGGTCGGTCGATGCCCGCAGCTCGCTGCGACAGAAGTTGAACATCGCGCACGTCGAGCACGACGACGGATCGAACGCGGCCTGGAGGTGTCCAACGAAGCTCCGCACCGCAGCCTCATCCATCTCGTCACCGGCTGCCTGGGCGAGCAGCTGGGTCCGTTCGTCGACACGAGCACGCACCTCACGACGGTGATCATCCAGCCGTTCCACGACCGCCTCCGGCTGCAAGAACGCATTGCGCGGAACGGCCAGGGCGCCTGAGGCGTGGACGATCATGCCGTCCGGCAATGCTGACCACGCCGCTGCAGACTCGGCCCCGAGCGCGACCTGGAGAAAGCCCTTCAACATCCGCTGATCATCGATGCGTGACCGCACACGCTCGTAGTCCTTCGCGTCGCCCATGATCAGCCACGTGCCGACAACGGCACCCGTGCCATCCGTTCGTGGCGCGACGATCGCGAAGTCCGGCTTGACGAGCGTCGCCGCTGGGTCGGCCTCCATGCCGACGAACGGCACGCCCAACCCGGTGATCATCGTCGCCACATTCTCGTGCACAGCCTTCAGGTGTGCCTGCTGCAGAGCCTTGGCCGTGTGCACCGCGGAGACATGCCCGTCGGCCCGCCGCACCGCATCCGGACGAGCCAGCCCCAACGCGCCGACCGCAGTTGTCAGCAGCTGCGACACAAAGCGCTCATGCTCGACCAGCCGTTCGAAGGTCATCGCTCGCATCCACCGGGCCTCCGGAATCCCTGCGGACGTATCGGGATGCCCGAGCTTGTCGGCCAGGACACGCCGGCTGAACCCGATGATCATCGGATCGGTATGCCGATAGCGCTCACACCCGGCGTGTGCGGAGGCTGCCACCGCACTGCTACCACCGCCCGTGCTCAACGACCCCACCCGCACCGCCTCTCTGTCCGTGAATCGACGCCTGACCCGGAAGACATCCTGCTCGATCGACGATCGTCCATCGAGAGCTGTTATCGGCATGCACCGTGAGCAACTCAATTCAGGACGTGCAGCAAAGATCAACACCCAGGGCATCCAGCGCCGGACAGGCCTGAGTGGGCCCGAATCGGCTGCCGAGTGCCAGCCGGCGGCCCTAGACATCCGGCCGCACTACTTCCACCTCAGGTTTCCTCGTCGGCGGCGAGGGGTACTCGTGTCGGCGCCCCAAGCTGGGGCCCGAACACCAGAGAGGCCCTCTATGTCGACCGACGCGAAGATCACCAAAGACCTGATGCAGACGCTGAAGGACGGCGAAGCCGGCTTTGCGAAGGGCGCCGAGAAGCTGGCGGCCGACGATCGACCGGAGCTGAGTGCGACCTTCCGTCGGTACTCGACGCAGCGCGCAGAGTTCGCCGCGGAGCTGGAGACGTTGGCGGCTGGCTACGGCGACGACATCGACGAAGGTGGCTCCGTCGCCGGCACGCTGCACCGGGGCTGGCTGGCGCTGAAGGATGCCATCGCAGGCAGCGATCCCGAGGGCGTGCTCGACGCCGCCGAGCAGGGCGAGGATCACGCCGTCGCCGAGTACTCACGAGCACTCGACGATCAGGAGATGTCGGCCGGCCTGCGCACGGTCGTGCAGCGGCAGTACACCGCGATCAAGGCGGCCCACGATGACGTCCGAGCGCTCAGGGACATCAACGATTGACGCAAGTGGCCCTCCCGGGCCAGCACGCGACGACGGGCAGCGCGCACAGCCACCCGACGGGGCGACGACCGCGGCGTTCACCACGATCGCGAAGGGCACCGAGCTCGGAGGTCGCTACCGGCTCGATGACCGGATCGCGGTCGGCGGTATGGGCGAGGTGTGGCGCGCCGAGGACACGGTGCTCGGGCGCCACGTCGCGGCCAAGGTGCTCCGCACCGAGCTGACCGACCGTGCCGGGTTCCTCGAGCGCTTCCGCCGTGAAGCACGCAACCTCGCGATGCTGTCGCACCCATCGATCGCTGCTGTCTTCGACTACGGCGATCACGACGGCTTGCCGTACCTGATTATGGAGCTGGTTCCGGGCGAGACCCTCGCCCACCGCATCGGCCGTCACGGGACGATGTCACCGACCGAAGTCGCTGATCTGATCGGACAAGTTGCAGCGGGACTCGCCGCCGCGCATGATCTGGGCCTCGTCCACCGCGACGTCAAGCCGGCCAACCTGATCATCACCGACAGCGGCAAGGTGAAGATCACCGACTTCGGCATCTCGCGCCACGCTGACTCGCACACGCTCACCTCGACCGACGAACTGCTCGGCACCCCGCAGTACATGGCGCCCGAGCAGTTCGAGGGGGCGACGGCGACGGCCGCGTCGGACGCGTACTCGCTGGCGGTCGTCGCCTACGAGCTGCTCGCCGGGCGGCCGCCGTTCACCAACGGCAGCAACATCGCCATCGCCTACGCGCAGGTGCACGAGGCACCGCCACCACTCCCACCGACGGTGCCGCAACCGCTCGCCGACCTCGTCGAGCGAGCGCTCGCGAAGGATCCCGCGCTCCGACCGCCGGACGGGCAAGCGATGGCCCATGAGGTCGCACAGGCCGTTGCCGCGATCCCCACCACGACGCAGGAAGTGGGACGTGGCGGCTCCCAGACCCGCGCAGACGTGCCCCTCGCGCCCACCGTCGCGCTTGTGTCGGATCACGAGCTCGCGGCGGCCGCGGGCCTCACCGAGGTCGACGTGCGACCGCCGGTCCAGCCCGGGCCCGACGACCCTCCCGTACAGCCATTGATCGGACCGATGCACCGACACCGAACGAAACGCCTCATCGGCGCCGGTGTCGCCGGCCTGATGGTCCTCGTGCTCGTCGCTGCCATCGTGCTCGGGAGCAGGCGCGACGGTTCGCTCGACGATGCGGTCACGGCCTCCGGGCCGGCGACGACGGCAGTGACAGCTGAGTCGACGATCATCGCCACCACCGAGGCCCCGACAACTGCCGCTCCCCCGCCCACCGCCGTGGCCACCGTGACGGTCGATCCGGCTGCCTACATCGGTCGAGATCACAAAGAGGTCGTCGACGAGCTGCGCTCGCTCGGCTTCGTCGTCGCCGAACGCAAGGTCTCGAGCGACGGAGCCAAGAAGAACAGCGTCGTCGCCGTCGAACCGAGCGGCCCACTCGCACCGGGTTCACACGTCGAGGTGCAGGTGGCCAAGCCCGGCAAGGGCAGGGGCGACTGAGGCGTCAGCCCGAACGGACGCCCCGCTGACGGCCACCGCGAGACCCCCGGATCCACGCGACTACCCTGGTCACGTGACATCGTGCGTGACCCTGTGGTGCCGACCGGATCGGCTGCCCGGGTACGCGTGTTGCGACGGTGACGAGCCGGCGACCTGAGTCGCTGCTTCCGCTCCGTCCCGTCGAAGTGTCTCCGAGGTATCCACGTCACGCGTTCGCATGTCCGCGTGGTCGCTCGTCGCCGCAGCTGCGTGCTGGGGTACCGCGACCGCGATCAGCAAGCGGGCGGTCGATGAGATCGCACCGCTCGCCCTCCTTCCCGTCCAACTGGCCGTCAGCGTCGGCGTGCTGCTCGTCGCCGCGCTCGTCACCCGAGATCGGCAGCTCCCCCTCCAGCACCGCGGCCGGCTCGCCTGGCTGGGCGTCTTGAACCCCGGCCTCGCCTACGCGCTCAGCTTGGCCGGCCTGTCACGCATCACGGCGAGCGCGTCGGCGCTGCTGTGGGCGACCGAGCCGGTGCTGATCCTGCTGCTCGCCTGGTGCGTCCTCCGACAGCGACCCACCGGCGCGATCTTGTCGTGCGCTGCCGCAGCCTTGGTCGGTGTGCTGCTGGTCGTCGCCCGGCCCGGTGTTGCGATCGGCGCAACAGGCGTCGCGCTCACGCTGGCGGGCGTCGGCGCATGCGCCGTGTACACCGTCGCCTCCAGCCGGTACCTCGGGATGTCGTCGACGACGATCGTCGTGCTGCTCCAGCAGGCCGCCGCATTCGCCTTCTCGCTCGTGCTGCTCGCCGGTGCCGTCGCGTTCGACCGCGTCGGGGCGCTCGACCAGGTGTCGGCCACCGCGTGGGTGAGCGCGCTGACATCCGGTGCCCTGTACTACGGGGTCGCGTTCTGGTTCTACCTGCGGGGCTTGCGGACGTGCTCACCGACGATCGCCGGGTTGTTCATCAACCTCGTCCCCGTGTTCGGCGTGACCGCCGCAGCCGTTCTGTTGGACGAGCGGCTGATCGGCCGACAATGGATCGGAGCGACGATCGTGCTGGCGTCGGTGACAGCGCTCGCATGGCTCGGATCGGACACGCATCGGCCGAGCGCGACGTGACGCTCCTGCCATCCGGACCAGGCACGCCCAGTGATGGTTCTCGCTGCACGTGGGCCGCCGCTACCTTGCTCTCGATGGGGCAGCATCTCGGCACGTTCCCGTTCGGGCGTCCGAACACGGAACGCGTTCCACGCCTGCCCGACAGCACACCTGTCGCGCTCGTGATGGGGGTGTACCCGTCCGCCTTCCATGTGGCGTGGTCGCCGCCAGGGCATGCGGGCCGACGGGCCGCGATCTCCTCGCTCGCAGTCGACGTCGAGCCGACCGTGTTCTGGGACGGGAGGCACCCTTCGCCGGCCGAGCTGCTCAACGACTGGAAGATGGCTGTCGGCTTCGATGTCGACCGCCACGGGACGGTCCGCCCTGGCCACAACGGGCCGTCCGGGGTCGGCTTGGAAGAGCGCATCTTGGCTCCGCTCGACCTTGACCCGTCGAAGGTTGCGTTCACCGACGCAGTCCCGTGGTTCTTCGTCAAGCACGGTGTCGGGAGCCAGGGTGCGGCGATCGCAGAACGGTTCGCGCCGTGGGCCGAGGCGAACGGAATCGACTCCGGTTCGTTGCCGAAGCGGCCATCGGTCCGAGAGCTGCCGAAGCTCGCAGGCGCCGAGCCGCGACGCACGGTGCTGCGGCACGAGATCGTGTCGATCGGAGCACCGCTCGTGATCACACTCGGGCAGGAGGCGTTGGACGCGATTCGTTACGTCGCTGACGACGTGACCGGGGTTCAGCGCACCCTCGTACCTGATGGTTATGGGCGCATCGGCGCACTGGAGATCGAACGCCGACGATTCGACTTGCTGCCCGTCGTGCACCCCGGATTCCTCCGGCAGACGAAACGGCCCGAATGGCTGACGGCGTTCGGCAGTTGGGAAGCGGCGGCTCCCCGATTGCTCTGACCGTCTCACGATCTCGGAGCGCGGTGACGTCGTCGAGATGACCGGGAGAGTCCACGCAGCGCCAAGCGTCCCGACCGGTGACATCACCAAGAGTGTGAGCTACCCCAGCCGACTCACCCCACCGACGCGACGGCCAGTCCGACGGCTGCAGCGGCCAGGCCGGCGAGGAAGCTGCCCGCAGCGTTGCGCATGGCCTCGTTCATGGCGCCCTCCTCGGCCAAGCGCACGGTCTCGAAGCTGAACGTGCTGAACGTGGTGTAGGCGCCGAGGCCGCCGGTGCCGACGACGGTGTGGAGGGTCGGATCGAGGTCGTGGTAGAGGCCCATCCCCGTCAGCACACCGAGCAAGAAGCAGCCGGTCACGTTCACGACGAAGGTGCCCCACGGGAACGCGCCACTGGTGCGATCCTGCACGAGCCCGTCGACGAGGTACCGGGCCGGCGCGCCGATGCCCGCCGCGAGCAGGAACACCAACCACGCGCCGCCGCTCATCTCGCCGCGCCACCCCGTCCGACGTACTTCACGACCTCGACGTCCTCGAGGGTGATCAAGCCCTCGCTCACGAGCTCGTCGAGTTGCGGCAGGAACGCGGTGATCGCGTCACGGCTGTCGACGATGACGATCGCCATCGGCAGGTCGTCCGACAGCGACAGGATGCGCGTCGTGTGGATGTGGTTCGACGCGCCGTAGCCCTCGACGCCGCGGAACACCGACGCACCGGCCAGACCGGCCGCGTGCGCGCGGTGCACGATCTCGGTCGCGAGCGGCGTGTGGCCGTGGAGGTCGGACTCGCCGACGTAGATCGTGAGCCGCTGTTGATGGCCTTCGAGCTTCATGTCATCTCCCTGATGAGTTGCGATGTCGTTCCGGTGTGAGGCGCGCCGCGACGACGCCGGCGTACGCGAGCAGCAGGCCGGCGACCAGACTGCCGAGCCCGTACAGCAGACCCGTCGCGACGTGGTCGTCCTTCACGAGCACGGCGGTGTCGACGAGATAGGTCGACATCGTCGTGTACGCGCCGATGATCCCCGTCGCGAGGAACGGCCGCAGGTACCGGGTGGGCGGGAACCGCTCGAGCAACAGGATGAGCGAGAACGCGAGCAGGAAGCTGCCCGACAGGTTCGCCCAGAACGTGGCCCACGGGAAGTGGCCAGGCGCCGAGCGGATCGCCTCACCGAGCTCGAACCGTGCAGTCGCGCCGATCATGCCGCCGAGCGCGATCACGCCGAGGACGTCGGGGCGCGCACGGCCGTGCCGTCGCCGCGGCAGCCGCCGTTGGCCGGACAGCGCGGGCTCGGCCGGATCGGCTGGGTCGAGGTCGGGGTCGATGGGTACGACTCGATCGTCGCTCTCCACCACACCTCCCTCCCATGCCTCGCGACCGTTCGCGGCCGGTGTCGGCCCGCTCCCCCAGCGTGTCAGATCTCGACCCGGACGCGGCTGTGATCCTCAGGGCTCGGCACTTCCGCGGTCCGCCCTTCGAGCATCAGGCGGTCATGTAGCCGCACACGTCGATGACGAGATGCGTCTCGACGATCGTGTAGACGCCGAGGCCCGACTGCGAGACGGGCGTCAGGAACGCGTTGGCGACTGTCTCGCCGGCGGTTGCGGCGTTGATGTTCGAGGTGCCGCCGGGCGCCAAGAAGTCGGCCGGGCCGAGCTGCACGTAGCCGGCTCCTTCGGTCTCGGTGAGGGTCACGTTGCCGACGAGCGCCGACCCAGGACCGCCGGGGACGATCATGCCGCTGGCCGCCGGGGGCTTCGTACCGGCCCAGCCGATGCGTGTGCCCGGACGCGTGTCGAAGATGCGTGTCACGTCGGTGGCGGGCACGAAACGGCCCGTGGTCGACGCGGCTGCGGTCTCGTCGGTGAACCAGCCGGTGACGTCGACGATCAGATGTGTCGACGGCTGGTTGTACAACGCGATGCGCCCCTGTCCGTCGACCGGCACGATGGTCGCCGCCGCCACCACCTGCCCGGGCGTCGTGACGTTCAGCGTCGACGTGGCCCCGGGCACGAGCGTGGCCGCCGGTGCCGCCTGCACGAACCCGGGGACGGCCGTGCCGTCCAGCGTGACGTTGACCGCGACCGCGCTCACGCCACTGGCCGGCACGCCATCACGCCCGGTGATCTGCAGCACGGTCGTGGAACCTGCTGCCGGCTTGAGCCCGTCGTACGACACAGCGCTCTCGGCGCGCGTGTCGAGGAAGCGGGTGGGTGACATCGTCCTGAACCGACCGCTCGTCACCGCTCCCGGCGCCGGCGCCCACCATCCCAACAGGTCCACGATCAGATGCGTCGGTGCGGAGGCGAGCACATCGATCGAGCCGTCCTCGCCCACCGGCACGATGGCGAGGTTGGCGATGGTCTCGCCGACGCGGTCGATGTTGAGGTTCGAGGTCTGCCCGGGCGGCGCACCACCGGGCGTCACGCTCACAAACCCGATGCCGCCGCCGTCGGTCGCGGTCACTTGCACCGCCACTGCCGTCGCGTTCGAAGGGACGCCGAAGTGGTTGCGCACGGCGACCGACACCGACGAGTTCGTCGATGGCCGCGCACCGGACCGCGTGTCGAGGATGCGCACCGGAGTCCGCGGCGTGTACGACGACGGCTGACCCCACATCGGTGTCGGGCTCGGCGTGACCGCTTCCCCCGTTCGGTTGATGTACACGTTGAGCGGTGGCGTCACGCCCGGTACCAGGTTGTCAGCTTCCGAGCCGAAGATGACCGTCTTGCCGTCGTCCAGCACGAAACCGCCGCGGACCTTGCCGTTCGGACGCGCGCCGGCCGGCGCCGAGGCCTCCTTGAACGTGCCGTTGCTCCACAGGAACAAGCCCGGCTGGTCGATCAGACCGTCCGCCGTCTGCGTCGGAGCATCACGCAGCAACGAGATGACCGACCCGTCGAAGCTGATGCCGAGCCCTTGTCGGGTCGGCGCGCCCTCGGCGAACGCTCCGACGGTGAGGGTCTGCGCTGCGTCGATGTGACGCACGTAGACGGTGGACGGCGAGCCGAGCGCGCCGAGCGCCATCACGACGTGACGACCATCGCCGCTGAGGCGTGCCATCCCGATCGGCTGGCCAGCCGCAGCTCCGACGTTCACTTGGACCGGGACCGATGTCGTTCGGTCCTCGACGTACAGGTTGGCGCCGACCCGGTACAACGCGTAACGGCCGTCGTCGCTGAGGCCCAGGGCCTCGGCCGAGTACTGCGGACCCAGCGAGACACCGAGTTGGGTGACCACCGTCCCGTCGCTGAACAGGGGGACCGGATCGCCCACGCCGTTGTGGCCGGTGAACACGATGTTGCCGACACGGTCGGAGTCCCCGCCCATCCCGGCGTTCATGTCGAGGAGGTTCGCTCCCGTGGGGGAACCTTGCGTCATCAGTCGCAGGGTCCCAGTAGCCCACGCATACGCGTACACGTCGGTGCTGCCGTCCTGGTCGGCCGGCGTCAGCTTCGCATCGGTGCTGACGAACACGTACTGGCCGTCACCGCTGATGCGGTCGGCGAGATACGTCGGCGGGAGGACCGTGCTGCGACCTTCCACCACGTCGACCACATGACGCCCGCCGGCGAACCCGTTCGTCAACACGAACCGTCCATCGGAGCTGGCGTCGATCAGCACCCGCTCTGGCCCCTCGACGACGGCGAAGGCGGGCGCCGACAATGCCGGTGGGGCCGGCACCCACGCGACCGACGTCGCGCCCAGCACCACCGCGACGATCCCAGACTTCCATCGATCCATGACTGCTCTCCATGCCGGCGCAAGCCGGACCGTACAGCAGAGCCCAGCCGTCGACGGTCGGCGGCCGTGGCAGGTGGTCGCCAGTCGAGGGTGGCCGGGGCTCGACGTGGGTGTCGTGAGCCGGGCGCTCCGTTGATAGCACAAGTGCTACGCTCGCCACCGTGACCACACGAGTCGGACTCCGCGAGCTGCGACAGGACGCGTCCGATCTCATCCGCCGCGTCGAAGCAGGCGAAGAGATCGACATCACCGTGGCGGGCCGTCTCGCAGCTCGCCTGGTGCCGGCCAAGCCTCGCCGGTGGCACGACTGGGCGGACATCACCCAGTTGTTCAACGGGCCTGCCGATCCTGATTGGGAGCACGACCGAGCTCTCGTCGACCAGTCGATCGACGACCCTTGGCCTCACACATGAAAGCGATCCTCGACACGAGTGTCGTCCTGTCGACCGATGTGCCACCGCTGGAGGGCGAGCTCGCGGTCAGCAGCGCGACGCTCGCCGAGCTCCACTTCGGTGTCCTGATCGCCCACGACCCGGCGGTCCGTGCCGAACGGCTGCGCCGGCTCTCGGTCCTCCAGCGCACGTTCGACTCGCTTCCCATCGACGACAGCGTGGCTGCGAGCTTCGGCGTGATCGCCGCGGCCGTCGCGTCCGCCGGCCGACAGCCGCGCGGTCGGGTGATGGATCTGCTCATCGCCGCCACCGCTCACGCCAACGGCGCCCGCCTGTACACGAGGAACGCGGCCGACCTCGTCGGCATCGACTCACTCGTCGACATCGCCGGCATCTGAGCTCGAACGGACGGAGTGGAACCATTCAGGGGTCTGCCACGCCAGTACAGATGTGACGTCGTCGACCGAGCCCATGATCCACTCGACACCGTCGGGTGGAAGGACCGGCAGGCGATCGTTCATCGACGTGTACAACGACAGCTACCGGTCGCTGGTCGCCGTCGCGCGCCTGACGACGGGATCGAACGCTCCGGCCGAAGATCTCGTGCAGGACGCGTTCGCCGACCTCTACCGTCGGTTCGAAGCCGTCCGCTCCCCTGATGCCTACGTACGCCGCGCGGTGATGAGCCGTTGCACGTCGTGGGTGCGTCGACGAGTGACCGAGCGCCGCCATCTCGAACGTCAACCGCCCGAGGAACCAGCGCTGTGGACCGATCCCGACACCATCGTCACGATGGCCGCGATCGGACGGCTCCCGATCCGTCAACGCGCTGCGATCGTCCTGCGCTACTTCTCCGACATGCCAGAGGCGGAGATCGCTGCCGCCCTTGACTGCCGTCCCGGCACCGTCAAATCCCTCCTCGCCCGTGCCCGCACCCAACTCGCCAAGGAGCTCAACGATGACCACTGACCTCGACACCACGCTGACCACAGCACTGCGCCGCGCCGCGACGACAACCACCGTCTCCGACGACGCCCTCGCCTCGATCATGCAGCGCGCCGCCCGCCACAACCGCCCACCGCGACGTCGCCGCCGGATCGTGCTCGCTGGGGTCACCATCGCCGCCGTCGCCGCCGGGGCCGGCACCACCTACGCGATCGTCAACGACCGTCTGAGCCCGGACCAGGCCGAGCTGGTCGACCAGATGGCGTGCGACATCACCTCCGAGAACGCCCGGCTCGTTGCGAGCACCACTGACCTCGGACGATCCGTCGACTACTGGACGGTGGACGGAGCCGACACGCACGGAGATCTCCTCTTCGAGCCCGGCGGCGCATTCGGAGGTGGCGGCTGCGGCCCGATGAGTCGGGCGGTCGCTCACCCGCAACTGCCGTGGACCAACTACACGCTCACCGTCGACCCTCGAGACGGGACCGGACTCGGCCACTTCACGTTCTTCGGACAAGCACCGGCAGGCGCCGCCGCTGTCGACATCGTGACGTCGACCGAGACCATCCATGTCGACGTCACCTCACCCGACGGCTACTTCGTGGTCCTCGCCGCCCTTCCCGTCGAGTCGGCGCCGCCGCCGGCCGACCCGCCGGTGGTGAACGTGTTCCAGCGCATCGACGCATACGCAGCCGACGGCACCCTGCTCGGAACGGGCGGGCTCAGCTGACCCTTGCCGGCTCGATGTCGATGGGCGTTGACGCTGTTGGGCTCCGAATGCCGGATCCGCGCTCGACCTCGACTGACTTCGGCCCTGATCGGATTTCCTGTCACCACAAGAATCGTTGTTTCGTTCTTGCGGTGACGAGAGATCTCGACCTGCGCCACTGTCGCCGACATCCGCGTTCATCGATGAGCGGGCGCCGAAGACGTCATGGGTGCTCGGTTGGTACAGCGTGGTGATGTGGCTCAGCCAGCGATGACGGCGCGGATCCAGTCGGCGAGGTGAGGGTCGGGATCTTCGTGGGGGTAGGCAGCGTGGAACGCGGCGACGGCTTCGTCGGGGTCGGTGAATCTGGTCGCGGGCCACAGGGCGCGTAGATCGAGGGCGTCGTTCGGGGTTCGGCCCCCGGCGGAGATCTTCATGAGTACGACGATGTCGGGAGGTGGGGCCAGAACCTGGAGGCCGCCGGCCTCTACCACGGTCTCGCATGTCGCGGAATCGAAGGTGGCGGGTCTCCATGGTCGGGCGCGATCGTTGAGCCAGTCCGGCTCGAGCCCGTGCCGATCAGCGACGGTGGCTACGACGCCGCGGAGTTCGGCATCGAGTTCGCAGATGGTGTCGACGTCGGTGGTGGAGGCGCGCACACCGCGGTGGGCGACGTAGGCGCCGCCGACCACGATGATCGTCCGGGTCAGCCCGCGGTGCTCGAGCTCGGCGCCGACCTCGACGAGGTAGGCCTCGATCTGATCCCAGCCGAGTGGACGCCCCAGCCCGGTCACGGGTGTCCGCGTCGCAGTGCGGAGGTTCGGAGCCACACGTTGTACCGAGCCATCGCCGGTGGGGTTTCGGCGATGGTGTGACGCACCATCCGTGGGGTTCCTGTGGGATGCCAGGGCTCGTCGAGCGGTGGGGTGTGACGCGCCCACGCCGGAGCTCGGATGCCGGCTTGTTCGGCGAGGAACGCGGCGACGGCGGCCAAGATTGTTCTCGCGACGCTGCCGGTAGCACGGGGTGGTTCGGCGCCGATCAGGAGCCGGACTGACGACGGATCGCGCTGGGCGAGATCGGTGACCGAGCGCAGCGTCGTCCAATCGAGCTCGTCGCCACCGGTGGCAACTTCGGCAAGGGTCGGAATCGACGGCTCGGGTTCAGGCAAGCGGAATCCGGCCGCGTCGAGAAGACGCACAACCGTCGAGTAAGCCGGGTCGGCATCGCCGCGCTCGATGCGAGCGATCGTCGACTGCTCGACCCCGGCCCGCTCGGCCAGCGCACGTTGACTCAGCCCCCGCTGCTCGCGTGCAGTCTTGATCAGCTCGGCTGTCTCCGACATGTTGAGAGCGTACACGCATCACCTCAGCGAAGTGCCGCGTCGACCGAACGCGCCATCCGCACGTCAGAGGTTGGAGGCGACGAGGGGAATCGAACCCCTGTACAGGGCTTTGCAGGCCCTTGCCTGAACCACTCGGCCACGTCGCCTTGTCGTCGCGGCTGGCCGCAACGCGCCGCAACGTTATCGCCCGGTCGCCGCGAGCGTCGCCCGCGATCAGCCCTTCGTCCTCGTGTCGAGCAGGCGTTGGTCGGGGACGTCCTCGAACGCGCCGTCGGCGAGGTAGCCCTGCACGTCGGCGACCAGGTGCGTGGCACGCTGGTCGAACAGGCAGGCCCGGCCGTCGGCACCGAAGCGCACGAAGGCCAGGCCGGCCACGGTCTCGCTCGGCCGATCGACGTTCAGGTTCGAGTACTCCCCCGGCGCGGCCCCGCAAGGCAGCACCTGCACGTACCCGGGACCGGCGGTCTCGGTCGCCACGATCGTCACGACGCCTGTGCTGTTCGGCCGGCCGACGATCTCGGTCAGGGCCCCGTCGGCCGGCTTCACCCCGGTCCTCGTGTCGACCAGCCGGGCGTCGGCGATGTCGTCGAACGAACCGGGCGACATGTAGCCCTGCAGGTCGACCACGAGGTGCGCCGAGCGCTGGGTGAACACGCACGCCTGACCGGCCGCGTCGAAGCGCACGAACGCGAGCGTCGCCCGCGTCTGACCGGCGGCATCGGCGTTGAGGTTCGACGAGCCTCCGGGCGCCGAGCCACACGGCAGGACCTGCACGTACCCCGGCGCCGACGTCTCGGTCATCACCAGCGACACGACGGCGGTCGAGTCCGGTCGGCCGGCGATCATCGTCTGCGAACCGTCCGCCGCGACGGAACCGAACCGCGTGTCGAGCAGCCGCTCGTCCTCCACGTCGTCGAACGCACCCGGCGCGAACCAGCCCTGCAGGTCGGCGACGAGGTGCGTGCGCATCTGGTTGAACACGCACACCTCACCGTCCTCGTCGAACTGGGCGACGGCGAGCACCGACCTGATCTGGTTCGCTGCGTCGAGGTTCAGGTTCGACGACTCCCCCGCCTCGGCGCCACACGGCAGAACCTGCAGGTACCCCGCGGCCTGGTTCTCGACGGCGACGAGCGAGACGACGCCGCTCCGCCCTGCGTCTCCCTCCAGCTTTGTCTGGCGACCTGCCGGCACCGGTGGCTGCTTGGCGACTGCCGGAGAGCACGGGTACTTCGCGTTCGCCACCCAGTCGTACAGCCACTCGACCGCTGGCTGCACGATCGCATCTCGCGACTCGTCGGTGAGCGAATGGCCCTCGCCCGGGAACTCGATCCAGCGCGCCGGCAAGCCCTGGCGCAGCATCGCATCGCGGGTCGCGGCCGCTTGCTCGTAGGGCACGACGGTGTCGATCGTGCCGTGGAAGAAGATCGCGCCCGCATCGTCCGGGCCGGCGAGCGCCGGGTCGTTGGCGCCGGAGATCGACAGCGCGGTGCACACCGCGGACGAGACGTCGGGCCAGTCGCCCGGCTGCGGCGCGTCGGCGTTCAACGAGACGCCGAGCGCGGTGACGGCGCCCGCCGAGAGACCGCCGACCGCGATGCGATCGGAATCGACACCGAGCGACGCGGCGTTGGTCCGCATCCATCGAACCGCGGTCTGCATGTCGGCGAGCGCGTTGTTGACGATCTGTGCCTCGAGCGTCGTGTCGACCGGCGCGAGCACGGCGATCGGGCCGAGCCGGTAGCTGACCGAGGCGGCGACCCAGCCTCGCGACGCCATGCGCTTGGCCCACTCGACCGCGTTGCGATCGGCCCGCGAGCCGGCGACGAAGAAGCCGCCGTGTGCGAACAGGAACGCCGGCCGGTCGGTCAGCGTGTCGCCTCGCGGCGTGTAGACGTCGAGCTCGAGGGTGACCGGCGTGCCGTCGATCTGCGTCGCATGCCCGTAGACCACGTCGAGCTGCACGTCGACCTGGAAGATCGGGTCGAGGTAGCGGGTTGCCGCGTGGGCGGGCGCGTGCGGCGCGATCACCACGACCGGCAACAGCGCGAGCACGAGGGTCAACCGGCGCAACATGTCGACTGCACGATACGAGAACTCGGACCACCTCGGACGACGGCAATCCTCGTTCTGCGGCGCTCTCGCGTCGCTGAGCGACGTGGGACTGCCAAAGTTGGGTCTCGGAGGGGTCAGAAGGGGGCGGTAGTGGCGTCGGACGAGGCCCGCAGGATGGCGTCCCGCGCGCTCGCGTGGCCGGCCGACGCCGCGTGGGGGCCGTCCGCGCCGTTGCACCAGGCGACCAGGAAGCCGGCCGCGAAGGCATCGCCGGCTCCGGTCGTGTCGACCACACCCCCGAACGGCGGCACCGGCACCTCCACCACTCCCCCGCCGGGGTCGACGACGAGCGCCGGTTCGGCGCCCTGCTTCACCACCAGCGCCCGCGCGCCGACGACACGCAACGCGTCGATGCCGCCGAGCGTCGACGTCTCGAGCTCGTTGCACAGCAGCACGTCGGGACGCGACTCGACGAGGTCCTGCACCGTCGCATCGATGCCACGGTCGAGGATGACCGACGCCGACGAGGCGTCCATCGACACCATCACACCCTGCTCGTGTGCCCACCTGATGAGCGTGCGAGTGGTCGTTGCCAACGGTTCACCGACGAGCGAGTACAGCGGCAGGTGCAGCATCGTCACGCGGTCGAGCCAATCGGGAGACGGTGACGAGAGCGAGGTGCACGCACCCCGATCGGTCAGCATCGTCCGCTCGCCGACGTCGTCGACCAGCACGACGATCGTCCCCGAGCGACCGCCCCGATGCACGACCACCTCGACACCCTCGTCGGCGAGCACCGACGTGAGCATCGTGCCCACCGGGTCGTCCCCCACCTGGCCGATGAACCGTGCCCGATGCCCGAGCCGAGCGATCGCGACGGCGGTGTTGGCCGCGCTGCCCCCTCGTCGACGGACGATGGTCGACGTCGTGTCGCTGGCGAGGTTGACCTGCGTGTGCAGGCGCACGGCGATGTCCTCGACGAGGTCGCCGATCACTCCGATCATCGATCGGGCACGGTACCCGCCAGCGCGGCACGCAGGTGCTGATGCACGAAGAACACGCCTCGCTCCTCCACCGTCGCGAGCACGCCGTGTGCGTCGAGCCCGGCGTCGTGCGACCGCTGCACCACGGTGCAGATGTCGACGTCCTGCTGGTGCACCAGCCGGTGCGTGGCGATGACGTGCTCGATGTGGCCCACCGATCGGTCGGACGCCACGTACAGGCGCCGCTCGACGCGGGTCGTCGACGCGGACACCGGCTCCATCCACATCACCAGCGCTGCATCGGGGAACACGTTCATCATCACGTTCGGCCAGATGGTGAGGTACGAGCCGACGCCGTACGCGGCCTCGCTGCGCGCCGACGCGAGGTGCTCCCACCCGGGCTCGCCCGGCAACGACGTCGCCATCACCTGCTCGACCGGATCGTCGCTCGGCTGCAGCTTGCGGTCCCACGCGTACAGCACGAGGCCGTCGGAGATCATCGGGTAGTCGTCGCTCGACGACGTGTCGATCTCGGGGTGGACGAAGGGTGTGTGGTAGTTCTCCGAGTAGTTCTCGAGGAGCACCTTCCAGTTGAACGGCCGCACGTTCGACTCGGACGCGACGAGCTCGAGCGACTCGAGCGGGAACGCGTCGACCGCCGCTGCGAGCGGTCCGAGGTCGAACGCTGTGGGATCAGCGTCGCCCACCCACACGAACACGAGGCGTCGCCACACTCGCAGCGGCACCGGCGTCAGTCCGAAGTCGGCCTCGTCGAAACCGTCGGGCGAACCGACCCCGCTCGCTCGCGCCAGCGTGCCGTCCAGCCGGTACAGCCATGCGTGGTACGGGCAACGGATCAATGGACCCGAGCCGACCTCGCCCGGATCGCACAGCGGCGACGCCCGATGACGGCACACGTTGAGGAACGCACGGAGCTCGCCCGACCGATCGCGCACGAACAGCACCGGCAATCCCGCCACGTCGATCGAACGCCACGAACCGTCGGGCGGCATGTCGTCGACCACGGCGGCGCACATCCAGCTGCTCCGCAGCACCCGGTCGCGCTCGACCGCATGATGCGTCGCGTCGGAGTACCACGCCGCGGGCAAGGTGCGGGCGGTGCGGATGCCCGGCGGGTCTGGGATCTGGCGGAGCACGATGACCTCCCTGTGAACACGGTGTGCCCTTGGTCAACCCGGTCCGTGAACTTGGCTATTCTGACTCATCAGTCAGCATTCGTCGCACAGCCGGGGGGCACCAGCTATGAGATCGTCACGACGTCAGTTCCTGGCCCGAACCGCGCAGCTGGGTGTGCTGCTCGGTGCCGGGCTTCCCATCCTCCAAGCCTGCGGTGGCGACGACGACGACGCCGGAGGAGGCGAAGTCAAAGAACCGATCAAGGACGGTCTCGAACCCGAGAAGGGCCCGCTCAAGATCTTCAACTACGCCGACTACGTGAACCCCGACGTCGTCGCCGGCTTCGAGGACAAGTACGGCGTCAAGGTCGAGATCACCACCTTCGACACCGACACCGAGTCCATCCAGAAGCTCGCGTCGGGTGCGGTGAAGGTCGACCTGCAGCACTCCGTCTCGGCCGCCTCGATCTACAAGCTCATCGACGGCGGCCTGATCCGCCAGCTGAACAAGAGCTACATCCCGAACTTCGTCAACGTGAAGTCGCAGTTCAAGGACCCCTTCTACGACAAGGGCGCGGCGTACTCGGTGCCGTACACGATGTACACCACCGGCATCGGCTACCGCGCCGACCGCGTCGACAAGGCAGAGGTCGAAGAACGCGGCTGGGACATGATCTGGAGCCCGCAGTACAAGGGCGAGATCTCCATCCTCGACGACTCGCGCGAGAGCTTGTTCCTCGCGATGATGCACAAGGGCCTCTTCGACCCGAACACCACCGACAAGGCCGTCATCGACCAGGCGGGCGCCGACCTGTCCGAGCTCGTCGGCCTCGTCAACATCAAGGTGAACATCGAGGGCTACAAGGACATCCCCGAGGGCTCGACGACGATCGCCCACACGTGGAACGGCGACCTCATCGGCGGCGCGCTCAGCTACCTGCCGGAGGGCACCGGACCAGAGGTGCTCGGGTACTGGTACCCGGCCGACAACATCGGCCCGCTCGGCAACGACTGCATGTGCGTGCTCGCCAACGCCGAGAACCCGGTGCTCGCCCACCTCTACATCGACTACCTCCTCGACAAGACCGTGTCCGAGCTGAACTTCACGTGGAACGGCTACCTGCCCGCGATCGAGGGCCTCGACGCCGACTACCTCATCGGCCAGGAGTACGTGCCCGAGAACCTGCGCAACGCAGTACTCACCAACGAGCAGATCGACAAGGGGTTGCGCTACCTCGCACTCGACCCCGACGACGAGCTCGTCTGGGAGGACGCCTGGTCGAAGTTCACCGCCGGCTGACCTCGCCGTGACGGCCACCGCTCGGCCCCGCGACCAAGGGTTCTGGTCGTCGTTCGCCCTCCCCGGCGTCGCGTGGCTCTGCGCGTTCTTCCTCGTGCCCATCTACGCCGTCCTGGCCGCCGCCTTCGGGACGACCGACCCGCTGCTGCGCATCCTGCGTCCCGAGTGGAATCCGTTGCAGTGGGACTTCAAGCTCTTCGGCGACGTGCTCGAGCGCGTGTTCGGCGGCGACCTCGGGCACGTGTTCGTCCGCACGTTCGGCTTCGTCGCGCTCGCGCTCGCCGGTTGCTGCCTCATCGGCTATCCCGTCGCGTACTACGTCGCCCGGCGCGCCGGGCGCTCACGCGGCGCGCTGCTCGCTGCGCTCGTGCTGCCCTTCTGGATCAGCTACCTGATGCGGATGCTCGCGTGGGTGAACCTGCTGCAGACCGACGGGTACGTGAACCGCGTGCTGCAGTGGCTGCACATCTTCAGCGCGCCCCGCAACTGGCTCGACGGCGACTGGCCGACGGTCGTGATCGGCTTGATCTACGGCTACGTCCCGTTCTTCATCCTGCCGCTGTACGCAGCGCTCGAACGCATCGACGCGCGGTTGCTCGAGGCGGGCCGCGATCTCGGCGCGTCGGCCTTCAGCACGTTCCTGCGGATCACCCTGCCCCTGTCGGTGCCGGGGCTGATGGCCGCGAGCGTGACGACGATCTTGCCGATGTGCGGTGACTACTACACGAACACCTACCTCACGTCCGGCTCACCGCGGACCGAGATGATCGGCAACCAGATCGAGTTCTACCTCCGCGGCTCGACCCAGCCGCAGACGGGCGCGTCGCTCGTCATCCTGCTGATGGCGATGCTGTTCGTGCTGATGGTGTACTACCTCGTCACCACCATGCGGGCCCAACGGATGGCCGAGCGATGAGGTGGCTGTCCCGCCGCCGGCGGCAGCACGCGCTCGGCCTCGCCGCGCTGTCGTGGCTGTACGTCCTGTGGTCGCTCGTGCCGGTCCTCATCGCGGTGCGCATCTCGTTCAACTCCGGTCGCTCCCGCTCGAGCTTCCAGGCGCCGTCGTGGCGGTGGTACTGGGGAGATCAGGCCGCGTCGGTCTTCCACAGCCACGACCTGCAGATCGCGATGACCAACACGCTCAAGCTCGCCGGCATGACGATGCTCATCGCGACGCCCATCGGTGTGGCCATGGCTATCGGGCTGCAGCGCTGGCGCGGCAAGCTGTCGAGCGGCGCCAACGGGCTGATGCTCATCCCCATCGTCACGCCCGAGCTCGTGTTCGGCGTCGCCCTGTTCCTCGTCTTCTCGCAGGTCTACCGCGGCATCCCCGCCGGCATCTTCACCCAGCTGCTCGGCCACGTCACCTTCACCGTGTCGTTCGTCGTCGTCATCGTGCGTGCGCGCCTCATCGCCATCGGCGACCAGTACGAGGAAGCGGCGCGCGATCTCGGCGCGACGCGATTGCAGGCGATGCGGCTCGTGCTGCTGCCGCTGCTCGGACCGGCGATCTTCGCCAGCCTCATGGTCGTGTTCGCGACGTCGGTCGACGACTTCGTCATCTCGTCGTTCCTCTCGACGAGCGCCGCCAACGAGACCGTGCCGATCAAGATCTACTCCGCCGCTCGCGGTGCGTCGACGCCGGCGCTGAACGCGCTCGCGACGCTCATGCTGCTGTTCACGTTGTCGGCAGTCACGCTGGCCGCGCTGGTGATGCGCCGCATGCGCAAGCAGGGCGGCGGGGGCGACACCGCTGGGGGCCTCGCCGGCCTCAGCGCCTGATGCACACGATCGACGTCGCCGTCGTCGGCGCCGGGTTCGCCGGGTTGACCGCGGCGAGCGAGCTGGCCGGGTACGGGCTCGACGTCGAGGTGTTCGAGGCACGCGACCGGGTGGGCGGCAAGACCGAGTCCCGCGCCGACGACCTCGGCCGGCGCGTCGACACCGGGGGCCAGTTCGTGTCCGACGACATGCCGCACGTGCTGCGCCTGATCGAGCAGCAGGGCAAGCACCTCGTGCCCGTCCACCACGACCGACCCGGGCAGGGCTTCGGCGTGCCGTGGGAGGTGTTCGACGCAGCCGAGCAGGCGTACACGGGCCTCTGGTCAGCCGCGGGAGTCGCCGATCCCGACCTCAGCCTCGGTGCGTGGTTCGACTCGCTCGGTCTCGATGCCGATGTCGCCCGCGCGGCCCGGGCGACGTTCGGCGGCGTGATGTGCATGCCCGTCGACGACATCCCGCTCAGCCATGCGGTCGACCTGGCCAGGCGCACCCCGCTCACACGCGACGAGATGCAGTACATCGTGGCCGAGACGATCCATGGCGTCGCCGTCGACCTGGCCGAGCAGCTCACCGTCCACCTCCTGTCACCCGTCCACTCGATCGAGGTGGCGGACGAGTCGGTGGTCGTCCGCTCCGACCACCGCGTCGTGCGCTCCCAGCACGTCGTCGTCGCCGTCCCACCCAGCGCGTACCGCACGATCACGTTCGAACCACCGCTCGCCCGGTTCACGTCACAGGCGGCCGCCGCCTTCCGGCCCGGCGCGGTCATCAAGTTCCTGGCGCGGTACGAGCGGCCCTTCTGGCGGCGTGCCGACATCGGCGCGACCACGATGTGGCTCGACCCGCCCGGCTTCTACGTGGGCGAGGCGAGTCCCGACGACGACACGTTCGTGCTCGTCGGCTTCCTCGGGGGCGCCGCGACCTCCGTGTGGTGGGCGACGACGGCAGCGGCTCGTCGGGCCGCGTTCGTCGAGCGGCTCGTCGAGGCGTACGGACCCGACGCGGCCGAGCCGATCTCGTTCGTCGAGCGCGATTGGGCGCCCGACGACTGGGGAGCTGGTGGGTACTGGAACGTGCTCGTCGATCCGTCGCAACCCGATGCGGTCGGCGTGCTCCGCGCCGGCGCACCCGGGATCACGTTCGCCTCGACCGAGCTGGCGCCGTCGTTCCCCGGCTACATCGAGGGCGCGATCACCGCGGGACTCGCCGCAGCGGAACGGGTGCAGGCACTGCTCGACGCTCGCTGACCGGCAGCGACTGGACGAAGACGCCGAACGAGGCCACCAGGAAGACCACCGCGAACGCCGTCGCGAGGCCGTCGTGGAAGTGCTCGAGCGCGACCGGCCCCCGCCACACACCGATCGCGACGGTCATCGCGATCCGTGCGAGGTTGCAGCCGACGACCGTCAGCGCGCCGCGGGCGAACGCCCGGACACGCATCCGCGGCTCGCCACGGGTCGTCGACACGGCGAGCATGCCGAGGATCAGCACGACACCAGCCGACGAGCAGAGCGGTCCGATATCCGCGAGGAACATCGGTCCGGCGTCGGACCGGGCGACGATCTGGTCGGCGAACCGATCGACATCTCCCACGCCGAACGTCCGCAGCGCGGTCACCACGATCGCGGCCTCGGCCGAGCGCCAGACGCCTGCGAGCACCGAGAACGCGGCGAGCACCGCCGTAGCCGCTGCGGCCGCCCGCACCGCCACCTTCACCATGTCGAAGATGGTCCGGAGGCGGCGCGTTCCGGCAGCAGGCTCCTGAGGCGGCGCGTCCCGGCCGATCGTCCGCGACGCCGTGCGATCCGTGCCATATTGAGCGGCACATGACGATGACCGAACCTTCCTCACCCACCGTGGCCCGGTTCGTGCGGGCCGACGGGCCCGACAAGGTCACGGGCAGCGGCCGCTACACGGCCGACCTGTCGCTGACGGGCATGCTCGCTGCCAAGTTCCGGTACGCCGACGTGTCGCACGCGCACATCGTCGAGCTCGACGTGTCGGCAGCACGGGCGATGCCCGGGGTGCTCGCCGTGCTGACGGCCGACGACGTGCCCGACGTGCGCTTCGGTCCGTTCGTGCAGGACCGCACCCTGTTCGTCCGCGACGTCGTGCGCTTCGAGGGCGAGATCGTCGCAGCAGTCGCAGCGACGACGGCCGAGATCGCCCAACGAGCCGTCGACGCGATCGTGGTGCGCTACGAGCCGCTGCCCGTCGTGACCGACCTCGAGGCCGCGCTCGACGAGACCTCGCAGCTCGTCCACACCGCCTGGCAGACCTACGGCGCATCCGACGCACTCGTGCGCGGGCACAACGACGCATCGTTCAGCTCGATCACCAAGGGCGACGTCGAGGCGGGATTCCTCGAGGCCGACCACGTCATCTCGAGCCGCTACGTCGCCGACGGCTGCCATGCCGCGCCCATCGAGCCACGCGCCGTCGTCGCCCAGTGGGAAGGCGACAAGGTGACGATCTGGACCTCGACCCAGGTGCCCTTCGACGCCCGCGCCGGGGTGTGCGAGACGTTGGACCTGCCGGCCAATCGCGTGCGGATCGTCGTCCCCCACCTCGGCGGCGGGTTCGGCGGGAAGTGCGGCTTCCACTACGAGGCCCACGTCGCCGCGCTCGCCCGTGCAGCCAAGCGGCCGGTTCGACTCGTCTTCAGCCGCCGCGAGGAGTTCATCGCGCCCGACCGGCGCCGCGAGGGCATGGTGATCGACGTCGCGACCGGGGTGAAGAAGGACGGCACCATCACCGCACGCAAGGCGTGGATCGCGATCGACAACGGCGCGTACACCGCCGACTCGGCGTTCTTCCCGCAGCTCGCTGCGATGCACGTTGCCGGGCCGTACCGCATCCCCAACGTGCACGTCGAGGCGCACCTCGTCTACACCAACCACCAGCCGTCGGGCTCGGTCCGCGCGCCGACCGCGCCGCAGGCCTGCTGGGCGATCGAGTCGCACACCGACGAGATCGCCCGCGAGCTCGGCATCGACCCGGTCGAGTTCCGCCGCCGCAACGCGGTCGACACCGGCGTCGTCGGGCCGAGCGGACAGACCTATGGCGAGATCGGCTTGCAGCAGTGCATCGAGGCCGCGACCACCGCTGCGGGCTACGGGCAACCGCTGCCCGACGACGAGGCGATCGGCGTCGCCATCGGTTGGTGGCCGAGCTTCGCCGTGCCGAGCGGCGCCTACATCAAGATCGACGGCGACGGGTCGGGGCAGATCATCACCGGCGCGCAGGAGTGCGGCACGGGTGCGGTGATGACGCTGCGGCAACTGGCCGCGGACGAGCTCGGCATGCGACCCGAGGACTTCCAGCTCGTCTACCAGGACACCTCGGTGGCGCCCTACGACATGGGCGCGACCGGCTCGCAGACCGTGTTCAACAACGGCCGGGCAGTCGTCGCCGCGGCGGGTCAGGTGGCCGACCAGTTGCGCAAGCTGGCGGCCGACCACCTCGAGGCGGCCGAGGCCGACATCGTGCTCGCCGACGGCATCGCGAGCGTCGCCGGCTCGCCGTCGTCGTCGATCTCGATCGCCGAGCTCGCCGGCATCGCGTCGGGCGGCGAGCTGCTCATCGGCCACGGCTCGGGGGCACCGCCGGAGGCTCCGCCGCTCCGGGGATGGAGCTGCGTGGGCGACGTGGGCATGGCCGCGTTCGTCGCACCGCAGTTCTCGTGCCACGCCGTGCGGGTGCAGCTCGACCGCGACACCGGCGTCGTGCGCGTGCTGCACGTCAGCACCGCGCACGACTCGGGCACGATCATCAACGAGGTCGGCGCCCGTGGTCAGGTGGACGGCGGCGTGATGATGGGCATCGGCCAAGCGCTCACCGAGGGCACGCAGTACGA
The DNA here is from genome assembly GCA_050248155.1 of Ilumatobacteraceae bacterium. Classification (GTDB taxonomy): domain Bacteria; phylum Actinomycetota; class Acidimicrobiia; order Acidimicrobiales; family Ilumatobacteraceae; genus VFMC01. Next base: position 31,121 of record JBFWSW010000027.1, read on the forward strand.
CGACGAGGGCAAGCAGCGCAACGCGGCGATGCTCGAGTACAAGCTGCAGACGTGTGCCGACGCGCCGACGATCGACACCCAGTTCATCCAGATCGCCACGCCGAACGCCGGTCCACGCGGTGCGAAGGGTTTGGCCGAGGCACCGAACGTCGCCACCGCGGCTGCCATCTCGAACGCCATCGCCAAGCTGGTCGGCGAGCCCGTGCGACGGCTGCCGATGACCGCCGAGCGAGTGTGGGAGGCGATGAACCCGTGAACTTCTCCATCGCCTCCACGATCGACGAGGCACTCGCCGCGCTCGATGCGGGCGCGCGGCCGATCGCCGGCGGCAGCGACCTCATGGTCGGGCACCGCCAGGGCAAGGCGCCGCTCCCGAACGACGTCGTGGCCATCGACCGCATCGCCGAGCTCGGTCGCATCGAGCAGCACGACGGAGGGCTCACGATCGGCGCGCTCGTGAGCCACCACGTGATCGAGCACCACCCCGTCATCGCGTCGCTCTGGTCGGCACTCTCCGATGCGAGCGCGCTCGTCGGCTCGCCCGCGACTCGCAACGTCGGCACCATCGGCGGCAACGTCATGAACGCCTCCCCGGCGATGGACACCGGCGCGCCCCTCGTCGTGCTCGGCGCCGAGGTCGAGCTCGTGTCGGTTCACGGGCTGCGGCGGTTGCCGATCGCCGAGCTGTGGACGGGGCCGGGACGCACCACCGCCGCGTCCAACGAGCTGTGCACCGCGGTGCACCTGCCTGCCGTTGCCGAGCACTCGGGCAGCGCGTACGTCCGCCTCGAGTACCGGCGGGCGATGGAGATCGCCGTCGTCGGCGCTGCCGCGTCGGTCGTGCTCAACGAGGATGCGGTCGCATCGATCGCCGTCGCGCTGACAGCCGTCGCGCCGACGATCATCTCCGTCGACGGTCTCGACGACCTCACGGGCCGGCCGATCGACGACGCACTCCTCGCCGCCGTGGCCGAGCGCGCCGCCGCGCAGGCCCGACCGATCAGCGACCTGCGCGCGAGCGATCGGTACCGCCGGCACACCGTCGGTGTGATGGCCCGGCGCAGCGTCGAGGCTGCAGCGCGACGAGCGCGAGGCGAGCTCGTGCCGGTTCCGGTCAACCGGTCGGTCGGCATCGGAGCGGCGTCGTGAGCCGCGTCGAGGTCGTCCTCGAGGTGAACGGCACGTCGTACCCCGTCACCATCGACACCACGCGCAACCTGCTCAGCACCATCCGCACCGAGATCGGGCTGACCGGCACGAAGGAGGGCTGCGACGACTGCGAGTGCGGCGCGTGCATGGTGCTGCTCGACGGCCAGCCGGTGAACTCGTGCTCGTACCTCGCCGTGCAGGCGCAGGGCCGAGCGATCACCACCGTCGAGGGCATCATGGAGGGCGACGAGATGCACCCGCTGCAACGCAACCTGCTCGACGAGGGCGGGGTGCAGTGCGGGTTCTGCACGCCGGGGATGATCATCTCGGCCGCTGCGCTGCTCGCCCGCAACCCCGCCCCGACCGCCGAGGACGTCCGCATCGGCCTGTCGGGCAACCTCTGCCGGTGCACCGGGTACGCCCGCATCATCGCCGCCGTCCAGCGCACCGCCGCCGAGTCCAACCCCTCGCGATGAGAGATGAGTGGCGTATGGCCACTCATCTCTCATCGCGAGGGTTGCGGCGGGGGTAGAGTTTGCTGATCGTCCGTTCAGACAACGAGGGGCACCCATGAACTGGGATGTGTTCATCACCTGCGCGATCACCGGTGCGGGCAACACCGTCGGCAAGAGCCCGCACGTCCCGGTGACGCCCGAGCAGATCGCCTCTTCGGCGATCGACGCCGCCAAGGCGGGCGCCGCTGTCGTCCACATTCACGTGCGCGAGCCAGACACCGGCGTCGGCTCGCGGCGCACCGAGCTGTACGCCGAGGTCGCCGACCGCATCCGGTCGAGCGGCGTCGACGTGGTGCTCAACCTCACGGCCGGCATGGGCGGCGACCTCGTCCTCGGCGGCGACGAGCAGGTGCTGCCACCCAACCCCGACGGCACCGACATGGCGGGCGCCACCGAGCGCCTCGACCACGTGCGCGAGGTGATGCCCGAGATCTGCACGCTCGACTGCGGCACGATGAACTTCGCCTCGGGCGGCGACTACATCATGGTCAACACACCGGGCGTGCTGAGGTCGATGGCCCGGCAGGTGCAAGCCCTCGGCGTGCGGCCCGAGCTCGAGGTGTTCGACACCGGCCACCTCGTGCAGGTGAAGGAGATGATCGACGAGGGCTTGCTCGACGACCCGGTGATGATCCAGCTGTGCATGGGCATCGCCTATGGCGCGCCGGATGATCCGAACACGTTCATGGCCCTCGTCAACAACCTGCCGCGGGACTGCGTGTTCTCGGCGTTCTCGATCTCGAAGATGCAGCTGCCCTTCGTCGCGATGGCCGCGCTCGCCGGTGGCAACGTGCGCGTCGGGCTCGAGGACAACCTCTACCTCGGCCCCGGCCACAAGGCGACGAACGCCGAGCTCGTCGCTCGCGCCAAGCTCATCCTCGAGTCCATGAACGTGCGCGTGATCGGACCGCAAGAGGTGCGCGACAAGTTGAAGCTCGTCCAGCACTGACATGAGCCCGATCCCCGGTCTGTCGCGGGTCGGCCTCCTCGGTGGCGGTGTCATCGGCGGCGGATGGGCGGCGCGCTTCCTCCTCAACGGTGTCGATGTCCAGCTGTACGACCCCGATCCCGAGGCGCCGCGCAAGGTGGGCGAGGTGCTGGCGAACGCACGTCGCGCGCTCACCAAGCTCGTGATGCCTGCGCTGCCGCCCGAGGGCACGCTCACCTTCGTCGGCACGCCCGAGGAGGCCGCCACGGGCGTCGACTTCGTGCAGGAGAGCGCGCCGGAACGGTTGGAGCTCAAACAGGAACTGCTGCGCCGCGCGAGCACCGCGGCCGGACCGGACGTCGTGTTCGGCTCGTCGACCTCGGGGCTCCTGCCCACGCTGATGCAGGACGGCATGACGCATCCCGAACGGCTCGTCGTCGGTCACCCGTTCAACCCCGTGTACTTGTTGCCACTCGTCGAGGTGTGCGGCGGCTCGCAGACATCGCGTGCTGCAGCCGAGCGTGCGGCCGAGGTGTACGCCTCGATCGGCATGCGGCCGTTGCGGTTGCAGAAGGAGATCGACGGCTTCGTCGCCGACCGGCTGATGGAGGCGCTGTGGCGCGAGGCCCTGTGGCTGGTGAACGACGGCGTCGCGACCGCCGAGGAGATCGACGACGCGATCCGCTTCGGCGCAGGCCTGCGGTGGAGCTTCATGGGCACGTTCCTCGTGTACCGCATCGCCGGTGGCGAGGCCGGCATGCGCCACTTCATGGCCCAGTTCGGCCCGGCGCTGCAGTGGCCGTGGACGAAGCTGATGGACGTGCCCGAGCTGACCGACGAGCTGCTCGACACGATCGTCGCCCAGTCCGACGCGCAGGCCGGCTCCTCAACGATCCGCGAGCTCGAGGTGCTGCGCGACGACTGCCTGATCGCCGTGATGCAGGGTCTGCGCACGGTGGGCTTCGGCGCCGGCGAGGTGCTCGACGACTACGAACGCCAGCTGTTCGACCGCGGCTTTCGCACAGGCGGCGACCTCGACATCTCGGGCCCGCTGCGCGTCCACGAGCGCACCGTGCCGACCGAGTGGGTCGACTACAACGGGCACACCAACGACAGCCGCTACATGCAGCTGTCGAGTGAGGGCGGCGACCGCTTCCTGAACTTCATCGGGATGGATTCCGCCTACCTCGAATCGGGACGCAGCTTCTTCACCGTCGAGAGCCACATCAACTACCTCGCCCAGACCCGCGCAGGCGATCAGCTGTACGTCACGGTGCAGCTCATCTCGCACGACGCGAAGCGCATGCGCCTGTTCACGTCGATGCACCGTGCCGACGACGACAGCCTGGTCGCCACCGCCGAGCACATGATGCTCCACGTCGACACCAAGCTCGACAAGGCCGCACCGATGGATCCCGTAATCCTGGCCACGCTCGACGAGATCGTCGCCCACCACTCGAAGCTGCCCACGCCGCTCAACGCCGGCCGCGCCATCGGCCAACCCCGCTGACAGCCCAACTTTGGCACTCCCCTGTCGGTGAGCGACGGCGGACTGCCCAAGTTCGCTCGGTATGGCGAACCTCGGCAGTGTCGTGTCGGTCAGCGACCGCGGACTGCCAAAGTTGCGCTTCGGGCGGTTCGGGCTGGGACGTCAGCGGGTGCGCTTCAGGGGGCTGGCGTCGAAACCGGGGCCGAGGAGGCGTGAGGCTTCGGCGAGCCAGGTGCGCTCGACACGGTCGGCGGTGACGCCCTTGGCCTTCACCGCGAGCAGCGGCGCCATGCCGTCGAGCAGGGCGGCGAGCACGAACATCGTCTCGTCCGGATCATCACCCTGGAACTCGCCGCGCTCCTGCCCGGTGCGGATGACGTTGCGCAGCGCGGCTCGCCATCGACGGTCGATGCGGTCGCGCTCGGCGGCCGCGCCCTGATCGCGCAGCGCCCGGACGGTGAGCTCCATCCAGAGGCCCCAGTCGTAGTGGTGCAGCATCGCCTCGATGAGGATGCGCAGCTGATCGCTCGCGCTCTCGACGGTCTCGGCCTTCACCGTGTGGCGATCGTGGAACTCCTGCTCGCGCAGCACCAGCGCCTGGGCGAGCAACCCGTCCTTGCCGTCGAACCAGTAGAGGATCGCGGCAGGGCTGGTGCCTGCGGCCTTGGCGATGTCGACCACACGCGTGTTCGCGTACCCGCGCTCGGACAGCACGTCGGCCGCTGCGCTGAGGATCTGCGCCTTGCGGACGTGATCGAGACGCGGTCGTGGCATGGGCGGCTTCCCCCGGGGCGATGGTCAGGCGCTGAATCCTGAATGTATATTTAGCTTATGACGCGGTACGTCGCGGTGGTGGGGGGCGGACCCCGTGCGGCGCAGTGGGCGACGCGCTACCTCGCCGCCGGACTCGACGTGGTGGTCGATGATCGCACAGTTGCCGATGCCGTGCGCGACTGCTGGCCGACCGCCGAGCGATTGGGGCTCTTCCCCGGCGCCACTCTCGAACGGATGACCGTGCGCGCGACCTCCCACCTCGACGCGGCGCACACGGTGTTCCACGTCGTCGGCGACGGGGTCGCACCATCCGGCGCCGCCGAGGTGATCGACGACTCGCTCGTCACGGGGTACGAGCCGATCCACGTCGTGCCGCTCGTCGAGATCGCCGACGATCCCCGGGCCGAGCGATGGGTTCCGTTCTTCGAGTCGATGGGCATGGCGCCGCGGCGCACGACCGACGACGCACGAGAGCGCTCGCGGCTCGGGTCCGGACTCGTCGAGCTCACCGGCGGCGACCCCGACGCGATCATCGCCGTCATGCGCTCGTTGCGCGCGTCCGGCATCGGCGCCGGCCCGGTCGTCGCCGAGCACGAGGCTCGCCGGTACGCGGCCCGCGGCATCACGCCGTGGCAGCCGGGCGACGAGGTGGAGGCGCCGCTCGCCCTCTACGACGCCCGAGTCGAGCCCGACTGGGTCGACTACAACGGCCACATGACCGAGGCCGCGTACCTGACGGCGGCCGGATGGGCGAGCGACGCGCTGTTCCGCTACATCGGCGACGACGAGGCCTACCGCGCCGCGGGCCACAGCTTCTTCACCATCGAGACACACATCCACTACCTGCTCGAGATGAACGTGCACGAGCCGCTCCACTTCACCACGCAACTGCTCGGCGCCGACGCGAAGCGCATGCACTTGCTGCACGAGATGTTCCACGGGGACAGCGGGAAGATGGTGTGCAGCGTCGAGCAGATGCTCGTCCACGTCGACATGAACGCCGGACGGTCGGCGCCGATGCTGCCCGACGTCGCCGCAGCCGTCGACGCGATCTGGCAGTCGCACCGGTCGCTCCCCCGCTCGTCGTTCGTCGGCACCGTGATGCAACTCCCACCGCCTCGCACCTGACCAGGAGCCTCCATGCAGTTCGAGCTGACCGACGAGCAGCAGATGATCGTCGACACCGTGCGCACCTTCACCGAGAAGGAGCTCTTCCCGCACGAGGACCTCGTCGAGCGCCTCGGCGAGGTGCCGCCCGACCTCGTGCAGCAGATCAAGGACCGCTCGATCGCGGCCGGCCTCTACGCCGCGAACATGCCCGCCGAGCTCGGGGGCGGCGGCCTCGACACGTTCGGCGTCACCCTCGTCGACCGCGAGTTCGGCGCGGCGAGCTACGCGCTGCAGTACATCGTTGCTCGGCCGTCGAACATCCTGCGCGCCTGCACCGGAGACCAGATCGACGAGTACCTCGTCCCCACCATCCGCGGCGAACGCGTCGACTGCATGGCGATGAGCGAGCCCGACGCGGGCAGCGACGTGCGCGGCATGAAGTGCACGGCCGTCCGCGACGGTGACGACTACGTCATCAACGGCACCAAGCACTTCATCAGCCATGCCGACCTCGCCGACTACGTCATCCTGTTCGCGGCGAGCGGTGAGGAGCAGACCGGCCGAGGGCCGAAGAAGCTGATCACCGGCTTCCTCGTCGACTTCGACACGCCCGGCTGCAACGTGGTCGAGGGCTACCGCTGCGTCTCGAACCGCGGCTACCACAACCTGATCATCAACTTCGACGACTGCCGCGTGCCTGCATCGAAGATCCTTGGCGAGGAACACCGCGGCTTCGATGCCGCCAACGAGTGGCTCGGCTCGACACGGTTGCAGGTCGCAGCGGTCTGCGTCGGGCGGGCGCGGCGAGCGCTCGGCATCGCCACCGAGTGGGCGGCCACGCGCCAGCAGTTCGGACAGCAGATCGGGAAGTTCCAGGGCATCTCGTTCAAGCTCGCCGACATGCAGACCCGGTTGGACGCCGCCGAGCTGCTCACGTTGCGCGCCGCGTGGAAGGACGCGCAGGGCACCGTCACCGACCCGGAGATCGCGATGGCCAAGGTGTTCAGCAGCGAGATGTGCCAGTTCGTCACCGACGAGGCCATCCAGATCCTCGGCGGCATGGGCCTGATGGACGAGCTGCCGCTCGAGCGCATGTGGCGCGACACCCGGGTCGACCGCATCTGGGACGGCACGAGCGAGATCCAGCGGCACATCATCTCGCGGGCGATGCTGCGCCCGTACGGCGCCTGACGACCGGCGTCAGATCGCAGGCCGCCACTCCGGCGAACGCCACCCCACGCCCGCCTCGGCTCCGGCCGTCTCGACTGCAGCGGCGACACGGAACGCGGTGACGTCGTCGTAGGTGCGACCGACCACCTGCACGCCTGTCGGCACACCGTTTGCCGACCGACCCGAAGGCACGGCGACCACCGGGCATCGGCTGAAGATGTTGAACGGCACCGTCATCGCCATCAGGATGTGGTGCCGCACCGAGCCGTCGCCGACCGCGAACGGCCCGTCGAGGTACGCGTTGCCCGCCTCGAACCCGTCGGCTGCCATCGTCGGGCAGATCAGCGCATCGACCCGTTCGAACACCTGACCGAGCGGAGCCCAGAGGTGACCCTCGAGCTCGAGACCCTCGTAGAACGACAGCTCGCTCTTCATCGACGCAGCGAAGGCGCGGGTGTAGTCGTTCAGCACGTCGCCGTGCTGCGCGTCGACCGCGGCGACACCCGCACCCATGATCCCGGCGAAGTGCGCCTGCGCCGCGTGCCAGATGGCCTCGAGCGTCCACGGCAGCTCGACCTCCTCGACCTCCGCGCCGGCAGCTTCGAGCGCATCGGCCACGCGCCGGGTGTTCGCCTCGACCTCCGGGGCGAGCGGCCACTCCCCCAGCCGGAGGCAGAGCGCGATGCGGAGACCCGCCACCCCCTCGGGACGCTGCGGGACGGTCGGCGGGAACCGAAGTGACGCGACGTCTCGCCAGTGAGGACCGGCCAGCACGTTCTCGATGAGGGCGAGATCGGCGATCGTGCGCGCCATCGGGCCGTCGTGGCAGAACTGGTCGAGGTTGTACGGCGGCAGCGACGGCACGCGTCCGAACGGGGGCTTGAAGCCGACGACGCCGCTGAGCGACGACGGGATGCGGATCGATCCGCCGATGTCGGATCCGGTCGCCAGCGGCGCGTAGCCGGCGGCGAGCGCGGCACCGGACCCACCCGACGAGCCGCCCGGTGACCAGTCGGTCGCCCACGGGTTGCGGGTGATGCCCCACATGGTGCTGTGGCAGAAGCCGGTGCAGCAGAACTCGGGGGTGGCTGTGCGCACGTGCACGATGCCGCCCGCCTCGTGGATGCGCTCGATGACGGGGTGGTCGAGGTCGGCGACGGTCTGCGCGTACACGTGCGAGCCCTGCGTCCATGACCTGCCGGTGATCGGGTGCTCCTCCTTGGCCGCGACCGGCAACCCGTCGAGCGGGCGAGCCTCACCACCCGCGTACCGGTCGGCCGAGGCCTTCGCCTCGATGCGTGCCTCGTCGAGGCGCTCGTCGACCACTGCGTTGATCACGGGCTCGACCGACTCGATGCGGCCGATCAGCGCGTCGAGCAGCTCGACGGGCGACAGGGTGCGCGCCCGGAACATCGCGAGCGCATCGGTGGCGGACAGGTAGGCGAGGTCGAGGTCGGCGTCAGGCACGGCGAGCAGTCTGCTACACCTGACGAGGCCGTCAGCTCAGCGGGGATGCCTCGCACGGTGGCGAGCGACAGCCAGCATCGCGCCCCCGGCCGCGCACGACACGATGCCGGCCCGGGCGAGCGTCGTCGTCGAACCGGTGGCCGGCAGCGTGAGGACGGACGCGACCGGGGCCGCGGCTGCCTGCAGCGGGAGCGAGGCCTGCACGACATCGACGCCGGCGACAGCGGCAACGGTCGGCGGCGCCGATCGGCCGCTCGTCGCGTCGAACGCTGCACAGCTGAACGTACCGAAGGGCAGCCCGACGAGATCGAACCCGCCGGCTTGGTCGACCGCTGCGTCGAACACCGCGTCGTCGAAAGTGCCCTGCACACCGTCGGAGCCGAACCACGTGCACGACACGCCGGCCGCAGATGAGCCCACCCCGGTCGCCGGATCGAACACGTCTCCGGTGAGGGTGCCGCGTCCGACCGCCGCGAAGTCGACGACGGACGGCGACCCGGGCACGGCCTGCACGACCCGACTCCACGTGCCAGGCGCCGGTTCGAGTCCGTCGATCGACACGCTCGCCGTCACGACGTAGTCACCCGGTGCCACGTCGTCGAACTGGTACGAGCCATCGGTCCCCGTGAAGGCAGCACGCTGCACGTCGACGCCGTCGGCCGGATGCTCGGAGGTGGCGGCGAGATGACCGGGCGGCACGACCGCCGCAGACCCTGTCGCCTGGAGCACGATCGTCGCGCCCTGGACCGGCCACTCCCCCTCGCCCCGGCCGCCATCGCCATCGCGGTCGAGCCACATCACACCCCGCACCGTCGCCACCGGTGCGAGCTCGGCCGGCTCGGGGGCGATCGTCTCGGCCGGCGGCAGTTCGTCCGGCGGGGTCGCCGGCTGATGCGGCACGGGCTCGATCGGCACCGGATCACCGGGAGGTTCGGACCCTGCGCTCACGGTTGTCGCGCCGGCAAGCGCAGCCGTGGCGAAGGCGCACACGACGAGCGTTCCGACTCGGCCCGCGGCCACGAGGATGGCGCCAGGGCGGAGCTGTCGGTGCAGATGTCTCACGGTGGCCTCCTTGCCTCGGCTCTGCGGAGGTTTCTTGACGAATGCATCGGCATCACGACGGCGGGTCCCCGGAGAACGGACAGAACGTCCAATCGCCCGGGTTCTCTGATCGCCCGTTCAGCTCACGTCCGCTACGATCCCGGGACGCCCACGGCCTCTCTGGGAAGGCTCTCCTCATGCCCGATCTCCGCCGCCTGCTCTCCCCGCGCTCGATCGCGGTGGTCGGCGGAGCACCCGCCGAGCGCGTGGTGCGCCAGTGCCTGAAGCTGGACTTCGACGGGCAGATCTGGCCGGTGCACCCGACTCGTCGCGAGATGGCCGGCGTCGCGTGCGTGCCGACACTGACCGACCTGCCCGGTGTTCCCGATTCGGTGTTCCTCGGCGTGAACCGCCACGCGACCGTCGACGCGATGCGCACGCTGTCGGCCGTCGGCGCGGGCGGCGCCGTGTGCTACGGGTCGGGCTTCGCCGAATCGGGTGAGGCGACCTTGCAAGCCGACCTCGTCGCCTCGGCTGGGGACGTCCCGTTCCTCGGACCGAACTGCTACGGGTTCGTCAACACCTTCGACCGGGTCGCGCTGTGGCCCGACGAGCACGGCTGCGGCAGCTTCGATCGTGGTGCGGCCATCGTGTCGCAGAGCGGTAACGTCGCCGTCAACCTCACGTTCCAGCAGCGAGGTCTGCGCCTCGGCACGATGATCACAGTCGGCAACCAGGCGACGGTCGGCACCGAGGACTGCATCGACGCGCTGCTCGACGACGACCGCATCACGTGCATCGGCCTGTTCCTCGAGGCCGTTCGCGATCCCCAGCAGTTCGCACGCGTCGCCAGGCGCGCCGCCGAGCGACACGTGCCGATCGTCGCCCTGCAGACCGGGCGCTCTGCGGCCGGCGCGCGCATCGCCACCTCGCACACCGGGTCGATGTCAGGCCGCGCCGATGCGTACGACGCGCTGTTCGAGCGCTACGGCGTCGCGACGGTCGCGACACCGGCCGAACTCGTCGAGACGCTGAAGCTGCTCGACCGCGGCGGTCCACTGAAGGGCCACTCGATCGTCTCGCTCAGCTGCTCGGGTGGCGAGGCCTCGCTCGTCGCCGATCGTGCAGAGGGCGGCGCGCTGCGCTTCGACGACTTCACCGCCGAGCACCGTGCCCGCATCGCGTCGACCCTCACCGAGCTCGTGTCGGTGAGCAACCCGCTCGACTACCACACGTTCATGTGGGGCGACCGCGACGCGATGGCGACGACGTTCACCGCCGTCATGGACGGCCCGCAGGACGCCACGATGTTGGTGCTCGACGCGCCACCGGATCCCTCGAACGATCCGGCTGCCTGGTACACCGCGGCCGACGCACTGGCCGACGCCGCCCAGACCACTGGCCACCGAGCCGTCGTCGTCGCCACGCTGGCCGAGTGCCTCGACGAACCGTTCCGCGACCACATCACAGGTCGCGGGTTGACGCCACTGCTCGGGCTGACCGAGGCGTTGGTCGCACTCGGCGCCGCCGCCACGGCAGGTCACCACATCGGCACGGTCCATGCACCGGTGGACGCGCCAGGTCGGACCGTCGTCATCGACGAGGCGTCGGCCAAGTCGCGGTTGCGCGACCTGGGAGTCGCGGTCCCCGATGGTCGCATCGTCGGCTCGGCGGACATCGGTGCGGCCGCCGACGCGATCGGCTATCCCGTCACGCTGAAGTCGCTCGGCGTGGCGCACAAGAGCGACACGGGCGCCGTGCGCGTCGGGCTCCGCGATTATGCAGCGGTGCTCGCCGCCGCGGCCGTCATGCCCCACACAGAGACAGGCTTCCTCGTCGAGTCGACCGTGACCGACGTCGTCGCCGAGGTGCTCGTCGCCGTCCGCCGCGATCCTCCCGTCGGATGGCTGGTGACGCTCGGGTTCGGAGGGGTGACGACGGAGCTGTGGCGCGACGTCACGCACCTGCTGGCACCCGTGCGCCGCGACGAGGTCGTCGCCGCGCTCGCACGCCTGCGCAGCCACCCGATGCTCACCGGCTTTCGCGGTCGCCCCCCGGCCGACGTCGAGGCGCTGGCCGACCTCGTCGTCACCCTGGCCGAGGCCGTGACCGGAAGCGATGTCGTCGAGGTCGAGCTCAACCCCGTGCTGGTGGGCAGCAGCGGGGCCACCGCAGTCGACGCGCTGATGATCGTCGAGCAACCGACCGAGGAGCAACCGTGACCGAGGCCCTCCACATCGAGCGATCCGACGGCGTCGTGACGATCACGATCGACCGGCCGAAGGCCAACGCCATCGACGCCGCGACCAGCGTGCGCATGGGCGAGCTGTTCGTCGAGCTCGAACACGACTCCTCCGTACGGGTCGTCGTGCTGACGGGCGCCGGCGAGAAGTTCTTCTCCGCGGGCTGGGACCTCGACGCCGCGGCAGGCGGCGAGGAGTTCGACTCCGACTACGGCCCGGGCGGGTTCGGCGGCTTCGTCGACCTTCCGAACCGCACCAAGCCCGTCATCGCCGCGGTGAACGGCATGGCGGTCGGCGGCGGGTTCGAGATCGCGATGGCCGCCGACCTCATCGTCGCCGCCGACCACGCCCAGTTCTTCCTGCCGGAGGCCGGCCTCGGCATGCTGCCCGACGCCGGCAGCGTCCGCCTGCCCCGGCTGCTGCCCGCCCACATCGCCCGCGAGATGCTGCTCACCGGGCGACGCATGGCCGCCGACGAGGCCGCGCACCACGGCCTTGTCAATCGCGTCGTGTCGGCCGCGAACTTGCGCGCCGCGGCGCAGGCGCTCGCCGCCGAGGTCGTCGCGTCGGCGCCGCTCAGCATCGCCGCCATCCTCGACATCGAACGACGCACCGCCGCGCTGCGACCGATCGACGCGATGCGCGAGATCAAGACCTATGCGTCGTACCGAGCCGCGATCGACTCGGAGGACGCGCAGGAAGGCACCAACGCCTTCGCCGAGAAGCGCCCACCCGTGTGGCGCGGCCGCTGACCCGAGCGCGCCCGGCCCGCGGTCCAACGCCTCTCGCCCCCGGGACCCCTCGAGATCAGCGTGACCACACAAACGCTCCGCGCTCACAAGCGCTTACCCAGATCCCGGCGACCCCGCTTGCGTGAGCTGCCAGATGCGCGGACGGTTTGTGCGCGTGATCGAGGGCCGGCCGGGAGAGACGAGCCCGGAGGGGCTTGCCGGGAGGGGTTCGCAGGGAGGGGCTTGCCCGGAGGGGCTTGCCGGGAGGGGGTTGCCGGGGGGCGGGCCTGGATCAGTTGTAGCTGCCGGTGCCGAAGATGGCTGAGTCGCGGTCGACGATGGGCGCGATGTCGGCGGCCAGCTTGGCGACGTTGGCCACGTACCGCTCGCCGTCGGCCTCGTCGTGCGCGACGCACAGCGTCCACGACTCGCTCTTGCCCCACGGCGGGAGGAACACGCCGCCGTTGTGCTGGACGAGGAAGTGGCAGTGGCTCAGCGCAGTCGAGATGGAGAGGAAGTCGCGGTAGTTCTGCGCGGGCCGATCATGGAACACGACCGACCCCTTGAAGCCGAACACCCGCCCGTACGACGGCTGGCCCTGCGCGGCGAGCGCGGCGATCGAGCCCTCCATCATCCGGCGCCCCATTGCCTCGGCGCGCGCGTACGTGTCGGGGGTGAGCACCTCGGTGAGCACGGCGCGTGCCGCCGCCATCGTGAGCGGGTTGCCGTTGAACGTCCCCACCTGGTCGTAACGACCGTCGGTGATCGCCTCCATCACCTCCGCCGAACCACCGATCGCGCCGCAGGGCACACCCCCACCGAGGGCCTTCGCCAGGCACACGATGTCGGGGGTGACACCGAACAGCTTGGTCACGCCGCCCGGGTGCACGACGATGCCGGTCTTCACCTCGTCGAAGGCCAAGAGCGCGCGGTGCCGCTGCGTGATGTCGCGCACGGCCTCGAGGTAACCGGGCTGGGGCGGGATGATGCCGGCGTTCATCATCATCGGCTCGAGGATCATGCCGGCGATCTGGCCGGGGTGCCGTTCGAACACGCGCTCGAGCGCGTCGATGTCGTTGAACGGCACGATGCGCACCAGGTCGGCCATCTCCTGCGGCACGCCCGAGCCAGGAACACGATGCGGCTCGTCGATCGGCCCGAGCTGGTCGGCCGAGCGGAAGATCGACACCATGGCCGCGTCGTGGTGCCCGTGGTAGGTGCCCTCGATCTTGACGACGAGCGTGCGTCCGGTGATCGCGCGCATGAGGTGGAACGCGTCCATCGTCGCCTCGGTGCCCGAGTTCGTGAACCGCCACATCGGCAGGCCGAACCGGTCGCGCAGCGCCTCGGCGACGACGTAGGTGTCCTCGGTGGGCTGAGCGAAGTGCGTCCCGAGCGCGACACGACGCTGCACCGCCTCGACGACGTGCGGGTTGGCGTGGCCCACCACGTTCACGCCATATCCGCCGTGCAGATCGACGTACTCGGTGCCGTCGACGTCCCACACGTGCCCACCGCGGCCATGGCTCACCCAGACCGGCACGGGCCGCGAGCTCGCCCAGCTCGACGGCACGCCGCCGGGCATCGATCGCATCGCGCGCTCATACAGCTCCTGCGAACGCTGCATCCGGGCGGAGAAGATCGCTTCCTCGCGCTCCACGAGCGCGTCGAGGGTGGTGACGGGCGCATCGATGTGCGTCATGGCACGGAACCTGCTCTCTGATCGGCCGTTCAGAAAACTCTAGCCGATACTGACTGATGCCTCAGTCAGTTGAGCTACCCTGGTTCCGAGCGGCACAGAAAGACGAGACCATGTCCTCCGACAGCACCCGCACCCTCACCCGTTCCGACTACTGCTCACCCGAGATCTACGAGATCGAACGTCGGCTGTTCTTCCACGGCGGCTGGTTCCTGGCGCTCCGGGCCGACACGCTGCGGCCCGGCAACCGCACCGTCGTCGACGTCGCCGGCGAGAGCATCCTCGTCACCCGCGACCTCGACGGCGTGTTGCACGCGTTCGCGAACGTGTGCCGCCACCGTGGCGCGCGTCTGTGCGACGAGCACAGCGATACCTCGCAGGGTTCGCTGATGTGCCCGTACCACGCATGGACCTATGCGCTCGACGGTCGCCTCATCGCCACGCCGCACCTCGACGGCGGCGAGGTCGACAAGGACACCATGTCGCTGTGGTCGGTGGCGCTGCACGTGTGGCAGGGCTTCGTGTTCATCAGCCTGGCGAAGGAGCCACCTGCGTTCGACGACTGGGTCGCCCAGCACGGCCAGGAGCTCGTCTCGCTCGAGCGGTTCCACCTCGAGGACCTGCAGGTCGCGGTCCGCACCGTCGCCGAGGTCGAGGCGAACTGGAAGGTCATCGTCGAGAACTACCAGGAGTGCCTGCACTGCACCCGCGTGCATCCCGAGCTCGTCGAGCTCATCCCCACCTACCGCAGCGGTTGGGTGAGCGATCCGGCGAGACCCGACGGTGGTGTCGCACTCGTGTCGGGCAAGCAGGGGCTGGCCGTCGCCGGGCGCAGCTCGCTGCCCACGCTGCCCGGCCTCGACGACGTCGACGCGGCCTCGTACTACGGCTGCACGATGTTCCCGAACGCGTTCGTCGACATCAGCGGCAACGCTGCGATCGTCAGCTACCTCTACCCCAAGGGGCCCACGCACACGACGATGGTGATGGAGTACATGTTCGCTCCCGACACGATCGCCGATCCGGAGTTCGACCCCAGCAGCGTCGTCGAGTTCAACGAGCTCGTCGCCGCGCAGGACAACCTCGTCTGCGAGCGCGTGCAGCAGGGCGTGTCCTCGAGCCTCTTCGAGGGTGGCGTGCTCACCCCGAAGGACGCGTTCGTCATCGGCTTCGTCCAGCACTACCTCGAGGCCCGGGGTCCTGTCGACTGAGCACCGATGACTTCGGCTCGGCCGGTGCGTCAGAATCGACGACTGCACCTCGACTGAACCGGAGGATCCGATGGCCCTGTACCCCTACCTCAACTTCGGCCGCAACTGCGCCGAGGCGTTCACCCGCTACCACGAGATCTTCGGCGGCGAGCTGACGCTCTTGAAGATGTCGGACATGCCGGCCGACGACCAGTACCCGACGCCCGCCGAGAACGCCGACCTCATCATGCACGCAGCGCTGAAGTTCGGAGACGATCTGCTGATGGCGTCCGACACCGGTGCGCCGGACTACGGCCCGATGCAGTGGATGTACGTCAACTTCTCGACCGAGAGCGTCGACGAGGCCAACCGGGTGTGGGCTGCGCTGTCGGACGGCGCCACCAAGATCGAGATGCCGTTGCAGGAGACGTTCTGGTCGCCCGCCTTCGGCGTGTGCGTCGACCGGTTCGGCACGCCGTGGATGGTCAGTGCCGCACAGCCCGAACAGACCGGCTGAGGCTCAGTTCGCGAGCACCCGCAGCGCGTCGGGGGCGAGCGCCAGGTCGACCTGGCCGCCCTCGCGCGCGAGCAGCGGCGC
This sequence comes from Ilumatobacteraceae bacterium, assembly GCA_050248155.1. Taxonomy (GTDB): domain Bacteria; phylum Actinomycetota; class Acidimicrobiia; order Acidimicrobiales; family Ilumatobacteraceae; genus VFMC01. The sequence goes on from JBFWSW010000027.1 coordinate 47,225, forward strand.
CCCGTCGTTGGGCACGACCGCCTGCAACGGGTGATCGCCGACGCGCAGGTGCACGTGGGTGATCGCGCCGGCGAAGATCAGCGTCTCGACGTCCGCGCGCAACACGCCCTCCCCCACCGGCACCAGGCGCACGCGCTCCGGGCGCACCAGCACCTGGCAGGCGCCGTCGAGCGCAGCAGTGTCGGCCGGGATGCGCGCGCCCGCCAGCTCGAGCTCTCCATCGCGCACCACGTGCGCCGGCACGAGGTTGGCGATGCCGAGGAAGTCGGCCACGTAGGTGGTCGCCGGTTCGTCGTACACCTCGCGCGGCGTACCGATCTGGTCGATCTCACCGGCGCGCATCACCGCGAGGCGATCGCTCATCGTGAGCGCTTCCTCCTGGTCGTGGGTGACGTAGACGAAGGTGATGCCGACTTCGCGGTGGAGGGATCGCAGCTCGACCTGCAACGTGCGGCGGAGCTTCGCGTCGAGCGCGCCGAGCGGTTCGTCGAGCAGCAGCACCTTCGGGCGCAGCACGAGCGATCGGGCCAGCGCGACACGCTGCTGCTGACCACCCGACATCTGGTGCGGGCGGCGCGACTCGTAGCCGTTGAGGCGGACGAGCTCGAGCGCCTCGCCCACCCGGCGCTTCGCCTCGGCCTTCGTGCAGCGTTGGAAGCGCAGGCCGAACCCGACGTTCTGCGCGACGGTCTGGTGCGGGAACAGCGCGTAGTTCTGGAAGACGGTGTTCACCGGCCGCTTCTCGGGGGCGACGTCGCGCATGTCGACCCCGTCGATCCTGACCGAGCCGTGCTCGATCGGCTCGAACCCTCCGATCAGACGGAGCGTCGTGGTCTTGCCGCAGCCCGACGGCCCGAGCAGTGAGAAGAACTCGCCCGATTCGATCGTCAGGTCGATCGACTTCAGCACCTGCTGATCGCCGTACCACTTCGACAGCGACGCCAGCTCGATGTGGCCACCCCCACTCATGGCACCGGTCATCGAGCCACCAGCCATCGACGTCGTGTTCGCCATGCCCTGTCCCCTTGTCTGAACCGTCGTTCAGAGATCAGCCGCAATGTACCCGATCGCCGACCTGTCGAGGGTCAGGCCTGTCGAGCGCCGGCCGTCGTGCGTCAGGCCGTCACCTGCTCGAGCAGGTCGGCGGCTCGAGCGGTGCCGCTGCGCGACCGGATCTCGGCGCCGATGCCGTCCATCCGGGTCCGGAGCGCACGGTCGGCCAGCAGGCGCTCGATCGCGCCCGTCAGCTGCTGGTCGGTGAAGCGGTAGGTGTCGAGCCGGATGCCGAAGCCCGTCTCGTGCACGCGCTGCGCGTTGTCGTACTGATCCCAGAACAGCGGCAGCACGATCATCGGCTTGCCGAAGTGGAAGCTCTCGGTCGTCGTGTTGTTGCCGCCGTGCGTGATGACGAGATCGACGAGCGGCAGCACGTTGGTCTGCGGCACCTGCTGCGCGCCCCACATGTTCGACGCCAGCTCGTACTGGTCGTGCTGAGGACCCTTCGACACGATGTAGCGATGCGGCGTCTGGCCGAGGACGTCGACGAGTCGCCGCATCAGCTCGACGTCGGCCGAGCCGAGCGATCCGAGCGAGAGGTAGATGAGCGAGCCCGGACCGTCGCGCAGCGATTCGGGCACCTCGAAGGCCTCGTCGGTCGCGCGCACCGAGGAGTCGAGTCGCTGCCACGTCCCGCCGAGTGGGCGTTCCGCCGTGTAGTCGGCGACCTCTGGGTACAGGTAGAGGTTGAGGTGCTCTGAGGTGTGGATGAAGTCGAGATCGGGCAGGGCCGGCGCGCCGCACGACCGGACCCAGTCGTCGTACGCCGACCACATCGGCCGGTGGGTGCGGTCGTACTCGGCGCGGAAGTCGTCCCAGCCGGTGCGGTCGGCAACCGGGTAGCCGGAGAACACTGGCGGCACGTCCGACCCGCGCACCTCGAGCGGGTTGCACGACATGATGCGCACGAACGGCTTGCCCGCCGTGAGGAGCGCCGGGAAGCAGTTGACGTTGTCCTCGATCAACACGTCGGGCCGCTGCCGCTCGATGATCTCCTCGAGCTGCGGCTGGCAGTACATCGCGCCGTCGATCAGCGCCTGCCACGTCGGCTGGACGAACGTGGACAGCTGCTCGATGGTCGGCTTTCGGAACTCCGGCGAGGTGTCGCGGATGAAGTCGGTCCAGAACTGACCCGCATCCTGCTCGGGCTCGTCGTCGGCCGGCGGTGGTGCCAGGTGGACGAGATCCTCCTCGAAGCCGAGCGCCTCCAGCTTCCCGGCCCACGACGCCTCGGCGGCGAACACCACGCGATGCCCGCGCTCGCGGAGCCGGTGGCCGATGCCGATGCAGTTGTTGGTCGGGCCGTAGGCGCTCTCCGGCATGAACAGGAACGTCCGAGCTGAACCCATGCCGGTGTTCTAGCCGACCCCCGTCAGCCGGTCACGCGTCACCGAGGTACAAGATGTCGCCGGTGGGCACCGGCGAGCCGGCCGCGGGCTCGATCGTCATGCCCCATGCGTCGGGTGCAGCGTCGAGTTCGAGCACTCGCCGCAGACGTCCGTCGCGCGCACGGTCGAGCACGCCCATCGCGACGGGGCCGTCGGCACCGATCGACCAGAGCTCGTACGCGCGGCCTGCGGGCGCCTCGGGCAGATCGTCGGCGACGAGCACGGCCGTGTCGATCTGGTCCGACCACGCCACCCGGACGACACCGCCGTCCGGGACGGCATCGGTGCCGGCGAGCTCGATGAACCGCGCATCCCGCTGGCTGAGCACGTGGTCGAGCGCTTCTGCGTACTGCGACTGCCCGCCACCACCGAACACGAGAGCGCCGGCGACGAAGGCGACGATCGCCGCAGCGGCGGCAACCGCGCTCGTCAACCAGCGGCGGTTGCGGCGTCGCCTGTCGGCGAGGTCGACCACGACGTCGGGCAGCAGCGGCGACACCTGACGGGTCGCGGCGACCTCGCCCATCACCTTCGCCTTCAGCGCGTGTGGCGGAGCCGTGGCCGACGACGCCGCCAGCGACGCCACAGCGCCCTGGAAGTCGGCCACGTCGGCATGGCACACCTCGCACGATGCGTAGTGCGCCTCGAACGCAGCCCGTTCGCGATCGTCGAGCGCATCGAGCACGTAGGCCGCGCCGAGGTGGTGGATGTCGATGTCGCTCACGTCCCTGCTCCCAGTGCGTCGCGCAGCCTGATCATGCCGTCCCGGATCCGCGTCTTGACCGTGCCTTCGGCGACATCGAGCAACACCGCGACCTCGCGGTAGGTGTGGCCACCGAAGTACGCGAGCTCGACCGCCTCGCGCTGCAGCGGCGAGAGGACCCCGAGGGCACGGCGCACCCGCACCTGATCGAGGTTGCTCTCCACCGCCGCCTCGACCACGTCGTGGTCGCGGGCGGCATCGGGGACGCGCCGCTCGAGCCGATCACGTGCCGACTGCTCGGCGCGAACCCGGTCGACGGCGCGCCGATGCGCGATCGTCGCAGCCCACGACCGGACCGACCCCCGCGAGCCGTCGTACCGGGTCGCGATGCGCCAGAGCTCGACGAACACCTCCTGAGCCACCTCCTCGCTCTGCGACGGGTCGCGGATCACCTTCAGCGCGACGCCGTACACCAGGGGCGCGAGCTCGTCGTAGAGCTGGGCGAAGGCATCCTGGTCGCCTCGGGCGACGCGTCGCAGCAGCTCGGTCAGGGGATCGCCGGACCCGATCGACGCCTCGGCGGGCTGGGGTTGGACCCGTCTGCGTTCGCGGCCGAGCCTCATGTGACGCGCTCTGGGCTCGGCCCGAACCGGACGCGATGGTCGCGATCCATGCACCATGTTCGTCGCCGGCGACCCCGCCGGATTGGTCGAACCCAGCGCGACGTCCTCGCGTCGTTCGGACGGCCACCAGTAAGGTTTCGCCGCCATCTGCCGTCGAGAGGATCAACATGCACGCCGAGAGCGTCGAGTACCAGCACGCAGGCCGTCGATACGTCGGTCACCTCGCCCTGCCCGACGGCGACGACATCCGACCCGCCGTGCTGGTCTGCCACGAGGGTCCGGGCCTCGACGAGCACGCCAAGCAGCGAGCCGAGCGCCTCGCCGGACTCGGCTACATCGCGTTCGCCCTCGACTACCACGGCGACGGCCAGCCGCTCGACTTCTCGGAGGTGATGCCACGGCTGATGCCGCTCATGAGCTCGCCAGAGCTCACCCGCGGGCTCGCCCAGGCGGGCCTCGACGTGCTGGTCGGCCATCGGCGCACCGACCGCGAACGGCTCGCCGCGATCGGCTACTGCTTCGGCGGCACGATGGCGCTCGAGCTGGCGCGGAGCGGCGCGCCGTTGCGTGTCGTCGTCGGGTTCCACTCGGGGCTCGGCACCACCCGTCCGGAGGACGCGGCGAACATCACGGGCGTCGTGCTGGTGTGCATCGGCGCCGAGGATCCACTCATCCCGCCCGACCAGCGACAGGCCTTCGAGGCCGAGATGCGTGCCGCCGGCGTCGACTGGCGGATGAACCTGTACGGCGGAGCCGCGCACAGCTTCACCAACGAGCGCGCAGATCAGCTCGGCATGCCGGGCATCGCCTACCACGGCCCGACCGACGCACGGTCGTGGCGAGCGATGCTCGACGTGTTCGACGAAGTGCTCGCCTGAGCCGAGCGGTACCACCGCACTCGTTTCACGCCGGTCCCGAGGGGGGACACCGAGTCATGTCTCACGATGTCCCCGCGGCGCGGCCGCTCGCAGAAGTCCTGTCCGACGTGCGAATCGCGATGGTGATGACGTCGATCGACGGGGTGTGGTCCTCCCGACCGCTCACGTGCCTCGAGGTCGACCACTCCTTCCTCCGGTTCCTCGTCGACGCCAGCACGGATTGGGTCGCAGATCTGCTCAACGGTGAGGCGACCGTGCACGCCACCTTCTCGGACCCGAAGTCGAACAGCTACGTGTCGCTCAACGGTACGGCATTCGTGTCGGCCGACCCGGCCGAGGTCGACCGCCTCTGGTCGGCGCCCGCCGCCGCGTTCTTCACCGGCCCCGACGACCCGAACGTCCGCGTGCTGCAGATCGACATCACCGACGGCCAGTGGTGGGACGGCCCGAGCGGCCGGATCGGCCAGACGATCGGCCTCTTGCGCGCGGCCATCAACGACGACCCGTCGATGGCCGGCGACCACGGCGTCGTCGACGTGTGACCGACGCCGCGGGTCAGGCGTGGTGGGACACCACCGTGCCGAGGAACCGCTCTGCCTCCGCTGCGGGCATCGGGGGTGAGAAGAGGTAGCCCTGGCCGAGCTCGCACCGCTGTTCGCGCAGCTGGCTCAGCTGCGCCTCGGACTCGATGCCCTCGGCGACCATCTCGAGCCGCAGCGTGTGTCCCAGGTCGAGCAGGCCTCGCATGATGGCGGGCACCTTCGTGGGATCGGCGATCGTGCTGACGAAAGAACGATCGATCTTCAAGATGTCGACGGGGAACTGACGCAGGTAGCTCAGCGACGAGTAGCCGGTCCCGAAGTCGTCGATCGCCAACCGTACCCCGAGGGACCGGAGGAGCCTGAGCTGGCCTGCGGCCATCGCCGCGTCCTGAACGAGCGCAGTCTCGGTCATCTCGAGGACCAATGACGACGGATCGAGGTGCGCTGCAGTCAGCGCCGCTCGCACGTCGTCGATCAGTCCAGGCGACGAGAGTTGTCGACCGGAGAGGTTCACCGCCATCGTCAGCGAGGTGTCGTGGCTCCGCATCCAGCCCGCTGCTGTGCGACAGGCTTCGTGCAACACCCATCTGCCGATCGCGAGGATGGCACCGCTCTGCTCGGCGATCGGGATGAACCGATCGGGCATGATCGTCCCGAGCGAGGGATGGTCCCACCGGACGAGCGCCTCGAAGCCCACCACCCTGTTGGTCTCGAGCTCGACCACAGGCTGGTACACCAGCCGCAGCTGCTGCGCCGTGAACGGCGTGGGCGAGGTCGTTCTCGATCTGCAACCGCTCGACCGCAGCCGCTCGCATCGTGGGCTCGTAGACGACCCAGCGCGACCTCCCCGAGCTCTTCGCGCGATACATCGCCACGTCGGCGTCGCGCAACAGCGACGATGCGGTCGTATCGGCATCGGCGATCGCGATGCCAACGCTGGCGGAGAGCGTCACCTCGTGCTCGCCCAGCACGATCGGGGCCGACAAGGATTGCAGGATCCGGTCGGCGATCGCCTCTGCCTCGGCAGCGACATGACGGGATTCCTCGACGAGCACAGCGAACTCGTCGCCTCCGAGCCGGGCGACGGTGTCGCCCGAGCGCACCACCGCGAGGACGCGCGACGACACCTCTTCCAGCAGCCGGTCGCCGGCTTCGTGGCCGAGCCCGTCGTTCACGTTCTTGAACCCGTCGAGATCGATGTACACGATCGCCGGGTCGAGGCCAGTACGCACGCTGCGGCTGAGGGCGTGCTCGATGCGATCGCGGAAGAGCAGACGGTTCGCGAGGCCGGTCAGCGAGTCGTGGAACGCCTGGTGCACGAGCTCCTGCTCCGCTCGCTTGCGGTCGGTGATGTCGTGCACGTTGACGACGATGCCAGCGACCGCCGGCTCGTCGAGCAGGTTCACCGCCCGCGTGCCCAACCACAGCTCGCTGCCGTCGGGACGTCGCACGAGCACCTCACCGGACAGCACGACGCCGGGGCTCAGGAGCGCCTCGTCGAACATGAGGTGTGACTGCACGTCGGCGTCGGAGACGAAGTCGAGTGCTCGGTGCCCCGCGGTCGGCTCGCCGGGATAGCCGACGAGCGCGGCGAGGTTCGGTGCGTCGTTGATGATCGTGCCCGACGCGTCGAGCAGCATCACTGCGTCGGCCGAGTTGGCCGCGAGCGCCCGGTACAGCTGCTCGCTCTGCTCGAGGTCGCGCCGTGCGTCGTCGCGCAGTCGCAGGATGCGCAACGCGCGCATCGATGCGAGCGCGACGAGCACGAAGGTCGCGAGCAACAGCGGGACAGGGTTCGCGTCCTCACCGTTCCAGTACGCGAGCAGCTCGATGAGGCTCGGCACGAGCAGCGGCGACATCCCGAGTGCGATCCGGAGCTTGCCCACCTCGCGCGTCGAGGGGTCGGTGGACGCGTCGGTGCGTTCGCTCGTGTCGGACCAGGCTGCACCCGCCAGGAGCGCAGCGCCCACCATCCAACCGATGTCGAGCAGGTCCGTCACCCGACCCTCGGGCACGCCGATGAGGAACCAGAAGTCGGAGACCAGCCAGCACACGACCCCACTGGCGAGCAGCAGTCCCATCGACGTGCGCGTGCGTCGCTCGGCCAGCGTTCGAATGACCAGGACGAGCAGCGTGGCGTCGAGCACCGGATACGCGGCCCACAGCACCCTGACGAACAGCGAGACGGAGTCGTCGCTGAACGTGGAGCTCAGCCACAGCTGCCAGAGCACGAGAGCGCACACCAGCGCGACGACCGCCATGTCGATCAGCCCGTCGACGTCGGTTCGTGCCCTGCGGCGTCCGAGCCGGAGCAGCACGAGCATCGCCACGGCGAGTCCGACGTACGAGGCGATCCACCCTACGTCGGCCACCGACGCGTCGGGCTCGAACCCCCGGACCGAGACGACGATCTGGTACAGGACGTCGCCGAGCGCCGACGCGGTCAGCCCGACCGCGAGCCACAGCCGGACCCATCCGCCGAGACGCGACGTGCCCCACCAGGCACTGATGCTCGCACCGACCGTGACGCCGAGGTACGTCGCCTCGCCGACGACCCCATCAGCCTGGGCGAAGTGCACCACGCTGAGCGCAGTGACCGCGACGGCCGACACGGCGATCAGCGCCGCCCGGTGAGGGCGCGTCGGCGTTCGCTCCGCATGCTGACTCTTGGAGCGCACGATGGTTCATCGGCACGCAGCGAGGCCGGGATGAGAGCATCGCTGACAGAACGCCCTGACCAGCGGCGACAGGCGGTGCCGGCGCGGTCAGCAGGTCACCGTTCGCTCAGGCGGGGTCGGGCGGGCAGGCAGCTCCGGTGCTCGGAGGCGCTGTGCCCGTGATGTACGCCGCCACGTCGACCACGAGGTGGGTCGCTCCGCTGTTGAAGAGGCACACCGTGCCCCCTGGACCGAGGCGAGCGATCACCGCGTTCGGCACCGTCTGGCCGACGATGTAGTTGAGGTTCGACGCGTTCGGCCGACCGGAGTCGGACGGGTAGACGGTGATGAAGCCGTCGGCCGCCGGTTGGTCGACCGTGACGTTCAGCACCACCGCCGACGCCGTCGCGGGGATGTTCGCTCGGCCCGAGACGGCGAGCTGCAGCGTGCCGCCCGTCGGACGCAGACCACCGGCCACGAACGCGCCGTCGATCGTCGTGCCGTCGGCACGCGTGTCGAGCAACCGAGCAGGGGCGGCGAGCGGCACCACGAACGACGTGTCGGCGAAGTAGCCGGAGATGTCGACGACGAGATGCGTCGTGGCCGACGTGAACAGGCACACCGTCCCCGCGGCGCTGAGCTTGGACACCACCGCGTTCGGGACGGTCTGACCCGCCACGAAGTTGACGTTCGACGCGGTGGGCAGCGTCGCGTCGCACGGGAACGCCGTGACGAAGCCGGCTGTCTCGGGTTGGTCGACGGTGACGTTGAGGACGACCGAGGCTGCGCCCGCAGGAACCCCGGCGCGGGTGGTGACCTGCAAGGTCTGCACCGTCCCGGCCGGCCGAATTCCCTCGCCCATGGACAAGCCATCGACGGTGACACCATCGGAGCGCGTGTCGAGCAGGCGCGCCGGCGCCGCCAGCGGTGCGAAGGACTGCGCCCCCGTGTAGAAGCCGGCGACGTCGACGACGAGATGAGTCGCCGCGCTGTTGAAGAAGCACACGGCCCCACCGGCGCCGATCTTGGAGATGACGAGGTTGGGGATGTTCTTGCCCGCCACGTAGTTGAGGCTGCTCGCCGTCGGCTGTGGCTCGCCGCAGGGGAAGACCGTGATGAACCCGGGTCCCTGGCCCTCCGTCACCGTGACGTTCAGGACGACTGCGGTCGCGTCAGCCGGCACCCCCGCACGGCCGACCACCGGCAGGTCGAGCGTCGACCCGAGTGGACGTATGCCAGTCGCTGCGTACAGTGCGTCGACCGTCTGGCCGTCGGCGCGGGTGTCGAGGATTCGCGACGGTGCGGCGAGCGGGTTGTAGCCGGGCTCGACAGGCGGCGGAGGCGGCGGGGGCTGCCCCGGCACGGTCACCGACACCACCTGCTGCGTCGTGCCCGTCGCCAGGTCGGCGTCGGAGACGGTGAGCGTGACGGTGTAGTTGCCGCTGGCCGCATACGTGTGGCTGGCGCCCGAACCGAGACCGATCTGGCCGTCGCCGAAGTCCCACTCGTAGTTGGCGATCAGGCCGTCGGGGTCGGTCGACCCTGCCGCATCGAACTCACAGGTTGCGTCGACGCACGCCGCCGTGAACGCCGCGGTCGGTGCGACGTTCACCGGCGCCAGGCTGGTGAGGAACATCGCTCGACCGTCGGTCCAGTAGGTGTTGGCGTCGGCGAGCGAGTCGCTGCCCGTGGGCGTGCCGCCCGCGAACCCGATCTTCATGAGCTGGCCGGTGTTGTCGTCACCGAACCAGATCTGGCCGTCGGCGAGGAACATCCCGTGCACGCGTGACGGGTCGAGCTGCGCGACCGCTCCCCCGCTCTGGGTGAACCGCAACGCGGAGATGACGCCGCTCTCGGGTAGGAACGACCGGTAGTAGAGGGTCGTGTTCGACGTGGAGAGCGTGTAGTAGATGCGCGACGTCTCGGGATCGAAGAAGATGCCGGTCATGTTCGGCGCGTCGGCGATGATGTTGTTCGCGTACGTGTAGGTCGCCGTGCCCGGGCCGAACGTCGTGCCGTCGAAGCTACGCCGCACCAGGGTGCCGTCGCTGTGCAGCGTGAACAGCGTGCTGTTGACCATGAAGGCGCCACGCACGGAGTGCCACGCGACGGTGCCGGCGAACGGACCCGTCTGCGTCGCCGTCGCGGCACCGTCGTAGGCGACCCGGCGCACCTGGTCCTGCTGACCGAACGTGCCCGTGAGCGACACGTTGCGCCGGATGATCTCGATGCCGTTGACGAGCGGGTTCTGGATCGGCCCGTGCTCGAACACGATGTTCACCGTGCCGTCGCTGACGATGTTGAACGCTCGCATCGTGCCGATGTTGTGACCGGGCGTCGCGACCAGGTCGAGGTTGTCGATGACGAGGTCGCCGTCGAGTCGGACGTCGAAGATGCGGTCACCGACCTCGTCGGTGTTCCCGCTCTTGTTCGCCATGTAGAGCCGCACCTGGATCGCCGTGCCGGCCGGGACCGGGAACGACCAGGACATCTCCGGACTCGCCCCGGCGTCCCATCGCTCCGTGGCGAAGAGGGCCGACGGGGGGCGGTCGTTGTCGGCGGTGGGGACGGTGGCGTCATAGGTGCCGACGGTCAGCGTGGATGTCGTCACGCTGCTGCCGGAGTTGCGGTAGGGCGACGACGCCGAGTTGTCTGCCTCCCAGTCCGGTCCGTCGTCGATCGACGCCAGCGCAGGGCCGGCCGCGTTCACGCGGTACAGCACCGAGGTGTCGGTGCCCGTCGAGCCGCCGGTCTGGCCGAGCTGCACGACGTTGCCGGGAAGGTCTCCGACGGTGCTCTGGGGCACCTCCGAGCCACCGGCCCACGGGAAGAAGGCGAGCCGCTGTCGCAGCTCGCCGTTCCAGCGATCGGTGTCGCTGCCGGCCCACAGCCCCGCGGCCGTGACGTGGTAGTCGAACAAGCCGACGCCGCGCTCACGGCCGGGGTTCCAGCTGAACGGCAGGCCGGTCTCGACGTCGAGGGCCATCATGCCCGGGCGGGGCACGGCTCCCTGGCCGGCGCGGTCGCCTGCGCTCGGGTTGTTCGCCCACCGCATGTGCCCGCCGATGTACGCGACCCCGTTGTGAATCTCGACCGCATAGCTGGTGTCACCGCCGGTCCAGTTGGTCCACGTAGGGGCGTTGGACGACGAGGTGTTGTCGATCTCGAAGCGCGAGTCGCTGTCGCACGCGAGGCCCGCTCGATAGGCGCCCGTCGTCGTGATGACCGCGTAGGTGCCGTCCTCGGAGATGTCGACGTCGCGCATGTACGAGTCGAACGCGCTCGCGCAGGTTGCCTCGAACCAATCCGTGTACCAGGGGGTGAGCGTGGCGGGACTGGTGCTGATGTCGAGCATCGCGATCTGGTCGCGGAGTTGACCGTCGACCGACGTGAAGTTGCCGATCATCAGGAGCCGATCGCCGGCGGGCGTGATCTCGAACTTGATGACGTTCGTCGATCCGTCGTTGTGCTGGCCGTCGACTGCCAGGTTCAGCCGCGGCGTGAGCGCTCCGCTCGTCGCGTCGAGGCTCGCGATGTTGGTGCGCGACGTGCCGGCGACGTTGCGGAAGAGCCCGCTGATGAGCAGCTCGGAACCGAGCAGCTTCATGTCGCGCACGATGCCGTCGATCCCTCCGGCGTTGAAGCCGTTGACGAGCGAACCGTCGGCGATGTTGATGCGCGCCACCTTGCGGCGGGTGACGCCGTTGACGGAGTTGAAGTCGCCGGCGACGTAGATCGACGTGCCGTCGGCCGCCGGGATGATCGTCGTGATGTCGGCGTCGATCACCGGGTTGAACGTCGTGCTGACCACCCCGGTCGTCGCGTTGAAGGCCGCGAGCGAGCTGCGGTTGTAGACCGTGCCCCCGTTCGCCGTCGCGTTCGCGACCTGGGTGAACGTCCCGCCGATGATGACGGTGTTGCCCACCTGGAAGATGGAGTCGACCTCGCCGTTGCGGACGTTCGGGGTGAAGTTGGCCGGGTTGGCCGTGGGCAGCTGCGCCGTCGGTCCAGCGGCAGACGCCTTCGGAACCGGCAGTGCGCCGAGGACGGGAACCACCAGAGCGACGACCACGGCGCGCCCGAGCGCAGAGCGAAGAGTTCTCATCAGGTGTACCTTCTACCAGAGCGCGAGTCGGTCTGGTGGGCCACCTGACCTGGATCTGCTGAGACGATACCCGGACGGGTGAGCGGTGATGCGCGGAGCGACCGGCGTCGTCGGTCAGCCGGCCGGCAGTCCGCCGGCGATGATCGACTCGAACTGTGCCGAGACGGCCTTCCAGTCGTGGATCGCCGCGGCGGCCCGCGACGCCGCCTCCATGCGGTGCCGCGCGCGGGCGTCGGTGAGCACCGTGTTGATCGCGGACGCGTAGCGCGTCGCGGAGTGCGGCACGAGCCTGACCGCGCCGGCCCGGCCCAGGCCGTGGATGTCGGCGCAGTCCGTCGCCACGACGGGCTTGCCCGCCGCAACTGCCTCGGCGAGAACGTACGGCGGGGCCAGATCACCCGGCGCGCACGGGACGACCACCACGTCCGCGCGCCGGACGAGCGCGCGCAGCGCCGACCAGTCGTGAGCCGGGGCAAGCTCGACGAGGTCGGCGACCGCGCAGCGCCGGGCGATCTCCGCGAGCGTGCCGAGGGACGACGGGCAGCCACTGGCCACGGGCGATCCGATCGGATCGCTCGCGACGACGTAGCGCACCTCCGTCCCTGCTGCGCGCAGGCGTGCGATCGCACGTATGACGAGCTCTGCGCCGTGGACCGAACCGACCGTGACCGCCAGCGGTCGATCCGGCTCGCCGCGCCGCGCCGTGGACGGCTCGTCCGCGGGCTGCTGAGCCTTGGGGGGCGCGAGATCAAGCATGGGTGCACATCACTCGATCGGACGTCATCGCACCAGGGACCAAGGTCCTCGCTTCCGTTGTGCCACTCACGTTTCGGCGCCACACGCACCGGGCACCCCGGCGCATGAGCGATCCACAGGACGTCGCGGAGTCATTCGACGAGGAGACCACCGGTTCCGATCCCGATGAGCAGGGGCGCATGGACGTCACCGTCGACCGGCCGTACCTGGCGGAGGAGCGCAACGTCGTCGAGCCGATCGAGGACTCGGTCGCGACACGCGATGCCCGGACCGAGCCCGAAGAGGACGACGATCTCGCCGCAGCCCGCGACGAAGCCGAGGTGGACGTCATGGAGGCCGACCTGTCCGAGGCGCTGATCGCCGACGAGGTCGAGATCGTCGGCGACGAGGGCGACCGTTCCGCCGAGGAAAGCGCGGTCCACATCATCGACTCGGACCGGTGACGACCAGAGCTGGTGTGGGGGCGCCGCGCAGCAGTGGCACCCGCCAGACGATCTCCACGTGGCCGGGCTCCGACTGCTCGACCGCACAGGAGCCGCCGAGCGCCGCGGCGCGCCGATCCAATCCAGCGGGCGCGCACCGGGGCACGTCGTGGGCGTCGACCTCGACGGTGATCGCGATGACGAAGTCCTCATGTGCGGTGACGGACACCTGCACCTCACGAGCTCCGAGGTCGCCCATGTCCGCCATCGCCTCGCGCACCACCTGCAGCGCCTCCTGAGCGAGCGCCGGATCGACATCGTCGATCGCACCGTCGAACCCGACGGAGATGTCGAACGACGCGCCCGACGACCTCTCGTCGACCTCGGCGATCAGGCGGGTTCGAAGGCTCTCGATGCCGAGGTGCGGTCGGGACGT
>JBFWSW010000028.1:0-60109 GCA_050248155.1 Ilumatobacteraceae bacterium
CGAGCTGCGCTTTCCATGCCGCCCGCAGCGCCACACCATCAGCGGCCGGTCCGTTGACCCGCAGGCTGAAGGTGTGGTCGGAGAACCCGATCGACAGCTTCCGATCCGTCAGGGCCCGCTCCGCAGCGCGTGCGGAGCCGTCGTGGTCGACGAGGAGCACGAAGCGGCGCACGATCTGCTCGAACTCGGCCGCGGACAGGTGCTGGGCGTGTTCGATCAACTGTGCTGCGGCGTCGACGACGTGGTCGGCGACCCGCGGGTTCGCGTACGCATCCGCGATCAACTGCGCTTGGACGACCCCGATCGTGCCATCCGCGAGCGCAGCGACCACCTGCGGTGCTGCGGTGCCGAGCTGACCGAGACGGCGGCACCGGTTGGTGTCACGTGTCGACCAGCGATGTGTCGCCCGATACCAGCCGCGCACGTCCCGATGACCATCCGCGACGAACAATTGACGACGCTCTATCTCGCGCATGATCTCGGCCTGCTCGGCCTCACACCGGCGCCGCGTCGCCTCCACCTCACGCGAACGGGCCACGAGCTCCGCATCACCCAACTCGTCCGGACCCGCCGCCACGATCCGATCATCCCAAAGGGGTGTGACACGCCCGCCGACCCGGACCGGGTCTACACGTAGCTGCGGTAGATGACCTCGGCGACGCAACTCGGCTTGGGCGAGCCCTCGCACTCGAACGAGAAGTTGTAGGTCGACTGGACGCCGCCGGCGATCTCCTCGACGGCGACGAGTGTGACGCCGAGGCGGAGCTTGGCGCCGATCGGGACCGGCGACATGAAGCGCACCTTGTTGCAGCCGTAGTTGACGCCCATCTTGTAGCCGGTCGTCATGACCACCTGGGGCATGAGCGCAGGGCCGAGGGAGAGCGTGAGGTAGCCGTGGGCGATCGGGCCGCCGAAGGGGCTCTCCTTCTTCGCGCGCTCCGGATCGACGTGGATCCACTGGTGGTCGCCGGTCGCGTCGGCGAACTGGTTCACCTGCTCCTGGGTGATCTCCATCCACTCGCTGTATCCGAGGTGCTGGCCGATGAGCGACTTCAGCTCGTCGGTGCCGTTGATGATGCGTGCTGCCATGGCGGAAGCTTGCCACGCGTCCGTCGCTCCGCGTCTCAGCGAGCTGTCGCCACCTGCTACGAAAGAGCCATGGGGGACTTCTTGAGCCTGTACGCGACCATGCAGCCCGACAAGCTCGCGATGGTCGATGACCGTCCCGACGGAACGGTCATCGCACGGACCTTCGCCGAGCTGAACGAGGCCTCGAACCGTTTGGCCAATGCGCTGCTCGACCTCGGCGTGCGGCCCGGTGAGACGAAGGTGGTGTGGTGCGGTCAGAACTCGGTCGGCGTCGTGTTGATGATCAACGCGGCGCGCAAGCTCGGCATCACCGCAGTGCCGCTGAACTACCGGCTCAGCGACGAGGAGGCTGCGTACGTCACCGACCACAGCGACGCCGGTGTGGTGTACGTCGACGCCGAGTTCGCGCCGATGTTCGAGCGCATCCGCGGCGAACTGCCGAAGGTCGAGCACTACCTCGTCTTCGACTCGGGCGGCGACGTTCCGACCGGCATGGTCGATGCCGATCCGCTGATGTCTCGGGCGCCGGCGGACGAGCCGGTCGTGCCCGAGAACACCGAGGCCGGCGCGACGATGATCTACACCAGCGGCACCACCGGCAAGCCGAAGGGTGCGTTCCGGAGCGGCACGGCGGGGGCCGAGGCGATGGCCGCGATGGTCGCGTACATCGGCTACACGCCTGACGACGTGTACATCACGACCGGACCGTTGTACCACTCGGGCCCCGGGGGCTTCATGGGGCTTGCGCAGGCGTTCGGTCAGACGGTCGTGCTGCAGCGCAAGTTCCAGGCGGAAGACTGGCTGCGGCTCGTCGATCAGTACCGCGTCACGTCGACGTTCAGCGCGCCCACTCCCATCCGGATGGTGTGCAACCTGCCCGACGAGGTGAAAGCGAAGTACGACGTCTCGTCGATGCGGCGCATGATCGCCAACGCTGCGCCGTGGAGCTTCGCGTTGAAGCAGATGTACCTCTCGTTCATGCCTACGGACTCGCTGTTCGAGGTGTACGGCTCGACCGAGCTCGGGGTCAACTGCATCCTCCGCCCGGAGGATCAGCTGCGCAAGCCGGGCTCGTGCGGACTCGCCGCGCCCATGGTCGAGATCAAGCTGTTCGACGACGATGGCAACGAGGTCACCGGCACAGGCCCCGATCATCCCGGCGAGCTGTTCGTGAAGAGCCCGGCCGTCTTCAACGACTACTACAAGCAGCACGACAAGTACCTCGACGACCAGAAGCACGGCTACCAGACCGTCGGCGACATCGCCTATCGCGACGACGAGGGCTACATCTACATCTGCGATCGCAAGAAGGACATGATCATCTCGGGCGGCATGAACATCTACCCGGCCGAGATCGAAGGTGCGCTCGAGCACCACCCCGACGTCCTCGAAGCTGCTGTGTTCGGGGTGCCGAGCGACGAGTGGGGCGAGAGCGTGCACGCGGTGGTCGTGCTGCGCGAGGGCGCGTCGATGACGGAGGACGACGTGATCGCCTTCGCCCGCGAGCACCTCGCCGGCTACAAGGTGCCGCGCTCGGTGACGTGGTCGGACGAGCTGCCCAAGACCGGCAGTGGCAAGATCCTGAAGCGCGAGCTCCGAGCCCCCTTCTGGGCCGGCCGCGACAGCAAGGTCTAGTACCCGAGGCGCTCCACGCGGTCGGGGCGACGTTGCCAGTCCTTGTCGACCTTGACGAACAGCTCGAGGTACACGCCCTCGGGCAGCTGCTTGCGCACGCGTGTGCCGACCTCTTTCAGGATCGAGCCGCCCTTGCCGATCACCATGCCCTTCTGGCTGTCGCGCTCGACGACGATCTCGACGCGCACGCGCGGCCACTCCCACTCGGTCACCCGCGTCGCGATGCTGTAGGGCAGTTCGTCGTGGGTCACGGCGAGCAGCTGCTCGCGAACGAGCTCCGCGATCCACTGCTCGTCGGGCAGCTCGCGCACGATGTCGTCCGGGAACAACAGCGGACCCTCCGGCATCAACGACGCCAGGTGGTCGACGAGCGCACCGATGCCCTCGCCCGTCTTCGCCGACACGGGGAAGTAGGCAGCGGCATCGAGTGACGAGGCCGCAGCCAGCTGCGCGACCAACCGGTCCTTCTTGATCGCGTCGATCTTGTTGATCACGACGATGGCTTCGCGCACGTCCACCCGGCCGGCGACCCACTGGTCGCCGCTGCCGAAGGGCTTGGTCCCGTCGATCACGACGCACACGACGTCGACGTCGTGCACGCTGTCGAGCGCTGTGGCGTTCACCCGATCGCCGAGCGCGGTGACCGGCTTGTGCAGGCCTGGCGTGTCGACGAAGATCAGCTGCGAATCGGGGCGGGTGAGCACACCGCGGACGCGGGTGCGCGTCGTCTGCGGTTTGTCGGAGACGATGCTCACCTTCTGCCCGCACATCGCGTTCACCAGGGTCGACTTGCCGACGTTGGGCCGACCGACGAGCGCGACGAATCCGCTGCGCATGATCACACCTGGACCGAGGTGTCCGACCCGGCGGGAGCGATCGTGCTGATCGTCGTGGTGGTCGTCGTCAGGGGCGGGCTCGGGCCTTCGATGAGGTTCACGTAGTCGTCGGAGGAGACGAGCTGACCGGGCTCGCTGAGCGTGCTGTTGCCGAGGAACACGCTCATGTCGCCACCATCCTGCTCGAACCGCACCTGACCCACCCCGCGCTGGTTCGTCATGGTGAGGACGATCTGGCCGAACACGAGCAGCTGGTCTGTCGGCGAGATGTCGTCGAAGAGGCCAGGCGGGAAGTCGACGACCGCCACGCCACCGATCTTCTCGACCGTGATGTCGGCATCGCTCGGCAGGATGTCGCGCATGCCGACGTACTCCACCCCCTCCGGGTGGCCGGAGAGGATGAGGAACATCACCTGTTGGAGCGATGGGTTGAGGGGGAGCGCTTGTTGGGCCTGGGCGAGCTGGCGGCCGCTCGGGTAGAAGACGGTCACCAGCTCGACGGGCAGGGTCGTGGTCGTCGTCTGCAGGATGCTGCTGCTGGTCGTCGTGCTCTCGGGCACGGTGGTGGTGGGCACGGTCGTCGTCGTGGTCGTCGTGGTCGGCAACGTCGTCTGCGACAGGCCGAAGCCGTCCTCCGAGGGATCGATCCGCGAGAAGTCGCCGTCGGTGGGAAGGCCACACGCAGCGAGCACGACCACCAGCAGCCCGACCGACGTCAGCGCGAGGAGGCGACGCATCAGGCGGGCCCCGGGAGCGTGACGACGAACCGCGCGCCGCCGCCTTGTCGGTCGTCGACCCAGGCCTCGCCGCCGTGCGCCTGAGCGTGCTCGGCGACGAGCGACAGCCCGAGTCCGGTGCCGATGCGGTGCCGCGCGGCGCTGCCTCGCGCGAAGCGCTCGAAGATGCGCGCCCGCTCGCCCTGCGCGACACCGGGGCCGGCGTCCTCGACGCCCAGCGTGACGCCGTTGCGCTCGGCCGGATCGATCGTGATGCGCGTGGGGCCACCGCCGTGTGCCTTCGCGTTGTCGAGCAGGTTGGCGAGCACCCGTTCGAAGCGCAGCTTGTCGATCCGCACGGTGATGGGCGCTGTCGGATCGACCACGATCGGGACGTCACCGAACCCGTAGCGGTGGGCGATGCGGCTGACGAGGTCACCGATCTGCACGTCCTCGCGGTGCAGCTCGGTCGAGCCGGCGTCGATGCGTGACAGCTCGAGCAGGTCCATCACCATCTGATCGAACCGGCGAACCTGGTCGGTGACGACGTCGAGCGCTTGCTGTGTGCGATCGGGGAGGTCGGTCCGCTTCGCGTCGAGCACCTCGACGGCGGCAGACAGCGCGGTGATGGGGGAGCGCAGCTCGTGACTGACGTCGGACGCGAAGCGCGCCTCGCGCTCGAGACGGGTCTGCACGGCGTCGGCCATGTCGTTGAACGACTGGGCCAGGCGGTCGAGATCGGGGTCGTCCTCGGGCGCCATGCGGGTGTCGAGACCGCCGGACGCGATGTCGCCGGCTGCCTGGGCGACCCGGGTCAGCGGCCGCAGCAGTCGCCGGTTCGTCCACCAGCCGAGGAACCCGGCGACGAGCGCGGTGGCAGCTGCGCCGATGCCGAGTGCGGTGGCGATCGCCTGCAGGGTGCGCTCGGTGTTCTCGAGCGGAAACGCCTCGAGGTACAGCGCGTTGAACTCGGCGAGGAAGATGCCGACCCCGAGGAACCGGTCGCCTTCGTAGTCGAAGCGCTGGATGCCGTTCACGCCCTTGGTGACGTTGCCGATCAGCAACGCCGGGAACGGGTTGCCCTGGGTACGCACGTTGCTGCTGAGCGGGCTGCCGTTCTCCTGCTCCAGCACGGCGAAGCCGTTGCCCTCGGTGCGCAGCTGCAGCATCAGCTCGGCGACGTTGCCCTCTCGTGACCGGAGCTCGTCGCGCACGGTCTTCGCGTTGTTGAAGGCCTGGCTCTGTGCGCTCGAGGTGCGCTGGTCGAGCAGGTAGTTGCGGGCGACGGCGTAGGTGACGACGGCGAGCGCGAGGCTGGCGAGGAGTGCCGTGAAGCTGAAGGCGAGGGTCGCGCGCGTGCGCAGGCGCAGGGTGCGGCGCGCGCGAGGAGGCACCTCTCTAGTGTGGCTGATGGCGCGTGCCGGTGCGGCGGCGGTGCTCAGGCGGCTGCCTGGGTGAGCGGCAACGCCTGCTCGACGGCTTCGACGACCGGCACGAGCGTGTCGAGGTCGGCGAGCACCAGCTCGGCGCGGCGTTCGATGTCACCGCACACGACGATCATGATCTGCCCTTGCTCGACCGACTCGCGGGCGACCGAACGGAGCGCATCGATGGCGCCGTCGCTGAAGGAGGTGGCGCCGGACAGATCGACGATCAGGCTGTAGCCGGCCGGGACGGCCGGCAGGACCATGCGCAGGGCCTCGACGTGGGCCGGGTCGGCCATCGGGCCCTCGACCGTCATCACCAGCAGCTGCCGCGTGGTGTCGGTCGAAGCGATGAGGATCGGCGACAACATGGGACCTCCCGCGGCAGGTGGACTGGTGGGCGAGGCTTTCGCGCTGCCGGTGGGGCACCAGGGGGAGGTTGGTACCCCACCGATGCAGCGTGAACAGTGAGTACTTTGATCGGCGTTTGTGACAGCTCGGCACGCTGTGTGTGCGATTTCTGTAACAACTGCCGTCCGGTTCCGGGCCGGCCCGTCAGAATGTGGCCGTGACCTCGCTGCTGTTCATCGAAGACGATGACTCCATCCGGCTCGCGCTGTCACTCGCGCTCGAGGACGAGGGCTACGAGGTGCGCGAGGCCGCCGACGGGCGCAGCGGCCTCGAGTCCTTCGCCAAGGAGGAGCCCGACCTCGTGCTGCTCGACCTGCGCCTGCCCGACATCGGCGGCTTCGAGGTGTGCCGCACCCTGCGCGCCAGCAGCATCGTGCCGATCATCATCGTCACCGCCCAGACCGACACGTACGACCTGGTCGCGGGCCTCGAGGCGGGTGCCGACGACTACGTCACCAAGCCGGTGGTGCCCAAAGAGCTCGCCGCCCGGATCCGCGCCGCACTGCGCCGGGTGCAGCTGCACGAGAGCACGACGGCCGAGCCGCCCAGCCGCTTCGGTGATGTCGAGCTGCGCCGCGAACAGGGGATCGCCCTGAAGGGCGGGCACGAGCTGAGCCTCACCAAGACCGAGTTCCGGCTGCTGTGCGAGTTCGCCGACCACGCCGGCGCGGTGCTGTCGCGCGACCAGTTGCTCGAGCGGGTGTGGGGCTACGAGTACCTCGGCGACAGTCGGTTGGTCGATGCCCACGTGCGCCGGCTGCGGGTGAAGATCGAGGACCATCCCGACGATCCGAAGCTGATCGTCACGGTCCGCGGCATCGGCTACCGGCTGCTCACCTGATCGCTGTGCTGGGTGATCTCGTGCAGGAACGCGGTCGCCTCGGCGCGGTGACGGGTGCGTCGCATCGGGGGCAGCGCGCGCACGATGTCCCAGCGGTAGCTCGCCGTGCCCAGGCGTCGATCGAGCACTGCGACGACGCCGCGGTCGGTCGCCGTGCGGATGAGGCGCCCGGTTGCCTGGGCCAGCAGGATCCCCGCTCGCGGGACATCGATCTCGACGAAGGCGCGTGGCCCGAGACGCTCACGCCGAGCTGACAGCAACGGGTCGTCGGGGCGGGGGAACGGGATCCGGTCGATGATGACCAGGCTGAGCGTGCGTCCGGGGATGTCGATGCCCTGGAAGAACCCGGCGGTCGCGAACAGGCACGTCGATTCGTCGGCGCTGAACTGCTGGACGAGCGCGGACTTCGGCAGGTCGCGCTGCGTGAGGATCGTGTGCGGCACTCGCCCGCGCACAGCGGCGGCCGCGGCGTCCATCGCCTTCCAGCTGGTGAAGAGGGCGAGCGTCCGCCCACCGGCTGCCTCGATGAGCGTGGCGATCTCGTCGTGGGCGGCGGCGTCTCGGCCGGGGGCCCGAGGATCGGGGAGGTGCAGCGCGCAGTAGAGCAGCGCGTGGTGCTCGTAGTCGAAAGGGCTCCCGACGTCGATGCTGTCGACACTGTGCTCGGCGAGCCCGACACGTCGCGCGAGCGAGCTCGGGATCGTGGCGCTCGTCAAGATCGCGGTGCGCTGCGTCCAGATGCCGTTCTCGAGCACGGGCCCGACGTCGAGCGGCGCCACCTCGAGCCGGGGGTGCTCAGGGCTGCCCGACACGAACGCCACGTAGCCCTCGCGGCTGCCGATGGCCGAGTCGATGTCGTCCTGCAGTCGACCGGCCAACGTCTGGGCGCGCAGCTTGCGCTGCTTCGCGTCCTCGAGCGCGGTGTCGATCGCCCGCAGGCCGGCCTGCGCGGCCTCGATGCGACCGCGCGCATGCACGAGCACGTCGTGCAGCGCAACGGGCAACGGATCGGGGAGTCGCTCGCCTGCCCGGGGCGCGAGCGCGCCGCGGAGCGCCGCGGCTGCGTCGGCGACGCCGCCGATCAAGGCCGTGTCGTCGAGGATGCGGCGAAGCGCACCGGCGAGCACCGTGAACCGGCTCGGGCCGATCTGGAGCCCGACCGTGTCGCTCATGATGTCCTCGAGCTGGTGCGCCTCGTCGACCACCAGCACGTCGTGCTCGGGGAGGAGCACTCCTCCGCTCGCGACGTGCAGACCGTAGAGGTGCATGTTGACGACCACGACGTCGGCAGTGGTGGCTCGCTGCCGTGCCCGCTCGGCGAAGCACGGCCCGCCGAGCGGGCAGCGCGTCGCCCCCGGGCACTCGTCGCTGCCGACCGTGACCGCCCGCTGTGCAGTGTCCGACAGCGCGAACGGCGCATCGGCCAGGTCGCCCGTGTCGGACGTGGCCGCCCACGTCGCGACCCGTTTGATCTCGACCTTGGTGACCGGCGCGAGCTCCTCGAGCTCGAGCTGGCCGTCTGTGCCGTCCTGTGTCTCGCGCAGCCTCTGCAGGCACACGTAGTTGCTGCGCCCCTTGAGCACGGCCCATTCGAACGAATGACCGCCGGCGGCGGCAAGGTGCTCGTCGAGGAAGGGCAGGTCCTTGGTGGCCAGCTGGTCCTGCAACGCCTTGGTGGCTGTGGCGACCACGACCTTCTTGCCGGCGAGAACCGCCGGAACCAGGTAGCCCATCGTCTTGCCGGTGCCGGTGCCGGCCTGCACGATGAGATGACGCTCGGCGCGGATCGCATTGGCGATCGCGATCGCCATCTGCTGCTGCCCGGGACGATCCTCGGCCGCGGGCAGCGCGTGGGTGACGCGAGCCAGGGCCGCGATCACGCGGTCGTCAGTGGTCGTCACGATGCGAGGGCGATGGCCGCGTCGAGCTCGGCTGCATCGAACTCCGGCCAGGTGCGCTCGGTGAAGTACACACGGGCGCCGGTGATCTGCCAGAGCATGAAGTTCGAGATGCGGAGCTCGCCCGAGGTGCGGACGAGCACGTCGACCGGTGGGAGCTCGGGCTGGTAGAGGTGCTGGGCGATGCTGGTCTCGCTCACGGTGTCGCCGGCCGCACGTGCCTCGAGTGCGGCGTGCACGAGCTCGGCTCGGCTGCCGTAGTCGAACGCGACCGTCAGCACCATCCCGGTGTTGCGGCTCGTGTCGGCGATCGCCTTGCGGATGGCGCGCTGCACGTACTTGGGCGTCCGAGCGTCGGGGGAGTCGAACGGGCGTCCCATCCACTGGATCCGAACGTTCAGGCTGTTCAGCTCGTCGACGCGGCTGAACAGCTTGCGATGCAGGCCGAGGATGTGGCGGACCTCGGCGCGTGGCCGGACCCAGTTCTCGGTCGAGAACCCGAACACCGTCAGCCAGCCGACGTTGCGCGTGACCGCGACCCGGACGAGGGCAGCGAGGTTCTCCTCTCCCTCCGTGTGGCCGGCAGTGCGTGGCAGGCCACGGCGCTTGGCCCACCTGCCGTTGCCGTCCATGATGCATGCGACGTGCAGTGGTGCCGGGGCGCCGGTGTCGGGGGGAGGAGCAGTGCCGATCGAGCCACCATATCCCTGTTCTGCCGTGGGAGAATGGCCCCCATGGACGAGCTGCACCACGTGATGGTCGTGGGTGGCTCGCTCGCGGACTGGGGTGCCCTCGACGACGACGCATGGGGTGCCCGGATCGCCGAACTGGGCGCGTTCTGCAGCCAGGTGGGTGCCGAGTGGCTCACGCTGCGACCGTTCGAGCGGGGCGATGGTGCCGATGCGGCACGGCCGACGCACCATGCCGTGGTCGCCGTCGACGGGTGCACGGTGATCGTCGACCCGACCCCCGACGGTCGTGAGCGGCTGGTGGTGACGCTGCGCAAGCTCGCCGAGGCCGACCAGCTCAGCGAACCGGCGGTGGGTGCCGCGCTCCTGGCGCCCGCGACCGCCGAGCCCGACCTCGTGGTCGTGCTGGGTCGCAACGACCGGCTGCCCTCGTCGATCGTGTGGGAGCTCGCGTACAGCGAACTGGTGTACCTCGACGTCGCCTGGGCCGACCTCGGACCCGAGCACCTCGCCACTGCGGTCGAGGCGTACGGCCGGCGCCATCGCCGCTTCGGTGGACTCGACTGACAGCCATGGCATCGCCGCTCTACCGCGACGCCGGGGTGGTCCTGCGCACCTACAAGCTCGGTGAGGCCGATCGCATCATCGTGCTGCTCACCGAGCACCACGGCAAGGTGCGCGCCGTCGCCAAGGGCGTGCGCAAGACGACGTCCAAGTTCGGCTCCCGGCTCGAACCGCTCAACCACGTCAACCTGCTGCTCTACCAAGGCCGCGAGCTCGACATCGTCAGCCAGGCCGAGAGCGTCGAGACGCGGGCCCCGCTGATCGGCGATCTCGATCACCTGACCAGCGGCCTGGCGATGGTCGAGGCGGTCGAGCAGATGACGATGGATCGAGAGCCCGCACCGCACATCTATCGCATGCTGGTCGGCGCGTTGCGCACGGTCGCGCAGCGAGACAGCCCGCTCGTCGTCTCGGCGTTCTACTGGAAGCTCCTCGCGTCGGAGGGCGTCCGGCCGGAGCTCGACACGTGCGTCCGCTGCGGCGCCACCGAACCGCTCGTCGCGTTCGACGTCGCAGAGGGTGGCGTCCTCTGCCGCACCTGCCGGACCGGGGTGCCGCTCTCATCAGGGGCGCTCGAGCTCATGCGCATGATCCTCGGCGGCCGCCTGAACGAGGCGCTCGACGCGCCGGTCACGCCGGCCGTGCACGAGGTCGCCGGCCACGCGACACGAGCGCTCGAGCACCACCTCGAACGGCGGCTCCGCACGGTCGCCATGTTCGAGGCGCACTGACGCCGCGACCCGCTTGCGATCAGCAGTCGTCGAGCAGGAACTCGACCTGCGCGCCGGCCTCCATCTGCTGGACGACGACGTCGGCGGGGTCGGGCGAACCCGGGGTCTCGTTGCCGTCGGCGTCGATGTCGACGAACGGCTCTCCCGACGACAGCAGGTTCAACGAGACGCCGTTGGCGGTGCCATGGCCGACGGTGGCGCAGCCACCCGGCTCGATGGTGATCTCGCTCTCGTGCTCGGCCCACGTCGATCCGACGTCGAGCCCGCTCGGCGCCGCCAAGAGATCGGGTCCGGTCGCCGCGTAGTACCACCCGGCGAAGGTGTACGAGCCGGCTTCGGTGCCGGCGTTCTCGATGCAGAGCCCGTTCAGCCAGCACACGGTCCGGCCGAACGGCTGCACGAACCCGAGCTCTTCGTCCTCGGACTGGAACAGGCCACCGTCGATCGGGATCGGGTACGTGGCCGGCGCGTCGCTGACCGGTTCGCCGACGATGGCCGTGATCGCCGCGACCACGTCGTCGGTCGGTGCACCGAACTTCAGCGGCCCCAGGCCGTCGGCGAGCAGCTTCAGATCACCGTCGTTCTGCGGTACGGCGTTCGTCGGGCCCGGGTCGGCCGTCGTCGCCGTGCCCGCAGCTGTGCCGCTCGGATCCGTGCTGCCCTCACCGACGGTCGTGCCGCCGCCGGCGGTCGTGGTGGCCGAGCCCGGCACCGACGTCGACCCGCCACCGGCAGTCGGTGCGGTGGTCGCCCCGTCGGCGACCGTGGTGGTGGCCGTGCTCGCGCCGGTCTGGTCGACGCTCGTCGGGACGGCGCTCGTGTCGGTGGAATCGTCGTCGCCTCCGCTGCACGCCATCAGCGTGAGCAGGACGGCAGCGCAGAGCGCCGTGCCGGTCTGTCGGTGCATGGGGGTGCTGCTCCCTGGCAGTGGTGGGGGGTGTGCGGTCCATCGTCGCGCGTGGACTCCAGAGATCATCGGCAGGTCGGTCCGCCGCCATGACCCCTAACCTGGCGGGACTATGCCAGCCACCGACCTCGACCAGATCGTCAACCTCTGCAAGCGCAGGGGTTTCGTCTATCCCTCGGCCGAGATCTACGGCGGTTTCCGCTCCAGCTACGACTACGGCCCGCTGGGCTCGCTCATGCTGCGCAACGTGCGCGAGGCCTGGGTGCGCACGATGGTGCAGCAGCGCGACGATGTCGTGCTCATCGACGCGGCCATCCTCGGCCCGCCGCAGGTGTTCGAGGCGTCCGGCCACCTCGCCAACTTCAGCGACCCCCTCGTCGACTGCACGTCGTGCAAGCAGCGGTTCCGAGAGGACCACCTCGAGGACCCCTCGGTGTGCCCCAACTGCGGTGCCAAGGACAGCTTCACCGAGGCGAGGGCCTTCAACCTCATGTTCAAGACCCAGGCCGGCCCGGTCGAGGGCGCCGGCGCCGACGTGTACCTCCGCCCCGAGACCGCGCAGGGGATGTTCGTCAACTTCGCGAACGTGCTGCAGACGAGCCGCAAGAAGCCGCCGTTCGGCATCGCCCAGGTGGGCAAGAGCTTCCGGAACGAGATCACGCCGGGCAACTTCATCTTCCGAACCCGCGAGTTCGAGCAGATGGAGCTCGAGTTCTTCGTACCGCCGGCCGAGAGCCCGACGTGGTACGAGTACTGGTGCTCGGCACGGATGCAGTGGTACGTCGACCTCGGCATCCCGCTCCAGATGCTGCGCCTCCGCGCCCACGACGCAGACGAGCTCAGCCACTACTCGGCCGGTACGTCCGACGTCGAGTTCCAGTACCCGTGGGGATGGGGCGAGCTCGAGGGCATCGCCCAGCGCACCGACTACGACCTCAAGCAGCACTCGGCGCACAGCGGTGAGAAGCTCGACTTCTTCGACCAGGCGACCAACGAGCGGTACGTGCCCTACGTCATCGAACCCGCCGCCGGCGTCAACCGGGCGATGGCAGCGTTCCTGCTGGCCGCGTACGACGAGGACGAGGTGGCCGGCGAGACCCGCACGCTCCTGCGTCTCCATCCCCGGCTCGCGCCCTACAAGGCAGCCGTCCTGCCCTTGTCCAAGAAGGAGACGCTCACGCCGCTCGCTCGTCAGGTGCACCGGACGCTCGCCGACCGCTACATGGTCGACTACGACGACACGCAGTCGATCGGGCGCCGGTATCGCCGCCAGGACGAGATCGGCACGCCGCTGTGCGTCACGGTCGACTTCGACTCGCTCGAGGACGACGCCGTCACGGTCCGCGACCGCGACACGACCGAGCAGGAGCGTGTGCCGATCGCCGCGCTGCCCACGGTGCTGCAGGCCCGCCTCGGCTTCTGACGCTCAGCGCTCCAGCGGGAGTCGGACGCCGAACGTGGTGCCGGCCCCGACCTCCGACGTCACCCAGACCTCGCCGCCCATCGCCGTCACCAGCTGGTGCACGATCGCGAGGCCGAGCCCGCTCGAGCTCTCGGCGCGTGCCGGCTGGCGACGTGCCACGTACAGGCGCTCGAAGACGTGTGGCAGGTCGGCCGCTTCGATGCCGGGTCCGTCGTCGCGCACGGTGAGCACCGCCCGGCCCTGGTCGGCGCCGGTGGCCACGTGCACCGAGGTGGTCGCGTACTTGAGGGCGTTCTCGGTCAGGTTGGCGAGGACCTGTGCGAGACGATCGTGGTCGGCGAGGACCAGCAGCGGTGCCGGCCACGGCTGCACGCGCAGCGTCAGGGAGCGATCGGCGGCATCGGGGCGGAAGCCCTCGGCCGAGGCGACCATGAGCTGGTTCACGTCGACGACCTCCGATTGCAGCGAGAACGTCGCTGCCTGCAGCTTCGCGAGGTCGAGCAGATCGGCGACCAGTCGCTCCAGCCGCCGCGCTTCGGCCTTGATGACCGCGGCCGACCTGGCGGGGTCGACGGTGCCGTCGGTCAACGCTTCGGCGTAGCCACGGATCGAGGTGAGCGGCGTGCGCAGGTCGTGACTGACCGACAGGAGGAACTGCTGTTCGAGGGCGCGTGATCGTTCGAGAGACGCCGCCATCGAGTTGACGTTGCGGGAGAGCTCGGCGAGCTCGTCGTGGCGGTCGGCCGGCGGGTCGGGAAGTCGCGTGGAGAGCTCGCCGGCCGCGATGCGCGTCGTCGCCGCGGACGCAGCGCGCAGCGGCCTCGTGGCACGACGCCCCACCATGACGGCGACGAGCAGCCCGAGGACCGCGCTGGCGATCGCGGCCAGGACGAAGTAGCGCGACGCTTGGCCGAGCCCGGGGCTCGCCTCCTGGGACAGGACGATGACGCCGGTGCGCTCGCGTGGTAGCTCGACCGGCGCGGCTGCCCACACGAGATCCCCCTCGTGCCCGCTGGTGTCGGCACCTCGCTGCAGGGCGGCGACATCGAGCATCCCGACATCGAGCTGAGGCGGCAGCTCGTCGGTGGTCAGGACGCGCCCGGCGCGATCGAGCGTCAGCACGGCGAACCCGTCGAGGTCGAGCAGCCGCCCGAGGACGGCCAGCTGCCGCAGCCGTTGCCGCTCCTCGGCCGGAGTGGCGACCCCGGTGTCGGCATCGAGCACCTGACCGAGGCTCGCGGCGACGTCGCCGGCCTGTTCGCGCAGGGATTCCTCGGTGATCGTGCGTGCGCGCGCGTGGGCGATGACGAGTGTGCCGACACCGGCGACGACGAGCGTCGTGCACACCAGTCCCACCATGAGCACGACGAGGCGGCGGGTCATGTCGCAGGAGTGTGCTGCACAGGTGTGATGCGGGTGTGAAGTCTCATCCGAGGCGGTAGCCGATGCCCCACACGGTGGCGAGCGGCAGGTCGTCGCCGATCTTGCGGCGCAGCTGGCGGACGTGGACGTCGACGGTGCGATCGTCGCCGTACCAGTCCGCGCCCCACACGCCGTCGACGAGCTGCTGGCGGGTCAGCGCCAGGCCCTGGTTGCGGGCGAGGAAGGCGAGCAGGTCGAACTCCTTCGTGGCGAGCGCGATCGGCTGTCCGTCGCGGGTGACCTCGCGCCGGGCCGTGTCGAGCACGATGCCCTCGCCGACGTCGAACACGTGCTGCTCGGACGGCGGTGGGGGAGCGCCGCGCCGCAAGATGGCCTTCACGCGCGCGACCAGCTCGCGGGGTGAGAACGGCTTGACGACGTAGTCGTCCGCGCCGAGCTCGAGGCCGAGCACACGATCGATCTCGCCGTCGCGGGCGGTGAGGAACACCACGGGCACGGAGCTCGTCGCGCGGATGCGACGGCACACCTCGAAGCCGTCGATGCCGGGGAGGCCGACATCGAGGACGGCGAGCACCGGCCGGTGCTGGGTGACGAGGTCGAGCCCGCGCTCGCCGTCGGCCGCGAGCAGCACGCGGAACCCTGCCTCGCGGAGGTAGGCGTCGATGAGGTCGGCGATGTTCGGATCGTCCTCGACGACGACGATCGCCCGCTCGGTATCGACCACGGCTCACATGCTGCCACGCTGGTACCGTGCGGCCGGAGAACCGATGGCGACCTACCTCGACCGCATCCTGGCCCGCCACCGCGAGGTCGCCACCCTCGACACCCGGCCGATCGACACGTTGATCGCCGATGCGCGCGCGATGCCGCCGGCGCGCGACTTCCCCGATGCCCTGCGTTCTGGTGAGGGGCTGCAGGTGATCGCCGAGATCAAGCGCCGGTCGCCGTCGAAGGGTGATCTGCACGCCGACCTCGACCCGGCCGACATCGCACGTCGATACGAGCAGGGAGGCGCCGCCTGCCTCAGCGTGCTCACCGATGTCGAGCACTTCGGCGGGTCGGCCGACGACCTCCGGGCCGCACGCGCTGCCTGCTCGTTGCCGGTACTGCGCAAGGACTTCACGGTGTCGCCGCGCGACGTGTGCGATGCACGCGCCATGGGCGCCGACTGCCTGCTCCTCATCGCCGCCGCGCTCGAACCGGGCGAGCTCGCCGATCTCCACGCGCTTGCCGTCGACGTCGGGCTCCACGTGCTGGTCGAGATCCACGACGAGCCCGAGCTCGCCGTGGCGATCGCGGCCGGTGCCCGTCTCGTCGGGGTCAACCAGCGCGACCTCGTCACCTTCGAGGTCGACCACGCCCGAGCGGTGCGCATGGCGTCGATCATCCCCGACGACGTCGTGAAGGTGGCCGAGAGCGGCGTGCGCGACCGTGCCGACGCTGCGTCGCTCCAGGAAGCCGGGTACCACGCCGTGCTGGTCGGCGAAACGCTCGTGACCGCCTCCGACCCCACACGCGCGATTCGACAACTCCGCGGCCTCGACTGACGCCCGGCAAGTACCCTCGTCCCGGATGTTCGTCAAGATCTGCGGAATCACCACCGAGGACGACGCGCTGTTCGCGGTCGCCATGGGTGCCGACGCGGTCGGCTTCGTCTTCGCTCCCTCGCCTCGGCAGATCGCCGTGCAGCAGGTGTACGACATCACCCGGCGCCTCCCTCCCGAGATCCTCACCGTCGGCGTGTTCCGTGACGAACATCCCGAGCGCGTCGTCGACACCGTCAACCGGTCGGGTGTGAAGGCCGCGCAACTGCACGGACACGAGAGCCCCGCGATCGTCGCCGAGGTCGCGGCGAGCATCCGCTGGGTGATCAAGGCGGTCGTCGCCGGCAGCGAGGACGCGGCCCGGGCCGATCAGTTCGGCACCGACCTCATCCACGTCGAAGGCCCGTCGCCGGGCTCGGGCGAGCTGTTCGACTGGTCGTTGCTCGACGGGTTGCCCGAGGGCCCGCGCTACATCCTCGCCGGGGGGCTCACCCCCGACAACGTCGCCCTCGCCGTGGCCCGCGCGCAGCCCTGGGGTGTCGACGTCTCGACCGGTGTCGAACGCGCACCAGGTCGCAAGGACCCGCTCAAGGTGAAGGCGTTCATCGAGCGAGCCCGCGCCGCGGCGCCCGAACCCCACCTCGGACCCGACGAGCTGCCCTATGACTGGGCCGACGAGCTCTGACCCCCCGGATCGATCCCTGGAGTGCGACATGTCCCTCATGGCTGAGCCATCGGCATCCGGCCGCTTCGGCGAGTTCGGCGGCCGCTTCGTTCCCGAGACCCTGGTGCCCGCATGCCAGGAGCTCGAGGCAGCGTTCCGCGAGGCGTGGGCAGATCCCGCCTTCCGCAGCGAGCTCGACACGGTGCTGCGCGACTTCGCCGGGAGGCCCTCGATCATCACCGAGTGCCACAACCTCGGCCGGCAGCTCGGCATCCGGCTGGTGATGAAGCGAGAGGACCTCAACCACACCGGCTCGCACAAGATCAACAACGTCCTCGGCCAAGCGCTGCTCGCCAAGCGCATGGGCAAGCGCCGGCTCGTCGCCGAGACCGGAGCTGGTCAGCACGGGGTCGCCAGCGCGACCGCAGCAGCCCTCTTCGGGCTCGAGTGCAAGGTGTACATGGGTGCCGTCGACGTCGCCCGACAGGAGCTCAACGTGTTCCGCATGCGCCTCCTCGGATCGGAGGTCGAAGCGGTCACGAGCGGCAGCCGCACGCTGAAGGACGCGGTCAACGAGGCGATGCGCGACTGGGTGGCGACCGTCGGCGACACGCACTACTGCCTCGGCTCGGTGATGGGCCCGCACCCGTACCCGTGGATGGTGCGGGAGTTCCATCGCGTCATCGGCGACGAGGCACGTGAGCAGTGCCGCGCAGCGTACGGCAGCGACCCCGATGTGGTCGTCGCGTGCGTCGGCGGCGGCTCGAACGCGATCGGCATCTTCAGCGGATTCGTCGACACCGGTGCGCGGCTCGTCGGGGTCGAACCGGCCGGCGGGGCAGCGGTCGGCCGGGGGGTGCCCGGCGTCGTGCACGGCATGCGGAGCTACCTCATGCAGGACGAGCACGGCCAGGTGCTCGAAGCCGAGTCGATCTCGGCCGGGCTCGACTACCCCGGCGTGGGCCCCGAGCACTCGTACCTCTCGTCCATCGGGCGCGCCGAGTACCCGGCCGTCACCGACGCCGAGGTGATCGAGGCGTTCCAGCTGCTCGCCCGGACCGAGGGCATCATCACCGCGCTCGAGAGTGCGCATGCGCTGGCGTGGATCACCCGTGAGGCGCACACGATGCAGGGCCAAACCGTGCTGATGAACCTCAGCGGCCGCGGTGACAAGGACGTCGCCCAGATGATGGAGATCCTGAAGTGAGCGGGGTGCTCGAGACCGCGCTGCGCGCGAACCGGTCGGCAGGGCGCAAGGCGCTGGTGCCGTACATCACCGGCGGCTTCCCCGGCTGGGAGCACGCCGTGCGCGCTGCGGCCGACGCGGGTGCCGACGCGCTCGAGATCGGCATCCCGTTCAGCGATCCGGTCATGGACGGCCCGGTCATCCAGGAGGCGTCGCAGCGCGCCCTCGACGCCGGAGCCACGCCCGTGTCGATCCTCCAGCAGGCCCGCGAGCTCGAGGTCGGCATCCCGCTGGCGGTGATGACCTACTACAACACCGTGCACCACGCAGGCCACCACCGCTTCGCCGAGACGCTCGCCGACGCGGGCATCGTCGCCGCGATCGTCCCCGACCTGCCGCTCGAAGAGGCTGGCCCGTGGTGCGAGGCCGCCGACGCCTCCTCGATCGAGACCGTGATGCTCGCAGCGCCGACCGCGCCCGACGAGCGGTTGCCGCGGATCTGCGCACGGGCGCGTGGCTTCGTCTACTCGGTCGGCCTGCTCGGCGTGACGGGCGAGCGGTCGTCGTTGGCGCAGACGGCGACCGCCCTGGCCGGCCGACTCATCGCGATCACCGACGTACCCGTACTGGTCGGCGTCGGCGTGTCGAACGCCGCGCAAGCACGCGAGGCGGTCCAGGTGGCCGACGGTGTCGTCCAGGGTGCGTCGGTCATGCGGCGCATGCTCGAGTCGGGACCCGACGCGGTCGGGGAGTACGTCGCCGAAGTGCGCGCGGCGATCGATGCCTGACTCGTCACCGGCCGAGTGCGAGCTCTGCGAGGCCGCGCGCACGACGGAGTGGTTCCACGAGGACGACCTCTGCTGGGTCGCCGAGTGCGAATCGTGCTGCGTGCCGATGGTGGTGTGGAAACAACACGACCCGGACCCCCCTGAGGAGATCCGGGTCGTGCTGTTGAACACACTTGCTGACGTCGTCGCCAGGCACTACGAGACGGAGTGCTGGATCGACGACACCATGCGAAGCATCCCGACGCACTTCCACGCTCACGCGCGGCCGCGCGGCGGGTTCTTCGGGCATGGTCAGCGTCGACGAGCGACGCTGTAGATCAGCAGGGCTTGCCGGTGGGCTTGGTGCGCATCGAGCTCTCCTTGTGTCGGCGTGACGCCCGTCCCTGACGGAGCTCTCGGTCCCCTCGCACGATGAGCCGTGGGCTCGGCGAGTCTCAAGGGATTGTCGAGGCTTTGTCAGGAACGACCGCTGAGCGTCACCATAGCACCGAGGGTGGTTGCTCTGACAAGGGGCAATCTTCCGTCGGTGTCCCGGCACGCGTCGCATTGACCACGCACAGTGGTGAAAGCGCTCCGATCGGACGGCATCTCCTAGATTTCGGGGCATGACCACTCCCGCCGAAGGCAAGAAAGCTCCTGCGTTCACCCTGGTGGACCAGAACGAGCAGAAGGTGCAGCTGTCGAAGCTGAGCGGCAGCAAGGTGCTGCTGTACTTCTATCCCCGCGCCGACACGCCTGGCTGCACGACGCAGGCCTGCGGCCTGCGCGACATCGCCGGGCAGGTCGGCGACACGGTGATCATCGGCGTCAGCCCCGACAAGCCGGCGGCGCTGAGGAAGTTCGACGACAAGTACGGCCTCGGCTTCACGCTCCTGTCCGACCTCGATCACAAGGTGGCCGAGAAGTACGGCGTGTGGGTCGAGAAGAAGAACTACGGCAAGACCTACATGGGCGTGCAGCGCAGCGCGTTCTTGATCGACGAGACGGGCAAGGTCGAAAAGGCGTGGCCGAAGATCAGCCCGGTGGACACGCCGAAGAACCTGCTCGCCGCCCTCGGCTCGTGAGCGGAGCCGTTGCGGGTCTGCCCGCACCGACGGACCTGTTGCCACACCGTCCGCCGTTCCTGTTCGTCGACGAGGTGCTCTCGCTCGAGCCCGGCGTCCGGGCGGCCGGCAGCTGGACCCTGAGCGGCGACGAGTGGTTCTTCGCCGGGCACTTCCCGGGCCGGCCGACGCTGCCCGGCGTGCTGATGTGCGAGTCGATCGCGCAGGTGGGAGCGATCGCCGTGCTGGCAGACCCGCGCTTCGCCGGCAAGCTGCCCCTGTTCGGCGGTCTCGACGGCGCGCGCTTCCGCCGTCAGGTGGGGCCGGGAGACCGCTTGGTGCTGGAGGTCGAGCTCGGCCGCATGTCGTCACGCGCCGGCAAGGGCAACGGTCGCGCGCTGCTCGATGGTGCGGTCGCGTGCGAGTGCGAGCTGATGTTCGTGCTCGCCGACGCGTGAGTCAGGCAGCCGCGAGCCAGTAGGGGGCTGCGACCAACGTGCACGTGGGGCACGGCCGGGCCTGGTGCACCAGATGTGCCGGTGACACGAGCCCGTGCAGGTCGGCGACGTGCTCGACGGTCACCGGGTCGTCGCACGGGTGACCGAGGTAGGTCTCGACGAGCTCGATCAGCCCGACGTGGTCGGGGCAGTCGAGGCGGGTGTGGGCGAGGTCGGGCTGATCGACGTCGAAGATGAGGTTGTTCGTCATGCCCCGCATCGTGACGAAGGGGTGTGACGCGCGACTGAGATCAGCTCGGGGGGCCGATGATGATCGTGCCGTTGTGGCCGCCGAAGCCGAAGTTGTTCGACATGACCGGACCCGGCTCCCAGGAGCGGGGCTCGAGGGTGACGAGGTCGATCTTGGCGTCGGTGAGGACGTCGGTCGTGTTCGCCGTGGGCGGGATGAGCCCGTGCTCGATCGAGAGCAGCGACGCCGCCGCCTCGAGTGCGCCGGCTGCACCGAGCGCGTGCCCCGTGACCCCCTTGGTCGAGGTCATCGGCGGAAGGTCGTCGGCGAAGACGTGGGCGACGGCAGTGGCCTCGGCGGCGTCGTTCAGTGGGGTCGACGTGCCGTGCGCGTTGATCTGGGCGATGTCGTGGATGCTCAGGCCGGCGTCGGCGAGCGCAAGCTCCATGCACCGGATCGCGCCTGTGCCGCCCGGAGCCGGCGCGGTGACGTGGTATGCGTCGGCGTTGCTGGCTGCGCCGAGGATCTCACCGAGGATCGTCGCACCGCGTGCCTCGGCGAGGTCCCACTCCTCGAGGACGAACACCGCGGCGCCCTCGCCCATGACGAAGCCGTCGCGCCGCTCGTCGAACGGCGCGCTGAGCCCCGAGGTCGACATCGCGGTCATGTTGGTGAACGCGGCGATGGCCGTTGCGGTGACGCACGCCTCGGAGCCGCCGGCCGCCGCGGCGTCGCAGATGCCCCACGCGATGAGCCGTGCCGCGTAGCCGATCGACTGGTTCGACGCCGCACAGGCGGTGACGATGGTCTCGTTCGGGCCCTGCAGGCCGTAGCGCATCGAGATGGCCGCGCCGGACGCGTTCGCCATCAACATCGGGATGAGGAACGGCGAGACGCGCCGATCGCCCTTCTCGAGGCGGATCTGCACCTGGTCCTCGAGCGTCTGCAGGCCACCGATGCCCGAGCCGAAGATCGTCCCGAACCGGCTCGGGTCGACGTCGAGCTGACCGGCCTGGGCGAACGCCTCGGCAGCGGCTGCGACGGCGAACTGCTCGACTCGGTCGGCCCGGCGTGCCTCCTTCGGGCTGTCGAACCACGGCGACGGATCCCACCCCTCGACCATCGTGGTCTTGCGGTCGGTGATGCCCGGACCGAGCAGTCCTCGCCAGAACTCCTGCTTGCCGATGCCGCACGGAGCGACGACGCCGTAGCCGGTGACGGCGACGCGACGTCCTCGTCCCTGCATCAGAGCTTGCCGACGACCAAGTCGTAGGCCTGGCCGACGGTCTCGACGCCCTCGAGGTCTTCTTCGGGCACCTCGATGCCGAACTCCTCCTCCAGGGCCATCACCAGCTCGACGAGGTCGAGGCTGTCGGCATCGAGGTCGTCGCCGAACTTCGCCTCCGGCACGACCGCCGAGTCGTCGACCGACAGCACTTCGACGGCGCACTTCTTGAAGCGAGCGAACAGTTCCTGATCCACGGGTTCTCCTTGTGAGCGGTAGCGGACAATCTAGTGGGGACGCTGCGTCAACGGCCCAAGGGTCAATGACCCATCCCGAGGCCACCGTCGACGGGGATGACGGCGCCGGTGATGTAGGAGGCGTCGGGCGACGCGAGGAACGCGACCACCCCGGCGACCTCGTCGGCCGAGGCCATGCGGCCGAGGGGCACCGCGTCGGTGAGCTCGGCGAGGCGCTTGTCGCCGAGCGCTGCGGTCATCTCTGTCTCGACGGGACCAGGAGCGACCACGTTGACGGTGATGTTGCGCGACCCGAGCTCACGGGCGACCGAGCGCGCGAAGCCGACGAGGCCGGCCTTCGAGGCCGCGTAGTTGGCCTGGCCGGCCGAGCCGAGCAGGCCGACGACCGAGGACATGAGGATGATCCGGCCGGACCGAGCCCGCAGCATGTGCTGCGCGGCGCGCTTGGTGACGCGGTAGGCAGCGGTGAGGTTGGTGTCGACGACCGACGTGAAGTTGGCCTCGCTCATGCGCAGCAGGAGGCCGTCCTGCGTGATGCCCGCGTTCGAGACGAGCACCTCGACGGGTCCGAACTGCGCCTCGACCGCGCTGAACGCGGCCTCGACGCTGTCGCCCGACGTGACGTCGCAGTGGACCCCGAAGAGACCGTCGGGCGGCGCGCTCGTGTTGTACGTGACCGCCACCTTGTCGCCGAGGGCGGCGAACCGTTGCGCGCACGCGAGCCCGATGCCTCGTGCTCCGCCGGTGACGAGGACGGTCCGGCTCACGTCGCGCCCCAGCGCAGGACTGCGCTGGCGGCGGTCATGCCGGCACCGAACCCGACCAGCAGCACGAGGTCGCCGTCGTTCACCCGTCCCGCGTCGAGCGCGTCACCGAGGGCGAGCGGGATGGACGCGGAGGACGTGTTCCCCGTGTAGTGCAGCACCGTGGCCGCCCGCTCCATGGGGATGCCGAGCCGGTCGCATGCCGCCTGGATGATGCGGATGTTCGCCTGATGAGGCACGACGAGCGCGATGTCGTCCACCGACACCCCGGCAGCTTCGATCGACTTCATCGCCGAGTCGACCATGATGCGCACCGCGCGGCGGAAGACCTCTTTGCCCTCCATCTTGATGTTGTCGCCGATGTCCGCGTAGAGGAACCGCTCGGCGCTGCCGTCGGCGTCGAGGTCCCAGCCGAGCAGCTGACCGGAGCCTTCGGTGCGCTCGAGGACGACCGCGCCGGAGCCGTCGGCGAACAGGACCGCGGTGTTGCGGTCGGTCCAGTCGGTGATGCGCGCGAGCGTGTCGGTGCCGATGCACAAGACGTTGTTGGCGCCCATCGCGATCAGGCCGTGGGCCATGACGAGGCCGTAGACGAACCCCGAGCAGGCCGCGTTGATGTCGAACGCGCCGCACCGCAGCCCGAGCTCGGTGGCGACGCCCGGAGCCGTGCCGGGCACGGTGCGGTCGGGGGTGGTCGTCGAGAGCACGAGCGCGTCGATGCTCGCCAGATCGATGCCGGACATGTCGAGCGCCTTGCGGCCGGCTTCGATCGACAGCCCGGTGGTGGTGCCGCCCACGTGACGCTCGTGGATGCCGGTGCGTTCGACGATCCACTCGTGAGAGGTGTCGAACATGCCCTCGAGGTCCTTGTTGGTCAGGACCTTGGGTGGCAGAGCGGTGCCCCATCCGGTGATGCGGGCTCCGCGGATTCCGTTCGGTATGGCAGGCATCTCAGACCGTCCTCAGCCAGGCGATGGGTTGGCGGTGGGTGACTCGTTCGCCGCTGACGGCGATGTAGCTCTGCAGGACACCGGCGAAGGCGGACCGGACCTCGGTCTCGCCGATGTGGCCGATGACGGTCCCGACGTCGATCGGCGAACCGTCACGGAGGTCGGCCACGGGCTCGAACACCCCGGCCGCCGGGCTGACGACGAGCCGCTCGGACGCGAAGAGGTGCTCGCCCTCGAGCGTGACGGACGGCTTGGTCGATCCCTCGCGCACCCAGTCGAGCAACTTGTCGAGGTCGTCGGGGGTGGAGATCGACACGGTGCGCGCGGCGTCGACCGTGCGCTTGGCCATGCCGGTGAGCACACCGCCGGGGCCGAGCTCGACGAAGTCGGTGACGCCGCGCGACTCGAGCGTGAGCAGGCAGTGCTTCCAGCGCACGGGGCTGCTGAGCTGCGCGGAGAGGAGCGAGCCCCACTCGGTGCCGCGGTCGTGGGGCAGCGCGTCGACGTTCGACACGACCGGCACCTCGGTGTCGCGGGGATCGGCCTCGGCGATGGCCTTGCGCAGGCGGTCGCGTGCCGGTGTCATGAACGGTGTGTGGAACGCCCCGGCGACCTGCAGCGGCATGACCTTCTTCGCGCCGAGCTCTTTCGCCACCGCACTCGCCCCGGCGACGCCCTCGATCGAACCGGCGATCACCACCTGACCCGGTGCGTTGAAGTTCGCGATCCAGACGTCGCTGTCGGCGCGGCGGCACGCGATCTCGACGACGTCGTCGTCGAGGCCGAGCACCGCGGCCATCGTGCCGGGGTTGTCGTGACCGGCGTCGTGCATCGCGTCGGCGCGCTCGCTGACCAGACGCACGCCGTCGTCGAACGCGAGCGCGCCGGTCGCCGTGAGCGCCGTGTACTCACCCAGGCTGTGTCCTGCGCAGAAGCTCGGCTCGACGCCGAGGCGTTCGACCGCGTCGAGCACCACGAGGCTCGAGACGAACGTGGTGAGCTGCGCGTTGCGCGTGTCACGCAGTTCATCGGCGTCGGCATCGAGCAGC
The DNA here is from genome assembly GCA_050248155.1 of Ilumatobacteraceae bacterium. GTDB lineage: Bacteria > Actinomycetota > Acidimicrobiia > Acidimicrobiales > Ilumatobacteraceae > VFMC01. Next base: position 24,705 of record JBFWSW010000028.1, read on the forward strand.
AACCGGGCGACGTCCCGGTCGGCGACCTGCGAGGCCTCGTCGACCAGCTCCCAGCTCTCGTGTTCGACCCAGGGTCGACCCATGCCGGGCCGTTGGGAACCCTGGCCCGGAAACGTGAATGCAAGCATGGAACTCGGCGGTGCTCCTCGTGTGGGTGATCCCCCCTGGGCAACAGTAGACCGCGCTGCGCGAGCGATTGCGCCTTCGTTGTCTCGATTGGCGTCACACTGCCTGGTCAGCCAGGCGACGGCTATCGTGTCCGGGTCACTCGCCCGAGTGGCGGAATGGCAGACGCGACGGACTCAAAATCCGTTGTCCGAAAGGGCGTGTGGGTTCGAGTCCCACCTCGGGCACGGGCTTCCGGGGCGACCCCTCGAAGTCGAACTTCGGGGCTCCCGGGCGACTTCTTCGCCCCTCAGCCCCAAAGTTCGGGTTCACAGGCCGTCCATGATCTGGTCGACGGGGACGGGGAGGCGGAGGCGCCAGTTGGGGTGGGTCTCCGAGCAGGGGACGTTGGGTTGGTCGGTGGCCCCGGCGAGGTCGTCGGCCGACAGCAGGCGCAGCCTCGAGGGCGACTCGAGCAGCGCTGCATGGGTGACGCGAACGGCCTCGTCGGGATCGTCGATGCCGACCGTGACCTTCGCCAGCCGGCGCGCCATCGGGTCGTCGAGGTCGCCCTCCTGCACGTGTGCGAACACCGCTCGCAGCGTCGGGAGGTCGTGCGTCGTCACCGTCGCAAGCGACTGTTCGGGCCAACGCGACGGTGGATCGTCCTCGAACCACAGCACCTTCGTGCCGGCGATGCCGAAGCGCGCCATCGCCTCGTGCACTGCCGGCTCGACCGTGCCGAGGTCCTCGCCGACGACGAACGCGCCCGCTCGGGTGGCCTCGATGGCGAGGATCGCGAGCAACTCGTCGCTGCGGTAGCGCACGTACGCCCCGTCGTGGGGCGTTCCACCTTCGGGCACCCAGTACTGGCGGAAGAGCCCCATCACGTGATCCATGCGCAACCCGTCCATGCCACGGAGCACCGCGCGCACGGTCCGGATGAACGGCTCGTACCTCGCGGCGCGGACTCGCCACGGGGCGAAGGGGAGGATCCCCCAGTTCTGGCCTTCGGTGTTGAACTCGTCGGGCGGCGCCCCGATGCGCATGTCCATCGCGAGGAGGTCGCGGAAGTCGTGCGCGTCGGCGCCGGACGGTGCGAAGCCCACGGCGAGGTCACCGATGAGCTGGACGCCGGTCGCGCGCACCTCCTCGAGCTGCGCCGCGAACTTGTGCTGCAACCACTCGTGGAACCGCGCCCGCTCGTCCACCTCGGCGCGTTGGTCGTCGGTGAGGTCCTCGGATCGCCACGCGCGCCAATCGGCTCCCAACACGTCGCAGAGGGCGTTGAAGTGCGCGATCGAACCGGGCTCGACATCGCCTACTCCTGCGTCGAACTCCGCTTCGAGCGCGGCTCGCTTCGAGATCCACACCTCGTCGCGATCGATCAGCTCACCGGGGTGGCACCGCAGGTGCTCCGGAGGCGGAGCGTCCATCGACAGCAGCAGCGGGCTCCACGCGCGGCGTGTGCTCGGGTAGTAGGGGCTCGGATCCTGCCCGAGCAAGGGGACGGGCTGGTGCAGTGGGCTGAGGAGGAGCGCCCGGCCACCACGTGCGAGGACGGATTCGGCGAGCGAGCGAACATCTCGCAGGTCGCCGATGCCCCACGAGCGATCGCTCCAGAGCTCGTAGACCTGCACCGCGACGCCCCACTCCTTCGGCATCGCGGCGCAGCGCTCGGGGTGCACCACCAATCGGACCTCCGGGCTGCCGTCGAGCGGCCGCAGGTCGTGGTAGCCGATCGGCACGTGGCCCGGCAGCTCGTCGACGATGTTCGACACGGAGCCGTCCTCGAGCCGCAGCTCATGACGGCCGGGGATTCGTCGGCTCTCACCTTCACGGACGAACAGCATCGGCGGGCCGGGCTGCGGATCGCCCATCGCGGCGCGAAGGCGCGCTCGAGCCTGGTCGGACGTCGCGTGCCATGCGCCGTGCACGTCTTCGTAGCCGTCGCTGATGCCCCACTCGTCCTGCACCGCGCCATTGTGGCGTCGGCCGACGCGATGACGTGCGTCACTACACTCGCCGCCGATGGGGAAGCGGTTGATCGAACGGCGGCTCAGGCAGACGAGCCTGCGTCTGCGCACGCTGCGCGACGAGCTGCGCGTGATCGACGACCAGCTGGCCCATCTCGCCGACGACGCCGGCGACCTCGGCATCCGCGCGCTCGTCGCCGAGACACCCGGCGCCGGTCACGAGTACCGCCAGGCGCAGGCCCACGCCGATGCGATGGCGGCGCACCGCGAACACGTCGTGACCTCCATCCGAGAGCTCGAGCAGCGCCAGGACCAGCTGCTCGACGCCCTCGGTGCCTCCTGACGGAGACACCGATCGCGCGGTGCCCGCGGTCCTTCGCGCACCCACATGGTTGAATGTCAGCGGGCACGAGCGAAAGGACAGCACTTGTGACCATCCGTGTCGTCGTCGCCGAGGACGAAGCCATCATTCGCCTCGACCTCAAAGAATCGCTCGAGGAAGAGGGCTACGAGGTCGTCGGTGAGGCGGGTCGCGGCGACCAGGCGATCGAGCTCGTCCGCGAGCTCCGCCCCGACCTCGTCATCCTCGACATCAAGATGCCGGGCATGGACGGCCTGACGGCCGCCAAGACCATCGCGGCCGAGCGGCTCTGCGCCGTGCTCATGCTCACCGCCTTCAGTCAGCGCGAGATCATCGAGGAGGCACGCGACGCAGGTGCGCTGGCCTACCTGGTCAAGCCGTTCCAGAAGAACGATCTCATCCCCGCGATCGAGGTCGCGATCGGCCGCTTCCGCGAGCTGCAGAACCTCGACGGCGAGGTCAACGCGCTCGAGGACCAGCTGCAGCTGCGCAAGCTCATCGACCGGGCGAAGGGCATCTTGATGGACGAGTGCCAGTACCGCGAGGCCGACGCCTACACGTTCATCCAGCGCACCGCGATGAGCGAGCGCACGAACATGCGGGTCATCGCCGAGCGCATCGTCGCCGGCACCCTCCGACCGTGAGCCGGTCGTGAAGCTCCTCCTGCTCGACGGCAACTCGCTCACCTACCGAGCGTTCTTCGCCCTGCCCACCGACATGGCCACGGCCAGCGGTCAGGTCACCAACGCGGTCTTCGGCTTCACGTCGATGCTCATCAACCTCTTGAAGGACCACAAGCCCGACGGCATCCTCGTCGCCTTCGACCGGCCCGAGCCCACGTTCCGCCACGAGATGAACGCCGAGTACAAGGCCCAGCGCGAGGCCGCGCCCGACATCTTGCGCCAGCAGATGGGACTCGTCCGCCAGGTGCTCGAGGCGCTGCGCATCACCGTCATCGAGATGCCCGGCTGGGAGGCCGACGACATCATCGCGACGATCAGCGAGCGCGCCAAGGCCGACGGCCACGACGTCATCATCGTCACGGGCGATCGCGACACCTACCAGCTGGTGAGCGATCCGCACGTGAAGGTGCTCTACAACCGGCGCGGCGTCAGCGACTACGCCTTCTACGACGAGGCGGGCATCTTCGAGCGCACCGGCGTCACCCCGGCGCAGTACGTCGACTACGCGGCGCTGCGCGGCGACCCGAGCGACAACCTGCCGGGTGTCCCCGGGGTGGGCGAGAAGACGGCAGCCAAGCTCATCACCACCTACGGCGGGCTCGACGGCATCTTCGCCAACGTCGACAAGCAGACCCCCAAGCTGCGCCAGAACCTCGTCGACCACGAGGCTCAGGCTCGCGCCAACGCCGTGCTCATGGTGCTCCGTCGCGATGCGCCGGTCGACGAGATCGACCTCGGCGCGCTCACCGTCGACCCCGATCAGGCCGAGACGCGGCGCCTGTTCGACTTCCTCGAGTTCAAGTCGTTGCACGACCGGCTGTACGAGGCGCTCGACGCCGCGGGCACCGTGGCCCCCGCCTCGACCGGTGAGGTGCTCCACGCCGAGATCACCGAGGCGACGTCGGGCGCGCAGGTCGCCGACCTGCTCGCGGGGTTGGCGCAGGTCGACCTGTCGGTGTCGTGGGCAGGTGCCCCCGGCCGCAGCCCGCTCACCGGCATCGCCGTCGCTTCCGACGTGCCTGGCGCCGAGGTGGTGTGGATCCCCGAACCGCTCGCGAGCGACCGCGCGGTGCTCGAAGCCGTGGCCGCACATCCCCGCGTGCGCGGTCACCACGTGAAGGCGCTGATGCGCGTGATGCTCGAACGGGGCCTGCAGATGACAGGTCTGCAGCTCGACACGGCGATCGCCGCCTACCTCATCGACCCCGCCGAGACCCGGTACTCGATCGACGCGCTCGTCGAGAAGTACACCGACTACCGCATCGAGGAGGGCGACGGCGGCAGCCAGGGGCAGCTCGACTTCGGCGAGCAGCACGACGGTCGTGACCGGGTCGGGGCCGAGGCGCTCGCCGTCAGCCACCTCGCCGACGCGCTCGAGTCGGCGCTCGACAAGCAGGGCATGGCGCAGCTCTACGCGACCATCGAGAACCCGCTGGTGCGCGTCCTCGCGAACATGGAGCACGTCGGCATCGCCGTCGACGTGGCCGAGCTCCGCACGCTCAACGAGCGTCTCACCGCCGACGTCGAGCGGTTGGGCAAGCAGTTGCAGGACGTCGTCGGGCGGCCGTTCAACCTCAACTCGCCGATCCAGCTGCGCGACATCCTCTACACCGAGCGCGGGCTGGCTCCCGGCAAGAAGACCAAGACCGGCTTCTCCACCGATGCGGCGACGCTCGAGAAGCTGCGCGACCAGTGGCCCGAGTTCATCGATCCGCTGCTGCAGTACCGCGAGGCCGAGAAGCTGCGCAGCACGTACGGAACGGGGCTGCTCGCCGAGGTCGCGCCCGACGGACGCATCCATGCGACGTTCAACCAGACCGTGGCGCGCACCGGCCGTCTCAGCAGCGACCAGCCGAACCTGCACAACATCCCGGTGCGCAGCGAGGAAGGCCGGCTGTTCCGCCGCGCGTTCATCCCTGCTCCCGGCTGCCAGCTCCTCGTCGCCGACTACAACCAGATCGAGCTGCGCTGCATCGCCCACCTCGCCGGCGACCCGGGGCTCATCGAGGCGTTCGAGAGCGGACGCGACATCCACAACGCCACCGCGTCACGGGTGTTCGGCGTCGAGCCGTCGCAGGTCACCGTCGACATGCGGTCGAAGGCCAAGATGGTCAGCTACGGCCTGGCCTACGGCATGGAGGCCTACGGGCTCGGCCAGCGCCTCGGCATCCCGACCGACGAGGCCGCCGTCATCCTCGATGCCTACTTCCTCGCCTTCCCCAACGTGAAGGCGTACATGGAGCGCACCGTCATCGAGGCGCGCATGCGCGGCTACACCGAGACCCTGTTCGGCCGGCGGCGACCGATCCCCGAGCTGTCGAACTCGAACTTCCGGGTGCGTCAGGCGGGGGAGCGCCAGGCGATGAACGCCGGCATCCAGGGGCTGGCGGCCGACATCTTCAAGGTCGCCCTCGTCCGCATCGACGACGCCTTGCGCGACGGAGGGCACGAGTCGCGGCTCGTGCTCCAGGTGCACGACGAGGTGCTGGTCGAGGTGCCCGAATCCGAGCGAGATGCGGTCGGGCCCCTCGTGGTCGACCTCATGCGCCACGCCGCCGATCTCGACGTCCCGCTCGAGGTCAACGTCACCTGGGGCCACACCTGGGCGGACGCAAAAGGTTGACCGACCACTGGTTCGAGCCCATCGCCCAGCACCTCGGCGGCGCGTACCTGCGGTACTCCTTCACCAAGGGAACCCGGCAGGAGGTCGACCACGTCGTGGCGGTGACGGGGCTGCGGCCGGGGATGCGGGTGCTCGACGTGGGGTGTGGACCGGGGCGTCACGCGCACGAGCTCGCCCGACGGGGAATCGACGTGCACGGCGTCGACATCTCGTCGCGCTTCGTCGAGCTGGCACGTGCGTCGGCGCCGCCGAACGCGATCTTCGAGCGGCTCGACGCCCGCAACCTGACCTTCGATGCCGAGTTCGACGTCGCGATCTGCCTGTGCCAGGGCGCGTTCGGCCTGATGACGGCGAGCGGCGAGGACGAGCTCGTGATCGAGGGCATCGCTCGGGCGCTGCGTCCGGGTGGGCGCCTGGTGCTCAGCGCGTTCAACGCCTACTTCGCCGTGAAGTACCACGAGGCAGCCACCTTCGACGCCGACACCGGCGTCAGCCACGAGCGCACCGAGATCCGCGACGAGGCCGGCGCGGTCGAGACCGTCGATCTGTGGACCGGCTGCTACACCCCTCGTGAGCTGCGCTTGCTGCTCGCTGCGCACGGCTTGCGGGTCGACTCGATCTCGGCCGCCGAGCCCGGCGCGTACGGCTCGTCACCGCCGACGGTCGAGTCCGCCGAGCACCTGGTCGTGGCCACCCGGACCTGAGCGTCCGCGGCCGAGAGTTCACCTGCTCGTCGGGCGCGGCCACGTATCCGGCCTGCTATCCTCGACGAGTCCAGATTTTCCGGACGCCTCCGTCTCCGTCTCCCGATTGAAAGCACCCGATCCCTTGTCCGACACCTCGACCACCTCGTCCGCCAGCGCAACCATGGGTTCGTTCGACGACGAGGGCAACTACACCCCCCGCGAGATCGTTGCCGACGATCTCGGCATGAGCTTCGCCGACGCGATCGACGGCACGATGGTCGAGGTCGAAGACGGCCAGCTGGTCAACGGGACCGTGGTCAAGATCGACCGCGACGAGGTGCTCCTCGACATCGGGTACAAGAGCGAGGGCGTCATCCCGGCGCGCGAGCTGAGCATCCGCAACGACGTCAACCCGCACGAGATCGTGAAGCTCGGCGAGCAGATCGAAGCCCTCGTCCTCACCAAGGAGGACAAGGAGGGTCGGCTGCTCCTGTCGAAGAAGCGTGCGCAGTACGAGCGTGCGTGGGGCACGATCGAGAAGATCAAGGAAGCCGAGGGCATGGTCGAGGGCCCGGTGATCGAGGTCGTCAAGGGCGGGCTCATCGTCGACATCGGTCTGCGTGGCTTCCTCCCGGCATCGCTGGTCGAGCTGCGCCGTGTGCGCGACCTCGCCCCGTACGTCGGCAAGACGGTGCAGGCCAAGATCATCGAGCTCGACAAGAACCGCAACAACGTCGTGCTCAGCCGCCGCGCCTTCCTCGAAGAGACGCAGAAGGAGAGCCGCGACAGCTTCCTCACCAACCTGAAGCCCGGCGAGATCCGCCAGGGCGTGGTGTCGAGCGTCGTGTCCTTCGGTGCCTTCGTCGACCTCGGCGGCATGGACGGCCTCATCCACGTCAGCGAGCTGTCGTGGAAGCACGTCGACCATCCAGGTGCCGTCGTGGCCGTCGGCGATCCGGTCACCGTGCAGGTCCTCGACGTCGACTTCGACCGCGAGCGCATCAGCCTGTCGCTCAAGGCCACTCAGCAAGACCCGTGGCAGGAGTTCGCCGGCACCCACGAGGTCGGTCAGCTCGTCTACGGCCGGGTCACCAAGCTCGTCCAGTTCGGTGGCTTCGTGCAGGTCGGTGACGGCATCGAGGGCCTGGTGCACATCTCCGAGATGAGCGCGCACCACGTCGACTCGCCCGAGCAGGTCGTCACGCCCGGCGAGGAGCTGTGGGTCAAGATCATCGACCTCGACCTCGCCCGTCGACGGATCAGCCTCTCCATCAAGCAGGCCGCCGAGGGTGGCGAGCTCGCCGAGGAGTACCGCCAGCACTTCGAGGTCGACGAGCACGGCAACTGGACCGCAGGCGCCGACGACAGCGAGCGCGAAGCCGCGTGGGCCGAGTACTACGGCGAGGGCGAGGGTCCCGGCGAGGGCGAGGGTCCCGGCCAGCCGCCTGCCGAAGCGTCTGCCGAGGCCGAGGCCGAGGCCGAAGCCTGACATCTCGGGCGCGATCTGCGCTCGCCGTCGCGGGCGCGCTCGTCTGCCTCTGCTCGTGCGCTGACGACGCATCCGACGTGCCGGCTGCTCCGGCGGCTGCCACGACACCCGCGACGACGGTTGCGTCCACGACCACGATCCCTGCCGCTCCACCGAGCGACATCGTCAGCGCGTCGCCGTTCCAGTACCGGCTCGACTGGGCCGCCGGCGTGTTCCAGGTGCGACTGCACAACGGCGGCGCCGACGCGCTCGCGATCCGTGGGGTGCAGTTCGTGTGGGACGGCTTCACGACGACGATCGCCGAACGTCACGACACCGTGGTGCCCGGCCTCACCCTCGACTTCCCCGTGCCGATCGCCCCGGCGACGTGCCACGCGCTGATGCCGGACCCGGCGTCGGCGATCGTGCGATTGACGCTCGAGGGTGGCTCGGTGCTCGACGTGCCGGTGTTCGACGTCGACGGCGTCGCGCAGCAGCTGTACCTCGACGACTGCGAGCGGCAGATGATCGAGTCGCAGGTCAGCATCGACTGGGCCGACTTGGGCGACGAGCAGTTCGAGGGACGGACGGTCACTGGCGGCTCGATCCGACTCGTGCGTGGCGAGGCGTCGGGCGAGGTGCGGCTGGTGTCGATCAGCAACACGGTCCTCTTCGTGGTCGACACGCCCCGATCCAGACCGGGCGAGGCGATTGCGACGCTGCCTGTCGGTGAGGACGAGGTGACGGTGCCGATCCGCATCCTCGAGAACCGGTGCGACTCACATGCCCGATCCGAGTCGAGCCAGTCGTTCCGCTTCTTCGGCGAGGTCGATCTGGGCGACGGCGCGGTGCACCAGTACACGATCCTTCCCACGCCCGACGATCAGGTCCAGATCCGAGCACGCTTCGAAGCCGGTTGCGCAGCGCTCGGCGACACCGGCTTCGTCGGCCAGGACGACCAGTAGCAGTCAGTCCAGCTTGACGATGCCCATCTTCACGGCCATGAGGACGGCCTGGGTGCGATCGCGAGCTTGCAGCTTCTCGTAGATCGAGGCGAGGTGGTTCTTGACCGTCTTCTGGCTGATGTACATCGCGGACGCGACCTCCGAGGTTGCGAGGCCGTCGGCGATGTGCTGCAGCAGCTCCTCCTCGCGAGGAGTGAGGATCGACTCGGGCTCCTCGGCCGTCTTGGCGCCGGCGAGCATCAGCTCGGCCAGGCGAGGCGAGAGGATGCGGTCGCCGTTCGCGGCCAGCTTCACCGCCATCACCACTTCCTTCACCGTCGAGTCCTTGGTCATGTAGCCGACGGCGCCGGCTTTCATCGCTCGCTCGATGACGTCGCGGTCGATGTGCATGGTGAGGATGACGACCCGCTGGCGGCTGTCGGCGGCCATCAGACGGCGGGTCGCCTCGATGCCGTCGAGCTGGGGCATCGACACGTCCATCAGGACCACGCTCGGCTTGGTGTCGAGGGCGATCTTGATCGCCTCCTCGCCGTTGCTCGCCTCGGCGACGACGGGGATGCCCTCGGTCTCGAGCGACCGGCGCAAGCCCTGCCGCAGCATCGTGTGGTCGTCGACCAGCATTACGCTCGGTGGGGTGGTCATCGGTCGAGCTCGATCGTCACCACAGTGCCGCCCTCAGAGGGCGTCTCGACGCGCATGTGCGCGCCGATCGCTTCAGCTCGCTCGCGCATCCCGACCATGCCGTATCTATCGGCACGCCCCGCGCTCGTGTTGAGCCCCACGCCGTCGTCACGAACGCTCAGCGTGAGGTGGTCGGGCCGGGTGACGTAGCGGACGGTCACCAACGAAGCGCTCGCATGCTTCTCGACGTTGGTGATCGCCTCGAGGGCGATCTGCCACAGCTCGCGCTCGGTGTTGCGACTGGGCCGCGCGTCGTCGCCGAGATCGAGCTCGAGCTCGGTCTGCAAGCCTCTCCGCTCGGTGACCCGCGCGAGGTGCGTCCGGATCGTCGCCGCCAGGTCGCGCTCGTCGGTGACGTCGGTGCGCAGGTCGTGGAGGGTCTCGCGGATGTCGTTGATGACGGTCGTGAGGTGGCCGCGCAGCTCGTGCAACACGGGCTCCATCGGTGCACCCTGTGCGGCGAGCTCCTGCGCGCGGTCGACCTCGAACCCGAGGAACGCGAGTGACGAGCCGACCTGGTCGTGCAGGTCGCGAGCGATGCGGCCTCGTTCCTCGTTGGCCGACGCCGATCGGATCTGCCGGAACAGCCGCGCGTTGTCGATGGCGATGCCGAACGCCTCGGCGAGGCCGTGGAGCATCTCGACGTGCTGCTGGGAGTGGGCCTCGGGGGTGTCGGACTCCACCGACAGGAGACCGATCAGCCGGCCGCGTGCGCGCAGTGCCGCGTAGATACCGCTCTGCGCGCTCGACGAGAGTCCCGATCCGGGGGTGATGCGCGCGACCCGCACCGTGCGCGGGGCGTCGATCGCGGCACGGATCATGGGCGACGGTGTGTCGAGCTGCATGTCACCCTGCACGACGTTCCCGACGCTGCGGAACAGCTCGAGCCGGCGATCGGTCTCGTTGGCGAGGTGCAGCGAGATCGACTCCGCCGGGACGAGCGACTGGACGCGCGCCAAGGTGGAGTCGACGACATCGTCGAGGTCGAGCGACGAGGGCATGGTCTGGGCGACGCGCTGCAGCGCGAACAGCAGGGAATTGGCCTCGGCGAGCCGACTGACGCGGGCCAGGGCGAGTTCCTTCTGGCGGGTCGCGTCGAGGTTGGCTCGCTGCGCGAGGCCGCTCGTGAACGCGACGAGACCGAGCAGGCCCGCCCAGAGCAGCACCTCTTGATATCCGTCGTCGATGCCGACGTCGCTGACGTACTGCACGCTGATCGCTGCGAGCGCGGCGCCGGCGAGCTCGGCAGCGAAGGTCGCACCCGCAGCGAAGCCGGCGACCATCGCAGTCGGGATCAGACACAGCGCGACCGGTGACGCCCACGCTCCGGTGAGCATGACCAGCACGGTGTGGAACGCGAGCTCCGCGATGATGCGCGTGCGGACCCGCGGCTCGTCGTGGTGGGGGATGGGCCGCACGGTGACGACCGCCGCGTACACGCCGGCGGCCGCGACGGCGGCCCCGATGTGCCAGTCCTCCCTCGTGAACTCGTTCCAACCTTGGACGATCGCGCCGGCGAGGGCGAAGAGCCGGAACGGCCACAAGGGCGCGCTGAGCATGCTCTGCGGTTCCGGCTCGACGGAGTGCCGCCGCTCGACGAGTGGCCAGCGGACGTGATCGTCGCTCGACGAACCATCGATCTCGTCGGCGGGGTTCACCGGCGTGCATAGTAGAAGGGTCAGCGGAAGAAGGCGGGCCAAAGGAGAGTGAGGACGTGATCCTGGTTGGTCTGACGGGCGGCATCGGCTCGGGCAAGTCGACCGTCAGCGCGCTGCTCGTCGCGCGCGGGGCAGTGCTCATCGATGCCGACGCGGTGACGCGCGAGGTGCAGCAGCCCGGTTCCCCCGTGCTCGAGCGGCTCGTCGAGCGCTTCGGCCGAGCGGTGATCGCGGCCGACGGCAGCCTCGATCGGCCTGCGCTCGCGGGCATCGCGTTCAACGATCCCGACGCGCTGAAGGACCTCAACGCGATCGTCCATCCAGCCGTACGCGACGAGATGAACCGGCGGATCGCCGAGCAAGCTGCCACCGACCACGTCGTCGTCCTCGACATCCCGTTGCTCGCCGAGAACCCGCGGAAGGGCCTGCAGGGCGTGATCGTCGTCGACGTCCCCGAGGACGTCCAGGTCGAGCGACTCGTTCGATACCGCGGGTTCGACGAGGCCGATGCGCGCGCCCGCATCGCCCGGCAGGCCACCCGCGAGCAGCGGCTCGCGATCGCCAGCGTGGTCGTCGACAACAGCGGCAATGTCGACGCGCTGGCCGAGCAGATCGACACGGTCTGGGCGTGGCTCACGTCGCTGCCGCACCTGCCACCGGAGGCCGAACTGCCCCACTGAGGTGGCGCCTCCGAGGCATCGAACATGCGTTCTCCGGTAGACTTCGACCCATGACGCTCACGGCACTCACGGGCGAACCGTTCAAGGTGGTGTCCGAGTTCGCACCGGCGGGCGACCAGCCCGCGGCGGTGGCCAAGCTCAGTGAGGGCGTTCTGCGCGGCGACCGGTTCCAGACGCTGCTCGGCATCACCGGCTCGGGCAAGAGTGCCACCATCGCGTGGACGATCGAGCAGGTGCAGAAGCCCACGCTCATCCTCGCCCCCAACAAGTCGCTCGCCGCGCAGCTCGCGCAAGAGATGCGCGAGTTCTTCCCGAACAACCGGGTCGAGTACTTCGTCAGCTACTACGACTACTACCAGCCCGAGGCGTACATCCCGTCGAGTGACACCTACATCGAGAAGGACTCGTCGATCAACGACGAGATCGACCGGTTGCGGCACTCGGCGACGGCTGCGCTGCTCACCCGACGCGACGTCATCGTCGTCGCATCGGTCAGCTGCATCTACGGCATGGGCAGCCCCGACGAGTATCGGGGCCACATGCTCGACCTCAGCGTCGGTGTCGACTACGACCAGCGCAGCATCCTGCGCCGGCTCGTCGACCTGCAGTTCGACCGCAACGACATGACCCTCGGCCGCGGCAACTTCCGGGTGCGCGGCGACACCATCGAGGTGCACCCGTCGTACGAGGAGACGGTGCTGCGCATCGAGATGTTCGGCGACACCGTCGACCGGTTGTCGATCATCGATCCGGTCACGGGCGAGCACCTGCGCGACCTCACGCGCACGCAGATCTTCCCGGCGACCCACTACGTCGCCGGCGACGAGCGCATGCGCAAGGCCGTGCTCGGCATCGAGGCCGAGCTGCAGGAGCGGCTCAAGTGGTTCGAGGACAACGGCAAGCTGCTCGAGGCGCAGCGATTGCGCATGCGCACCCAGTACGACCTCGAGATGATCCAGGAGGTCGGCTACTGCAACGGCATCGAGAACTACTCGATGCACATCGACGGCCGCAGCTACGGCGAGCCCCCGTTCACGTTGCTCGACTACTTCCCCGACGACTACCTGCTCGTCATCGACGAGAGCCACGTGGCCGTGCCGCAGCTGCACGGGCAGTACGCCGGCGACCGCAGCCGCAAGGACATGCTGGTCGAGCACGGGTTCCGCCTGCCCAGCGCCCGCGACAACCGGCCGCTGCGCTTCGAGGAGATCATGGAGCGCATCAACCAGGTCGTGTTCCTGTCGGCCACGCCGGCCGAGTACGAGCTGCGGGTCTCGCAACAGGTGGTCGAGCAGATCGTCCGTCCCACCGGCCTGGTCGACCCCGAGGTCGTCGTCAAGCCCACCAAAGGTCAGATCGACGACCTCATCGCCAACGTCAACGACCGCGTGGCGCGTGGCGACCGCGTCCTCGTGACGACGCTCACCAAGAAGATGGCCGAGGACCTCACCGAGTACCTGCTCGAGCAGGGCCTGCGCGTGCGGTACCTCCACAGCAACATCGACACCATCCAGCGCATCGAGACGCTGCGCGGGCTGCGCCTCGGCGAGTTCGATGTGCTGGTCGGCATCAACCTGCTGCGTGAGGGGCTCGACCTGCCGGAGGTGAGCCTCGTGTGCATCCTCGACGCCGACAAGGAGGGCTTCCTCCGCAGCGAGACCTCGCTCATCCAGACCATGGGACGCGCCGCGCGCAACGTCGACGGCCAGGTCGTCATGTACGCCGACACCATCACCCAGTCGATGGAGCGGGCGATCGGTGAGACGCAGCGGCGCCGGGCCAAGCAGATCGAGTACAACCTCGAGCACGGCATCAACCCCCAGACCATCCGCAAGGCGGTCGGCGACATCCTGTCGGCGCTCGGCATCGGCGATGGCACCGCGCCGGTCCCCGGGAAGGACCGGCGCCGGGTGAGCGAGCGCGACAAGGTGAAGCGCGAGCTGCGCACCCTGCCCGAACAGGAGCTCGCTCGTCTCATCCAGACGCTCGAGGAGGAGATGCACGAGGCGGCTGCCGAGCTGAAGTTCGAGTACGCGGCACGGTTGCGTGACGAGGTGAACGAGCTCCGCCGCGAGCTGCGCGACGCCGGCTGAGCGCCCCAGTTCGTGCCGCCCACTTGACGCTCGCGTCGACTGGCGGCCTTCGACCGTGTGACAATGCCCCCGGGGATGCGGCGTCGGGTGCCGCACCTACAAGGGGGTCATGGCATGGCTGCTCGGAACGAGGAAGCAGACTTCGACGTCGTCGTGGTCGGCGCAGGCTTCGCGGGGCTGTACGCACTGCACCGCCTGCGCACGATGGGGTTCTCCACCAAGGTGCTCGAAGCCGCGGACGACGTCGGCGGCACGTGGTACTGGAACCGGTACCCCGGCGCACGATGCGACATCGAGACCGTCGACTACACCTACACGTGGGACCCCGACCTCGAGCACGAGTGGACGTGGTCGGAGCGCTACGCGACGCAGCCCGAGATCCTCCGCTACCTGCAGTTCGTCACCGAGAAGCACGACCTGCGCAAGGACATCCAGTTCTCCACCCGCGTCGTCCAGGCGAACTGGGACGACGGGGCGAAGCTGTGGCGGCTCAGCACCGACGGCGGCGAGACGATCAGCTGCCAGTACTACGTGATGGCGACCGGCTGTCTCTCGATGCCGAAGACGCCCGACGTGCCCGGGCACGAGCGGTTCCAGGGCGAGGTGTACTACACCAGCCGCTGGCCCCACGAAGGCGTCGACCTGACCGGCAAGCGCGTCGGCGTGATCGGCACGGGGTCGTCGGGTGTGCAGTCGATCCCGATCATGGCCAAGCAGGCCTCGCAGCTCACCGTGTTCCAGCGCACACCCAACTTCTCGATCCCCGCGCACAACGGGCCGGTGGTGCCCGAGCGGCTCGAGCGACTCGCGAAGGAACGTGACCAGTATCGGCACGAGGCGCGCTGGTCGCGCGGCGGTGTGCCCATTCCGCCGAGCGAGGTGATGGCGCTCTCGGTGTCGGAGGAGGAGCGGCAGGCCGCCTACGACGAGGTGTGGCGCAAGGGCGAGCTCATCTCGATCCTCGGCGTGTACGGCGACCTGCTCGCCAACGAGGCCGCGAACGACACCCTCGCCGAGTACATCCGCAACAAGATCCGCACCATCGTGAAAGATCCCGAGACGGCCGAGGCGCTGTGCCCGAAGGATCACCCGTTCGGCACCAAGCGGCCCTGTCTCGACACCGGGTACTACGAGACCTTCAACCTGCCCCACGTGCAGTTGGTCGACCTCCGCAAGGACCCGATCACGACGGTCACCGAGACGGGCATCCAGACCGCGTCGCGCACGTTCGACTTCGACGTCATCGTGTACGCCACCGGGTTCGACGCGATGACCGGTGCGATCGTCGGTGTCGACATCACGGGCAAGCACGGCACCTCGCTGAAGCAGAAGTGGGCCGACGGTCCCAAGACCTATCTCGGCCTGATGATCACCGAGTTCCCCAACTTCTTCACGGTCACGGGACCGGGCAGCCCGTCCGTGCTCTCCAACATGGCCGTCTCGATCGAGCAGCACGTCGACTGGATCTCCGACACGATCGGGCACATGCGCGACGAGCACCTCGAGGTGATCGAGCCGACGCCTGCGGCCGAGGCGGGGTGGGTGCAGCACGTCAACGACTTCGGCGACATCACGCTCTACCCGAAGGCGAACTCGTGGTACATGGGTGCCAACGTGCCAGGCAAGCCGCGCGTGTTCCTGCCGTACGTCGGCGGCGTCGATCGCTACCGCAGCATCTGCGACGAGGTCGTCGCCCGCGACTACCTCGGCTTCTCGTTCGAGACCGAGGACGGCGCCACCGTCACCCACGACGGTGTCGTGCGCACGATCATGCCCGACATCGAGGTAATGCTCGAGATGATGGCCGGCCTCGGCTTGCCGCCGATCGAGACCATGTCACCGGCCGACGCCCGGGCGTTCGTCGAGTCGCTCAACGCCGTCCGTCCGCCCGGGCCGGACGTGGGGGAGGTCGTCGACGGAACGCTGCCGGGTGCCGCGGGTGATCTGAACTACCGGCTCTACCGACCGGCGACCGAGGGCCCTCACCCCGTCGTCGTCTACTTCCACGGTGGCGGTTGGGTGTTCGGCAGTCACGACTCCGACGATCCGCTC
Organism: Ilumatobacteraceae bacterium; assembly: GCA_050248155.1. Taxonomy (GTDB): domain Bacteria; phylum Actinomycetota; class Acidimicrobiia; order Acidimicrobiales; family Ilumatobacteraceae; genus VFMC01. Next base: position 40,736 of record JBFWSW010000028.1, read on the forward strand.
TGCCGCGACCTGTGCGTGCAGTCGAACTCGATCATCATCTCGGTCGACTACCGCCACGCGCCCGAGGCGCGGTTCCCTGCGGCACCCGACGATGGCTTCGCGGCGGTGCAATGGGTCGCTGCCAACGCCGAATCCCTCGGCGGCGTACCGGGGCAGCTCGCTGTGGCGGGTTGGAGCGCCGGCGGCAACGTGGCCGCCGTGGTGTCGCAGATGGCTCGCGACGCCGGCGGGCCGACGCTCGTCGGTCAACTGCTGCTCACTCCGGTCACCGACTCCGACATGACGCGCCAGTCGTACGTCGACAACGCCGACGGCTACGTGCTCACGACGCCGCTGATGGAGTGGTTCTGGAACCACTACGCCGACCCGTCGGATCGGACGGATCCGAAGGCGGCTCCGCTGCGCGCCGCCGATCTGTCGGGCCTGCCGCCGGCGGTCGTCATCACGTGCGACTTCGATCCCCTCCGCGACGAGGGCACTGCCTACGCCGAAGCGCTGGCCGCGGCCGGCGTGCCCACCAAGCACATCCGCGCTCGTGGTCACACGCACACGTCGCTCACGATGGTCGACGTCATCGTCACCGGCGCCGACACACGGGCCGACATGGCCGCTGCGCTCCGGGAGTTCTTCGGGGCGTCCGTTCCTGTCTGAGCGAGGGGTCAGAACAGTTCGGTCAACAGGTGGATCAGGAGGCCGGCGAGGCCTCCGACCACCGTGCCGTTGATGCGGATGAACTGCAGGTCGCGGCCGACCTGCAGTTCCATGCGCCGGCTGGTCGACTCGGCATCCCAGCGGGCGACGGTGCTCTCGATCATCCGGCTCACCTCGCCGCGGTAGTTCTCGACCACGTACCCGCCGGCCGACACCACCCAGCCGTCGACCTTCTGCTGCAGCTCGGGATCATCGCGCAGGCGTGCGCCGGCCTGGCCGAGGCTGAACGACAGCCGTCGACGCAGCTCGCTGTCGGGGTCGACCGACGCGCGCTCGACCGCCTCCTTCACCTCGCACCACAGTGAGCCGATCCACGCGCGCACGTCGGGGTGCTCGAGAAGCTCGTCCTTCAGGACCTCGCCCCTCCGGATCATCTCGGGGTCGGTGCGCAACCGCTGGGCGAAGTCGGCGACACGGCGGTCGATCGACGCGCGGACCTCGTGCTGTGGATCGGCGCCGATGTCGGCCAGGAACCGATGGACGCCGTTGAAGAGCTTGTCGAAGATGCGGTCGTCGATCGACTCGGGGATCCACCACGGCGACTCGTGCTGCAGGCGTTCGCGGAAGGTGGCACGGTGCTCGTCGAGGAACGATCCGAGCGCGGTGATCGTGGTGTCGAGCAGTCGTTGGTGGTGCCCGTTGTCGATGGCGAGCTCGATCGCCCGGCCGACGAGCGGTGCGGCAGGCGTCGCGCGGATCTGCCGTTCGACCATGCTCTCGATCGCACCCGACACGGCGTCGTCGTCGATCACGTCGAGCGCGCCGCGCAGCACGTCGCCGACGGCCCCCGACGCTCGGACAGCGTTGGCAGGGTGCGAGAGCCACTCGCCGAACCGGGCGCCCACCCGCGCCCGCTGCAGCCGCTCGTCGAGCAGCTCCTTGGTGAGGAAGTTCTCCTGCACGAACTCGCCGAGCGACGCGCCGATCTGGTCCTTGCGGCGCGGGATGATCGCGGTGTGGGGGATGGGCAGACCGAGCGGGTGGCGGAAGAGCGCGGTCACCGCGAACCAATCCGCGAGCGCGCCGACCATGGCTGCCTCGGCGAAGGCCTCGACGTAGCCCGCCCACCCGTTGCCGTCCCCTCGCCGGGCCACCACGAACACGATCGCGACGACCAGCAGGAGACCGGTGGCGACCACCTTCATCCGGCGCAGGTCGCGTGATCGCTCGCCGTCGAGCAGATGTTGAGGCGCCGTCATCGCGACACCACCCTACGAGGCCGCGTTCAGCGGGGGCGGATCACCAGCTGCCGACGAGCGGGGCGTCGAGCACCGCGCTCAGCGAGCTCGCCGGCTGCGGCACGGCGAACAAGTAGCCCTGGCCGAACGAGCAGCCGAGCTGGACGAGCTTGTCGCACTGTGCCTGGGTCTCGACACCCTCCGCGATCAGCTCGATGCCCTTGGCCGTCGCTCGCTCGAGGATGCCGCGAATTGCCTCGATCTCGCCGTCACCTGCGTTGAGCTGGCTGACGTAGCGGCGGTCGAGCTTGGCGCCCGACACGGGGATGTCCGGCAGGCGCTCGATCGCGTCGAAGGAAGTCGTCGCGTCGTCGAGCAGCAGCTTCACGCCGAGCCCGGTCACCTGACGCAGCTGCTCGATGGCTGCCGGTGTGAGCTCGTAGGCGATGCGCTCGTTCAGCTCGATGCTCACGCACTCGGGGTCGGTGCCGAACTCGTCGAGGCGGGTACGGACGAGCTCGGTCAACCCGTGCTCGGGCACACCGGCGAACTCGAGGTTGATCGCCGCGCTCAGGTCGGGGAAGCGGTGGCGGTGATCGCTCAAGAACTGCAGTGCCGACTCGAGCATTCGGTCGAAGAGCCGCAGCATCGCTGCGCCGGTGCGGTACGAGTCGAGGAACGACTCCGGTCCGAGGACCCCGTCGGCGGTCTGCATGCGGGCGAGCGCCTCGATCGCGACGACCTGTCCGGAGCGGAGCTCGACGATCGGTTGGAAGTACGCGATGATCCGCAGGTCGGGATCGCTGCCCGAGGTCGATCCGATCAAGTCGGCGACCGGCACGGTGCGCGCCTCGGCGTCGTGGATGAGACCGAGCGCAGCGGCGACCGCGGTGCCGAGCTTCTCGTATCTGGCGGCGTCGCCGTCGTAGAGCATGCAGAGGTAGCCGAGCCCGCTGCCCTCGCCGTCCACGATGGGGTAGGCGACACCGAGCGGGGTGGCGGCCAGCGACCACATCGCCTCGGTCTCGTGGTGCAAGTACTCGAGCAGGCATCCGCCTGCCCGGCCCAGAGGCCCATCCGGGTGCTGACCACCTACCATCGAGGTGAACATCGGCACGCTGCAGGTCGGACTTCAATTTTTCCTCAATCGGGCACGCGAACGGGAACCAACCCGGCCAGACGGGAGACATCGTCCAGGCGTACAGGTGTTCGGTCGCGATGCTAGACTGGCAGCTCCATGCACCTCGGTAGCCTCGATCGCTGATGCCCCCCGCCGACTCCGGAAAGATCATCGTGCGCGGTGCGCGCGAGCACAACCTCAAGAACATCAGCGTCGATCTGCCGCGCGACCGGCTCATCGTGTTCACGGGACTGTCGGGCTCGGGCAAGAGCAGCCTGGCCTTCGACACCATCTACGCCGAGGGCCAGCGGCGCTACGTCGAGAGCCTCAGCGCCTACGCCCGCCAGTTCCTCGGCCAGATGGACAAACCCGACGTCGACATCATCGAGGGTCTGTCGCCCGCCATCTCGATCGACCAGAAATCGGCCAGCCGCAACCCACGATCGACCGTCGGCACGATCACCGAGGTGTACGACTACTTGCGGCTGCTCTACGCGCGCATCGGCGTGCAGCACTGCCCGAACGACGACACCCGGCTGCAGCGCCAGACCCCCCAGCAGATCGTCGACCGCATCCTCGAACTGCCCGACGGCACCCGGTTCCAGGTGCTCGCGCCCGTCGTGCGCGGCCGCAAAGGCGAGTACGAGACGCTGCTCGAAGACCTCGCGTCGCAGGGCTTCGTCCGAGCCAAGGTCGACGGTGAGGTCGTCGACATCGCCGAGTTCTTGAAGCGCGACGAGCGCCTCGCTCGGTACGAGCAGCACCACATCGAGGTCATCGTCGATCGGCTCGTCCGCCGCGACGGCATCGAGCGGCGACTCACCGATTCGCTCGAGACCGCGCTGCGCCTGGCCGAGGGGGTCGCCCAGGTCGAGCTGGTCAACCGCGAGGGCGCCGACGACGAGACGCTCACGTTCAGCCAGCACCTCGTGTGCCCGACGTGCGGCACCAGCTACGAAGAGCTCGCCCCGCGGAACTTCTCGTTCAACTCGCCCTACGGCGCGTGCGAGACGTGTGACGGGTTGGGCACCACCTTCGAGGTCGACCCCGAGCTCGTCATCCCCGACGGCGACCTCAGCCTGAACGACGGCGCGATCGCGCCGTGGCGCAGCTCGCACACCCAGTACTTCACGCGCATGCTCGAGGCCGTCTCCGCGGCCTACGACATCGACCTCGACGCGCCGTACCGCACCCTCACGGCCAAGCAGCAGAAGGTCATCCTGCACGGCGTCGACGGCAACCTGCAGGTGAAGTACAAGAACCGGTACGGGCGGGTGCGCCAGTACAACACGGCGTACGAGGGCATCATCCCGTGGATCAAGCGGCGTCACGAAGGCGCCGAGAGCGACTGGTCCCGCGAGCAGTACGAGGGGTACATGCGCCTCGTGCCCTGCCATGCCTGCGGAGGTGCGCGGCTCAAGCCGGCGACGCTCGCCGTGCGCGTCAACGACAAGCACATCTCCGAGGTGTGCGAGATGAGCATCGGCGAGTCGGCGAAGTTCCTCGCCGCGCTCGAGCTGTCCGAGCGCGACCGGCTCATCGCCGAGCGCGTCACCAAGGAGATCAACGCGCGGCTCGGCTTCCTGCTCGACGTGGGGCTCGACTACCTCTCGCTCGCACGGTCGGCCGGCACCCTCGCCGGCGGCGAGGCGCAGCGCATCCGGCTCGCCAGCCAGATCGGCTCGGGTCTCGTCGGCACCCTGTACGTCCTCGACGAGCCGTCGATCGGCCTGCACCAGCGCGACAACCGCCGACTGATCGACACCCTCATCCGCCTGCGCGACCTCGGCAACACGGTGCTCGTCGTCGAGCACGACGAGGACACCATCCGCGAGAGCGACTGGATCGTCGACATCGGCCCAGGTGCGGGCGAACACGGCGGTGCCGTGGTCTACAGCGGTCCGGTGAAGGGCATCCTCCGCACCAAGGACTCGATCACCGGGCAGTACCTCGCCGGCAAGCGCAGCATCCCCGTGCCCAAGGAGCGCCGCGTGCCCGGCCTCGACCGGGTGGTCGTGAAGGGCGCCCGCGAGCACAACCTGCGCAACATCGACGTCGAGATCCCGCTCGGCTGCCTGGTCGCCGTCACCGGCGTCAGCGGCAGCGGCAAGAGCACGTTGGTCCGCGACATCCTGCTGCCGGTCCTCATGCAGAAGATCTACAAGAGCAAAGCGGCGCCCGGCCGGCACAAGACCGTCACGGGCGTCGACCTGCTCGACAAGGTGATCGACATGGACCAGTCGCCCATCGGGCGCACGCCGCGGTCCAACCCGGCCACCTACACCGGCGTGTTCGACAACATCCGCAAGCTGTTCGCCACCACGGCCGAGGCCAAGGTGCGCGGGTACATGCCCGGGCGGTTCAGCTTCAACGTCGCCGGCGGTCGGTGCGAGGCGTGCTCGGGCGACGGAACCATCAAGATCGAGATGCACTTCCTGCCCGACGTGTACGTGCCGTGCGAGGTCTGCAAGGGCGACCGCTACAACCGCGACACGCTCGACATCACGTTCAAGGGCAAGAACATCGCCGAGGTGCTCGACATGCCGATCAGCGAGGCGGTCGAGTTCTTCGCCAATCAGCCCGCCATCGCGCGGCACATGCAGACCCTGCTCGACGTCGGGCTCGGCTACGTCCGCCTCGGGCAGCCGGCGCCGACGTTGTCGGGTGGCGAGGCGCAGCGCGTCAAGTTGGCGTCCGAGCTCGCCAAGCGCAGCACGGGCCACACGATCTACCTGCTCGACGAGCCGACCACCGGTCTGCACTTCGAGGACGTCCGCCGGTTGCTCACCGTGCTGTCGCGGCTGGTCGATCAGGGCAACACGGTGCTCGTCATCGAGCACAACCTCGACGTCATCAAGACCGCCGACTGGTTGATCGACCTCGGCCCCGAAGGGGGCAGTGGTGGCGGCACCATCGTGGCCGAGGGCTCACCCGAGCACGTGGCCACCATCGACGCCAGTCACACCGGCCGGTTCCTGCGCCCGCTGCTCGGCGTGTAGACATCTCACCCCATGACCGCGCTGCGCCTCGCCGACGACCGTGCTGCGCTGCAGCGACGGACGCTCGTCACGCTCCGACTCGCGCAGGTGCCCTCCCAGGCCGCCGTCGCGGGGATGGTGGCGGTCGTCGCGCTCCTCGTCAACGAGCTGCTCGACAGCGACCGGTTGGCCGGCACCGGTGGCGCGGCGTTCACGTTCGGCTCGGCGATGGTGTCGGTTCCCCTGTCCGCGTACATGCGTCGCCACGGTCGTCGGCCGGGGCTCGTCCGTGCCTGGACCGCAGCGTCGCTCGGCGCGCTGCTGGCGGGGCTCGGCGGCCAGCTCGACTCCTTCGCCGTCTTCATCGTCGGGATGCTCGTGTTCGGCTCGGGACAGGCTGCCGCGCTGCAGGCCCGATTCGTCGCAGCCGACCTGTCGACCGATCACGATCGTGCGCAGGCGATCGGATCCGTCGTCTGGGTGGGCACCCTCGGCGCGGCGTTCGGACCGGTGCTCACCCCGTGGGAGCGGCGGCTCGCCGACGCAGCGGGGCTCGAGCCGCTCGTCGGGCCGTTCCTCTTCGCTGCCCTGTTCTTCGCCATCTCCGGTGCGTGCGTCGCGGTGCGGCTCAAGCCCGACCCGCTGCAGATCGCAGGTGGGGTCGATCCGCATGCCCCGCGCATCCGCCCGATCCACCAGGTCCGCACGGCAGCGACGATCGTGCGCGGGCTGCCGATGGCCCAACTCGGATTGGCCTCGATGGTGATCTCGCAGACGGCGATGGTGGCGGTCATGACCATGACACCACCTCACATGAAGGACCACGATCACAGCGATCTCAGCGCGTACGTCATCGCGCTCCACATCGTCGGCATGTACGGCTTCGCGCCGTTCGTCGGCCGTGCCGTCGAGCGCATCGGGCGGCAGGCGTCGATCATGGTCGGCTCCGTCGTGCTCGGTGCGGGCACCGCGATCTCGGTCGCCCTCGGGTACTCACCGGTGCTCATCTTCTTCGGCCTGTTCCTCCTCGGCGTCGGCTGGAGCTTCGGGCTCGTGGCGGGCAGCACCCTCCTCATCGAGGCCGTGCCCACCGAGAGCCGCGTCGAGGTGCAGGGCGCGGGCGACCTGCTGATGAGCCTGTGCGGGGGTGCGGCGGCGTTCAGCAGCGGCTTCGTCAAGCAGTCGTTCGGCTATCCCACGCTGGCCTACGCCGGCACCCTGCTGGCGGCCGTGCTGCTGCTCTACACCATGGCGTCGCGACCGGCGTTGGCCCGCGCCGCCTGACGCTCTGTCGCGGGTCAGCCGTTGCCGCGCAGGCGGCGGCCGAGCTCGCTGAGGCGCTTGCGCTCGGCGTCGCTGAGGCCCACCGAGTTCATCTTGTCGAGCAGTTGGTCCATCTCGTGCTGGTCGGCCGGCGACGGGCCGGTCCACGGCCCGCTGACGACCCGGTCGAAATCACGACCCTGGCGCTGGCGGGGACGGCCGCGACCCCGGCTGCGGCTGCCACCGCGGCGCGCCGGTGCCTTCCCCCCGGTCAGCTTGGGGATGAACGTCAGCTGGTCGAGGAAGCCGTACTGGCGCACCATCACGACCGCGGTCGCGATGACCAGCAGTTCGAGCACGATCGTGCCCCACAGCCGGTCGCCGAGGTACTGGAGCAGGTTGATGCCCACGAAGATGAGGGCGATGATCCACGCGGGGATGTTGAAGAAGAACGGCGCATTGGGTGCGTCGAACGCGAACACCACCAGCATCGCCGTGCCGAGCACGCCGAGACCGACCTCGAGGGACGTGGAGGCCTCGAACCTGCCGATGAGGGTGACGATCGCCGCCGGGAGAACGGTGGCGACCAGCACCAGCCACGTGAACCGCACGCGCCCCACCATCTCCTCGATCCGGTGGCCGAAGAACCAGAAGAACACGAGCGTGATGATGACGAAGATCGAGTCGGGCGGGTTGGCGATCGGCCAGGTGACCAGGCGCCAGATGTCGCCGTCGCGCACCCAGATCGGGTGGAAGACCAGCTTCATGAACCACGACTTGCTGGCGGCGTAGACGAACATCGAGACGACGCCGAGGCCGACCATCAGCGCTGTCGTGGTGACGTCGACGGGGCCGATCCGGAACCATCCGTCGCGCTGTCTGGGCTCGGGGAAGTTCAGCGAGTAGCGGCCGGTCACGAGCCTGAACCCTACCCCTGACAGACCGAGCGGCGACGTAGCCTCGAACACGTGGTGACCCGACCTCCCGCCGGCACGATTCCCGACGCCCCCGGCTCGTACCAGTTCAAGGACGCCCACGGTCGGGTCATCTACGTGGGGAAGGCGGCGAGCCTCCGCCAGCGCCTCTCGAACTACTTCCAGGACCCCCGTCACCTGCACTCGCGCACCGCGCAGATGGTCGCGACGGCCGAGACGGTGGAGTGGATCGAGGTCCGCAACGAGGTCGAGGCGCTCATGCTCGAGTACAGCCTCATCAAGCAGCACCGGCCGCGGTTCAACATCCGGCTGCGCGACGACAAGAGCTACCCGTTCCTCGCGGTCACCCTCGACGAGCAGTACCCGCGGGCCCTCGTCATGCGGGGCCGCAAGCGCAAGGGCACCCGCTACTTCGGTCCCTACGCCCACGCATACGCCATCCGCGAGACGCTCGACCTCTTGCTGCGCAGCTTCCCCATCCGCACGTGCAGCCCCGCCAAGTTCAACGAGCACCACCGCCTGGGCCGGCCGTGCCTGCTGTACCACATCGAGAAGTGCAGCGGGCCGTGCGTCGGCCAGATCGACGAGATGCCGTACCGGCAGCTCGTCACCGAGCTGTGCGAGTTCCTCGACGGTGACACCGACGAGATCGTCAAGCGGCTCGAGCGCGAGATGCGCGAGGCGGCATCCGACCTCGAGTACGAGCGGGCGGCGCGGCTCCGCGACCGGCTCACGTCGGTGCGCAAGGCCATCGAGAAGCAGCAGATGGTGGCCGACCGCAACGAGGACATCGACGTCATCGGCATCGCCGGTGACGAGCTCGAAGCGTCGGTGCAGGTGTTCTTCGTGCGCCGCGGCCGTGTGGTCGGTCGAAAGGGGTTCATCCTCGATCTGGTCGAGGATCTCAGTCCGGGAGGGCTGGTCGACCGCATCCTCGAGCAGATGTACGGCGACGAGCCACCGGCAGGCGTGCCCAAGCTCGTGCTCGTGCCCGACGACAGCGAGGACCTCGCGACCTACGAGGAGTGGCTGTGCCACCTGCGCGGTTCGCGGGTGCAGATCAGGGTGCCCCAGCGCGGCGACAAGCGGAACCTGCACGAGACCGTCACCCGCAACGCGCGTGAGGAGTTCATGCGTCACCGTCTCCGCCGCGCCGGCGACCACAACGCGCGCAGCCGGGCGATCACCGAGCTCCAGGATCTGCTCGGGCTGCCCGAAGCGCCGCTGCGCATCGAGTGCTACGACATGGCGCACCTGCAGGGCACCGACTACGTGGGCTCGATGGTCGTGCTCGAGGACGGGCTGCCGAACAAGCGCGAGTACCGGCGGTTCAAGGTGAAGGACGTGCCGGGCAACGACGACTACGCGGCGATGGAGGAGGTGCTCACCCGGCGGCTGAGCGCCTACCTCGCTGAGCGCGACCTGCCGATCGGCGAGCGTGGTGAGCGGCCGGCGAAGTTCGCCTACCCGCCGCAGCTGTTGCTCGTCGACGGCGGCAAGGGCCAGCTGGCTGTCGCCGAGCGAGTGGTGCACGCGCTGGGTCTGGCCGACGAGATCCCGATCGCATCGCTGGCCAAGCGGTTCGAGGAGGTGTACGTGCCGGGGCGCGGCGAGCCCGTGGAGGTGCCCCGGGGGAGCGAGGCGCTGTTCATGCTGCAGCGGATCCGCGACGAGGCGCACCGCTTCGCCAACACCTTCCACCGCGAGCTGCGTGGCAAGCGCATGACGGCCAGCTCGCTCGACGGCATCGCCGGGCTCGGTGAGGCGCGCAAGAAGAAGTTGGTCCAGGCGATGGGTGGGGTGAACGCGGTCAAGAAGGCGTCGCTCGCCGATCTGCAGGCGCTGTCGTTCCTCCCCGACACCGTTGCCGTCGCCATCCACGAGAAGTTCCATCCCCCGACGTGAACGCGTTCGCCCGTCGCGGCGAGACGTCGGTGCGGCCGATCGACGACGGCGACGACATGGTGCTGATGGCCACGTGGCTGAGCAACCCGCGTGTGCTCGAGTGGGTCCACGGGCGCGACCGGCCGTACTCGGTCGAAGCGGTGCGCGCCGAGTACGCGCCGGACGTGCTCGAGGCCGAGGGTGTGTCGGGCTGCATCATCGAGCACGACGAGGTGCCCGTCGGGTTCATCCAGTTCTACGAGGCAAGCCCATGCAAGGGCGAGTACGGGTTCGCGGCCGACGACGACCTGGATCGGGTGTGGGCGTGCGACCTCTGGATCGGCGTCCCCGAGCTGTGGGGCACCGGCGTGGGCACGTCAGCCATCCAGGCGGTGCTGGACCACCTGTTCGTCGAGTGCGGCGCGCGGCGCGTGCTGATCGACCCGCGGATCGCCAACGAGCGAGCTGTGCGGGCGTACGAGAAGGTCGGGTTCCGCAAGGTGCGCGTGCTGCCGGCGCACGAGCACCACGAGGGTCGGGACTGGGACAACTGGCTGATGTCGATCGACGCCCTCGATCACCCGACGGGACTCACCGCGGCGCTCGCCCGCGTCGACTCGGTGAACCCCGGTCTCGTGCCGGGCGCCGCGGGCGAGGGCGCGGTGTCGGCCTTCGTCGAACGCTGGTGTGTCGATCGCGGGTTCGAGGTCACGCGCAGCGAGATCGAGCCGGATCGATGGAACGTCGTGGCGACCAGGCGGGGGAGCGGGGGAGGACGGTCGCTGCTCTTCAACGGGCACCTCGACACCGTGGGAGTCACCGGTCCGTCGGTGATGGACGTCCGCCTCGGTGACGGGCGGTTGACGGGACGAGGCGTCCTCGACACGAAGGGTGGGTTGGCCGCTGCGCTGCTGGCCGCTGCATCGATCGAGCCCGGCGAGCTCGCGGGCGACGTGGTCGTCGCTGCAGTCGCCGACGAGGAGTACGCGAGCATCGGCACCGAGGCCCTCGTTCTCGCGCACCGCGCCGACGCGGCAGTCGTGCTCGAACCCACCGACCTGCGCGTCGTCGCTCGCCACCGCGGGTTCGCGGTGATCACGGCGACGTTCGAGGGGCGCCCGTCGCACACGTCGCGACCCGACCGCGGCGCGAACGCCGTCCACGCAGCCGCACGGGCGACAGTTGCCCTCGCCGAGCTCGATCGGATGTGGACCGAATCGGATCCGGCCGACATCAGCGCTCGGCCGTCCACGCTGGTCAGCGGCGTGACGTCGAACGGCCAGACGTTCTCGGTGCCGCCGCACTGCCGGCTCGTCGTCGAAGTTCGCACGACCGCGGCCGACCCCGCCGGCCAGGTGCAGCAGGTGATCGATGCGATCGAGGCCGCTGCCGGTGACACCACCGTGCACGCAATGGTGGAGCTGCAGCGTCCACCGATGGACGTCGGCGAGCACGATCTCGTGCATGCGCTCGTGCACGGCCTCGGAGGCGGTGATGTGGTCGGCGCGCCCTACTGGACCGACGCAGCGCTCCACGTCGAGTCCGGCACGCCCGCCGTCGTGTTCGGCCCCCTCGGCGAGGGACTCCACGAAGACCTCGAGTGGATCGCGACCGACAGCCTCCAGCGCTGCACCGACGCGCTCCGCACCCTCATCCGAACCTGGTGCGCCTGACGCAGGAGAGGCGATGGCTGAACGTTCGCCAACGTTCGCCCTCGGTCTGCCCTCGGTCTGCCCTCGGGTCCACCGACGCGCACAGACGCTCCGCGCCCGTGCGCGCTCACACAGAGCCAATCGTCGAGATTTCCGTAACCTCCCACGAGCGCGGATCGTTTGTGTGGTCACGCAAGTTCCCTGATCGAGGGGCCGCACCCGCACGGGCGGACGCCAGCGGTGGCGCGACTCACGCAAACGAGGGCAGCACCTCGGTGCGCAGGGTCTCGAGCGTCTCGCGGCGGGCGTCTGCGGTCTTGCCGAGCGTGAAGTCGGGGATGGCGAACTCGTCGACACCCTGCTCGACGTAGGCACCGAGCAGGTCGGTGATCTCGGCAACGCCGCCGACGAGCGATCGCGCTGCGGGCACGTTGGGCTTCAACCTGTCGCGCGTGGCGTCGTCCTTGGTGAGGAAGATCATCGCTTGCGCCGAGCGATGGATCGTCGCCGGGTCACGACCCTCGCGCTCGCACGCAGCGGTGAAGAGCGCCGTGCGGCGGCGCACCTCGTCGGGATCGCCCCACGTGTTCCACTCGTCGGCGAAACGCGCCGTCAGGCGCAACATGCGCGGCCCTGCCGTGCCGACCAGCAGCCGCACGCGAGGTGCCGGGGGCACGAACGTCGCCGCGTCGAGGTGGTAGTAGCTGCCGGTGAAGGACGGCTGATCCTCTCGGAGCAGACGGTGCACGACGTCGATCGCCTCCTCGAAGCGGTCGACCCGCAGCTTCGGCTCCGGCAGGTCGAAGCCGTAGGCCTGGTGCTCGTTCACCTGCCATCCTGCGCCCAGGCCGAGCACCACACGGCCGGGCACGATCTGGTCGAGGGTCGCCGCACGCTTGGCGAGCACGACCGGGTGGTGGATCGTCACGGGCGACACCATCGACACGAGTCGGAGGCGGGGGACCAGCGCGCCGATCGCCGTGAGCACCGTCCAGCACTCGTGCGCCGGATCGTGACCCGGTTGGGTCATGTCGTCCGGCTGCGACATGAAGTGGTCGGGGTACCAGATGCCGGACAGACCGGCTTGCTCGGCCCAGCGGGCGAGCGACAGCGCCTCTTCCCACGGACGTTCGTTGTCGGGCCAGATCGAGAACTGCATCGAGGCGACCGTACCGCAGCCCCGTACCCTGAACCTCGATGTCCGATCTGTGGGAGACGCATGCCGGCTGGTGGATCGACGGGTTCACCGAGGGCGCAGACCCGGAGTACGAGGAGCAGATCCTGCCACTCGCGGCCGCCGAGCTGCAGGGCGCGCGACGCGTCCTCGACGTCGGGTGCGGCGACGGCCAGATCAGCCGTCTGGCAGCCAGGCTCGGCTCCGACGCGGTGATCGGCGTCGACCCGACGTGGAACCAGGTGCGCGTCGCCCACGAGCGCGGCGGGGGAGCGGCGTTCGCTCGCGCCGGTGCGGCAGCCCTGCCGTTCGCCGATGCCACCTTCGACGCCGTGGTCGCCTGCTTGGTGTTCGAGCACATCCGCGATGTCGACGAGGCGATCGCCGAGGTCGCCCGGGTGCTGGTCCCTGGCGGGCGGTTCTGCTTCTTCCTGAACCACCCGTTGCTGCAGACCCCCAACAGCGGATGGATCGACGACCAGGTGCTCGACCCGCCCGAGCAGTACTGGCGGATCGGGCCGTACCTGGTCGAGGACGAGACCGTCGAAGAAGTCGAGAAGGACGTCTTCATCCCGTTCATCCACCGGCCACTCAGCCGGTACGTGAACGCGCTGGCGGACAACGGACTGCTGCTGCAGCGCATGGCCGAGCCCGCCCCGCCGGCAGGATTTCTCGCCAAGGCCGAGGAATACGAGGCAGCGGCCACCATCCCGCGCCTCTTGTATCTCCGGACAACGAAGGTCCAGCCCGTACCATTGGAGTCGTGACCGAGTTCCTCGTGATCACCGGCTTGTCGGGCGCAGGGCGCTCCCTTGCCGCGGACGGCTTGGAGGACCTCGGCTGGTTCGTCGTCGACAACCTGCCCATCGAGCTGCTCGACAAGGTGGTCGAGCTCAGCAGCGGGCCGGGTTCGTACAGCAAGCTGTCGCTCGTCGTCGGGCCCACCACGCACCCCGAGGCCGTCTGTGACGCGATCAACCGCCTGCGCGAGCACCATCGCGTGCGCGTGCTGTTCCTCGACGCGTCGACCCCGGAGCTGGTGAAGCGCTACGGCACGACTCGACGAAAGCACCCGCTCGACGACGGCGCGAGCGGCATGGCCGACACCATCGAGCGCGAGCGTGCCCTGCTCGAGATCGTGAAGGCCGAGGCTGACCTGATCGTCGACACGACCGAGCTCAACGTGCACCAGCTGCGCGCGTTCATCACCGAGACGTTCGGCACCGACAGCGTCGACGAGACGTTGCAGATCGCAGTGATGTCGTTCGGCTACAAGCACGGGTTGCCACTCGACGTCGACCTCGTGATCGACGTGCGGTTCCTCCCCAACCCCCACTGGATCGAGGACCTGCGCCCGCTCACCGGCCTCGACGCGCCGGTGCGCAACTACGTGATGGCGCACGAGCTCACCCGCGAGTTCCTCGAGCGCTTTGAGCACCTGCTCGACCTGTTGCTGCCGGGGTACCTGGCCGAGGGCAAGAGCTACCTCTCGCTCGCCATCGGCTGCACCGGTGGACGTCACCGCTCCGTGGCGCTCGCCGAGGAGATCGCCGGGTGGTTCCGCGCGAAGGGTCACCGCCCTCGCGTCACCCACCGCGACATCGAGCACTGAGGACGTTCGCCCCTTCTCGGCCAGCGGGCTGCTTCGGTAGAGTCGTCTCTGGTCGACGATTCGGACAGATCCAGAGAGGAACGTGTCGAGATGACGGTTCGTGTAGGCATCAACGGCTTCGGTCGCATCGGGCGCAACTTCTTCCGCGCCGCGAAGCAGCGAGGTGTCGACATCGACATCGTCGCGGTGAACGACCTCGGGTCGCTCGATCAGATGGCGCACCTCTTGAAGTACGACTCGATCCTCGGGATCCTGCCGCAGACGATCAAGCCCACCAAGGGCGGCATCTCCGTCGACGGCGACGAGCTGCGCGTGCTCAGCGAGCGCGATCCCAAGAACCTCCCCTGGGGCGACCTCGGCGTCGACGTGGTCATCGAGTCGACCGGCATCTTCACCAAGCGGGACACTGCTGCGGCCCACCTCGACGGTGGGGCGCCGCTCGTCATCGTGTCGGCTCCGTGCGACGGTGCCGACGCGACGTTCGTGTACGGCGTCAACCACAAGGACTTCGACTTCGCGACGCAGAAGGTCGTCTCGAACGCCAGCTGCACCACCAACTGCTTCGTTCCGCTCGTCACGGTGCTCGACGCCAACTTCGGGGTCGAGCAGGGCTTCATGCAGACCGTGCATGCGTACACGGGCGACCAGCAGCTCGTCGACGGCCCGCACAAGGACCTGCGTCGTGCTCGCGGCGCGGCGATCAACATCGTGCCCACGAGCAGCGGCGCCGCCCGGGCCACGTCGCTCGTGCTCGCTGCGATGAAGGGCAAGCTCGACGGCACCTCGCTGCGCGTGCCGGTGCCGACCGGATCGATCGTCGACTTCACGGTGGTGCTCCAGAAGGAAGCCTCGATCGCGCAGATCAACGCCGCGTTCAAGAAGGCAGCGGCCTCGGGCCCCCTCAAGGGCGTCCTGCGCTACACCGAGGACCCGATCGTGTCGAGCGACATCCAGGGTGATCCGCACAGCAGCATCTTCGACGCCGGCCTCACGATGTCGATGGGCAAGCTGATCAAGGTGCTGGCCTGGTACGACAACGAGTGGGGCTACTCGAACCGGCTCGTCGACATGACCCTCTACGCCGGCGCCAAGGTCGCCGCGAAGCGCAAGAAGCGGTGAGCCCGACCCCGTGATCGACGGCATCCCCACACTCGACGACCTCGGCGACGTCCGCGGCAGGCGCGTCCTCGTCCGCACCGACTTCAACGTGCCCATGGACGGCGGCACGATCACCGACGACTTCCGCATCCGCGCCGCGCTGCCGACCATCAACTGGCTCACCGAACGAGGTGCGTCGGTCGTGACGGCGTCGCACCTCGGCCGGCCGAAGGGTCAGCCCAACCCCAAGTACTCGATGGATCCGGTGCGGGCCCGGCTCGGCGAGCTCGCACCCGGCGTCGAGCTGCTCGAGAACCTGCGCTTCGATCCCGGCGAGGAGGGCAACGATCCGGGGTTCGTCTCGAAGTTGGTGGACGGTGTCGACCTGTACGTCGACGACGCGTTCGGTGCCTGCCATCGTGCGCACGCTTCGATCGTCGGTCCGCCGGCCACGCTGCCGAGTGCGATGGGTCTGTTGCTGCAGAAGGAGGTCGAGGTCCTGCTCGGCATCCGCAACAACCCGACGCACCCCTTCGTCGCCGTGCTCGGCGGATCGAAGATCTCCGACAAGCTCGGCGTCGTCGAGGCGCTGCTGCAGGTCGTCGACTCGCTCGTCATCGGCGGCGCGATGTGCTTCACGTTCATGGCCGCGCAGGGCAAGTCGATCGGTGATTCGCTGTTCGAACCCGATCAGGTCGACACGTGCAAGCGGCTGCTCGACTCGACGGCAGCGTCGGGCAAGACCATCCACCTGCCCGAGGACATCGTCGGTGTCGACGCGGGCGGCAACTTCGCCACGTTCGGTACCCGGCTCCCCGACGGTGCCAAGGGGTTCGACATCGGACCCGGCTCGGCCGCTGCGTTCAGCGACATCATCATGGACGCGCGCACCGTGTTCTGGAACGGCCCGATGGGCATGTTCGAGGACGAGCGCTTCGCCGCGGGCACCCGCACGGTCGCGCAGGCGATGGCCGACACCAAGGCGTTCACGGTGGTGGGCGGCGGCGACTCGGCCGCAGCGCTCGCGCAGTTCCGACTCGACGACGAGGTCGACCACGTGTCCACTGGCGGCGGGGCCTCGCTCGAGCTGCTCGAGCTCGGCGACCTGCCCGGCCTCGACGCCCTCCGGAAAGCACCCAATGCGCATGGCTGACGCACCACTTTCCCGCCGACCGCTCATCTCGGGCAACTGGAAGATGAACCTCAACCACTTCGAGGCGATCCAGACGGTGCAGAAGCTCTCGTACCTCCTCGGCAAGGACGACCTCCTCGCCGTCGACGTCAGCGTCCATCCACCGTTCACCGACATCCGCAGCGTGCAGACGGTGATCGACGCCGACAAGCTCGACTTCGCGCTCGGTGCGCAGCACTGCCACTGGGAGGACAAGGGCGCGTTCACCGGGGAGGTGTCGCCGGTGTTCCTCGCCAAGCTCGGGGTGCAGTACGTCATCTGCGGTCACAGCGAGCGGCGCGAGCTGTTCGGCGAGACCGACGAGATGGTGGCCAAGAAGGTCGCAGCCATCCAGCGGCACGGCATGACGCCGATCATGTGCGTCGGCGAGACCTTGACCGAGCGTGAGGCTGGCGAGACCGAGGGCAAGGTGCTCGGACAGGTCCGCGCCGGGCTCGCCGGTCGCTCGCCCGAGCAGATCGGCGCCATGGTCATCGCCTACGAACCGATCTGGGCGATCGGCACCGGTCGCAACGCGACGGCCGACGACGCCCAGCACGTGTGCGCCGCGATCCGCGCCACCGTGCATGAGGTGGCCGGCAACGCCGCAGCCGACTCGATCCGCATCCAGTACGGCGGGTCGGTGAAGGCCGGCACGATCGCCGAATTGATGCAGGGATCCGACGTCGACGGCGCCCTGGTCGGGGGTGCCAGCCTCGATCCGGACGAATTCGCCCGCATCGCCCGCCTCGGAGCCTGAGCACCCCCTCGGGTGCTTCGGTGGAACAAGCGCACCGTTCTGTTTCGAACCTGAAACGGATGAGCTACCGCCGGGTACGGCCAGGTGGTAGCGTGGTTCCCACTCACGTCGATCGGGGAGGACGGCGTGAGGGAACGACACAGTCGAACGCCGGTCCCCCGGGCGGTTCCTGCGATCGCTACGAACAACCTCCCTCCAGAACCACCATCAGGAGGACAACCACGTGAGCACCAGGAGGCGCAGCGCGAAGTTTGCTGCACTTGCCGTGGGTCTCTCGCTCATCGCGGCCGCATGCGGCGGCGACGACGACGACACCACCAGTACCGAGGCTCCCGAGACGACGGCTGAGTCATCCGACACGACGGCTCCGTCGGCAGAGACGACAGCCCCGTCGGAGACGACGGCCCCGTCCGGGGACACCACCGAGACCACCGAAGGTGGCGGATCGGGCGGAGCGGCCATGACGGTGACCTACGAGATCGCCGACACCGCGAACTGGGACGACGGTACCCCCATCACCGCAGCCGACTTCCAGTGCACCTGGGAGGCGAACCTGAACACGCCGGGCTCGTACGTCACGACCGGCTACAACAAGATCACCAGCGTCGAGCCCGGTGCTTCCGACAAGGAAGTCATCGTCAGCTTCTCCGAGGTGTACGCGCCGTACAAGAACCTCTTCAGCCAGGGCACGTTCCTGAAGGCCGACGAGTTCGACGACTGCATGGATGTGTCGGAGGCCTTCGGGCCCGAGGGCATCACCTGGTCCGGCCGTGAGTGGAAGCTCGACAGCTGGAGCGCCGAGCAGATCGTGTACGTCCCGAACGAGGGCTACACCGGCCCGCGCACGCCCGGCGTCGACAAGGTCGTCATCGTGCCCGCCGAGGACGGCGCCACGTTGCTGAAGGCCGGCACGGTCGACTTCATCTTCCCGCAGGCCTACACCGGCGTGGACGACGAGCTCGCCGATCCGAACGTCGCGTACGACACTGCGCTCAGCGGCCAGTACGAGGGCTTCTACTTCCAGCAGGCCGACGGCCCGTTCGCCGACGACATCTTCCGCGAGGCGTTCTTCAAGTCGATCGACATCCAGGGTGTCTACGACCAGATCTACGCGCCGTTCGCGCAGGGTGTGCCGCCGCTCGACTGCGGCCCGATCACCAACCCGCAGTACTGCGATCCGCTCTGGACCGACACCTACGATCCCGAGGGTGCTGCCCAGCTGCTGACCGACAACGGTTGGGAGCAAGACGGTGACGGCATGTGGGCCAAGGACGGCGAAGTCCCGGACATCCGGTTCATGGTCAGCTCGCCGAACCCCCGTCGTGAGGGCACGCAGGAGTACCTGATCCCCAAGCTCACCGACCTCGGCTTCAGCGTCCGCGCCGACAACTGCGAGGCCGTGCCGTGCGTGTTCCAGACCCGCCTGCCGGGCCTCGACTACGACTTCAGCATGTACATCAACGTCGTGGCTCCGGACCCGTCCTACCTGGCGGCGAACTTCTCGTGCGAGCAGGTGCCGAGCGAGGAGAACCAGTTCCAGGGTGCCAACTACACCGGTTGGTGCGACGAGGCCGCTTCGGATCTGCTGAACCAGGCCGACCGCGAGCTCGACGAGGCGAAGCGAACCGAGATGGTGAAAGAAGCCATCAAGGCGATCCGCGACCAGTACGTGTTCATCCCGTTGCTGGCGTTCCCGAACATCGGTGCCTATCGCACCGACCAGGTCGGCAACACCCAGGGCGAGCTCGCCAACTACGCGGCGTTCAACGACTGGTACCAGTGGGAGGACACCAACGGTGACGGCCAGATCGTGATCGGTGCCGAGCAGTTCCCGACCA
>JBFWSW010000029.1:0-55787 GCA_050248155.1 Ilumatobacteraceae bacterium
AAGATGGTGAAGATCGACGCGGCGACGACCCTCGCGGACGCGGTGGATGCCTGTCCCGAACTCGCCCGTGAGTTCGAGCGGCGAGGGCTCGACTACTGCTGCGGTGGCGGGCGCACGCTGGCCGATGCCTGCAGGTCCGCGGGACTCGACCTGGTGGCGACGGTCTCGGAGCTGTCGATGGTCGAGGCGAGGTCGGCGCCCGCAGCGTGGGCGAGCATGACCGCTGACGCACTCGTCGACCACCTCGAGGCGACGCACCACCGCTACTTGTGGGACGAGCTGCCGCGGCTGACGGCGCTGATGGAGAAGGTCGTCTCCGTACACGGCGAACGCCACACAGAGCTGCTCGAGATCGCGTCGTGCCTCGCCGAGATCCGTGCCGACCTCGAGCCGCACCTCACGAAGGAGGAGCGCGTGCTCTTCCCGATGATCCGCGAGCTCGTGAGCGCGACGGCCGTTCCTGCGTTCCATTGCGGATCGTTGCGGAACCCGATCTCGGTCATGTTGAGCGAGCACGACCGCGTGGGCGATCTGCTCGCGCGGCTCCGCGGGCTGACGGACGGGTACACCGCGCCCGCCGACGGCTGCGCGTCGTACCTCGCGTGCTTCGCCGGCCTGGCAGAGCTCGAGGCCGACACGCATCTGCACGTCCACAAGGAGAACAACGTGCTCTTCCCGATGGTGGTTCGGTTGGAGGCCGACCTCGCCGCGGGGAGCTGAGGGTCAGCGTCAGTATGGGCGCTGACGGATATGGGGAGCGCTTCCCGATGTGACCCGGTTCGTGGCCTGCCACAGTCGACGTCACGCCCGGCGACCGCCGCGCGTCGACATCACATCGAGCGCTGAGGACGCTCAGGGATCGCCATGAACACCGACCGCCAGCCCCATCAGATCAACCGCCGCCACGCCGAACCGCACCGGGCGGACCAGCACGCCGCTGCTCGACTGGGGACCGTCCTCGCCGTGTGGGCGCACCCCGACGACGAATCGTTCGTCGCCGGCGGCTTGCTGGCAGCTGCGAGCGACGCGGGTTCGCGCATCGTGTGCCTCACAGCCACCCGAGGCGAGCGGGGCAGCGACGACGCCGAGCGGTGGCATCCGGACCGGCTCGGGCGGACCCGTTCGCGCGAGCTGGCTGCGGCGCAGGCGATCATCGGCATCCACGAGCAGCGGTGGCTGCCGTTCGAGGACGGCGAATGTCACGCGGTCTCTCCGGGACGCGGCATGGGACTTGTTGCGTCCGTCATCGACGACGTGTGCCCCGACACGATCGTCACCTTCGGCCCCGACGGCCTCACCGGGCACACCGACCACCAGGCCGTGTCGCGCTGGACCTCGCATGCCTGGGCCGCGCGGCGTACGAGCGCTCGGCTGCTGTGGGCGGCGATCACCTCCGACACCCAGCGGCGGATGTGGGAGGCCGAGCCGATCGCCAAGGCGTTCTACCCCGGCTATCCCGAGGTCGCGTCCGAACGCAGCGTGGCGATCCAGCTGGACCTGACCGGGGACATGCTCGACCGCAAGTTCAGCGCCATCCGCGCCCATGCGACCCAGAGCGCGACGCTCGTCCACCGCTTGGGTGAGGAGCAGTATCGCCAGTGGTGGTCGACCGAGAGCTACATCGACGTCGGCGCCGGCGCGGCGGACTCGTCGAGCAGCCCGCGCCATCGGCAACACGTGCCGGGTCGGCGTCAGACCCGGCTCCATCCTCCTCACGTCCGCACGACGAGAAGGTCCTCGCCCGTCGACGGGCGGAGGCCGTCGGCGCGGCCGGCGAAGTAGCGCGCGGCAAGCGACGCCGAGGGCACGTGCTCGACATCCACGAATCCCGCATCTCGCGCGACGGCGGCAATCTCGCCGGGCGAGAAGAAGCTGACGAATGGAGTGCCCGATCCTCGGGCACCCCTGGCGCTCGCGGCGAGCCCCGCACGATCGGCTTCATCGATGAGCTCTGCAGGGAGCAGGAACGACATCACCACCGTCGACCCCGGAGCGAGCGCGGCGAGCCGTCGGAAGGTCTCGCCGGTCGTCGCTTTGCCGAGGTACATGCTCACCCCGGTCGAGGAGACGATCGCGGGCAGGTCGGGGTCGAAGCCGGCCGAGCACAGCCCGTCCCACCAGTTCTCGCCGGACTCGAAGTCGATCGGCACCAGTCGAAGCCAGGGCGGCGCTCCGAACCCTGTTTCCACCAGGCGGTCGCGCTTCCACGCTTGCGTGCCGGGCCGGTCGACCTCGAAGATCCGCAGTCGTCCACCGAGCTCGGGCCTGCGCAGCGCGAGGGTGTCGAGCCCCGCACCGAGGATCACGTACTGGGCGACCTCTGTCGACGTCGCATGAGCGACGAGGTCCTCCACGAATCGGCCTCGAGCAACGATCGACGCCCGGAACCCGCGTGTGCCATCCGGGTGCATGTCGGGACGATCGCGCCAGCCGTCGTCGGGGTCGGCGAGCTGCAGGCCGACGATGTCGTCGAGCACGGGCGGTGGGTCGTCGATCAACACGTGCAGGGCGCGCCAGAGCGCGACTCGCACCGCCGTCGTGTCCGGACCTTCGGCGGCCTTCACCTGGTCGTCGCCGCCGGACCCTCGAGACCCCACACACGACCGTCGGGGTCGCGGACGCTCATCGCGCGGGTCCCCCAGTGGGTGTCCTCGAACGGTGCGACGACCTCGACGCCGGTGTCGAGCGCGAGCGCACCGGGGTCAGTCACCTTCAGCACCACTTGGATGGCTGGACCTTTGCTCTCCGGGACCTCTGCGACGAACACGTACGGCCCCGCACCGTTGCGGAACAGGCCGGAACCGTGATCCGTCTCGAACTCCAGCTCGAAGCCGAGCGCGCGAAAGAACGTCGCGCTCCTGCCCCAGTTGTGGGTGTCGACGAATACGTACTCGATGCCGTCGGTGGTCATCTGCGCTCTCCTTCCATGTCGGTGGTCTCGACGTGAGGGCGGGTGTGCTCGAGGTAGTCGTTCAGCGCATCCGCGACCAGAGCCGACAACGACAGCCCGGTGTCGATGGCATGGTGCTTCACCCGCTTGATGAGCTCGAGCGGTAGGTACACGTTGAACTGCTTGACGTCTTCCGTCCCCACGCGAGAATGCTAGCATACTAGCCTCCTCTCGAGATGGACCGACTGACCTGCGTGTTGCCCACGCCGTCAGATCGCGCCAGACTCGCCGCCCATGATCAGCGACCGCCCCTGCGTGCTCGAACGGCTCGAGGTGAGCGAGGCCAAGGACGGCCTGATCGTCTACGACACGACCTCCGACCGGGTCCACCACCTCAACGCGACGGCCGCCGTCGTCTTCGCGCTGTGCGACGGGGACCACGATGTGGCATCGATCGCCGCAGTCGTCGCGGCCGCCTTCGAGCTCGACAGCTCTCCGGTCGCCGAGGTGGAGCGCTGCTTGCGGGAGCTCAGCGCGCAGGGTCTGCTCGCGTAGGCGGCTCGTCGAGCGGATCCGATCGCTCGGCGATCACACGCTCGACGATCGCCGCCAGGCGCGCGCCGACGTCGCGATGGTCGTGGTGCGACGTGACGAACGCGAACGCTGCATCGGTGAGGCGCGCGCGACGGTCGGCGTCACGGACGAGCGCGACGACCGCGTCGGCGAATGCGCCATCGTCGTCATCGGTCGAGGTGAGGACGAGGTGCTCGCCGCCCGTCACGCCCAGACCCATCGCACCCGTCGGCGTCGACACGACAGGGCAGTGGTGGGCGAACGCCTCGAGGATCTTGATCCGCGTACCACCGCCGGCCCGCAGCGGCACCGCTGCGATGTGCGCCTCGGCGTAGAAGTCATCGATGTCATCATCGGGACCGGGGTGGAGCAGCCGGACGGCGACGCCCCTCGCCTCGACGGCAGGCACGATGTGCCGTTGCAGACGAGTGAGCGCGTCCCGATTGGGCAGGTACCCCGGGTTGCCCACGAAGAGCAGCCCGATTGGCGATCGATCCGCCGGCCTCGCCGTGTGCGGTGGGATCCGGACGGCGTTCGGGAGGTGATCGTCGGGAGCGACGGCGTCGTCGAGCGAAGCGAGGAGCACACGGTCGAACCACCCGTAGACCTCGCGCTGGAACGCTTCGTGGACCGGTACGTCGTCGAGCAGTGTCGGGTCGAGCCGTGCAAGCGATGCGCAGGTCCGTGCGTCGTCGTCGAACGCGTCGAGGACGCCACCGACGCCTCGCTCGAGGAACGGGATCGCCGCACCAGCGGTGCATGTGCCCATCACGACCACGGCATCGAAGTCGTCCCCGACCTCCTCGACGATCATCTCACCGAGCGAGGGCGGTCGGAACCGGGCGAGCGGCGGCAGCGAGCCACGAGCGACAGCGCGTCCGAGTGGGCTCGACAGCCAACTCATCGCGCTGCGTGGGTCGTCGCTGCAGAGCACCTCGACGACACGTTCGGCATGGGCTCGCACCCAGTCGAACGGCGACGTGTCGAACGGCGAGCGGACCACCGCGACCGTGAGATCGTGGCGTTCGCGCAACGCCTCGACGCCGACGCCGGCCCGCATCGCGACGCCGTTGCGATCGGCGGCGGGCACGGCGGGAGTCACGAACAGCACCCTCGCCACGCCCACCTCCTTCGCTCGCGCCGCCGGAGCGGAGCGTACGTCAAGGCCACCCATTGGGGTGTAGTACCCTGGGACGATGAGCGAAGAGCAGCGGGACCCGCTCGAGTCGGTCGAGCCGACTCGGCGGAGCTTCATCAAGAAGATGGCAGCGGCCGCGTTCGTGGCCCCGGTCATCAGTTCGTTCGGGATGGAGTCGCTGGCCTCGGCATCCAACGGCAAGCCGCGCCAGTTGTACCCCAACCAGACCGAGCATCCGCCGCGGTGTGATGACCCGTGGGATCGCAAGCACAAGAAGCACAAGAAGAAGCGGAAGAAGCGCAAGACCATCACGTGAGCCTTCCGCTCCTCAGCGCGGCGTTGATCGTCCGCGACGAGGAGGCGGTGCTCGGTGCGTGCCTCGCGTCGTTGCGCGGGCTCGTCGACGAGATCGTCGTCGTGGACACCGGCTCGACCGATCGTTCGCCGTCCATCGCGGCCGACCATGGGGCGCGCGTCGTCCACCATCGGTGGACTGACGACTTCGCCGAGGCGCGCAACGTCTCGCTCGACCATGCCACTGGCAGCTGGGTGCTGTACATCGACGCCGACGAGCGGATCGTCGACTGCGATCACGACGCGGTTCGCCGCCGTCTGGACCGCGCCTCCGAGGCGGCGTTCCGTGTGTGGCTGAGGCCCGAGCGCGACAGCACGCCGTACCGCGAGTACCGGCTGTGGCGGCACGATCCGCGCATCCGGTTCGAGGGCGTCATCCACGAACGGGTCACCACCGCCATCCATCGAGTGGCCGAACATGACGGCCGCGACATCGGGCTGCTCGACGTCCTCATCGATCACGTCGGCTACGAGGGAGACCAGATCGCCAAGCACCGGCGCAACCTCCCGCTGCTCCGCCGCCAACTCGACGCCGACCGGAGCAACCTGTTCGTCTGGCACCACCTCTCTCGCGTGCTCGACGGTCTCGGGCATCAGGCCGAAGCAGAGCGGGTCCTGGACGAAGGCGTGCAGGTCGCTCGCGACCTGCCGCACGTCGACCCGTGCGGGGTGATGTTGTTCGCCGATCTCGTCACGCGTCGACGCGAGCGAGGGGTCGACGCGTCGGGACTGCTCGCCGAAGCACGAGCGACCTATCCCACGAACTGCGTGCTCCTGTACCTCGAGGGTCAGGCGCTGACCGACGCCGGCGAGCACGACCTCGCCGTCGAGCGGTTCGACGCGCTGCTCTCGACCGACGTCGACGGTCTGCCGCCAGGAAGCCCTTCGTACGACGAGCGCCTGTTCGGCGACCTCGCGCACGCAGGCCGCGCGCTCGCGCTCTTCAGATCGGGTCGCTACGCCGAAGCCGCGCGGTCGTACGCCGCCGCCGCCGAACTCGTGCCCTCGAACGCCGAGTACACCGTCAAGCAACAGCTGGCCGAGGCGCGAGCCCGATCGAGCCCGGTGCACGCGACGGGGCGGTCCCCCTGGTCCTGACCGCTCGCGTCACGCCCAGTCCACTGGGATCAGCATCCAGCCGGGCGGCACGACGTCGTCCTGGCGATCGTTCGGCGGGGGCATCGCCGGACCGAACCATCGTGACGGCGCGTACACGTCGGCGTCGGGGTTGAGGTAGGCGCCCCACCAGCTGAAGCTGCTGTTGGCGATGACGTTCACGTCGCACCGCGACATCAGGTACAGCGATGTCTCGGTGTCGACGTCGACGAACTCGGCCGGGCCGAGGTCGAGCGATGCTCGACACCAGGCCAGATCGTCGGAGAAGACGAGGTAGGTCACCCCCTCCCCGATGGCCTCGACCGCACGGTGGTAGTAGCCGTCCCGAGCCAGGTTGCCCCAGTGGTCCTCGAACTCGTTCGCGTAGTCCTGGCGGCGGACGTGAACCGAGACGAGCGGTCGTCCATGTCGTCGCCGGAAGGCGAACAGCAACGCCTCGCCGTATGCGCGATGGTCGGGACGAAACCTCAGGAACCGTGCGAGCTCGTCGCGGCACTCGTCGACGTAGCGATGGGACTGGAAGTAGCCGTGGAACGCGGTCCCGTCGGGCTGTTCGAACACGCGTGGGTCGAAGTTGCACGAACCGTGCTCTTCGTCGAAGCGGCGCTGGCACGGAGGGCCCGCGGCGGGGACATCGAGGTCGAAGCAGTCCCACAACGCTGCTCCGTCTCGTGGCAGGAAGAAGTCGTAGCCCGAGCGTTCACGGATGGCGAAGAGCAGCCCGAGCTGGAACAGCTGGTTGCCGAGCCGGCCGTGCACGTCACCGAAGGTGGCGTTGGTGATCATCGTGCGCGCAGCAGCTCGATCCGCTCTCGGAGTGCGCTGCTCTCGGGGTTGTCGGCAAGGCCGCGCAGCAGGGCGCTCTGGGCCAGGTCGGCGAAGTGGTCACCGAAGCGCATGTACGCCTCGACACCGGAGCGACGCGACACGGCGAGCTCGAGCTCCCGGCGCGACTCGCCCGACGAACCCAAGGCTTCGAGCGCGCGTGCCAGCAGCACTCGGAGCTCGTCGCTGCCGGGGCTCGCGGCGAGCGCGCGCTCCAGGCAATCGGCGGCTTCGAGGTGATGACCGAGTGCGAAGTGGACCCTGCCGACTGCGGACGCCACCTCCCAGGCGACGGGTGGCGCACCCTCGCCGCCGCCTGAGCAGTCGAGCGCGTGGGAGTACGCGGTGAGGGCCTTCTGCGGTCGTCCGGCGTCGAGCAGGGCCTGACCGAGGGAGCACCACGCCAGCGGCCAGTCGGGCGCCCGCTTGGTCGCCTTCTTGCACAGCTTCACCGCCGCGGCCTTGCGGCCCTGTGCGCCGACTGCGCGGGCGAGCGAGACGTACGCAGCCGGCACCCACGGCGCGTGAGGAGCGGCTGCATCGATGGCGCGGCGATGGTTCACCTCGGCTTCGGCGTGCAGCCCGATGTCGGCGAGCGCGCAGCCGAGGTTGTATCGGTGGAACGGCTCGGCGGGATCGTCGCGGACGGCCCGCTCCAGCGCGGGAAGGATTCGCCGGGCCTGCACGCCGGGATCTCGCCGCTCTGGCCGGCGGTCGTGCTCGTGCACCACGATCGTCGAACGAGCCAGGGCGAGGTCGACGTCAGGATGCCTCGATACGAGCTGCTCGTTCGCTGCGCCGAGGTAGCGGAGCTCGGGGTGGCTCGGGAACAGCACTGCGGCTCGGCGCTCGATCGTGAAGGCTGCGCCGTCGAAGCCGATCGGGACCCGTTGGCCGGCGGAGTACCCGACGAACCCGCCCCGCTGCACGAGCTCGCGCACGACCGCACCGCTCGTCGGGTCGAGCGTCTGGCTCGAGTCGAGCATGAGCACCCAACCCTCACCGATCCGGTCCAGACCGGCGTTGCGCGCCGACGCGAGGTCGTCGTGCCCGGTCCCGTCGATCACTTCGATCGTGTCGGCCACGGACCCGAGGCTGGCCAGGCTCTCGCCGAGGAACCGCCCGTCGTCGGTCACCACCACGCACGCGTTCACCCGCCGAGTGCCCTTGACGGATCGGCGCCGGCCGACCGAAGCGGTCGCGCCTTCTCCGACCACCTCGTTGGCGATGCTCACGTGAACAGGGTGACGATCGATCGCCTCGAGGCGATCCCGGACCGCATCCACCACCAACTCGGGGCGACAGCTCATCCGCACGTCGGCGCGGGCTCGAGCACCGATCTCGGCGGCCTCGTCCGGGTGCTCGTACAGCCGTCGCATCGCTCTCCGCAGGTCACGGACCGAGGGCTGTGCCCAGCGCTGGCCACGCATCCAGGTGTCGGACGGCGCGTCGACCAGTTCGCAGTCGACCAGGCAGGAGTTGTCGTCGTCCATGAACTCGAGGTTGCCGCCCCAGCGTGTGGCGATGGCGGGGAGACCCATCGCCATCGCCTCCATGTGAGGCCTGCCCCAGCCTTCGCCGTGCGACGCGAGCACGAACGCATCGGCCGCTCGGTAGAGGGCCGGCACCTCCGACGTCTCGACGAAGCGGTCGATGACGACGATGGGTGCTCCCTTCTCGGGTCTGCGGCCGAGCACGTCGCGCACGAACCTGTCGATCTCGCGCCGGCAGTCGAGGCCGCTCGGTGCTTGCAGCGTGTCGGTCTTGAGGACGAGCGTCACGTCGTCGCGCGCGTCGAACTCTTCGAACCACGCCCGCAGCAGCACGTCCCACGCCTTGCGCGCCTGCCACGAGAAGACGGTGAGGAAGACGAAGCCATCGAGGCCCTCGACGGCCAGCGGCTCGACGTCGGGATCGAACATCTCGGCGTCGAAGGTCTCGGGGACGAGGTGCAACTTCGACGACGTCACGCCGGCGTGCGCGAACGAGCGCAGGTTGTGCTCGCACGGAACCCAGATCTCGTCCATCAGGTTGCACCGGTCGCGCCACTCCGCCGGCAAACCGTCGGTCTCGAACATGGTTCGTCCGATGTTGCGCATCGCATCGGGGTGTCGCTTGAAGCGGTTGGCGCCGATGTGAGCGACGTGGACGAAGTCGTCGGGGAGGTCACGATCGACGAGCGCGGCGAGGCGCGCGGCCCTCGGCGCCGGCATCGGTGCCCACGGACGGTCGTAGGTGACCGGATTGGCCACGACGCGGAGGCCGGCGTCGTCGAGCGCTTCGACGGTCGAGATGGCCTCCTCCGTGTAGCCGCCTCGCTCGTAGAAGTGGCTGCTCCAGGCGATGGCGGGAAGGCCGCCTCCCGCGGGTGCCCCGGGCCGCGGCAACCGCCACGACCGGTTCCAGCCGTCACTCGGGTCGACGCCGTCCGCGATGCTCAGCGTGTTGTGAGATCCGGCCGCGCCGGACCAACGGGCGGAGAACTCGCGGACGCCCCGTCGGAACTGGGAGCGTGCGCCTCCCAGCGATCGCATACGAGCTGTCAGCCCCGCTGCGTTCGAGCACACGATGGGCAGCCCCCGTGCACGCAGCCGCAGGCACAGATCGGCGTCGGCGAGGTCGTCCCCCAACGTCTCGTCGAAGCCTCCGACCTCGACGAAGCGAGCACGTGAGGTGATCATGCCGTCCCCGGCGACCGCCGGCACGATGCGGGTACGACTGACTCGCGGCTCAGAGGCGTCGGCGCCTTGGTGGATCCGGTAGGGGATCGCGTCCGGCCCGATGACGAGACCAGCGTGTTCGAGAGTGCCGTCGCGAGCGACGACCTTGCTGCCGACGGCGCCGAGGTTCTGCTCGCTCTGGGCCACGGACACCAGGCGGTCGAGCCATCCCGGGCTCGGTACGAGGTCACCGGAGACGAACACCAAGGACGTGCCACCTGCGGCGCGCGCGCCCGCGTTCCACCGAGCGGCCACAGAGGCACCCGGCTCGGCGGGAACGCGCCGTCCGCCCTCGGGGGCATCGGACGGCGCTCCTCCGACGACGACCAGTTCGTAGCTCGCGCGAGGGGCGGTGCTGCGCAACGCGTCGGCGAACCGTGACGCGTCACCGTCGGCGATGGGCGCGACGACGACCGAGCAGGCCGGAGCCTCCGACTCGGGGCGAGGGACTGCAGCGAAGACGATCTCGGCCGCGCTCAGCTCCTCGGCAACCTCGGCCGGCACCCGGCGCAGCAGGAACTCCGCCGACTCGACGATCGACTCGCTGCCATCCGGCCTGAGCGGGACGCGGTCGAGCCAACCGTCGTGCACCAGCTGCATCCAGCGTGCGTCGAGGCCGGCCGCGTCGAGCTCGCTCGCCAGCATCCGCCGTGTGGCGCCCGCCGGCTGCTGCACGTCGGCAGCTCCGCCCTCGCCCACGAGCGCCGACACCGTGTCCTCCAGCCGGCGCAGGTTGCGAGCCGCGGGGACGGTGCCGACGATCGGTGCGTCCGGACGGACGACTGCGGCGACCGCTTCGAGCGCCCCGCGTCGATCGGTGTCGGGGAGCGCGATCACAGCAGCGTCGAAGAGCTGACGTCGGTTCACCTTGCCGATCGTCGATGTGGTCGCGACACGCACGATCCGGGCGCTGTCGACGTCGACCATCAGGTCACCGACGACGAGCAGGCGACCGGTCTCGGATGGCAGCAGCGCCTCGAGGTCGGCGCGGCGGGAACGTGCTCGATGAGCGCGCAGCGTGCGGTTGTGCTGCAACCAGTTGCGCTTCGACGACGACGACGCCCGCTCCTCCGCCGCGATCTGCTCGTAGCGAGCGTCGTCGTACAACTGCTCTGCCTGGGACTTCGGGTGGATGATGCCGATCTCGTCGAAGTACTCCACGTTGCCGGACACGACGGTCGCTCCACCGTGGGGCGCAGGGTCGAACCACGCACGCGACGCCCGCACCAGTCGCAGGTGGTGGATGGTGCTCGTCTCGACGCCGTCGACGGTGTTCGACTTGCGGATCCAGTAGCCGTCGGCCACACCTTCCACGAGGTCGCGCAGCCGCTCCTTCAGCACGTCGGACATCGTCTCGTCGGCGTCGAGCACGAGGATCCAGTCGCCGGTCGATCGCGAGGCGGCCAGCTCGCGGGACGGTTCGGCGTGACCATGGTGGGCGTCGCGGATGTACACGTCGGCGAGCCGCTGCGCGATCGCAGCCGTCGCGTCTGTCGACATCTGGTCGACGACGACGATCTCGTCGACGTGCGGCCTCGCGTCGCTGAGGCACTGCTCGAGGCGGTCCTCCTCGTTGTACGCGATCACGTTGAGAGAGATCCGTGCGCCCGCCACGGGCGGAGGCTAGTGCTTGCTGCGCCTCACGGAGACCGTGTCGGTGCACGGCCACGACAACGAACCCCGCTGGTCAGAGCGGGCGCTCGTACCGGTGGGCGGGCACGGTGATGGGCGCCGCGTGTCCGCCTGCTGCGTAGTCGAACGGGCCGGCGTCGATCCATCCCAGTCGCTCGTAGAACCTCCGGGCGCGTTCGTTGCCGGCCACGACGGCGAGCCATGCCACCGACCGCCCGTTGGATCGCACCTGCCGCTCTGCCTCGCGCAGGAGGATCGCGGCGACGTCGGACCCGCGATGGCTGCGCGCGACGTAGACCTGCTCGACCTCGTCGTCGACGACCATCACGAAGCCGGCAACGGTCCCGGCGACCTCGGCGACGGTGGTGTCCGAGACACGCGCCGCCGCGCGCTCGTCGAACGACTCGTCGGTGCGAGCAGCCACGAGCTCGTCAGGCACGTGGCCGAGGTGTCCGTCCGCCCATCCGGTCCGCCAGATCTCGGCGACCGCCGGAGCATCGCCGGCCCGCGCCGGCCGGACGATCACCGACATCGCCGGGTCGTGGAGCTGCGGGTTCGCCATGACCACATGATCGCATCGATCGGATCGGCCATCATGGCCACAGGGCGATGCGGCCGCATCCCCGAGGCACATCGAACGGAGGCTCTCCATGACGCAGTACCTGATGTCGGTCTGGCACGACGACGACTACGAGGTGGACTTCTCGTCCGAGGACGCGCAACGGATGGTCGCGCAGGTGGGTGCGTTCAACGAGGAGCTGATGGGTTCCGGCTCCTGGGTGTTCGGCGGAGGTCTGCTGCCCGCATCGTCGGCATCGGTCGCCCGATCGTCGTCCACCGGCGACATCGCCATGACCGACGGCCCGTACGCGGAGACCAAGGAGCAGATGGGTGGGTTCTGGGTGATCGAGGCGGCGGATCTCGCCACTGCCCAGACGTGGGCGCGCAAGGCGGCCGCCGCTTGCGAGGGCCCGGTCGAGTTGCGCCCCTTCCAGGACGAGGGCTGACGTGGCAGTGGAGATCCCAGCCGATCTGCTGCCGTTGCTCGAGTCCGACGCGGTCGCGTTCGTCTCGACGATCGGGCCCCGTGGGGAGCCCCAGACCACGCCGCTCTGGTTCCTCTGGGACGAGGGCGCAGTGTGGTTCAGTCTCGTCGACGGCCGTCAGAAGCTGCGCAACCTGCGACGCGATCCACGCATCTCAGTGGTCGTCGTCGACCCTGCCGACCCGACGTGGTACGTCGAGCTCCGTGGGCGAGTCGATCTGTCACCCGACCCGGCGCTCGCCCTCGAACGCCGGGTGGCGGTGAAGTACCGGGGCGAGCACGTCGACATCGAGCCGCCCGGCACACAACGCTTCGCCGCGACCGTCGAGGTCGAGAAGGTGACCTTCCAGCTCGGCCATTGACGCCGCGCGTCAGCGGGGACGGACCGCGATCATCGGGTCGGCTGCCGACACGGTGACGGTGGCGGTGGCGCGGGCCACCTCGTCGTCGAGCGCGCCGACCTCGCCCTCGAACGACGCGGTCGAGCCGGGTTCGATCTCGAGGTACTCGGTCGGCAGGCCGATCCGGTCGAGGAGCGCGATGAACGGTTCGGGGTCGAGCTCCTCGACGTTCACCATCGTCCTCGCATCCCACGTGCCGTCGGCGATGAGCATGGCGGCGGCCACCGGTGGGACGCCGGCCGTGTAGCTGATGCCCTGTGACTCGACCTCGGCGTACGCCGCGGCGTGGTCCGAGACCTGGTAGATGAACAGCTCGCGCGGCGTGCCGTCCTTGGTGCCCTTCACGACGTCGCCGATGCACGTCTTGCCGGTGTAGCCGGCGGCCAGGCTCTGCGGGTCGGGCAGCACCGCCTTCACCACCTGCAGCGGCACTGCCTCGCCACCGTTGGGCAGTGCGACTGGTTCGTGCGACAGGAGCCCGAGGGTGCGCAGCACGGTGAACACGTTGATGTAGTGGTCGCCGAAGCCCATCCAGAACCGGATGCTGTTGGCGTCGATGTTCTTGGAGAGGGAGTGCAACTCGTCGTGACCGTTCAGGTAGACCGGCAACTGACCCACGACCGGGAAGTCGAACGTTCGCTTCACGGCGTGCGTCGGGTACTCACGCCACTGTCGGTCGATCCACGTCCAGACCTTGACGAACTCGCGGAAGTTGATCTCGGGATCGAAGTTCGTCGCGAAGTACCGGCCGTGGCTGCCGGCGTTCACGTCGAGGATGTCGATCGTGTCGATCGTGTCGAAGTGGTTCTTGGCTGCGAGCGCCGCGTATGCGTTCACCACGCCGGGGTCGAAACCCACACCGAGGATCGCGGTGATGCCCGCCGCCGCACACGCGTCCTTGCGCTTCCATTCGTGGTTGGCGTACCAGGGCGGGTCCTCGCACACGGTGTCGGGGTCTTCGTGGATGGCCGTGTCGAGGTAGTCGGCGCCGGTGCGCAGGCACGCCTCGAGCACCGACATGTTGACGAAGGCCGAGCCGAGGTTGATCACGATCTGTGATCCGGTCTCGCGGATGAGGGTTGCGGTCGCATCGACGTCGAGCGCGTCGAGCTGACGGGCGTGCAGCTGCTTGGACCCGTCCTTCACGTGGCCCTTGCGACGGACGCTCTCGATGATCGCCTCGCACTTCGACACCGTCCTCGACGCGATGCAGATGTCGCCGAGCACGTCGTTGTGCATCGCGGCCTTGTGCGCCGCGACGTGGGCGACGCCACCGGCGCCGATGATGAGCACGTTCGTCTTCACCGTGGAGCTCCTCCTTGCATCACGACAGGCTCTTCTTGAAGTCGTCGTAGCCGAACTCGCGCACGACCTCGATCGTCCCGTCGAGTCGCCGCACGACGATCGACGGCATCCGCAACCCGTTGAACCAGTTGGCCTTCACCATCGTGTACCCGGCGGCGTCGGCGAACCGAACCTCGTCGCCCACACGCAGGGTTCGATCGATGTCGTACTCGCCGAACACGTCGCCGGCGAGGCACGTGCGGCCGGCGATCGTCACGGGATGCTCGCCCTCGCCGGGGAGCGCGAGCCGCGGGTGCGTGCCGTAGATCAAGTGGTCGAGCATGTGCGCCTCGACCGACGCATCCACGATCGCGATGTCGGCCTCGTTGTGGACGATGTCGACGACGGTCGTGACGAGCTCGGCAGTGCCCGTGATCGCGGCCTCGCCGGGTTCGAGGTACAGCTGGACGGCGAACTGCTCCGACACGTCGCGGAGGAGTGCGATGAGCTCATCGAGCGGGTAGCCGGGGCTCGTGAACGAGATGCCGCCGCCGAGGCTGACCCATCGCACCTGCCGCAGCACGTCGCCGTATCGCCGAACGATGCTGTCGACAGCTGCCGACAGTGCGTCGAAGTCCTCGTTCTCACAGTTGAAGTGGAACATGAGCCCGTCGAGATCGGGAGCGACACGGCGCAGCGCATCGTCGTCGACGACGCCGAGTCGTGAGTGCCGCCGGGCCGGGTCGGCGAGATCGAAGTGCGAGTAGCTGACGCCGGGGTTGACCCGCAGCCCGATCGACGCGTCGCCGACGAGGTCACGGAACGAGTCGAGCTGGGAGGTCGAGTTGAAGATCACCTTGTCGGCGAGCGTGGCCACGGCAGCGATCTCGTCCTCGTCGAACCCGACGCTGTACGCGTGCACCTCTTTCCCGATCTCCTCGAGACCGAGCCGCGCTTCGTACAGCGAGCTACTGGTCGTGCCGTCGACGTACTGCCGGACGAGATCGAACACGCCCCACGTCGAGAAGCACTTGAGGGCGAGGACCGACTTCGCGCCCGACTCGTCACGGACGCGCGCGAGCACCTCGAGGTTGCGCTGCAGTCGACGTTCGTCGATGAGGTAGTAGGGCGTACGGAGGTTCGGCATGGGGCGGCGGAGCAGACGTGGCCGGACCGCGCAGGCGAGCGCGAGAGGTGGCCGGAGCGGCCATTGAACCTACCGTCGCTGCAGGCCTCAACGGCCGACGTGGGGTGGGACAGCGGCACACCACCGCGCCAAGCGGCGACGCCACACGGTGCCGAGCCACGCACGGGCCATCGTCGGGTGCGCAGCGCACCGCACGATCAAGGTCGCAGCAACGGTCGTGCCGAGGAACGTGAGCATCATGGCCGGGTCCTCGATCACCTTCGCCGGCTCGACGGTCCGGATGTACGGCACGAAGAGTGCTGCGAAGCCGAGCGCGAGGGCGGCCCAGACGTAGGAGCGACGCGAGGGCGTGCTGCGCGCGCTGGCGATCACGCCGTCGGCGATGGCGAGGAGCAGCACCGCTTCCATGACGAGGTAGAACGCCGAGGGGTTCACGCGCCCGGCGAGGACGAAGGCGACGTTCAGCACGACGGTCCATCGCAGCGCGGTTCGGAGCCCGATCCCCGTTGCGATCGCGAGCCCGCAGGCCAGTTGCGAGACCATGACCACGAAGGCCACCTCGACCGCACCCGGAGCGATGGCGTGGTCCATCACGGGCCGGAAGAAGGGGATCGCCTGCTCGTGCTGGGCGCGCACGAATCCGCGCAGCGTCGTTCCCCTCCACCACGTCGGGTCGATCAGCTTCTCGACGCCTGCGCGGAGCCAGCCGGCAGCCAGGAAGACGCGCATCGGCAGCAGCATGACCGACAGGCCAGGCCGCCCGGATGGCTCGGGATGCGGGCGCGCACCGGGCGAGGGTGGGTCGAGCGGTCGGGACGCAAGGCGCGTGCGTGGGGCTTCGAGGAGGTCAAGGCTCATCGACCGGGTCCTTCCATGGATGTGTCACGGCGCCCCTGTCGCGAGGGGTGCCGTGACATGACGGTTTCGTTGCGTTTGTGTCGAATTGATGACGAAGAGGGACACGTCCGAGCAGTGCCCCACGTTTGGCACCCATTCGTGTGAACCTGTCGCGGTGGGGACCGAGCCACCTCTGCCCGACGATCATCGGTTCTTGGACGTTGCGATCGAGCAAGCGCGGATCGGCCTCTCGGAAGGCGGCATCCCGATCGGCGCAGCGCTGGTCGTCGACGGGCGGGTGCTCGCGGCCGGTCGCAATCGTCGGGTGCAAGAGGGCAGCGCGATCCATCACGGGGAGACCAACGCGATCGAGCTGGCGGGCCGCCAGCCCGCTGCGGTCTACGCGAGGGCGACGATGTACACGACGCTCTCGCCGTGCCACATGTGCACCGGGGCGGTGCTGCTGTACGGCATCCGCCGGGTGGTGGTCGGCGAGAACCGGACCTTCATGGGCGCCGAAGACCTCCTGCGCGGCCACGGAGTCGACGTGGTGGTGGTCGACTCCGCCGAGTGCCGCGCGCTCATGCAGCAGTTCATCGCGGCGAACCCGTCGCTGTGGAACGAGGACATCGGCGTCGTCGACTGAAGGCGCCCGAACAGCGTCGAACGACGAAGGAGCAGATCGACATGGGAACACTGGACGGGCGGGTCGCGTTCATCACCGGCGCCGCACGAGGGCAGGGGCGCGCACACGCTGTGCGGCTCGCAGCCGAGGGTGCCGACGTCATCGGGCTCGACCTGTGCGGCGAGCTGCCCGTTCCGACCCGGGCGTCGACTCCGGACGACCTCGCCGAAACGGCGCGCCAGGTCGAACGAGCGGGTGGCGCCATGCACGCCGAGGTCGGTGACGTGCGCTCGCTCGACGATCTCGAGCGTGTGGTGCGTGCGGGCGTCGAGCGCTTCGGCCGCCTCGACATCGTGGTCGCCAACGCCGGCATCCTCGGGACGGGCCTCACGTGGGAGCTGAGCGAGCGCGAGTTCCAGGACGTGATCGACACCAACCTCGTCGGCGTCTGGAAGACGCTGCGAGTCACGGTCCCGATCCTCATCGAGCAGGGCACGGGCGGTTCGATCATCTTGGTGAGCTCTGTCGCCGGGCTTCGCGGACTGCCGTTCTTCTCGCACTACTCGGCGGCCAAGCACGGTGTCGTCGGGCTCTGCCGGAGCCTCGCGAACGAGCTCGGGGCCCACGACATCCGCGTCAACTCGATCCACCCGGCGGGCGTCCGCACCGAGATGGTCGCGGCGAACGAGCGCTTCGACGAGCTGCTCGCGCGGTTCAGCGACACGCTCGGCCCGATCTTCATGAACGCACTCCCGTACGACGTCATCGAGCCCGAGCAGGTGGCCGAGGTGGTCGCCTTCCTCGCGTCCGATGCTGCGCGGTTCACGACCGGTGCGCAGATCCCCATCGATCTCGGAACGCTCACGCGCTGACCCGCACGACACAGCCGGCGAGCAGTTCGACGATGACTACGCTCGATCGAGTGTTCGAGGTACCCGTCATC
Source organism: Ilumatobacteraceae bacterium (assembly GCA_050248155.1). Taxonomy (GTDB): domain Bacteria; phylum Actinomycetota; class Acidimicrobiia; order Acidimicrobiales; family Ilumatobacteraceae; genus VFMC01. The sequence goes on from JBFWSW010000029.1 coordinate 17,531, forward strand.
GACGTGTCGGGTTGGGCTGCCGGATCTGCGGACACGCGAGCCGAGATCGCAGCGTCCGTTGGCGACGCGTGTCGCTCGGTCGGTTTCATGCAGATCGTCGGGCACGACATCCCCGACCGCGTGCGGCGCGGGCTCACCGACGCGATGGACTCGTTCTTCTCGCTCTCCCCGGACGAGAAAGCGCGATCCCGCGCGTCACGCGCGTCCTTGAACCGCGGATATACGCCGCCGCGCGCCGAGCGGTTGAGCTACAGCCTCGGCGTCGTGTCGCCCGACGACCTGTTCGAGGCGTTCAACGTCGGCATCACGTCGGCGCACTTCCCCGGCCTCGAGCTCGACGGTGAGGTGTACGCCGCCAACATCTGGCCGGAAGCCGTCCCGGGCTTCGAGGGCGCGGTGTGGACCTGGTTCGAGCACGCGGCGGCGCAGGCCCGCACGATGACGTCGATCTTCGCGACGGCCCTCGGCCTGCCGGACGGCTGGTTCGTGCCGTTCACCGACCATTCGATCGACGTGTTGCGGATGAACCACTACGAGGTGCCCGAGGGCGTCCGCCTCGAGCTCCGCCAACTGGGGATGGGAGCTCACACCGACTACGGCATCGTCACGGTGCTGTGGGCCGATCCGGTGCCCGGCCTCGAGATCCTGCGTCCCGACGGCTCGTGGCACCCGGTCGTCCCGGCGCCCGGTGCCGTCCTGATCAACCTCGGTGATCTGCTCGCGCGTTGGACCAATGATCAGTGGATGTCGACGATGCACCGGGTGGTGCCGCCGCTCGACGAGCGGGGACGTCCCGTCCGGCGGCGATCGGCCGCGTTCTTCCACGACGGCAACGCCGACGCCCTCATCTCGACGCTCGAACCGTGTCGTGGAGACGGCGACACCTACGCGCCCGTCACCGTCGCCGACCACCTCGCCCAGAAGCTCGCAGGATCACGCGGCCTCGAGTTGAACGAGCACGCCGGGCGCGAGGCGGCGCGCATCGTCCGAGTGCGGTGAGCCGCAGCGTCAGGAGATCGGCCCGGCGGTGAGCCCTCCGTCCGCGACGAACTCTGAGCCGGTGCAGAACGATGACTCGTCGCTCGCCAGGAAGAGGACCAACCGAGCGAGCTCGACTGGATCGGCGAGTCGACGCATCGGCACACTGGCGACGAACGAATCGAGACCGATCGCCGCGTCGTCCATGTCGTCGGAACGCAGCATTGGGGTGTCGACCCCACCCGGATGGACCGAGTTGACGCGGATGCCTGCCGACGCCAGCTCGAGGGCGGCGGTCTTCGTCATCCCACGGACAGCGAACTTGCTCGAGGTGTACGCGGCGGTGCCCGGGGCACCGACGAGCCCGCTCGTCGAGGAGATGTTCACGATCGAGCCCCCACCAGCTCGCGCCATCGTCGGGATGACCGCGCGCATGCCGAGGAAGGTGCCCACCTGGTTGACGTTGACGATCGCCATGTACTCGGCGAGTGGCAGGTCGGCGATCGGCGAGTAGCGCGCGATGCCGGCATTGTTCACCAGCACGTGCACGCTGCCGAACTTGCGTACTGCGGTCGACACTGCCTGCTCCCACTGCGCCTCGTCCGAGACGTCGAGGTGAACGGCGAGTGCCACATCGCCCAACTCCTCCGCCAGTGCATCGGCTTGCTCATCGAGCACGTCAGCGACCACGACGCGAGCCCCTTCTGCGGCGAAGAGCCGCGCCTCGGCCGCGCCCTGGCCGCGTGCGGCTCCGGTGATGATGGCGACCTTGCCGTCGAGTCGGTTCACGATGGGCCTTTCGGTGCAGATGGTGAGGACGCGAAGGCGTCTCGAAGAGCTGAGGTGCATTCGGCTACAGCGGCGTCGGCCTGAGGGAGGAAGCCGCCGAAGCCGAAGAATCCGTGGAACATGTCGGGGTAGTGCGTCGCGACGACCGGCACGCCGGCCTCCCGGAGCCTCGATGTGTACCGGTCGGATTCGGCACGCAGCACGTCGAATTCGGCGGTGATGACGCGTGCAGGCGGAAGGCCGGTGAGATCCGGCGCGTGCAGTGGCGACAGGTACGGATCGTGTGGATCTGCCGCCCCGGCGTATTGCCGCCAGTACCACGCCATCCCCTCGGGGGTGAGCACCGCGACGGCCAACTCGGTGGGGTACGCAGACGCGTCGCCCGTGTAGGCGGTTGGTGGGTACACCAGGACCTGCAGGCAGAACGGAGGATCGCCCGAGTCGCGTGCCAGCAACGCGAGCGCGGCTGCGAGGTTGCCGCCAGAGCTGTCGCCCCCGATCGCGAGACGGGTCGCATCGATGCCGAGTTCGGCGGCGTGCTCGCGAGCCCATCGCACGACGCAGAGGCAGTCGTGCAGGGCCGCCGGGAACGGGTGCTCGGGGGCGAGTCGATAGCCGACCGAGATCACCGCGCAGCCGGCGGACGTCGCGATCTCGTCACACAGCGTGTCGAACATCTCGATCTCGCCGCCGATCACCCATCCTCCACCGTGGATGTACACGAAGGCGGGCAGCACTTCGTGATGGGATGGGGCGTAGACGCGTGCTCGGACGTCGCTGTCGGGTCCCCGCACGGCGTGTTCGACGATGGTCGATCTTGGTTCCGCTTTCGGGAGCAACCTGGACAACGCTGCCGATGCTGCTCTGCCCTCCTGGGGTGACATCGTTTCGATCGGGGGCATCGCGGCAGCCATCGACTCGAGCAACTGGACTGCGATCGGATCAAGAGCCATCAGCGTGAGTCGCGGAAGCGGGGGATGACGTACTTCCCGACGTTGGCCATGGACTCCATGATGACCTCGTGCGGCACGGTGCCCATCTGGAAGCACATCATGATCTCGTCCGCGCCGGCGTCCTCCATGCGTTCGACGTACTCGATCGCATCGTTGACGTTGCCGTAGCACTGGTTCGGGTCGAACCCGCCGGCGGCCGTGCGTGAGACGCCTCCGCCTTTCACCAGATCCTGACCAGGCATCTCCGCGAGGTGCTTGGCGATGTAGTCGAGTACCTTCTCGCCCCGATCGCGCAATGCCTGGAAGGCTTCCTCGCCCTCGATGTCGGCTCGTGGTTCGGGCCCGCCCGTGTACCAGTGCTGGATGGAGTCCTGGAAGAACAGTTGGCCGCGGACACCGATGGCCCTGGCCGTGTCTCGGTCGTCCAACACGCATGCCGGCGACAGACCGGCGAGGTGATTGGTCGGGACGGTGCCGACGATCTTGGATTCGTCGCGCGACGCGATCGCGTCGTCGTAGATCTTGCGCTTGACCTTGATGTCGTCGGGGCCGCCCCAACCCATCGCCAGCGCGCCGATGCCGAGCTTGGCAGCGAGGACGAGCGTCTCCTCTCGGCTGCACGCCATGAACAGCGGCGGGTGCGGATCCTGAACCGGCTTCGGCAGGATCGGTCGTCCCGGCACCGTCAGCATGCCGTCGTGTACGAGGTCCTCGTCGGCCCAGCATCGCGGGATCATCGAGATCGACTCGACCATCTGCTCGAGCGTCTCTTCCATGGTCTCGATGCCGAACGTCGAGATCTCCTGGTACGTCGCCCCACGTCCGACGCCGAGGTCGACGCGGCCGCCGGACAAGATGTCGAGCGTGGCGACCCGCTCTGCCACGCGCACCGGATGGTTGTAGTTGAACGGCACGCAAACGACGCCGTGGCCCACCCGGATCCGCGAGGTGCGCGCGGCGACGACGCTCAGGAAGATCTCTGGCGCACTCATGTGTGCGTACCACTTCAACGCGTGATGCTCAACCGCCCAGACACGGTCGAACCCCATCTCCTCGGCGAAGACCGCCTGCTCGACGCAGTCGAGCAACATCTGGCGCTCGTTTGCCCGCGTCGGATGGGCGATCTGGCCTTCGAACAGCACTCCGAACTTCATGCGGTACTCAGCTCCTTTGCCCCTCCCGCTCGAACGGGTGGCCATGATGACGAGGCGGTCGGTAAGCCAACCGTCCATTTGGTCGAATGATTAATCCAAATATGCCGCTCGCACGGCGGGGTCCTCCTGGATCGCGGCCGGAACCCCGTCCGCAATCACCTGCCCCAGATCAAGCACGGTGATCTGCGCGCAGTGGGTCATCATGAAGTGCACGTCGTGCTCGACCAGGACGACCGCGCATCGGCCCTCGTCGCTGGCCAGACGGATCAAGCTGCTGAGCCGTGCTGTCTCGTCCTCGTCGAGCCCGGAGGTCGGCTCGTCGAGCAAAAGCACGCGAGGCTCGTCGATCAGCGCACGGGCAAGTTCGACCTGGCGGGCCACGCCGATGGGCAATGATCCCGCCTTGCGATCGAGCACGTGCGTGAGGCCGCAGCGGTTGGCGACCTCGGTCACCCGAGCGCGGCGCTGCTGCTCGATTGCCCGTCGGGGTGGCCAACGCACGAAGTCGGCGACGAACCCACCGCCACCTCCGTGGTGCTCGAGCGCGAGGAGCAGGTTGTCTGCCACCGACAGTCGGCCGAACACCTGGACGCGTTGAAAGGTACGGCGCATGCCGTGGCGCGCCCGGCGGACGGTGGACCAACGCGTGATGTCGTCGTCTCCGAGCCGCACCGTTCCGCTGCTCGGTCTCCGCACGCCGGAGACCACGTCGAACAATGTGGTCTTGCCAGCGCCATTCGGACCCATCACCCCGTGAATCGAGCCCGCCGCAACGCGAATCGAGACCTTGCTGAGAGCGGCGATGCCTCCGAACCGGACACTGATGTCGGACAGCTCGAGCACGGTTGGTGCCGACGAGCCGCCGTCGATCTCGCCGTTCAGCGATGACGGGGCGCTCACGGCGCCGCCTTGCCGAGGTACAGCCGATCCAGCTCGTCGGTCATGCCGTCGACCGGGCCCGTCCACACGATTCGGCCGCGGTCGAGCATGACGACGAGCTCGGCCAGGTCGAGCGCGCGATGCGCCTGCTCCTCGATCACCACGACGGTGGTGCCCGACGCGTGGATCTCCGAGAGCGCGGCGAAGACCTGGCGAGTCGCGCTCGGGGACAGCCCGAGCGACGGTTCGTCGACCAGCAGGACGGAAGGGGGGTGCTCCAGCAGGGGGGCGAGAGCGAGCATCTGCTGCTCGCCGCCCGACAGCAGCTGCGCGGATCGATGCCGACGGTCGGCTAGCACCGGGAATCGCTTCAGCGCCCGCTCACGCTCGGGCTGGTCGCTCATCCACACGGAGACGTTGTCCTCGACGGTGAGGTTCGGGAACACGCCGCGGTACTCGGGCGCGAGGATGAGCCCGCGGCGGACCCGCTCGTGCGCCTTCGACTTCGTGATGTCGGCCCCGTCGAGCACGACGGTGCCCAGCGTCGGAGTGACGAGACCGGCGATCACCGCGCACAGCGTGGACTTTCCGGCGCCGTTGGCTCCGACCACGAGCACGAAGCTGCCTCGAGGAATGCGGAGGTCGATCTCGCGCAGCACCGCGACACCGTCGTACCCCGCGTGCACGCCGCTGAGCTCCACCGCTGCGGGACGGTCGTCGTGAGGCTGCGCCGTGCTCGGTGTCGTGTTCGTGGCAGCGAGATCTTGCGCAGCATCGACCGACAACAACGCGCGCCGACGCCGCTTCTCGTAGCGCTTGATGCCCTCGATGGCCATGACGCCGTCGGGGTTCTGGGCGAGATTGATGGCGCCCAGCCCGAACAGGATGGGTGGCAGGAGCGTGGTGTCGGTGACGTGTCGCAGCAGCTCTGGAAACAGCGGCACCATCAACCCGGCGAGCAGGGCGCCGCCGATCCGGCGTACCCCGAGAACCGCGATCACCGCGACCCAGACCATTCCGACAGGGGTCGGGAAGTTCAAGGGATCGATTCGGTAGTTGTGTGCGGCGAGCAACGTCCCGCCAATCCCGGCGATTGCGGCGGAGGCCCCGAAGAGCACGAACTTCGGCACCACCGTCGACGAGCCCGACGTCGCCGCAGCCACCTCGGACGACCGCATGCCGATCATCACGCGCCCGGTCGGGGAGTTGAGGAGGTTGTGCACGCCGCCAGCCAGCACGCCGAAAATCAGGAGCAGCAACATCGCGTAGCTCGTGGGATGGTTGAAGTCGAATGGGCCGAACGACGGACGTGGTATCGGTCTGCCCTGCCCGGTGCCGTTGATGGCAGGGATGCGAAACAGCATCTGGTCGGCGATGAACCCGGCAGCCAGCGTGGCCAGCGCGAGCCACACTCCACCGAGACGCAGCGACGGCAACCCGATCAGCAACCCGAGCCCGCACGCTGCGAAGGCGCCGATCAGCGTCGCAGGAAGGAACGGAACTCCGTGCTCGATCATGGCGGCCGCTGCCAGCGCACCGAACGCGGCGAATGCGGCCTGCGCGAGCGACACCATGCCGCCGGCGCCGGTGATGACGACGAAGGACAGGAACACGATCCCGAGCGCGATTCCGCGGCCCGCGAGCGTGGCGTAGAAGTCGCTGGTCGTCTGCAGCCACACGATCAGGACCGTCAGGGTGAGCGCCCACGGCAACGCACGTCGCCAGCGAGGGAGGTCCGCGAGGTAGTCGATCGGCGGGTGGTCGTCGGCGACCTGCCCTGCCGAGCGACCACGAGCGGCTCCGAGGAAGAACAGCGCGACGAACAACACGACGAAGGGAACCGTTGACCGCAACCCCGGGAGCAGGTTGGGACTGATAGTGACGTAGCCGGCCACCATGCTCTGGATGACACCGAGCAGCAGGCCGCCGAGCATCGCGATGGGGATCGATCGCAGACCTCCGAGGACGGCTCCGGCGGAGGCGATGAACATCAGCACGGTGAACTGGTTCGGATCGAGGCTGAACAGGGGTGCGATCAGGATGCCGGCGAGCCCGGCGATGATCGACCCGAGCACTGTCGCCTGCGTCGACACCCGGGCCGGATTGACGCCACGGAGGCTTGCGAGCGCTCGTCGATCGACGACGGCGCGCATGTGCAGGCCTGCCCGCGTGTGTCGGATGACGACCCAGAGGACGATCGAGATGACCACCGCGGCGATGAACACGGCCAGTTGGTTCGAGTTGATGGTGGCGCCACGCGCGATGACCCACGTCTTCGGCGGATACGGCCCGAGGCCAGGCGGCGCCAACACGTCGTTGCGGCGCGCGAGGTCGATGCCCACGGTTGTCCGCAGCCAGTCCGACGTCAGCACGACGAGGTTGGGCAGGGCGACCAGGATTCCAATCGTCGCGACGACGCGCGACACGCCGGGCGCCTTCGCCAGGTTCTGAAAGATCGTCCGGTCGAGCAGCAGACCGAGCACCGGAGCAACGACCAGGAGCGCGACGGCGGCGGCGACGGGCACGGGCCAGTCGAGCCCGGTGTGCAGTTGGTAGTAGACGTAGGCCACCGCGTAGGCCATGGCGCCGTACGCGAAGTTGAAGACACCGGTCGTCACGTAGGTGAGGACCAGGCCCGACGACAAGATCGCGTAGATGCCGCCTGAGACGGCACCGGTGATGAGCAGCGCGAGGAACTGGGTCATGGCCGCGCGGCGCGTGCGCCTTCGGTTCGGGTGCTCATCGATCCTCCACAGCTCGACTCGACCTGGGCACGGGCGGTGATGGCTCCTGGCGCAGAGGGGGGCCCCGCTGCGCCAGGAGCCACGCCGTCAGGAGCCGGGTACGCCGCCGTTGTTGCCGATACCCGTCGTGCACGTCATCGGCTCGCGGGGGACGTAGGCCCCGTCGACGACCTGGACGAGTGCAAGGCAGCCGGACTGGTTCGCGTGGCCGGCCGGGTAGCAGATGTCACCCAGCGCTCCGTCGCCGTTGAAGCAGTAGTCGCCATGGTTGGCAACGTCGTAGAAGCTCTCGTAGGTGAGGTCAGGTCCGGCCTTGGTGGCCATGTCCACGAACATCATCGCGGAGAAGTAGCCCATTGCGAACTGGTCGTTGACGACCTGGTCGGCGTCGCCGTACGTCTGCACGTCCTCGAGCAGCTGCTTGATGCCGGGGACGTCCGTCGACTCGAACGGCGTCACCGACGTCAGGATGTAGGAGCCCTCGAGCGCCTGTGCCGCCGCCTCGTCCTCAAGGTACGTCGGCCCGTAGGAGACGGCGTCGAAGGTGGCTCCTTCGTAGCCGGCAGCGCGCAACGCGCTGATGAGCGGGATGGGAGTCTGGATCTGGATCACCATCACGTCCGGGTTCGCCTCCAGGATCTTCTGGACGTAGGGCGTGAAGTCCGCGACGCCGGTGAGAGGAAGCGACCCGTCGTCGTAGACGAGCTCGAGCCCCTCGGCCTCGTAGCCGCGCTTGGTCGCGGCCGCGTTGACCTTGCCCGGTGGGATGTCGAGCGAGATGTGCCCGACGGTCTTGGCGTCGGGCACGACCGTCTTGGCCAGCTTCGCCCACGTCGAGTTGGTCCACTCCGGATCTGTCGGGCCTGTGCAGCCGTTGAACCCAAAGCCCTGCTCGTTGTTGCAGAAGTAGGGCGAGATGCCCCAGCCAAAGTACGGGACGTTCGCCTGCTGGGCGATCTCGCTGCCAGTGAAGATGATCGATGCGGGGACGATCGCGAAGACCTCGTCCTGCTCGATCAGTCGCTGCGTCTCCGCGGTGTCGGTATCGCTGACGCCGCCGTCGTCGCGGCAGCCGACCCAATCGATGGTGCGGCCGTTGATGCCCCCCGTCGCGTTCACCTTGTCGAACACGACCTCGGCGCCCTTGCACATGTTCTCGTACGAGTACCCCTGGCCGTTGACGACCTGTACACCACCGACCTTGATGGTGGTGTCGGTGACTCCTCGGGTCGGTGTGGCGCCGGCGGACGTGCCCTCCGAGACGGTCGCGTCGGGCGCTGTGGTCGCGGCTGGAGCGTCGGTCTCGGCGGTGGTGGCGTCTGCCGCCGTGTCGTCGCTGGCGGTCGCTGCGGCGGTGGTCGCGCTCGTATCGTCATCGTCGTCAGAGCCGCAGCTCGCGAGGACGAGCGCCCCCAGCGCGACGGCGGCCCAGATGGCCCTTCGGTGTCGATTCACAAATCCCCCTGTTGGTGTGCGGTGGACATCAGCCACTCGATTGGAGTGGAGGTGCCGAGCATCGGTCACGGCATGCGTTCCGAACCGTGTGATGCCCCCTCCACGGCGACAGCCGTCGTGCGGAGCGGCCATCCCCGAGACCTCATGTCTCGAACGTTCCGGTAGGCATCCGACTGTACGGTTGAATTCTATTGCACCGATATTCTTTTCCGCAAGCGAGAAATGCTCGACCTCAGCTGAGGCCACGCGGCGTCGAGCCGACGATCCCCTCACGTTCCAGCTCGGCGAGCTGCGCGTCCGACATGCCGAGCCGTTCGCCGAAGACCTCGGCGGTGTGCTGGCCGAGCAACGGCGCCGGTCGGGTGAACCAGCGCGGCGCGTCCGAGACCGGCCGCATCGGCAGGCCGGGAAACTCGTGCGCACCCATCACCGGGTGATCGAGGGGTTGGAAGAAGCCTCGAGCGCGCAGGTGCTCGTCCCGATCGATGTGGCCGGCGCCGACGACGGGGGCGGCGGGAATCCCTGCGTCGAGCAGGCGAGCGACAGCGTCGTGCACGCCGAGGCCACCGATCCACGCGGCGAGCCATGCGTCGATCTCGTCGTGCCGTGCTCGTCGGCCGTCGAGAGTGTCGAGGCCATGGTCGTCCCGCCATGCCTCGTGGCCGACAAGGGAGACGAGCGCCCGCCACTGTTCCGTCGTCTCGACGGCCAGCGCGACCCATTCATCCTGTTCCCAGGCGGCATAGAGCCCTTGCGGGGCGGCGGCGGGACCCCGGTTGCCCTGTCGGCGCGGCTCGGTGCCGTTGCGTGAATGTTCCAGGACGATCTCTGCTGCCGAGTTCAGTGCGACCTCGACCATCGGCACCTCGACGAGCTGCCCGAGACCTGTGCGCTCGCGCTGCTCGAGTGCAGCAAGCAGTGCCACGACCGCGTGTGTGCCGGCCAGCACGTCGCAGGGTCCGCTCGGGATGAGTGGCGGACCATCGGCGTGTCCCGTCAGGGACGCGAGCCCAGACACCTGCTCCATGGTCTGTGCGAACCCGCCCCGGTTACGCCATGGGCCGTCGAGACCGAAGGCGGGCATGCGCACGACGATCAGGCGTGGGTTGACGCCGCGAAGTGCACCGTCGTCCAGGTCGAAATGATCCAGAACGCGCGGCGTGAAGTTCTCGATCACGACATCGGCAGTGCGTGCAAGTTCGAGCAAGACATCTCGCCCGACCGGTCGGCTGAGATCGATCGTCACCCCACGTTTTCCGACATTTGCGCCCTGATAGATTGAACCCTTCTCGTACCACAAAGGATCGGACGGCGGCGCGACCGAGTGGTAGCGCATCGGATCGGGGCGCTGGATCGATTCGACCTTCACGACGTCGGCACCGAGCGCCGCCAGGCATTGACCCGCCATCGGGCCTGCCCAGAAGGCCGTGAGATCGAGAACGCGTACGCCCTCGAGACCGCGCTGCCCTCCCGCCACGACACGGTCGCCGTGGGTCGGCCGAACAGGTTCACGCTCCGGCCACTGCGCTGCCGGCTGGCCCATCGCGAGAGAGGGAGCCGGCGTGGGCACGACGGGGTCGGCGCCGTGCAGGATGAGTGGTGACCGCGGCTGGACGAATCGGTCCGTCGGATCACGTCGGAACACGCCCCGGGCGACGAAATGGTCGAAGTGGGGCACCGTCGCGCCGGTGCCCACGGGCGCAGCTGGGACACGAAACATCTCGGCGAGTTCGAGGATCTCGTCGATCGAGTGCTGCGTCGTCCACGATTCGATGGCCGCGAGCACTTCGTCGTAACGCTGCACGCGCTCGGCCCACAGTCGGAGCCCGTCGTCGGCCAAGAGGTCCGGCCGCTCGATGAGCAGCAAGAAGTCCTCCCACTGCTGTCCGGTCACGGTGCAGAACCCGATCCAGCCGTCCCGAGCGGCGACGATCGACGGTATCTCGCGCTTGCGCGGGCCTGGGTCGTCCGTGCCGAGGAAGCTGCGCTGCACAGACGGGTACGGGTTGTATGTCAGGGCCATGCATTCGAGCATTGCCAGATCGATGTGCTGGCCTCGGCCTGCGTCGCGCGCCGCCCGCACCGCCGCGATGGCAGCGATCGCGGCGAAGGCGCCCGAGGCCCATTCGCCGATGCGGCCGCCTGCCTGCAACGGCGGCTCGTCGGCCGGTCCCCGCACGATGGAGCCGCACAACGCCTGGAGCGTGAACTCGGTGGCCGGTGAGCCTGCTCGCGGACCTGACAGGCCGAAGGGCGAGATCGTGACGATGCAGAGACGAGAGTTGACCCGTTGGAGCTCCTCGAGTGCGAGATCGTCGACGAACAGTGATGCGCGATCGCAGCTCTCGACGACCACGTCGGCGTCCCGCATCAGATCTGCCAGCGCGGCGCGGCCGATCGGGCTCGACGGGTTGTGGACGACGCCGCGCTTGGATTGGTTGAGGAACTCGAACAACGTGCCCGGCTCGACCGGCTCGACGCACGCGGTCCACCGCCGAAGGGGATCGCCACCGGGACGCTCGACCTTGACGACGTCGGCACCGAGGTCGGCAAGCAGCTTCGCGCAGTACGGACCGGCTATCTGCTCGCTGAGATCGACGACCCGGAGGTGATCACAGGAGTGCACGCGCCGACCCTTCTCCTCGATCCAGGCCGTGGTGGGTTGGGGTGAACAGGGGGGCGGTTCGGCGCAGAGGCGATCCGGCGAACGCGATCGACTGGAAGGTCACCACCATGGGCATGTCCCCTTCTAGGTCAGTCGCACGTGCACCGACCACCCGCGTGACCACGCGAAGCGACGGATCCTCCTCGAGCGTGACGATCGCAGCGATGTAAGGCACCAGTCGGCGTACTCGGGCAGCAACGCGCGATGCACCTCGGTCCAGGTGAACAACGATGCTCGCCCACTGGTCGCCGTCCACGCTGGATCCGGCTCGGCGCACGTCGGACACACGGCTTCCGGGTACCAGACCCACCGCAGACATCGTGCGCAACGCGGGATCGCGAGCTCGAGTCGATCCGCGGCCGACCAGAACCCGCTCGTCAGCTGGTCGGCCGGATCGGGGAACGGGAAATCGTGGTGAAGCTTCATCGATCACCCGTGAGCACCAGCGTCGCGGCGTCGCCACCCGTGTAGCCGCCGTAGACCGCCACCTCGCAGCCGCTCACTTGGGCCGCGGCGGTGCCACGCAACTGCTTCACCAGTTCGACGACGTGGGCGATGCCGAGGACATAGGCGTGTGACAGCAGGCCACCGTGGGTGTTGAACGGCAATCCACCGCCATCGTGGCGCAGCCGGCCGCCGCTCACGAACGGGCCGCCTTCCCCCTTGCCGCAGAATCCCATGTCCTCGATCTGGATGAGGGAGAGGATTGTGAACGGGTCGTAGAGAGTGAGCACATCGACGTCGTCGGGGCCGATGCCGGCCATCGCGAACGCGCCAGGCGCGGCGAACTGCTGCGGCGTGGACGTGAACGCTGGTTGCAGGCTCCAGTGGTACATCGTGTTCGACGTGCCGAGCCCGACGCCCGCCATCACCGCCGGCGGATGTCGCAAGTGGCGTGCCCGGTCGATGGACGTGGTGACGAAGGCCGCACCGCCATCGGAGATGAGGCAGCAGTCGTACTTGCGCAGCGGATCCGTGATCATCGGCGAGTCGAGGTACTCGGACATCGACATCGGGCGGTCGTGCATCACGGCGTCGGGGTTGAGGTTGGCGTGAGCCCGGCAGGCAAGGGCGATCTCGCCGAGGTGCGCGCTGGTGGTCCCGAAGTCGATCATGTGCCGCCGAGCGATGGCTGCGAAGTAGATCGGTTGGGGGAAGAACCCGAAGGGCACCTCGAGGTTCACCTTTTCGGGGAAGGTGAGGTGCCCCTTGCCCGGGCCTCCCGTCATGCTGGCCCGCTCGGTGGCCCACGCGACCGCGTACGTGTTGAGGACGTGGGTCGCGCGGCCCTCGGCGATCGCTTGCGCGGCGATGTGGGGAGCCATCGCGGCACCGGTCATCCCGCCACCCATCGCGGAGGTGAATAGCTCGCCACGATGACCGAAGTGCTCGCGAAACGCCGCCTCGTCGAGCGCGGGCTCGGCCGCCGACCAGGTCAGCCCGTCGATGTCGTCCGGCGTCAGACCTGCGTCGGCGATGGCTCGTTCCGCCGCCTCGATCGCCAGGCCGCGTCCGGTTCGGCCCGACGGGCCGGTGTACGACGTCTCGCCGATGCCGACGATCGCGACCGAACCGCCGAGATCGACGAGGTCGACCGGCTGGCCCCACGCCGACGCCGGCGTCATCGTGCGGGCGCGGGCAGCCCGAACAGCTCCGCTGCGTTCTGCCACAGGATGCGGTCGCGCACCTCTTGGGAGCGGTGACCGAGCCCCTTGTCGATCGCCGTCGGAACCTGATCGCCGACGAGGCACGTCGGATGGGGGAAGTCGGTCTCGAACAGGATGTGGTCGAGCCCGATGCTGTCGATGTGGTGGTCCTCGAGCCGCTCGAACCAGTAGTTCACGTATACCTGCCGCCGGAAGTACTCGCTCGGCTTCATCTCGAACTCGGGGCGCTCCTTCCACACCTGGCCCTTGTCGAACTGGTAATCGCTCGCCTCGAGCGCGAACGGCACCCAGCCGATGCCGCTCTCGACGCTGATGAAGCGAAGCTCCGGGAATCGCGCAAGTACACCGGAGAACAGCAGTTCGGTGACGTGCTTGCCGTTCTCGAGGAAGGTCCAGACCGACCCGCGAGCGGTGGTCGCTGTGGGGCCTTCGGCCTCGAGGTGGTCGTTGCGGAAGTCGTCTGCCGGTGCACCGCTGCCGACGTGGAAGCTGATCGGCAGGCCGGCCGCCTGGGTCGCGGCCCAGATCGGATCCCATCGGCGGTGCGCCAGCGTGGGTTGGTCGTGCAGGTGAGGTGCGCCGGTCGTGATGATGCCTCGGTGGCCGAGGGCGGCGCAGCGTTCGATCTCGCGCACCGACTCCTCCACGTCCCAGTACGGGATGCAGGCGAGCGCCACGAACCGGGTCGGTGAAACCGACACCCAGTCGAGCAGCCAGTCGTTGTAGGCCCGCACGATCTCGAAGCTGAGCTCCAGTGCCTGCTGCGGGATGAGTTGCATGCCGAGGCCCAGGTTCGGATAGAGCACCGCGACGTCGATGCCCACCGAGCTCATCCCCTTCAGGCGCTCCTCCGCGTCGTAGCACGCAGGATCGACCTCCGATTGTGTCTTCGGGCCGTGCGGAAAGGGCTCGGGCCATCCCGCCATCGCGTGGGCCCAGGCGCGCATGACCGGCGTGTCGCCGATCGTCCACATGTCGCTCTGGGCCTTGTCGTTCCAGATGACGTGCGGCACGAGATCGCCCCACTTCGACTTGGAGATCCGCTCGGTCCACAGATCGGGCGGCTCGATGACGTGGGTGTCCGTGTCGATGATCATGGTGCTCATGGGCTGACTCCTGACGTGGCGGCCGCGGTCTGCGGCCCGGTGGCGGATCGAACGAGCAGCCGTGCATCGGTGCGGAGCTCGAGTCGCACGGCCGCCTCCCAGTAGCCGGGGAACCCGTTGGTGTCGACCGCGTTGCCCACCCCGGCAGCGACGTCGGGACGGATCGGGTGCCCCGTACGACCCTCTGCTTCGACCTCGAGCGCGCGCCGGCACCGCCACTCGAATGCTGCGCAGCGGATGAAGAGCTCGGGGATCGTGCGTGCGAGGACGAAGACGCCGTGGCCGGCGAGGAGACCGATGTGGGCCGAGCCCATTGCGCTCACGGCCGACGATGCGAGGTCGAGGTCGTTCACCCCGCCGTCGTACTCGTCAACGACGGCGACCTCGACGCCCGTCAGCGCGCCCGTCTGGTCGTAGATCGGTGGTCGCAGCCGCCGATCGGCCCACGTCGTGCTCCAACGGGGATGGTTGTGCACCGCCGTGATCACGTCGGTTCGTGCCGTGTGCAGCGCGAGGTGCAAGGGGATGCCCGGCGGGACGGGCCACCGCCCGTCGAGGACCTTCCCGGCGAGGTCGATGCGGATCACGTCGTCGACACCGAACTCGTCCCAGTTGAGGTACCACGGGTTGCACAGCAGGGTGTCGTCGGGTTGTCGGATCGTGATGTGGCCGGCGAGGTGGTCGTCGTAGCCGCGCCGGTGCAGCGCGCGCGCGAGTACGACCAACTGCTGGGCGTCGTCGAGCTCGGGAGCGAGTCGGTCCGCCGACGGCGAGAACGGGTCCGCGCTCATGGCCTGCACGCTGCCGGCAGCGGGTGTCGGTACAGCCTCGCCGCGTTGAGGTGGGTCATCATCTTCACCTCGGTGACAGGCAGCGAACCGTAGTGCTCGTGGATCACGGCCTGAGTGTCAGGCCACGTGGAATCGCCGTGGGGGTAGTCGACCTCGAGGCAGATGTTCTCGACCCCGATTCGGTAGCGGGTGGACAGCGTCGAAGGGTCGTCGAGCGTGCAGAACCAGAAGGCGCGGCGCAACGCCTCGCTCGGGAGCGAGTCGCGGTCGGGCCACGCCGATCCGTATCCGGAGCGGTGCACGATGTTGTCGAGACGGTCCATCAACATCGCCACCCACCCGATGCCTCCCTCGGACATCGCGATCTTCAGCGTCGGGAAGCGGGCGACGTAGCCCGACCACAGCCATTCGGCGCAGGCTGTCAGCGAGAGCTGGCCGAACAGCGTGGCGCCGAGTTGCAGCATGGGTGCGTCGGTCGGCATCACCGCGGCGCCGGAGGAGCCGACGTGCAGGTTGATCACCGTGTCGGTCTCGGCGCAGGCCGCGACGATCGGATCCCAGTATCCGGAGAAGATGGACGGCAGGCCGATGTTCTGTGGCCGCTCGGGCAGCGTGACCGAGACGAAGCCTCGCTCGGCGTTGCGACGGATCTCGGCCGCGCCGACGACGGGGTCAGCCAGCCAGGTGATGCCGTTGGCCACGATGCGCTCCGGGTACGGAGCGTGCCACTCCTCGAAGAACCAGTCGTTCCATGCACGCGTGACCGCGAGACCGAGCTCTGGATCGGACGCCCTCGAGAAGACCGTGCCGCAGAAGCCCGTCACGGCGGACGGGAAGTTCACCGACGCCCACGTTCCGTTGATGTCCATGTCCTTGATTCGGTCGTCGATCCGGAAGCACCCCGGCCGGATCTCGTCGAAGCGTGCGGGCTCGAGGTTCCAGTCGTCCCGAGGTCGCCCGGCGACCGCGTTCAGGCCGACCTGGGTGTGGCGAGTGCCGTCGAACTCCCAGACCTCGTGACCTTCCGGCGTCTCGACGACACGGGGCGCGAGGGGCTGGAGCGCGGCCGGCAAGCGGCCTTCGAACATCCACGGCGGCTCGACGAGGTGATCGTCGACCGAGATGAGCGTGTACAGCTCCTTTCGGGGCGCTGGGTCGGGCAGCAGCTCACCCATCGTGGCCCTCCTCCCGCAGCAGCCACACGCTGCGGCTCACCGATTCCCAGCCCGCCTTGACCCTGGTGGTCCACTCGGTCGGTTCGACACGCACGTCGGCGGCGCGCACGTCGCTCATCTCATAGATCGTGAGGAACTCGCGTGGCCGGGTCCGCGAGCGGTAGCGATGGGCAGCGACGAATCCGTCGATCGCCATCTTCTCCGGGATGTGGTCCTCGTCGTACCAGCGGTCGACCTCGTCCTCCCAGCCCGGGCGGGCGACGAGTGTGACGATCAAGAGTGCGACGGTCGTCTCGCCGTACATCGGTCGATCAGCTTCTGAACTCGGGCAGGACGTGGCGGCCGAGTAGCTCGATCGACTCCATCATCTTGTCGTGGGGGATGTTGTAGGGGTTGACGAGGCACATGAGCAGCTCGCACCCGGCGGCCTCGTAGCGCTTGGCAACCTCGATGCAGCGTGCGGGGTCGCCCGCGAGCACCGCACCCTTGCCGCTGAGCTCGTCGAAGCTCATCGCGTTGCCGACCTGTGCTGCTCCGTACTCGGCCTGCATCTTGACGTACGAGTAGGTCCCCATGTCCGTTCCGTAGTCCTGCAGCCAGCTGTTGAAGTTGGCGACGAAGCTGCCGCTCGTCTGGCAGTACCACTCGAACGCCTCGCTGGCGACCGCCTTGCTCTCCTCGAGCGTCGGTGCACAGTGCACCATGGTGAAGACGCCGACTCGGTCGTTGACGAACTTCCCGACGGGCTTCGCGTTCGCCAAACCCTCACGGTACGAGGTGATCCGCTCGACGAGGAACTCGGGCTCGATGCCGATCGTGAACGACAACAGGCCGAGACCCTTCTCGCCCACGGCGTAGTGGCCGTCGGGGCTGGCCGTCGCCTGCCACAGCGGCGGGTGTGGGTCCTGGAACGGCTTGGGGACGACGTTGCGTCGCGGCATCGAGAAGTACTTGCCGGAGTGTTCGATGTCGTCCTCGGTCCAGGCGCGCACGATGAACTCGAGCGCCTCCTCCTGCTGCGAGCGGGTGTCGTGCGGGTTGATCGCGAACCCCTCGAGCTCGGTGCGCGTCGCCGACCTCCCTGTGCCGAACTCGAGTCGACCGTCGCACAACTGGTCGAGCGTCGCTGCTTGCTCGGCCACCCGGATCGGGTGGTTGTACTGGTTCGGCAAGAGGCGCACGCCGTGGCCGAGCCGGATGCGCTCGGTCTTCGCGGCGATGTGCCCGAAGATGACCTCCGGCGCGGTCGAGATGCTCAGCTCGGGCAGGAAATGGTGCTCGGTGAGCCAGAAGCTGTGGAACCCGAGCCGATCGGCGAGCACGGCGGCTTCCACGGTGCCCTTCAGGGCCTGATGAGGACTGTCGCGGGTCCAGGGCTGCGGTTGGGGAACCTCGTAGAAGATGGCGAAGTCCACGTCAGATCCCTGCGGGGTCGATCCGTGCGATGGCCGCGACGACGTCCACTATTGCCTCCATTTATAATTATCAGCCGACTGGACGGTCGAATGGTATCGAGCAGCTGTCCACAGTGTCAAGGGCGGGCTACGGCAGGTACCGGCCTCCGTTGACGTCGATGGCCGCCCCGGCGCAATAGGTGTTCTCGTGGCTGCACAACCAGCAGATCAGGTGTGCGATCTCGCTCGGTGTGGCGAGCCGCCCGGCGGGGATGTCGTCGCGCCGGCGGGTCGAATCGGCGCGAGCCGTGGCGATCATCGCCGTGTCGATGCCGCCGGGGAGGACCGTGTTGACGAGGATGCCGTGTGGTGCACCGAACTTCGCGAACGCCTTCGTCATGCCGAGCAGACCGCTCTTGACCGTCGTGTACGCGGCGACGTCGAGCGAACCGCCGCCATCGCGGGCTCCGACGGACGCGACGTTGACGATCCGCCCGCCGCCGTGGTCGGCCATCCATCCGAACGCCACCTGGGAGATGAGGAACGGGGCGCGGAGGTTGACCGCGACCATCTCGTCGAACGCCTCGACCGGGAACGAGTCGAGCGCTCCCGAACGCAGCAGCGCCGCGTTGTTGACGACGGCATCGAGGCGTCCGCGCGATGCCGTCACCCGATCGACGAGCCCACGGCACGAAGACGGATCGGTCAGGTCGGCCGGGACTGGGATCGCCGAGTCGGGAGGGTGGCGTGCAGTGACCTCGGCCAGTCGGTGGTCGTCGATGTCGGTGGCCATCACGGTGGCACCACGGTGCACGAGCTCGGCCACGAGCGCGGAGCCCACCCCGCCGGCGGCGCCGGTGACGAGCACAACGTGTCCGTTCAGCCCTGTCACGGCCGTCGGGACGCTCCGTGCACGGTGCGGATCAGGGCTCGGTCGGGCTTGCCGAGCGGCGTCAGCGGGAGCGCCTCGACGAACTCGAACGACTTCGGGACGTGGATCGATCCCTTCGCATGGCGAACCGCTGCTCGCAGCGCGGCTTCCTCGACGGCGCCGGTCCGGCACACGACCAACGCCTTGACCGCCTCTCCCCAGTGCTCGTCCGGTACGCCGATGACCACGCTCTGCACCACACCCGGTTGCGCGTCGAGGACCGCCTCGATCTCGCCCGGGTAGATGTTGTAACCGCCGCTGATGATCATGTCCTTCGAGCGCCCGGCGTGGTACACGTACCCCTCGTCGTCGACGTGGCCACGATCGCCCGTCCACAACCACCCGTCGCGCAGGGCCAGCGCTGTGGCATCGGGCTGGTCGAGGTACCCCGTCATCACCTGGGGACCGCGAACGCAGATCTCGCCGATCTCGCCAGGCGGGAGAGGGTGTCCGTCCTCGTCGAGGATCGCCACGCTGACCCCGGCGTAGGGCAGTCCGCTCGATCCGAGACGTCGTGGCCGGTGCTCGTCGGCTGTGAGCAGCGTGATCGTGTTCGGCGCCTCGGTCTGCCCGTAGCTCTGGTTGAGGACCGGCCCGAAGACCTCGATCGACTGCGACAGCCTGGACGGCGTGATCGACGCTGCGCCGTACAGCAACATCTGCAGACCCGGGAGCGACCAGCCCGCGCCCGCAAGCAGGTCGAGGAGGACGTACATCATCGTCGGCACCATGAAGGCGCTGTTGGCCCCTCGTCTCACGTCGACCACGAACTCGTCGGCGTCGAACTGGTCGCGCAACCACACCGTGCCGCCAAGGGCGAGGACGCTCGGGATCAGGGTGCCACCTGCGTGGGTGATGGGAGTCGTCACCAGGAACTGCGGCCGCGACGGCCACTCCATCTCGCACGTCGACAACATCGTCGCGGCGAACATGGCCCGCTGGCTGAGGACGACTCCCTTGGGTGCTCCAGTGGTTCCTCCGGTGAAGGCGATGCGGGCGACGTCGTCGGCGCCGGGCCGCGGCCCCGGGGCACCGGCCGGCATGTCCCACAGATCGGGGAGCCCGTCCGTGGATCCGTGTGCGCGGCACGGGAACCCGAGGTCGGCCTCGCACGGCTCGCCACCGGCGGCCAGCCACTCCGAGTCGTACACGACGAGCCCGGGCTGGGCGGCAGCGACGATGCGTGAGCGGTCGGTCGAGCCGACCCGGCCGTGCAACATGACCGAGGGGTGCCCCGTGAGGTACGCGGCCATCTGCAGCGCGAAGGCTTCCACGCGGTTGCCGGTGATCTGCACGATCGGCGCGTGCGGTGCGAGACCGGCACCGGAGACGATCGACACGGCTCGGCGGATCAGTTCGCCGAGCGCCCGGTAGCTGACCCGACCACCCCGGCAATCGAAGGCGGTCCGGTCGGGATGTCGAGTGGTGGCCTGCAGGACGAGCGAGCCGACGCCGGGGTACGCGGGCTCAGACATCGTCGGCGGTGGCGTTGCGTGACCGAGTCAGCATCGCCGACATGGCCCGCTCGCTGTCGGCCAGCAGGAAGTTCATCGCCTCCAGGCTCGCCGAGTGCTCGAACGCAGGAAGTGCGCCGCGCAGCCAGTGGTTCAGCGCGCGCTTGGTGCCGCGCAGTGCGTACTGCGACGCGGCGGTCATGCCGACGGCGATCTCGATTGCCCGGTCGAGCACCTCGTGACGAGGTAGCGCCAAGCTGATCAACCCCATCCTCGCAGCCTCGGCCCCGTCGAGCGGTGCGGTCGTCATGAGGAGGTACTTCGCCTTCGCCAGGCCGCAGAGCATCGGCCACATCAGTGCAGCGTGGTCCCCTGCCGTCACCCCCAGCTGGAGGTGACCGTCGATGAGGCGTGCGTCGTCGGCGACGATGCTGATGTCGGCCATCACGGCGAGCCGGAGACCCGCCCCGACGGCAACACCGTTCACTGCGGCGATGATCGGCTTGGGAAACGCCACGAGGCGGTTGACGGTGCGCACGTTGCGTTCGAACAAGCGGTGCACGTGCTCCGCTCTGTCGCCGTCAGTGCCGTCGGGCTTCGCAGTTATGTCGCCGCCGGCGCAGAACGCTCGACCGGCGCCGGTGAACACCACTACCTTCACCTCGTCGTCGAGCTCGGCCGCGTCGAGGAGCGCGACGATCTCGCCATGACCGGCGTCATCGATAGCGTTGAGCTTCTCGGGACGGTGCAACGTGGCGAGCACGACACCGGCGGCCGGCGAGCTGAGGCGGATGAACCCGAACAGCTGTGGATCGATCACGGCACCCTCCTCGCCATGCAACGGGTGTCGACCGCCTCAGTCACGACGGCAGGTCGATGGACTGGGTCTCGGTGTACGCGTGCACGCCGGCCACTCCGCGGTCGCGGCCGATCCCGCTCATCCGGAAGCCCCCGAACGGGGCTTCGTAGTTCATGGGTGCACCGTTGACCGAGACGTGGCCGGTGCGGAGCCGTCGGGCGATCGCCGTGGCGCGCTCCGCCGTGCCCGCCCACACGTACCCGTCGAGGCCGTATGGTGAGTCGTTGGCGACCGCGATGGCGTGTTCGTCGCTGTCGACCGGCATGACGCACACGACGGGGCCGAAGATCTCCTCGCGGGCGATGCGCATGCCGGGTTGCACCCGGTCGAAGAGCGTTGGCGCGACAAAGTTGCCGACCGTCGGCACGGCAGCATCACCGGTCACGAGCAGAGCGCCGTCGTCGAGGCCAGAAGCGATGTGGTCGAGGACTCGCTCGCGGTGGGTCGCCGAGATGAGCGGCGTCACGTGCGTCGCGGGCTCGCGTGGGTCGCCGACCACCAGGGTGTCGGCGATGCCGCGGAGCTCGTCGATCAACGCCTGATGCTGTGCGCGGTGCACGAGCACGCGTGTCGGAGCGGTGCAGATCTGGCCCGCATAGACCGTCCACGTCGACGCCGCAGCACGGGCGGCAGCCGGCACGTCGGCGTCGTCGGACACGATGAGCGCAGACTTGCCTCCGAGCTCGAGGAGCAGCCGCTTCAGCTGGCCGGCCGTCGCCTGCGCGATCGACGTGCCGACGCGCGTGCTCCCCGTGAAGCTCACCATGTCGATGGCGGGGTGCTCGACCAGCGCCTCGCTGACCTCGACACGGTCGGACACGATCAGATTCGCCACGCCCGGGGGGAGGATGCCGTCGATGATCTCGAACAGCCGGATCGTCGAGAGCGGATCCTGTGGAGCCGGCTTGACGACCACCGTGCAGCCCGCGACCAGCGCGGCTCCCATCTTGGCCGCGACGTTGGGGAGCTGGAAGTTGTACGGCGTGATGCATGCCACCACACCGACCGGTTGGCGGATCACCTGGGTCGCA
The DNA here is from genome assembly GCA_050248155.1 of Ilumatobacteraceae bacterium. Classification (GTDB taxonomy): domain Bacteria; phylum Actinomycetota; class Acidimicrobiia; order Acidimicrobiales; family Ilumatobacteraceae; genus VFMC01. Next base: position 39,556 of record JBFWSW010000029.1, read on the forward strand.
CGCTCGCCACCGTCGGGCATGGGCACCGTGAGTGTCGATTCGAGCCAGCTCGGCTCGGCCGCGGCATGCCAAGCGAGGCGATCGTGCAAGAACGCCACCTTCACATGTTCGGCGAACCAGGCGAGCGCACCCGTCTCGGCGACGACGAGCTTGCTCAGCTCGGCCCGATGTGCATCGACGGCTCGGGCCATGCGCGCGAGCGCGTCGCAACGCTCGGCGAGCGTCGTGCTCGCCCATCCGGGCAGCGCGGTGGCCGCAGCGGCGACGGCGCTGCCGACATCGCTTACGGTTGCCCGCGGTGCCATGCCGACGAATGCATCCGTCGCCGGGTCGAGCACGCGATAGCTGTCATCGGTGCTGCGCCACGTGCCGTCGATGTAGTTCGCCTGCGTGACCGCGGTCGGCTCGACTCCGGTCACGTCGACGTGGTTCCTGGTTCATCAGCGAGGCCCTGTACGGCGACGCTCGCGAGCATGTTGCCGATCGCCTCGGCGCTCACCGAGCCATCGCTCTTGTACCACTGGACCATCCAGTTGAACATGCCGAGCACGCCGTAGGCCAGGATCACCGGATCGCCTGACCTGACGCGTCGGGCCGCCTGACCCTGGGCCACGACGTCGATGATGATCTGCTCGTACTCCCGCCGGCGCGAGAGGTAGCGCTCACGCTCGTTCGCGTCGAGCCCGCGTGACTCGAGCAGGAAAGTCTTCACGTGCGAGATCTTCTTCTCGAAGTTCTTGCTGTGGCAGAGGAGCAGCTGGTGCAGCCGCTCGAGCGGATCGTCGATGTCGCGCTTCAAGACCTCGTTGGCCTCGAAGATGAGATCATCGATGCCGAGCGACAAGACGCCGAGCAGGATGCTCTTCTTCGACGGGAAGTAGTGGTAGAGCGACGGCTTCTCGAGGCCGCATGCCTGTGCGATGTCGGCGACCGACGTGCGGTCGAAGCCGCGCACGGCGAACAGCTCGGCGGCGGCATCGATGATGTGCCGCTTCCGCTTGTCGATCGAGTAACCCTGATTCGCGACCCAGATGTCACGCGCGGACGTCACCGAATCCTCTACCACGATGTTCCACCCTCCGTCTGTCCCGGATCCATGAGGCAGATCAGGGATTCGCAATCTGTGCTGCCGTGGCGGCGAAGCCATCGAGCAGCCGAAGGGTGTCGTCCTTGGAACCGGCGGGCACGATCAACACGGCACGTCCGACGCCGGCCTGCTCGAGCTCTTCGAGCTTCGCTGCGTCGTTCGGAGCAGCATACGCGGTGACAGGAATGGGCTCGCGGCCGGCGGCCTGGGCCTTCTGCTGCAACTCGGCGATGCGGGCCGGGAGGTCGCTCACGCGCCAGAAGTTGGGCATCCATTCGTCACCAAACGTGACGACGCGGTCGGTGATCCTCGCCCCGTTGCCACACACGATCACCGGCGGGGTGGGTCGTTGCACGGGCTTGGGCCAGGCCCAGATGGGGTCGAAGTCGACGTAGCGACCGTGGAACTCCGCGTCGTCGTCGGTCCAGATCGCTCGCATCGCCTGGACCCGCTCGCCCATCACTGCGAAGCGATGGCCGGGGTCGGTGCCGTGGTTGCGGAGCTCCTCGGCGTTCCATCCTGCGGCGACTCCGAGCAGCACCCGGCCGCCCGACACGACATCCAGCGTGGCGACTTCCTTGGCGAGCTGGATCGGGTCGCGCTGGGTGACGAGGCATGCCCCGGTCCCGAGGCGGATCGTGGTCGTGCGCGCCGCGACGTGGGCCAGTGTCACGAAGGGATCCCATGCGTGGTAGTAGTCCGGGGGCAGTTCTCCGCCGCCCGGGTACGGCGTCTCGCGAGACGCGGGGATGTGGCTGTGCTCGGCGAGGAAGATCGACTCGATGCCGCGGGCTTCCGCCGCGACGGCTACCTCAGCGGCCGGTGTGGCCTCGTTGGTGGGGAACATGGCGATGCCCAGCTTCATGAGGTCGGCGCTCCTGTCGGTTGCGGGATGTGCGCGATCACGCCGTCTGCTCCGACTCGCGGATGTCGAAACGGTCGATCAGCGCGGCGATGCCGGCGATGGCGTCGTCGGGAACGGGGAAGCGCGGCAACCGTGGGATGCCGACGTCGTGGCCGAGCAGCTTGAGCGCCGCCTTGAGGGCACGGCTCCCACCCAGCTTGGTGAACTCGTTGTAGATGTCGATGAGCCGGGCGTACGCCGCGTTCGCCGCACCGAGGTTGCCCTCCGCGAAGTCGGCGTGCATGCCGGCGAGCAGGCGCGGGACGAGGTTGCCCATCGAGCTCACGATGCCCTGCCCGCCCAATGCCAGGTTGGTGAGGCCGTGCATCTCGCCACCCACCTGCACGCTGATGCGGTCGCCCAGCCAACCGTTCGACCGCACCATAGCGAGCATGTCGGCCAGGTACGGGATGTCGTTCGTCGTGACGTTGATGCCGACGACGTCGTATTCGCCGCACAGCTCCTCGAGCAGCGACAGCGGCAGCGCGTATCCCACCGATGGATGTGTCGACAGGACCAGCGGGAGCGTCACACCCTCGAGCACGTCGGTGTAGTACCGACGCATCTCGGCGACGCTCGGGCGGAAGACGTGACCGCCGTCGAGGCTGTACACCTGGGTCGCGTCGAGCTCTGCTTCCTGCGCGGCGAGGAGGATCTCGCGGAGGTGCCGGGCGGTGTGAGGCTCATAGCCCATCGCCCGGACCGGCACGCGGCCGCCGAGCACGTCGGCGCCGATCCGGAAGATCGTCTTCATCTCGTCGAGGTCGAGGGTGAAGCCTTCGCCGCTCCCGCCGCCGGCCAGGTAGACGCCGACCCCTGCCTGCGCGAGCCGCTCAAGATGGTTCCGGAGGGCGGCTTCGTCGATGTCGCCTCGAGCATCAAAGGGCGTGATGCTGACGACGAATGCCCTCGCGTGCGTTCCCAAGATTCGCTCCGATCCCCGGTTCCTGCCGGGAAGATTCTCCGCAACAATGCGCAAGAAAAATCTTTCATCCGACTGTTCGGTCGCTTAGCATACGGAGATCGTCGCCAGCTTGTCAACATGCCGGTGAGCGACGACGAACGCCTGCGTGCGAACCTGCTGCCAGCAGTGAAAGGAACCGTACTGTGCCAGAACCCGAGCTCTTCCCACGGCCCGCCTCGCGGCTGCGGGATCTCGTCACGAGCGCGGACCAGCGCCGTCGATTCGTGAGCTCGGGCCAGTGGACCGGGGTCACGCTCGCCGAGCGCATCGACGTCCACGCTCGACGTCAGCCTGGCTCGACAGCGGTGGTCGACAGCCGCGGGAACCGGCGCGTCAGCTTCGCCCGGCTGCACGACGACGTCGACTCGCTCGGGCGAGAGCTGCGCGCCGCCGGTGTTCGTGCCGGCGACGTCGTGTCCATCCAGTTGCCCAACTGCTACGAAGCGGTCGTGTTCGCGGCAGCGACGCAGGCCCTCGGCGGTGTCATCAATCCCTTGCTCCCGTCATATCGGGCTCGCGAGATCGGACACGTCTACGCGACCGCTCGTCCGGCGCTGCACGTGACGACCCGGGACGGTTTGAGTCACATGGCCGACGCAGCCGACGCCGTCGATCACCGGCCGGTGCAGGTCGTCATCGAACCAGGCTCCGAGCGATCGCAGGGCGAGTGGCTCGGGGGTGCCACCACAGCCACGCTCGGGTCATCTGCCGACCCGATCGATCCGACTCCGATCGGAGAGCGAGTCTCGGAGGTCATCTTCACATCCGGCACCGAGGCGACGCCCAAGGCCGTGATGCACACCGAGAACACGGCGAATTTCAGCGTTCGAGTGGCACACCAGTGGCTGGGCCTCGACTCGACAGATTCGGTCTGGATGCCGTCGCCGGTCGGCCATTCCACGGGATTCAACTACGGCGTTCGCTTCGCGCTCTACCACGGCATGAAGCTCGTGCTGCAGGACGCGTGGAACGCCTCGGAGGCCGTGCGATTGCTCGAGGCGGAGCGTTGCACGTACACCCTCGCGGCAACGACGTTCCTGCAGGACCTGGTGCGCCTCGCCACCGAGCGACGCGTGGATCTGTCGTTCCTCCGAGCCTTCGGGTGCGGGGGCGCGCCGGTGCCCGAGGCGCTCGTCGAGGCGGCGGAACGGGTGGGCATCACGGTGCTGCGCCTGTACGGCGCAACCGAGTTCCTGGTTGCGACGTGGAACACCGCGCGGGCGACCGCAGCGCAGCGAGGCGCCACCGACGGCAACGCGCTGACCGGTGTCGAGGTCACCGTGCGCGACGAGGTCGGACGTGACTGCGAGGTGGGTCAACCGGGTGAGGTGGTCGTCCGTGGGCCCAACACGTGCGTCGGTTTCTTCGCCGACCCTGATCGAACCGCTGCGACGTTCGACTCCGACGGGTGGTGCCGATCGGGCGACCTCGGTGTGTTCGACGCCGACGGCTACCTCTCCATCGTCGGCAGAAAGAAGGACATGATCATCCGAGGCGGTCTGAACATCGCTCCGCGCGAGATCGAGGACGCTCTCGTCGCGTTTCCGGAGGTGTGGCAAGCAGCCGTCGTGGGAGTCGCCCACGAGCGACTCGGCGAACGCGCCTGCGCCTGCGTGGTCCTGCAGCCGGGCAGCTCGATCGATCTCGTGACCGTGACCGAACGGCTGACGGAACAGGGATTCGCCAAGTACAAGCTGCCGGAGTCGCTCCAAGTCTTCGACCAGTTCCCCATGACGGCGTCGGGCAAGGTTCAGAAGCACGAGCTGCGCGCGATGTTGGCCGGCGACCATGTCTGACACAGAGGCCCCAACGGTCGTCGTCGAACTGGTCACGATCGATGAGGGGGCGTGCGCGGCGTTCATCACGCTCAACCGCCCCGACGATCTCAACGCGATCGACGATGCAATGCTCGACGGGCTCGACCGTGCACTCGGACAGTGTGTCGACGACCCCTTGATCCGCTGCGCCTTCATCACCGGGGCGGGCCGCGCCTTCAGCGCCGGAGGCGACCTCAAGTCGTATGTCGAGCTGCAGCGCGACCCCGTCGCGTTTCCTGCCTTCGTCGCCAAGCTGCATCGCGTCTTCGGGCGCATCCGGGACCTGCAGATCCCGGTGATCGCCCTCGTCAACGGCGTCGCGGCTGCGGGTGGTCTCGAGCTCATGCTCTCGTGCGACTGGTGCATCGCGGCCGAGGGGGCCACCGTGGCGGACGGGCATCTGAACTTCGGCCAGATGGGCGGCGGCGGCGTGCTGACGCTGCTGCCGCACCTCGTCGGCATCCAACGCTCGGCCGAGCTGCTGTTCACTGGCCGGTTCTTGCGGAGCGACGAGCTGGTCGAGTGGGGCCTCGTCAGCAGGGTCGTGCCGGACGCCGAGCTGGTTGCAGCGGCGACAGAAGTGGCGCGACAGATCGTCGACAAGAGCCCGCTGGCCCTTGCCAACGCGAAGGAGATCATGAACGCCATCTGGGCATCGGCTTTGCCACTCGAAGCCGGACTGCGGCTCGAACGCGAGCGCAACGCGTACTACTGCCTGTTCTCCGACGACGCGCAAGAGGGATTGGCGGCCTTTGCCGAGAAGCGACGTCCACGCTTCAGCGGCCGATGAACGTCGTCGCTCCATCGGCCTCCGACGACCGGGTGCACCCGATCGGGCCGGAGGTCGATCCCGACAGCGCGCCGTTCTGGACCGCGACGCGAGAGCATCGGCTCGCGGTGCAGGTCTGCGCGCACTGCCGAAGTCACCGGTTCCCGCCGATGCCCGGATGCCCACACTGCGGCGCGCCCGGTGGCGAGTGGATCGAGGCTCCGACGGTCGGCACGCTGTACTCGTGGGTGCGGGTCCATCGATCCTCTGACCCGGCCTTCAGCCCCGACGTGCCGTACGTCATCGCGACGGTCGAGCTCGCGCCAGGTTGCCGCTTGGTCGCGCGGCTGGAACCGGGGGAGGGAGCGATCATCGGTGCCGAGGTCGCTGCCATGTTCGTCGATCATCCGGAGTGGACCGAGGTTCGATTCCGGATGGCGTCGTCGGCGCAGCTCGTCGAGCGGTCCGATGGCTGAGCGCCGCGCTGCCGTCGTCGGCGTCGGATACACGCCGTTCACTCGGCGATCGCAAGGATCCGTGCTGCAGCTCGCGCGCGGCGCGTGCATGGCTGCGATCGAGGACGCCGGCCTCGAGCCACACGATGTCGATGGCCTTGCGAGCTTCATGGTGCTGCGCGACTCGGTCCCATGCCAAGCAGTGGCCACCGCATGCGGGTTACCGAACGTCACCTTCTCGGTCGATCTCGACCTCGGCGGACAGGCGCCGTGCCATCTCGTCGACCTGGCGGCCTCGGCCGTCATCGCTCGCCGTGCCCGGGCAGTCGTGGTGTTCCGAGCGATGAAGGGGCGCAGCGGGGACCGCGTCGGCGGCATGGCGTTCCCCGGCGGCGGCGGCCAGTACCGCTACCCGATCGGATACGACGCCTACATGATGTACGTGGGGATGTTCGCCCAGCGCTTCCTCCACGAGACCGGCCAGGGAGCCGACGACCTCGGTGCGGTGGCGATCGCGCAACGTCGGTGGGCCGCCGACAACGAGCGCGCGATCCGCCGGGAGCCTCTCGGTCTCGATGCCTACCTTGCGAGCCCGTTCGTCGTCGAGCCGTTCCGCGTGCTCGATTGCACGGCGGAGGTCGACGGCGCCTGTGCCGTCGTGATCACGGACGTCGAGCGCGCACGTCATCTGCGACACCCGCCGGCGGTGATCGCGGCCGGCGGCTACTTCAGTGGGACCGGGGCGGGCCTCGACATCGGCGACCACCTCGCGTGGAACGACTACACGCGCAACTACGTCCACGGCCTCGCTCCGCTGCTGTACCAGCGCGCGCGCATGAGCCCGTCGGACATCGAGTTTGCCGAGATCTACGACTGCTTCACCAGCACGGTTCTGTTCGGACTCGAAGGGCTCGGACTGTGCGCGCGGGGGGAGTCCGGTGGGTTCGTTCGGTCGGGAGCGACGATGCCGGGCGGAGCACTCCCGGTGAACACACACGGCGGCTTGCTGTCCGAGGGCTACCTGCACGGGATGAACACCGTGGCCGAGGCCGTCCTGCAGATCCAGGGACGGGCGGTAACCCGCCAGGTGCCACGTCACGACCGATGCGTTGTCACTTCGGGGGCGATGATGGACGGCTCAGGCTTGATCCTCACCACCGATGGAGCCGGCTGATGCTCGCCCCGACGTCGCGGGCTTCGAGGCTCGATATGCCTCGTGCAGCGATGCGGGAAGTCGCCCGCGTGACGGAACGGCGAGCCCTTGGGCCGCGGCCCATTCCCGGATGGCCTTTGCCTCTTGGCTGGCCGCGTTCTGGCTCGCCTTGCTCTGCGATGTTGCGGCCGAGCGGGGAACACGCCGGGCGGCGGCGATGAAGGGCTGCAGGACGCGTCGCAACTCCTCGGCGTTCGCCGCCGTGAGGTCGATCTCGTACGCTGTGCCTTCGAGCGAGAAGCTCATGGTGTGGGCAGCCGGCTCGCCGGTGAGGTCGTCCTCGATCACCACTTGTGTGCGTCTTACCACGACCTCTTCAGCTCCATCTTCTCGCCGGCGTGACCGACTGGCTCGGCTCGGGCACCGTCATCGTCTGCGTAGCTTGCAGCCCTCGTCCTGTGTCGGCACAAGGCTCGCAGTCAGGACATCACACGGGAAAGGCTAGTGGTCGCACCATGCTGGAACGGCCCATGGGCCACGCTGCCCTGCTCAATCAACTCCAGGAGGCGATTGATCGCATCGTCGCCGTCGCGCGTCGGGTGCCTGGCGACGCTGTGGTGCCGAGCTATCCCTCGCACGACGTGGCAAGCCTGGTCGGTCACGTCGCCGATGTCCTCGAGCGCGTCGACCGGGGACTCTCCACCGGCCGCTTCGATCGGTCGCCGCCGAAGCCTCCGGTGAGCGATCGCGACGACGCGATCGCACAGCTCAGGCAGTCGTCGCGCGATGCGGTTCGGGCGTTGCGCCGCACACCCGCTCAAACAAGGCTCGTCCATGCGTTCACGACGCTTCCTGCCACAGCGTCGATGTACCCGTGCTACTTGGCGGTCGAAGTCGTCATCCACCGATGGGACATGGAGACGGCGCTGGGAGAGCACACCCCCATCGACACCGAGCTCGCAGTGGTTGCCATCGACAACCTGTTCGAGGCGTGGATGCCCTTGCGACGCGCCGACACGACGGGCGTGGAACCACTGCGGGTGCTGGTCGAGACCTCGGACGTATCCCGTTGCTGGACTGTGACTGCAGACGAGTCGGGGATCTCGGCGGTGCCCGGGACAGATTCCCACGACGCCTCCGTGCGAGGGTCAGCAGCGGACCTCATGCTCCTGCTGTGGAAGCGGATTCAAGTCGACAGCCCTGTGTTCCATGTGGTGGGCGACTACGCAGCCGTGGACCGACTGCTCGCCCTCGGGTATGTGCCCGATCCCCGCCGAACGTGACGCCCACGAACGGGAGCCGCCTCACGTCGCAGCGCCGGTGTCGACCGAACGGAGCAGGGTGCGCAGCGCTTCCTCGAGCTGTGCGGCCGCAGGCGGATCGAGCGCGGCCACGAGGCGCTGCTCGACCTCGGCGTGCAGGCGCATCGCCTCGTCCATCACCCGCACGCCCTCGTCGGTCAGGCGAACGAGGCTGCCGCGGCGGTCGGCGGGGTTGGGGGCGCGCTCGACGAGGCCCTTGCGCTCGAGACGGTCGAGCGCAGCGGTCATCCCGCCCGAGGTCATCATCCGCTGTCGTGCGAGATCGGTGGGGGTGAGCGTGAACGGCGCACCGGTGCGCCGCAACGGCGCGAGCACGCCGTAGTCACCTTCGTTCAGCCCGAGTGAGGAGAACGCCTCGGCGTACGCCTGTTGGAACAGCGACGACAGCCGCACGATCCGGCCGGTGATGTGCTTGGCCGTCGGATCGAGGTCGGGCCGCTGCTCGGTCCACTGCTGCACGATGACGTCCACGGCGTCTCCCTCGGGTTGGGGCTCGGCCGGGCGAGCGGGCGGATGTGGTTCGTCCATAGATGCTTGCTCCAAAGCTACTTGACAGAAAGTTTGCTGCTGAATATCTTGACACCAAGATACTCGTCAACAAGGAGCAATGCAATGACCAGCACCATCACCGCCCACCTCGACATCGACATCGACCGCCCTGCGCCCCTCGTGTGGTCGGTCGTCTCCGACTACGCATGCGACCCCCGGTGGCGCGCCGGCGTCAGCGAGATGACACCCGATCGCCCGGGCGCTCCCACCGTCGGGACCGCCGTCCACGAGGTCTTGTCGCTCGGCGGACGCGAGTACGTGACCGACACGGTGATCACCGACGTCGGCCCGGGCATGCACTACCGCTTCGCCGGCCACGGCACGGGAGGACAGGTGCGTGGCGGGCGCACCGTCGTCGCGACCGCGGACGGTTCGTCGCGCTTCACCTACGAGGTCGAGGTCGAGCCCGAGCACCTCTCGCCGGTCATGCGCCCGGTGATGGGCTGGTGGATGCGACGCAGCTTCCGCCGCGATCTACGCCGCTTGCGCGAGCACGTGCAGGCACTGCCGTGAACGCCGCGCCGAGCACGTCGTCGAGACGGACCGACGTGGCGATCACCGCGCTCGCCCCGGCGGCCTGGGGTCTCACCTACCTGGTGACCACCGAACTGCTGCCATCTGGCCGCCCGATGCTGGTGGGCGCACTGCGCGCCCTGCCGGCGGGGCTCATCCTCCTCGTGATCACTCGCCAGCGACCGCGCGGGATGTGGTGGTGGCGGGCGGCCGTGCTCGGCACGCTCAACATCGGTGCGTTCTTCGCCCTCCTGTTCGTGGCGGCGTACCGGCTGCCAGGCGGCGTCGCCGCGACGCTCGGCGCCATCCAACCGCTCGTCGCCGGTGGCCTCGCGGTGGTGCTGCTCGGCGAGCGCCTGCAGCCACGGGTCATCGGCGCGAGCCTGCTCGGGTTGGGCGGCGTCTCGCTGCTCGTGCTGCGCGCCGATGCACGCCTCGACGGCCTCGGCGTGGCCGCAGGGCTCGCAGGCGCGTGCTCGATGGCCACCGGCGTGGTGCTCACCAAGCGGTGGGGCAGGCCGGTTTCGCTCATGGCCTTCACCTCGTGGCAGCTCATCGCCGGCGGTCTCGTGTTGGCGCCGCTCGCGCTCGCGCTCGAGGGGCTCCCTGCCGGGCTGACCACGCGCAACCTCGCCGGGTTCACGTGGCTGGCGACGGGGGGCACGGCGGTCGCGTACGTCCTCTGGTTCCGCGGCATCGCCCGCCTCCCGGTCGGGCAGGTCTCGCTCTTGGGTGTGCTCAGCCCGATCGTCGCGGTGCTGTCGGGCTGGTTGGTGCTGGGTCAGCGACTGACCGCTCTGCAACTCGTCGGCTTCGGCCTGACGTTCGTCGCCCTGCGCGTCGGGCAGCGCTCGCCGGTACCCGTCCCTGCGAGCCCTCCACGCGCCGACTCGATCGGAGGACCTCCGCTCTGCGCAGCCGGTGCGCGGACCTGACGCGGGTCAGACGCCGGCCGGTTCGAGCTCGCGCAGCGCGTCCCTCAGCTCGCTGTCCCAGAAGTCGAAGAACTGCCGCTGGTCCGGGCCGACCTGCACGAAGGCGAGGCGATCGAACCCGGCATCTCGCATCTTCTTCACCGCGTCGACGTATGGCTGCGGATCGGGGCCGGTCGGGATGGTGTCCTGCAAGTCGTCGGGTCGCACTTGTGCGGACGCAGCGTCGAAGTTCACGGGGTTGGGCAGCTCGGCCTGGACCTTCCAGCCCAAGGCGGACCAGCGGAAGTACTGGCGAGCGGTCTCGAGCCCGGACGACGCGTCGGAGGAGAAGCAGACGGGCAGCTGTGTCGTGGCGATCGCGTCCGCTCCCTTGGCGTCGCGGAACTGCGACACCAGTTCGGACGCGGGCTCGGTCGCGACCAGCTCGTCGGCGTGCTCGATCGCGATCTGCAAGGAGGCCCCACCGCTCACCGCGATCGCGATCGGCGGCAACCCATCCGGCAGGTCGAAGATGCGCGCGTCCTCGAGCGTCACGTGCCGGCCGCGGAACGACTGGTAGCCGCCCGACCACAACAGCCTGATCACCTGCGCCGACTCGGCCAGCATCTCGTGGCGAACGTCGACGGGCGGCCAACCCCGTCCGACTACGTGCTCGTTCAGGCGCTCACCCGCACCGAGCGAGAGCGTGAACCGGCCTTCGGCCAGGCACGCGAGCGTGGCCGCCTGCTGGGCCACCACGGCCGGGTGGTACCGCAGGAAGGGGCAGGTCACGAAGGTCTGCAGCCGCACCTCGGACGTCGCCTGCGCGACGGCACCCAGGGTGACCCACGCGTTCGGCGAGTGCTCCTGCTCGGGGACCCAGGGATGGAAGTGGTCCGACTGGACCACGAACGAGAACCCGGCCGCCTCGGCGTCGCGGGCGACGCCCACCAGCTCGACCGGTCCGTGCTCTTCACTCATCAACGTGTAGCCGTACTCCATCGTCGACCTCTACCCGCCGCCGGTCGACCTCACACCGGCCGGCTGAGATCGTCCGCCGTACGCTGCTGGTCGTGGTCGCCGCCATCGTCGTCCAGGGTCTGGTCAAGACCTTCGGCAGCACGCGAGCTCTCGACGGGCTCGACCTCGAGGTCGCGACGGGCGAGGTGCACGGCTTTCTCGGTCCCAACGGCTCGGGCAAGACGACGACGATCCGCGTGCTTCTCGGGTTGCTGCGCGCCGACGGGGGCAGAGCGACGCTCCTCGACGGAGATCCGTGGCGCGACGACGTCGAGCTGCACCGCCGGTTGGCGTACGTCCCAGGTGACGTCAACCTGTGGCCGCGGCTCACCGGCGGCGAGGTCATCGATCTGCTCGGGCGGTTGCGCGGCGATCTCGATCCGCATCGCCGTGACGAGCTCCTCGATCGCTTCGAGCTCGATCCGACGAAGCGATCGCGCAGCTACTCGAAGGGGAACCGTCAGAAGGTCGCGCTGGTCGCGGCACTCGCCTCCCGCGCCGAGCTGCTGATCCTCGACGAGCCGACCTCCGGTCTCGATCCGCTGATGGAGGCGGTGTTCCAGGACTGCATCCGCGAGGTGAAGGCCGAGGGACGCACCGTCCTGCTGTCGAGCCACATCCTCGCCGAGGTCGAAGCCCTGTGTGACCGCGTCAGCATCATCCGCGCCGGCCGCACGGTGCAGAGCGGCACCTTGACCGAGCTGCGCCACCTCACCCGAACGGCGATCGCGGCCGACCTCGAGCGTCCACCCACCGGGCTCGACGCCGTCTCCGGGGTGCACGGTCTGCAGGTGGACGGCACGCGGGTGGAGCTCGACGTCGAGACCGACCAGCTCGAGCGCGTCATGAGGGTGCTGGTCGACCTCGGCTTGCGCAGCCTGAGCAGCCAACCGCCGACGCTCGAGGAGCTGTTCCTCCGGCACTACGGCGACGAGGTCGCGCACGAGGCCTCGGCCCATGAGTCCGGGTCTCGCCCGTGAGATCGCTCACCGGGACCGGCGCGCTGGTGCGCTTCGTCCTCCGGAGGGACCGGGTCCGCATCGTCGTGTGGATCGCGTCGACCGTGCTCCTCGTCGTCGTCTCGGCGGCGTCGGTGAAGGATCTGTATCCGACGTCGCAGAGCTTGCGCGACGCGGCCGCGCTCATCGACGACAACCCGGCCGCGATCGCGTTCAACGGACCGGTCCAGGGCATCGAGACGATCGGTGGCCGCGTCGTCTTCGAGGCCGGGACGAGTGGTCTCGTCACGGTGGCGCTGATGAGCCTGTTCATGATCACCCGGCTCACCCGCGCCGACGAGGAGGCGGGGCGCCTCGATCTCGTGCGCGCGACGGTCGTGGGGCGACATGCCCCGCTCGCGACGGCGATGTGAGTGGTGGGCCTGATGAACCTGGTGGTGGGGTCGCTGGTCGCAGCTGCGCTCGTCGTGCAGGACCTGCCGGTGACGGGCTCGGTCGTCTTCGGCATCCAGTTCGTCGTGCTCGGCACGGTCTTCGCGGCGATCGCGGCGGTGGCCGCGCAGATCACCGAGAACGCGCGCGTGGCGTCGGGTCTCACCGGCGCGGCGATCGGCGTCGCCTTCACGCTGCGGGCGGCGGGCGACATCGGTGACGGCACGCTGTCGTGGGCCTCGCCCATCGGATGGGTGCAGAAGACCAGGCCGTTCGCCGGTGAGACGTGGTGGCCGTTCCTCGTCGCCATCGCAGCTGCCGGTGCGATCGCGGCGCTGGCGGTGTGGCTGACGGTCCACCGAGACGTCGGGGCGGGACTGCTCGCGTCGCGGGCGGGCCCGTCACGCGCGACAGCGTCGCTCGGCCGCCCGGTCGGACTCGCGTTCCGTCTGCAGCGAGCCTCGCTGCTCTGGTGGTGTGTCGGGGTGATGGCCTTGGGGCTGTTGTACGGGTCGGTCGCCGACCAGATCGACGACTTCGTCGAGGACAACGAGGCGATGCGCGAGTTCCTCGCCCACAGTGGCAGTGCGTCGTTGACCGACTCGTTCCTCGCGACGACGTTGCTCATCCTGGCTCTCATCGGCTCGGGCTTCGCCGTGCAGTCGGTGCTGAGGTTGCGCAGCGAGGAGGTGGCTCTGCGCGCCGAGCTGGTGCTGGTGGCCGGAGCGAGCCGTCGTGCGTGGACCGCGAGCCACCTCGTCGTCGCCCTGGCCGGCAGCGCTGTCGTGGTGGCGCTCGGGGGATGCGGGGTCGGGCTGTCCTACGGGGTGATCGTCGGCGACCTCGGGCAGGTGCCACGGCTCGCCGCAGCAGCGCTCGTCCAGCTGCCGGCGGTCTGGGTGCTCGAAGGCGTCGCCTTCGTCCTGTTCGCGACCTCGCCTCGGGCAGCTGCCGTGAGTTGGGCGGCCCTCGGGTTCTGCTTCGTCGTCGGGTTCCTCGGCGACGTCCTCGACCTACCCGGCTGGATGCGCGACGTCTCGCCGTTCGAGCACGCGCCGTTGGTTCCTGGTGAGAACTTCACGATCGGCCCGCTGATCGTCACGCTGCTGATCGTCGTCGCCCTGCTGTCCACAGGTGGTATCGCAGTGGAGCGACGCGACATCCTGTGATCGTCGGGCGGCGATGCCTCACGGCCAGGTCGACACGATGCGGTAGCGGTCGCCGCGCACGATGCTCAGCCGCCACTCGATCGGTTGCCGCTCGGAACGCACGAGCCGTTCGATCGCGAACGCAGCCTGCCCTCGCGGGAGCCCCAGCAACGCCCGATCGGTCGATGACGGGATGGACGGACCGATGCGCTCCCAGCCGCCGCTGACGTGCACGGCGCACGCGTCGCGCAGCACGTCGTAGAGCGAACCCTGACCGAGGTCGGCGTCGAGCAAGCCGCGGCACCGCGTGAGTGGCAGCCACGAGCGATCGATCGCCAGCGGTTCGTCGGCCGCGTACCGCACCCGCTCGACGTAGACCAGCTCGGTGCCGACCGCCACCTCGAGAGCCTTCGCGGCGAGCTCGTCGCCCACTCGCACGTCGACGGAACGCACGACGCTCCGCTCGTCGAGCCCCTGATCCTCGATGATCCGCGCCAGGCTGTAGGTCCCGGGCAACGATCGTTCGATCGGTTGTGAGCGCAGCGACGTCCCCCGCCCCCGGTGACGCTCGACGAGGTGCTCGTCCTCGAGCCGGCGCATCGCCTCGCGGACCGTGTTGCGGCTGACGCCGTACTCGGACATCAACTGCGCTTCCGTCGGGAACCGGTCGCCGCGGTCGCCGCTCGCCGCTCTCGCTCGCAGCGCGTCGGCGAGCTGTGCCCACAGTGGCAGAGGGCTCGAGCGATCGAGGGCGCTCATCCGCCGGCCCGTCCCAATGCGAACGAGGCGAGGAGGAGCGCGAGCACGATGGACGTGATCGTGACGAAGATCCGGTCGCGACGCTGTGCGAACGCGACGATCGACACGGCGACCCGGATCACCGGCGTCGCCACCAGCACGAGCAGACCCAGGGACACGATGGCCTGCCCTCGGCCGTCGGCGATACCTGAAGCCACGCCTGCGAGCGTCCGCGGGAAGCCGGCGCCGGGCTCGACGACCCCATCGAGCGACGACGGATCGGAGACGTACTCGTGATGGTGCACGAACGTCACGATCGTGCCTGCGACGACCAGCGCGACGCTGATGAGCACACCGACGCGCAGCACGATGCTGATGGCCTCTTCGGTGCGGTGCACCGCTGCATCGTCGGCTCGCCGGACCTCGTCGCTCATGTCAACCCCTTCCACAACATCTGAGCAGACACCCACACGAGGACGACGACGAACACCGTGCGGATGGTCGTGCTGTGCAGCCGGCCGAGCAGACGTGACCCGGCGGTGGCGCCGGCGACCACGCCGACCGCGACGGGACCTGCGATGAACGGGTCGATGTCGCCGCGGGCGAAGTAGATGCCGGCGCTCGCAGCTGCGGTCACGCCGATCATGAAGTTGCTCGTCGCAGTGGACACCTTGATCGGCAAACGCATCGCCAGGTCCATCGCCGGGACCTTCAACGCGCCCGAGCCGATGCCCAACAGTCCGCTGACGGCTCCGGCCGCGTACATCAATCCCAGCCCACGAGCCGGGCCGGCGACCCGGTACGGCACCTCTCGGCCGAGCGCCTCGTCGAAGTACTCGCTGTGCAGGTCGAGGCGATCCGCGAGGGGTGAGGCGGGCACCTCGTGGCGTTCGTGGGACCGCTTCGAGAACATCGCCAGCGCCGAGTAGCCCATGAGCGCACCGAAGACCACGTACAGCCACCGGGTGGCGATGACGCCAGCGAGGAACGCGCCGGTGATCGCACCGGTCGCGGTGCCGATCTCGAGGAACATCGCCACTCGCAGGTTGGTCATGCGCTCGCGGACGTAGGCCGCTGCAGCGCCACTCGAGGTCGCGATCACCGAGACGATCGACGCCCCGATCGCGAGGTGGATGTCGACGCCGAGGCCGAGCGTGAGTGCCGGGACGACGACGATCCCGCCGCCGAGACCGAGCAGGGACCCGAGTCCGCCTGCGGCGACGGAGATGCCGAACACCACGAGGACGAAGAGCATCGGTGTCACGAAGTCCCAACATACCAATGTTGGTACAAATTGCCCAACGTCCGTCAGATCATCGTGAGGGCACATCGCCTCCGTCCCGGTAGCGTGGTGCGTCGATCCCCGTGCCACCAGACGCCTGTGCCCTTCCTCGCCGTGTGAGTCGCTGGCTCGTCGCGCTGCTGAGTGTCGTGTTGCTGGTGGGGGCCCCCTCCGTCGCCGCCGCGAGCGGGCCATCGACCGCCGGG
>JBFWSW010000030.1:0-2787 GCA_050248155.1 Ilumatobacteraceae bacterium
CCCATCCCGAACTTTGGGGCTCCCGGGCGACATTCGCGCCCGCCAGCCCCAAAGTTGCGACCTCGACCCAACCGGTAGCGTGGCGGCCGGAACGGTGGCAGAGCGGACAAATGCACCCGCCTTGAAAGCGGGAGGCCCACAAGGCCCGGGGGTTCGAATCCCTCCCGTTCCGCCCAGGTGTGTCGACGGTCTCGAACCGCGACGCGTGAGTCGGGCCCTGACGGCGTACACTCGGGTCAGACGCCGTGTTTGGGAGCTGGACGGTCATGTGTGATCGCCGCCCGACGCGTGGACTCGACGTTGTCAACGCGAGGAGCGCGCCATGTCCATGCCGGACCGACATCTCAGACCGACGACCCGCTGTGCCGGTGGCCCGATCCTCCGACCAACCGGCTCGCGGCTGAGCTGATGTCCGTGTTTCAGTGGAACGCACTGCGAGTCGGCGATCGGGTCGATGTGCACGATGATCTCGACCCCGCACTCGCACGCCACGAAGGCGTCGTCAAGCTCGTCGAGACACGTCAGCGGGCCGACAACGCGATCGGCGTTCGACTCGACGATCGGAGCTCCGGAATGCTGCGGCCGCGGCGTCACGCCGTGCATCTCCTGCCGATGGACGCTCGGTTCCCGTGCTGGCGAGATCGCGCTCGCAGATGGCCGCGTGGTGGTGCTCCTGAAGCGTCCGGCAGCGGATGACCACGGGGCCCGCCGTGGCCGCCCCACTCGGTCGGCGACCGACCGGGTCAGCACGTGATCTGGCGACGACCGGAGGTCTCTGATGTCGACGTCGCGTGAGCCGTCACCACCCGATGCGTCATGGCGTGTCGACCCGTCGTGGACCGTGGTGGTCTTCGCCGTCGCCCGGAGGCTGTTGCCGTACCTCGTCGAGGCGACGATGATCCCCACCGCCCTGTACTACGCAGGCCTCGTGACCCTCGGCCAGATGTGGGGGATCGTGGCTGCCGCCGCCTGGACGTACGTCTCGGTGGCCCGACGGATCCTGCATCGGAAGCCGGTTCCCGGCCTGCTCGTCGTCGCGTCGGTCGGGATCTCGGTCCGGGTCGGGACGTACCTCGTGAACGAGAGCTCCTTCGTCTACTTCGTCCAACCGATCATCAAGACGGTGGCGACGGCGCTGTTGTTCGCGGTCTCGGTGATCGTCGGCAAGCCGCTGGTCGCCCGGTTCGCCGCCGACTTCTGCACCTTCGGCGACGACGTCGGCCGCCGGCCGGCGATCGTGTCGCTGTTCCGACGCCTGACCTTCCTGTGGGCGGGGGCGCAGATCACGATCGCCGGGGCACACCTGGCCCTGCTGCTGACCGTGCCCGTCGCCGTCTTCGTGGGTACCGCGGCGGCCATCGCGTGGACCGTGATGTGCGCTGGAGTTGTGCTCACCGTGGCCGACGCGGTGAGAACGACACGCAACGACGGCCTTCGCACGGCCTTGGCGCATGGCGCATCGCTCCACGCGTACGCCATGCCAGGTTCTCTGATCATGGACCGACGCTGACGCTCGGTCGACGCGCACCGCCGACACGGTCGCCGGCGATGCGAGTGGACGAGATGTGCGCAGGCGGCTTGCTGATGGGTAGTAGGTGCACCTACCATCCACCATGTGGGTCCATCAACGCGATTGATCGAGCGCATCGTGGCGCGCTCGGGTACCGGCAGCGGGGAATCGCTCGCGCTGATCGACGGCGACGTCGAGCTGACGTTCGCCCAGTTGACACAGCGAGTCGAGTCCCGCGCGTGCGACTTCGGGCTCGATGATCGATCGCTCGTCGTCCTCGCCGGTGACAGGTCGATCGAGTACATCGTCACCTACCTCGCGCTGCTGCACCGCGGGCACGTCCCGCTCCTGGCCGGGGCGCATGCAGATGGCCTCGCCGAGAGGTGGGACGCAGCCGCCGTCGTGACGGCCGATGCGGACAGCACCACCATCGATCATCGGCCCCACGAGCCGGTCGCCCTGCACCCCGATCTCGCGCTGCTCATGTCGACCTCGGGCACGACCGGGAGCCCGAAGTTGGTTCGGCTCTCGCACGACAACCTCCTGAGCAACGCCGAGTCGATCGCCGAGTATCTCGACCTCCGTGCAACCGATCGCGGCATCACGTCGCTGCCGCTCCACTACTGCTACGGCCTCTCCGTCCTGCACTCGCACCTCCTCGTCGGCGCGGGCGTCGTCGCCACCGAGGCGTCGGTGGTCGATCCATGCTTCGTAGCAGCGCTCGAACGGCACGGCGTCACCAACGTCGCCGGGGTGCCGCACACATTCGAGCTGCTCGAGCGCTCCGGCCCCGAGCGCCTCCACGTCCCGTCGCTGCGCCTCGTCACCCAGGCGGGCGGGCGTCTCGGGCCCGACGCGGTCCGACGTTGGATCGGACGCACGGCGTCGTGGGGCGTCGACTTCTTCGTGATGTACGGCCAGACCGAGGCGACGGCCCGTATGGCCTACCTGCCGCCCGAGCTCGGGCTCGCCCGCCCGGAGACGATCGGGCGAGCGATTCCCGGAGGTTCGTTCCACCTGCGACGCGACGACGACCTGCCCGAGGGTGTCGGCGAGCTCGTGTACCGCGGGCCGAACGTGATGCTCGGGTACGCCGTCGAGCGCACCGACCTCGTCCGAGGCCGCGACATCGACGAGCTGTCCACCGGAGATCTCGCTCGGTTCCACGAGGACGAGGGCGTGTTCGAGATCGTCGGCCGCCGGTCGCGGTTCGTCAAGCCGCTCGGGCTACGGGTGGACCTCGACGCGGTGGAGTCGATGGTGCGCGAGCTCGATGG
>JBFWSW010000030.1:2887-49653 GCA_050248155.1 Ilumatobacteraceae bacterium
TACAACCTGGCCCGCTTCATGATGCCCATCGAGGACGGCGGTGACCGGCTGCGCGCAGGATTCCGCACGGTCGCCCGTGTCGCGGTGCCGACGATCGCCTGGGCTGCGGTCGGTCTGATGCTCGGGGTGTCGTACGGGGTGGGCACGGTGCTGCTCGTCAACAACTACGTCGGCCCGGCCTCGCACGCCGGCGACCACTGGCACTTCTGGTTCATCGAGGTGCTCGTGCACCTCGTCGTCGCCGTCACGTTGCTCCTCGCCATACCTCCTGTGCGACGGCTCGAACGCCGGTTCCCGTACGCCCTCCCGTTGGCGCTGCTGGCCGGCACGCTCGTGATGCGGATGGAGTGGGCGTGGCTCGACGACTGGTACAACCTGCGCTTCCGCACGCATGGGATCGCCTGGTTCTTCGTCCTCGGATGGCTCGTCCAGCGATCGGAATCGATCGGGAAGAAGCTGCTCACCTCAGTGCTCGTCGCCCTGCTCGTGCCCGACTTCTTCAGGTACGCGCCGCGCGAGTGGTTCATCGTCGTCGCGCTGGTGGCTCTGGTGTGGTTCCGGGAGGTGCCCGTGCCCCGGCGGATCGTCCCACTCGTCTCGACCGTCGCCGCCGCCAGCATGTGGATCCTCATCACCCACTTCACGATCTGGCCGCCACTCACCCGGGCCTTCCCTCTGCCGGTCGCCTACCTGGCGACGCTCGCCGCCGGTGTGGTCATCTGGTTCGCGGTCGATCGGACGACGTCGGCGGTGTCGGCACTGGTCCGTCGTGCAGTCGGCGGCCGGGCGAACCGTCGGTCCTCCTTGCACATCTCCGATCCTCACGGCGTCGTCGTCCCGGCATGACCTCGTCGGCACCACCCCCCAGCGACTGGAGCGCACCATGAGCCACACCCGAGCCATCTCTCGCGCGACGGCGACGGCCCTCGTCGCCGGTGCCGGCGCGCTGGCAGGCTGTTCTGGCGGCGACGACGGACAGGTGCTGCACGTGTACAGCGGCAGGCACTACGGGATCGAGACGGCGTTCGAGCTGTACACCGAGCAGACCGGAGTGAAGCTCGAGTTCCAGACGGGCAACGACGGTGAGCTCCGCGAGCGGCTCGCCGCCGAGCGCGACGACACGAAGGCCGACGTGTACATCACCGTCGACGCCGGCAACCTGGTCGCCGCGACCGAGCAAGGCCTGTTTCAGACCGTCGAGTCGCCGGCGCTCGAGGGGGCCATCCCGGCCGAGCTGCGCGACCCCGAGGGGCACTGGTTCGGCCTCACCGTCCGGGCGCGGACGATCGTGTACAACCCCGACCTCCTGAGCGCCGACGAGGTGCCGACCACGTACGAGGAGCTCGCCGATCCGGTCTGGAAGGGCCGTGTCTGCATGCGCAACTCGTTGAACGGCTACCAGCAGTCGCTCGTGGCCAGTCTCATCGCCGTCCACGGCGAGGACGAGGCGCGGCGGATCGTGCAGGGTTGGGCCGACAACGCCGAGATCCTCGCCAACGACGTTCTCGTCCTGCAGTCGGTGAACGACGGCATCTGCGAGGTCGGCGTCGCCAACCACTACTACCTCGGCCGCGAGCTCGAGGAGGATCCCGACTTCGGCGTCGACCTCGTCTGGGCGAACCAGGACGACCGCGGCGTGCACGTGAACATCTCGGGTGGCGGCGTGACGACGTGGGCCGACGAGCCCGAGCTCGCCCAGCAGTTCCTCGAGTGGCTCGCCACCGACGGGCAGAACATCCTCGTCGACGCCAACCACGAGTACCCCGCGAACCCCGAGGTCGCCCCCGAGCCGCTCATCACCGAGGAGTTCGGGACCGACTTCGTGCGGGACGACCTCGACGCCGTCACCCTCGGCCGGCTCAACCCCGACGCCGTC
The DNA here is from genome assembly GCA_050248155.1 of Ilumatobacteraceae bacterium. Classification (GTDB taxonomy): domain Bacteria; phylum Actinomycetota; class Acidimicrobiia; order Acidimicrobiales; family Ilumatobacteraceae; genus VFMC01. Next base: position 4,764 of record JBFWSW010000030.1, read on the forward strand.
CGGTTGATGGACGAGGTGGGCTACGGCTGACCGCGCTGTCTACGCTCGGCCCGTGTCGTCGCCGAGCACCAGCGTCCGATCGCTGGCGCGCCTCGATCGCCTCGGCTGGACGACGGTGGCGGTGGTCGCCGCGGTGTTCGTGGTCACGCCGGTCGTCCTCCTGGTGTCGAGCGTCCTCCGACCGAGCACCTCGGTCTGGCGTCAGCAGTGGGACACCCGGCTCCCCGGCGAGCTGTGGACGACGGCCGTCCTGCTGGTCGGCGTCGCCATCTGCAGCACCGTGCTCGGGGTCGGGCTGGCCTGGCTCGTCTCGGCCTACCGGTTCCCGGGCTCACGCACGTTCGGGTGGCTGCTCATCCTGCCGCTCGCGATGCCGAGCTACATCCTCGGCTACCTCACGATCGCGACCCTCGGGCGGACCGGGTCGATGCAGGATCAGTGGCGGTCGTGGTTCGGCCGCGACGCCTGGTTCCCCGACGTCGAATCGCTCCCAGGTGCGATCATCACCTTCAGCCTCGTCCTCTATCCGTACGTGTACCTGCTCACCCGGGCCGCGCTGCGTGACCAGACCGCGGGTGCCTACGTCGCGGCACGTTGTCTGGGCGCGGGGCCGTACGAGGCTGCACGTCGGGTGGTGCTGCCGCTCGTGCGGCCGGCGATCGCGGCCGGTGCCGCGGTCGTCATGATGGAGACGCTGACCGACTTCGCGACCGTGCAGTACTTCGGTGTCGACACGGTCTCCGTCGGGGTGTTCCGCGTCTGGCGCGGCACGTACGACCGCGACGCGGCGAGCGAGCTCGCCACGATCGTGCTCGTGTTCGCGCTCATCGCCATCGGTCTGGAGCGCGTGGCGCGTGGCCGCGCGCAGTTCGGACCATCGGGTGGTGCCGGCGCGGGCCTCGCGCCGGTCCGGTTGAGAGGTGGCCGCGGACTGGCGGCCTTCGGCGTCTGCTCGGCAGTTGCGCTGATCGCGTTCATCGGGCCCACCGTGCAGCTCGCCGTGTGGGCGGTGATCGAGCAGCGGAGCCCCCGCGGCACGCCGTTGCTCGATCAGTTTCCCGAGTACCTCCGCAACAGCGCGCGACTCGTCGCGATCACCGCAGCCATCGCGCTGCTCGTCGCCATCGTGCTCGCCAACGCGCGGCGCTTCGGCCGGCCCGGGCCGACGAGGATCGCGACGCGGCTCACGGCGATCGGATACGCGGTGCCCGGTCCGGTCGTCGGGATGGGTGTGCTGCTCGCCGTGGTCGCGGTCGACCGGGCGTTGGAAGCGGTCGGGTCCAACCTGCCCGGCGCCGTCGCGACCGGATCGATGCTGGTGCTCGTGTACGCGTATGTCGTGCGGTTCCTCGCGCCAGGTCTCGCCGCGGTCGAGTCCGGCATCGAGCAGGTGCCGGACGAGATGACCGCGTCGGCGCGATCGCTCGGTGCATCGCCGATGCGAACGGTGCGGCGGATCCACCTGCCGCTTTCTCGTTCGGCGCTGTTGAGCGCCGCGGTCCTGGTCGGTGTCGACGCGCTGAAGGAGCTCCCGATCGTGCTGCTGCTGCGGCCGTTCGGGTACGACACACTGCCGGTCTGGGTCTACAACCTCGTCTCGGAGTCCCGGTTCCGGCAGGCGGCGCTTCCCGCACTGTCGATCGTCGCGGTCGCGATCCTCCCCGTCGTCGTCCTGTCGCGCCAACTCAACCGACCAGCACGCCGCACCGAGCCATGAACCAGCCCTCGCTCACGGTCTCCGACGTCACGAAGCGGTTCGGTACGACGTGGGCCGTGCGCGGCGTCTCGTTCGAGCTCGGCCCGCACGAGCTGCTCGCTCTGGTGGGTCCGAGCGGATGCGGGAAGTCGACGTTGCTGCGCACCATCGGCGGCATCCACCCTGCCGACGCAGGACGCATCGAGTTGTCGGGCGCTGTGGTCGACGACGGCCATCGCGCCCTGCCGCCCGAGCGTCGCCACGTCGGCCTCGTCTTCCAGGACCACGCACTCTTCCCGCACCTCACCGTCGCCGCCAACATCGGCTTCGGTGTCCGCGGGGACGACAAGCAGGCACGCGTCGACGAGATGTTGCAGATGGTCGGCCTCGAAGGGTACGACCGTCGCTTCCCCCACGAGCTCTCGGGCGGCGAACGTCAGCGTGTCGCGCTCGCCCGCGCCCTCGCGCCGCGACCGGCGCTCCTGTTGCTCGACGAGCCCTTCGCCAGCCTCGACCCGAACTTGCGCTCGCGGGTGCGCGACGACGTCGTCCGGATCCTCAGATCGACCGCGACCCCGGCCGTGTTCGTCACCCACGATCAGGCAGAGGCGCTCGCGATCGGCGATCGTGTCGCCGTGATGCTCGCGGGACGTCTCGCGCAGATCGACACCCCGCGCGACGTCTTCCATCAGCCCGTCAGCGCGTTCGTTGCGAGCTTCATGGGGCCTGCGGACGTCCTCGGTTCAGCCGATGCGCACCAGCTGGTGCCCGAGCACGCGTCGCGGCTCGCCGGCGACGAGCAGCTGATGCTGCGACCCGACGACGTCGCCGTACGCCCGGTCGGCGACGGCGACGCTGTCGCACCGATCACCGCCGTCGTGACAGCGGCTGAGTTCCGCGGATCGACGTGGTGCTACACCGTGCAGCTCGGCTCGGGAACGACGATCCGCGCGGTGTCTCCGCACGGCGACCGCTTCGAGCTCGGCGCACGGGTGGTGCCCACGCTGCGGCCCGGCCACCGACCTGTCGTCATCCGCGACAGCGTTCCCGTGAGCGACAGCTGAGTGACGACGACCTACGACTACATCGTCGTGGGCGCCGGTGCCGCCGGCTGCGTGATGGCGAACCGGCTGTCGGAGGATCCCTCGGTGACCGTGCTGCTGGTGGAGCTCGGCGGCCGCGACCGGAACCCGTTGCTGCACATCCCCAAGGGCTTCTACTACACGCTCCGGAGCGACCGGTACACGTACCGGTACGCGACCTGCCCGGTCGGGCCGGAGCATCATGCCGAGACGTGGATTCGCGGCAAGGTCAGTGGCGGCTCGACGTCGATCAACGGGATGGTGTGGGTGCGCGGCGCTCGGCCCGACTACGACCGCATCGTCGAGCGCGGCAACAGTGGCTGGGGCTGGGACGACATGCTGCCGGTCTTCCGAACCTTGGAGGATCACGAGCTCGGCGCCTCGATGTCGCGCGGCGCAGGGGGACCGGTCGGTGTGTCGATCACGCACTCGCCGGATCCGGTGACCGACGCGATGCTCGCGGCCGCGCACGACGTGGGTCTGCGGCAGACGCCCGACTTCAACGAGGGCGACGACGAGCGCATCGGCTCCACGCCGGTGAACGTGCGGCACGGCAGACGCGTGAGCGCGGCGAGCGCCTTCCTGCGCCCTGCGCTCGGCCGTCGCAACCTCACCGTGCTGTTCCACACCCGGGTCGGGTTCGTGCGCTTCGACGGAAGCCGGGTCGTCGGCGTTCGGACGAGGTCGCGCTCGGGGTCGAGCCACGCGGACTACACCGCACGCCGCGAGGTCATCGTGTCGGCCGGCACCATCGAGAGCACGGTGCTCCTCGAGCGGTCGGGCATCGGACGGCCGGAGGTGCTCGCGGCAGCGGGGGTGCAGCCGCGCATCGAGAGCCCGAACCTCGGCGAGCGAGTCGTCGAGCAGCGCGGCGTCGCACTGCAGGTGCGCCTGAAGGATGAGCTCGGCGCGAGGGGTCGGCTCGGCACGCTGCCACAGCGGGGCCTCGCGGGACTCCGGTACCTCGCCACCCGGCGTGGGCCGATCGCGACTGCCGGCTACGACCTCGTGTGCGCATTCAAGTCGTCGCCTGGTGCCGACCGGCCCGACGTCCAAGCGCTCCTCACCCCGCTGGCGATCGACACGACCTCGGACCGGCTCGCGCTCGCTCCGTATTCCGGGGCGAGGTTCCTCGCGTGGCAGATCCGACCGACCACGACGAGCTCGATCCATGTCGGCGGCCCGTCGCCCGAGGACGCACCGGTGATCACGCCGCACTACGTCGAGACCGACGAGGACCGTGCCGCGGTCGGCCCGATCGTCGACTGGGCTCGAGAGCTGTTCGCTCGCGGAGCGTTGGCGGGCATGGTCGAGTCGGAGGTCGTGCCCGGGTCGTCCGTGTCGACTCACCGCGACGTCGTCCGCCTTGCACAGAACCAGCACGTCGGCATCTACCACGCGGTGGGCGCCGCAGCGATGGGGCCGAACGACGACGACGTGGTGGACGATCGGCTGCGGGTGCGTGGCGTCGACGGGCTGCGGGTGATCGACGCGTCGGTGTTCCCTGAGCAACCGGCGGGCAACACGGCGGCGCCGACGATGGCGCTCGCCTGGCGCGCGGCCGACCTGATCCGTCGGGGCGAGTAGGTCGGTCGCCGGAACTTTTCGCTGCGAGCGCGCATCGGTCGGGACATGATCGCCGCACACCGCCCTTCGCCCGCCGCCGCCGTGCTCACCGGAGCCGGCGCCCTCCTCACCATCGTCGCTCTGACCCGAGTCACCTGGGGGACCGACTGGTATGGGGACGGGTTCAGCTTCCTCGACGTCCGCGGCGAGCTCGTCGAGGAGTTCTCCGACGGTGACACCAACTCCAAGATCCAGGCGGCGTACGCATCGTGGGGCTTCGGCTTGCTGATCGCACTGGTCGTCGGTTCGTGCGCCGCCCTGTGGACGCGGGTGCGCTCGGTGAGCGCCGCAATCGTGATCGTCCTGCTCGCTGTCATCGGTTGGCACCAGGCGCTGATCAGCGGCCTCGTCGGGCTGCACGGCGCGGCCCGGCTGCCCATGCTGGGCGCAGCGATCTGCTGCATCGGCTTGGTCGTGCAGATCGTCCAGACCTCGCGCCGCAGCGCCTGACGCCCCTCCTATCCCTCGGGTGCGACGCTCGGCCCTCGGATGGCGAGCAGGGACTCGGATGGAGCGCGGTGACTCGGTCAGGAGGGGTGGCGGAGGCGGAAGCGCTGGATCTTGCCGGTCTGGGTCTTCGGGAGCGCGTCGGTGAAGACGACCGAGCGCGGGTACTTGTAGGGCGCGATCGCTGCTTTCACGTGCTCCTGCAGTGTGCTGATCGTGTCGTCGGAACGCTCGACGCCCTCGGCGAGCACGACGTGCGCCTGCACGATCTGACCCCTCGCCTCGTCGGCGATGCCGATCACCGCGCACTCGACCACGTGCGGGTGCGACAGCAGCGCGGCTTCGACCTCGGGACCGGCGATGTTGTAGCCGGACGAGATGATCATGTCGTCGGAGCGCGCGGCGAAGTGGAAGTAGCCGTCGTCGTCCTGCGTGAACGAGTCACCGGTGAGGTTCCAGCCGTCGCGCACGTACGACTGCTGGCGCCGGTCGGCGAGATAGCGACAGCCGGTCGGGCCGCGCACTGCCAGCCGGCCGACGGTGCCGCGTGGCACCTCGTGCATGTCGTCGTCGACGACCATCGCCTCGTAGCCGCGCACCGGCCTGCCGGTGCACGCGGGCCGCGAGTCGCCGAAGCGGTTCGAGATGAAGATGTGCAGCAGTTCGGTCGCGCCGATGCCGTCGAGCATCGGCTTCCCGGTCTTCTCCATCCACGCCTCGTACACGGGCGCCGGCAGCGTCTCTCCCGCCGACACCGCAGCGCGCAGCGACGACAGGTCGGCCCCCTCGTCCATCGCGATCAGCATCGCCCGGTACGCGGTCGGTGCGGTGAAGCACACGGTGGCCTTGTAGGTCTGGATGATCTCGACCATGTTCGGCGGTGATGCGTTCTCGAGCAGCGTCGCCGCGGCGCCGAAGCGCAGCGGGAACACGGCGAGGCCGCCGAGCCCGAACGTGAACGCCAGCGGCGGCGAGCCGACGAAGACGTCGTCGGGCGTCACGCCGAGCACCTCCTGCGCGTACCCGTCGGCGATGATCAGCAGGTCGCGGTGGAAGTGCATCGTCGCCTTGGGTTCGCCGGTCGTGCCCGAGGTGAACCCGAGCAGCGCGACGTCGTCACGGCCGGTCTGCACCGAGTCGTACGTCACCGGCTTGTTCAGCGCGACGCGGTCGAGCTCGGCGTCGTGGTTGGCCGTCCCGTCGAAGCCGATCACCTTGGTGAGGAACCGGCTCTCCTTCGCGCACGCGACCATCTCGTCCATCAGCCGTGTGTCGCAGAGCGCGATGGAGATCTCGGCTTTGTCGACGATCTGGGTCAGCTCGCCGGCGCGCAGCATCGGCATCGTGTTCACCACGACCGCGCCCGCCTTCGTGGCCGCCAGCCAGCACGCCACCATCGCCGGGTTGTTGGCCGAGCGGATGAGCACCCGCTGGCCCGGTACGACGCCGTAGTCCTCGGTGAGCGCGTGCGCGAGTCGGTTGGTCCAGTCGGACAGCTCCTTGTAGGTGCGCCGCCGGCCGTTGCCGATGAGCGCGGTGTGATCACCGAAGCCGCGCTCGACGTTGCGGTCGGTCAGCTCGACCGCAGCGTTGAGGTGCTCGGGGTACTCGAACCCGTCGAGCAGCAAGTCGGGCCATTCGTCGAACGGCGGCAGGTTGTCGCGGGTGAAGGTGTCGACGTGCGCCGAAGAGCCGAGGGCGACCGTGCTCATGCCGGCACCACCGCCGTCGCCTCGATCTCGACCTTGGCGCGCTGCTCGACCAGCGCGACGACCTGCACCAGTGCCATCGCAGGGAAGTGCTTGCCGATGATCTCGCGATAGACGGCGCCCATCTCCGCCAGCCGGGCGACGTACTCGTCGCGACTGGTCACGTACCACGTCAGCCGCACGAGGTGCTCGGGCGTCGCCCCGCCTTCGGCGAGCACCTCGACGATGTTGCGCAACGTCTGCGCGACCTGGTCGATGAAGTCGTCGCTCTCGAACTCCTGCTGTGCGTTCCAGCCGATCATGCCGCCGAGGTAGAGGGTGCGGCCGGACGCGGCGACGCCGTTCGCGTAGCCGCGGGCCGGCTTCCAGCTCGCCGGGTGCAGGAACTCGTGCGGGCTCATCAGTTGCCCTCGAAGACGGGCTTGTCGTGGGCGACGAACGCTCGGTAGGCACGCTCGAAGTCGGCTGTCTGCATGCAGATCGCCTGGGCCTGCGCCTCCGCCTCGATCGCCTGTTCGAGGCTCATGCTCCACTCCTGGTTCAGCTGCGTCTTGGTGATGCCGTGGGCGAAGGTGGGTCCGTCGGCGAGGCGTCGCGCCAGGGCGAGGGCGCGCTCCTCGAGATCGGCGGCCGGATGGAGCGAGTTGAAGAACCCCCACCGCTCGCCCTCCTCGGCCGTCATCGAGCGGCCCGTGTAGAGCAGCTCGGCAGCCCGGCCCTGGCCGATGATGCGGGGGAGCACAGCGCAGGCGCCCATGTCGCAGCCCGCGAGCCCGACGCGCGTGAACAGGAACGCGGTCACGGCCTCCGGCGTCGCGAGGCGCAGGTCCGACGCCATCGCGATGATCGCCCCGGCACCGACGCACACGCCGTCGACGGCCGAGATGATCGGCTTGCCACATCCGATCATCGCCTTCACCAGGTCGCCGGTCATGCGGGTGAACTGCAGGAGCTCCTTCATCTCCATCGCGACGAGTGGGCCGATGATGTCGTGCACGTCGCCACCCGAGCAGAAGTTGCCGCCGTTCGGCGCGACGACCACGACGTCGACATCGTCGGCGTACACGAGAGCACGGAACGTGTCGCGCAGCTCGGCGTAGCTGTCGAAGGTGAGCGGGTTCTTGCGCTCGGGTCGGTTCAGCCGGATCGTTCCGATGCCGTCGTCGACCTGCCAGAGGAAGTGCTGCGGCGCGAGCGCGGCCATCGAGGTCATGTGGTGCTGCCTTTCGCGGTCATGCGTTGGAGGATCTCGTCGAGCGCGTCGAGATCGCTGCTCGACATGGTGGAGAACAACGAGTCGATGTGTGCCTCGTGGTCGGCGGCCAGCTGCTCGAAGTGGCGACGTCCCGCCTCGGTGAGCGCGACGCGCACGACACGACGATCGGACTCGGACGGACGGCGCTCGACGAACCCGTCGAGCTCGAGCCGGTCGACGACGGTCGTCGTGTTGCCGTTCGACACGAGCAGGAACTGCGACAGCTCCGACATCGTCAGCTCGCGATCGCTGCGATGGAGGGCGGCCATCACATCGAATCGAGGGAGCGTCGAGCCGTGCTCGACGCGCAGGAACTCGCGCAGCTCGGACTCGGTGAGACGCGTCACGCGCAGGAGTCGGAGCCACAGGCGCAATCGCCGCTTCGACAGCGGCTCGGTCACAGCTCGCCTCCGGCGATCGCGATGGCCTGCCCGTTGATCGACTCCGATCCCGGGCCGCACAGCCACAGGGCGGCGGCAGTCACCTCGGCGGGCTGGATGAGCCGGCCTTGCGGGTTGGAGCGCGTGATGGCCCGCAGCGCCTCGTCACGGTTGCGGCCGGTCGTCTCGACGATGTTGTCGATGGTGCGGTCGGTCATCTCGGTGTCGAGGTAGCCGGGGCAGAGCGCGTTCGCGGTGATGCCCGTGCGCGCGACCTCCTGCGCGACGGCGCGCGTCAGCCCCACCGCGCCGTGCTTCGCTGCGGTGTAGGCCGACACGTACGCATAGCCCTTCAACCCCGATGTCGACGCGACGGTGATCAGCCGCCCCCAGTCGCGGCCCTCCATCTGACGCAGCCCATCGCGCAGGGTGAGGAAGGCGCCGGTGAGGTTGACGGCGATCATCCGCTCCCAGAGACCGAGCGTGGTCCGTGTGAGCGGTGCGCTCTCGGCACCGCCGGCGTTGGCGACGACGATGTCGACCGGACCTGCCTCATCGAACGCGCGGACGACATCGTCCTCGACGGTCACATCGGCGACGACGGCGGTGATGCGCGCATGGCGCGCAGCGATCTCGTCGAGCGGCTCACGGTGGCGGCCGACCACCACCACCTCGGCGCCCGCCGCGGCCAAGCCGCGCGCCAGATCGGCACCGAGACCGGCGCCACCTCCGGTGACCAGCGCGCGGCGTCCGTCGAGCGTCATGCGCGCAGCGTCTCCTGCGCCCGCTGCGCAAGTCGCATCGCCTGTTCGCGGCCCTGCAGGTAGGGCAGTGGCCAGTGCACGTCGGCATCGCCCAGCGCCACACCGGCGTGCAGCGTCCAGTACGGATCGGCGAGGTGCGGCCGGGCGAGGCACACGAGGTCGGCCCGTCCCGCCATGAGGATCGAGTTCACGTGGTCCGCCTCGTAGATGTTGCCGACCGCCATCGTGGCGATGCCTGCCTCGTTGCGGATGCGGTCGGAGAACGGGGTCTGGAACATGCGGCCGTAGATCGGCTGCGCCTCGATCGAGGTCTGACCGGCCGACACGTCGATGATGTCGGCACCGGCGTTCGAGAACATGCGGGCGATCTCGACCGCATCGTCGGGGGTGACGCCCCGATCACCCACCCAGTCGTTCGCCGAGATGCGCACCGACATCGGCTTGTGCTCGGGCCACACCGAGCGCATCGCGTCGAACACCTCGAGCGGGAAGCGCATGCGGTTGGTGAGCGAGCCGCCGTACTCGTCGGTGCGCTGGTTCGACATCGGGGAGATGAACGACGAGATGAGGTAGCCGTGCGCGGCGTGCAGCTCGACCATGTCGAAGCCGGCGCGCTCGACCATCTCGGTCGATGCGACGAACTGCGCGACGACCAGGTCCATGTCGGCGCGGTCCATCTCCTTCGGCACGGCGTGACCCGGTGCCCAGGGGATCGCCGAGGCCGACATCACCGGCCAGTTGCCGTCGGGCAACGGCTCGTCGATGTGCTCCCAACCGAGTTGCGTCGATCCCTTGCGGCCCGAGTGCCCGATCTGGCAGCAGATCTTCGCGTCGGTCTCGGCGTGCACGAAGCGGGTGAGCCGCCGCCACGCGGCCTCGTGCTCGGGCGCGTACAGGCCGGTGCATCCCGGCGTGATGCGACCCTCCGGCGACACGCACGTCATCTCGGTGTAGACGAGGCCGGCTCCGCCCTTGGCGCGTTCGGCGTAGTGCACGAAGTGCCAGTCGGTCGGGCAGCCGTCGACTGCCTTGTACTGAGCCATCGGCGACACCACGACCCGATTGACCAACGACATGTCGCGCAGCCTGAAGGGTGCGAACATCGGCGCCCGTCCCGGCGTGCCGCCCGCGCGTGCTTGGAACCAGTCCTCGGCCGACCGCAGCCAGTCGGGGTCGCGCAACCGGAGGTTCTCGTGCGAGATGCGTTGCGAGCGGGTGAGGAGGGTGTAGTTGAACTGCACCGGGTCGAGGTCGAGGTAGCGCTCGACCTCCTCGAACCACTCGAGGCTGTTGCGCGCTGCTGACTGCAGGCGCAGCACCTCGATGCGCCGCTCTGCCTGGTATCGCTCGAACGCTGCTTCCATCGTCGGCTCGCAGTGCAGGTACTCCGCCAGCGCGATCGCGCTGTCGAACGCGAGCCGTGTGCCCGAGCCGATGGAGAAGTGGGCGGTCGCCGCAGCGTCGCCCATCAGCACGACGTTGTCGTGGTACCAGCGCTCGCAGATGATGCGCGGGAAGTTGATCCACACGGCCGAGCCGCGCAGGTGGCTCGCGTTCGACATGAGCGAGTGTCCACCGAGGTGTGCGGCGAAGATGCGCTCGCACGTGGCGATCGTCTCTTCCTTCGACATGTGCTCGAAGCCCCACGCGTCCCACGTCTGCTGGGTGCACTCGACGATCACGGTCGCGGTGTCGGAGTCGAACTGGTACGCGTGGATCCACATCCAGCCGTGCTCGGTCTGCTCGAAGATGAAGGTGAACGCGTCGTCGAACTTCTGGTGCGTGCCGAGCCAGATGAACTTGCACCTGCGTCGGTCGATGTCAGGACGGAAGACGTCGCGGTACTCGTCGCGGACCACCGAGTTGATGCCGTCGCACGCGACGACGAGGTCGTACTCGTGCCGGTACTGCTCGGCGCCGGTGAAGGGCACCTCGAACCGCAGGTCGACGCCGAGCTCGCGTGCCCGCTCCTGCAGGATCTGCAACATGCGCATGCGACCGATGCCGGCGAAGCCGTGGCCGCCGGAGACCGTGCGCACTCCTCCATGGACGACCGCGATGTCGTCCCAGTAGGCGAACTCGCTCCGGATCGATTCGGTGCTGACCGGGTCGTTGCGCTGCATGTTGCCGAGCGCGTCGTCCGACAGCACGACACCCCAGCCGAAGGTCGCGCCTGCAGCGTTGCGCTCGAGGACGGTGACCTCGTGCATCGGATCGCGCAGCTTCATCGAGATCGCGAAGTACAGACCGGCCGGCCCACCCCCCAGGCAGAGCACCCTCATCGCGACCCAGTGTCGCGCATCGGAGAAGATGTTTCAAGCTTGAAGAATGTTCCAGCCCACGGTCAGCCGTCCACGACGACCGTGTCGGTGCTCGCCCGGCCGAAGGTCTCGGGGGTGTAGATCTCCTCGGCCCTCGTCGGGGGCGTGACGAAGGTGCCGGGCGTCGTCGCCCGGGCGACGTAGCTGTAGTCGTACGTGCCGGCCGGCAGGTAGGTCGAGAACGCCTCGGCTCGGTCGTCGCGCAGGTTCTGGTGGTCGAACCAGGTCGGCCACCACCAGCTGTCGTAGATCACGGGCGGCTGCTCGGGGTCGTCGGGCACGTCGCCGGTCACCTCGAGCGCCGGGTTCAGGATCTCGAGCCCCGCGGGCAGCGGGTCGATCAGCCCGACGTGGGTGCGCTGGCTCTCGGCGACGAGGGTCAGCCGCACCCGCACGCGGGCGCCGGCCTTGATGTGCCACGTTCCGTCGGCGTCTCGGGTGACATCGCTCGGATCGTCGACCGCCTCGTAGGTGCGGCTGACCACGAAACCACGATCGAGGGCGTCGAGCGTGAGGTCGGCCGGTGCCGTGCGCAACCCGATGCGGTAGTACAGGCGGCCCGTGCCGTCCTTGGCGAGCACGAGCTCGGAGTCGCCGATCTCCTGCAGCTGCGCAGTCGGAATGGTGATGCGGTGGCGATCGGTCGACCGCCCCGAGTACGCCTGCTCCCCGGCGTACTGCTCGCCCAGCCAGACCCTCGCGACGAACTGTGGCTCGGCGCCTTCGAACGCGTCGAAGTAGTGCTTGAGCGCGAGGAGGATGAACGCGTTCTCCTGCACGTTGTCCCAGCGCCCGTGCTGCTGACCGGCCATCAACCCGTTGACGACCTTCACGATCAGATCGCTCTGTGGCCGGAGGCGGATGAGCGCGTCGAGGACGAGTCCATCGGTGCGACGATCGGAGCTGAGCGTCACGTACTGGTCGTCGAACACACCCGTGGTGAAGGTGACCGCACCCGCTGTGTCGACAGCGCGGTTGCCGACGAGGCGTTCGATCTCGGCGCTGATGCCCGAGTCGTCGATCACCGGCCACAGCCACGCGATCGCGTCGAGCGGCAGGTCGCCGTCACGATCGCCGTACAACCGCTCCGCCTTGGCACTGTCTCGATCGCCGGCGACCATGCGCACGTGCAGGGCGTACGCGCTGATCGTGTCGCGCGCGTCCTGGCTGTACTCCGACGGGATGTGCTGCTCGATGTCGCGGACGAAGCTCAGGCCGAAGTCGAGCGTCGACTGAGGCACCGAGTAGCCGGCGTCCTTCGCCGCGAGCAGCGCGTGCGTCACCTGCACGGAGTTGTACGGCTCGGACGGGCGAGATTGCGACCAGTAGGGCCAGCCGCCGTCGCCGTTCTGCATCGCGACGAGTGCGTCGATGTCGCGGCGGACTGCAGCGTTGAGCTCGCTCGGGCTGGGCAGACCCGGAGCGTCGAAGGCATCGAGCACGTCGCGCAGAGCCGCGATGGAGAGGATGCGCGAAGCCAGCGCGTCGGACGACTCGTAGGGATAGTCCGTCAGGTAGATGACGGCATCGGTCAGCGCTTGCAGCGACGTCGAGGACGTCGTGATGTCGAGACCGCCGAACTGCGGGATGACGTCGGTGGGCGCGAGCACGGGCTGGGCGACGGCGCCCTCGTCGACGACGCCGTAGGTCGCGAACGTCTCGGCCGTCGCCGGTGTGTACACCGGCAGCTCGACCGTCGCTGCGTCGGCAGCCTCACCGCTGACCGCGGCGACGCGGAACCGCGCCGTGCCTGCCTGTGATGCAGCGACGGGGAAGCGCACCTCGACGCGATCGTTGGCCGGCACGTTGACACGCTGCCCGACCGCCTCGGCGGGAGTGAGGTTCGAGGTCTGCAGCACGACGTCGACGTCCATCGCCGCGTCGGTCTGGTTCTGCACCACGACGGGCAGCTCGAAGCTGTCGCCGAAGTTGAGGAACCGCGGTGCAGCCGGCCGGACCATCAGCGGCAGCCGCGCGGTGATGTTCGCGTCGCCCGATCCGAACTGGTTCTCGCCGGCTGCAGCCACCACCATCACCCGGTACCTCGTGAGGTTGTCGGGCAGCGGCACGTCGATGGTCGCGTGGCCGGATGCGTCGGTGGTGACGCTCGGTGCGAACACGGCGAGTGCCTCGAAGTCGGTCCTGACGTCGATCGGTGTCGTCGACGAGCCGGCGGAATCACCGTCCGCGCGGTCTGCGGCGCCGGCTGCCGGCGACGGGGCCCCGTCGCCGGGCGCGGCCGTCTCCTCGGAGGCAGCCGCGGTCGTCGCGCTCGCCGCGTCGTCGGCACCGTCCCCGCCACCTTCGCCGCCGCTGAAGAACTTCGTCGGGTCGATCAGCACGACGCTGCCGCGACCGAACTGGGTCGACACCTCGTTCGGCAGGTGTGCGTAGAACGTCGCCAGCGGGTCGGTGAGGCGGTAGCCGCTCAGTGCGAGGACGGCCTCGTCGACCACCACGACGGCCAGATCGCCACCCAACACCGGCTGACCGGCCGCGTCGGTGACCGAGACGTCCACCTGCGTCGCCTCGCCCGGTCGGAGTGCCGTCGACGCCGGTGTGGCGACGACGTGCAGCGCCCTCGACGCCGTTGAGACGGGGAGCGTCAGCGAACCCGCGGCGAAGGCGGGGCTCGCCGGCGCGCCCTCGATCGGCTCGCCGTCGTCGCCGACGCGCGGCGTCGAGCCCACGACCTCGATCGCGACGTCGAGGTTCGGGATGTCGCGGTCGGCGATCGGAACCTGCACAACGGCAGACCCGTCGGCCAGCTCGAAGCGATGCGTGGAGCGGATGCCGGCACGCGAGATGACCATCAGCCCGGTGCCCGTCGAGAACGGGGCCTGCACGAGCAGTTCGGCCGTGTCGCCCGGCGCGTACTCGTCGCCGTTCGGCACGATCGTCAGCGCCTGCTGCTCGACGATCCGTGAGGGCACGCTGGTCGCGCCGCTCACCCATCGGGTCAGCTCGGTGACGTTCGCTCGCCCGACGTCGTCGATCACCGTCGCGGTGATCGTGTACGTGCCGCCGGTGCCGGTCGTGAACCGGCACGACACCGCCTCGGCCGCCGACGTCACGTCGCATGTCTGCGTGTCGGCGAGCGTGTCGGTCCAGGTGCCGTTGGCGAAGACGCTCGTGTTGCGCCCCGCCGTCACGCTGACCGGGCGACCGGCGACGGCCTCGCCGTCGATGCCGGCAACGACGACCGACACGTCGAGCGCGTCACCTTCACGGACGAAGGTGCGATCGCTGCGCAGCCCGACGTAGAGATCGGCGGGGTGCACCAGGATCGTGGTGCGCCCCGACAGTGCCTGCCGGTTGACGTCGGTGACCGTCGCCTCGGCGGTCACCGCGAGGGGACGGCCGTCGAGCTCGTCCCCCAGGTCGCCGACGTCGATCTGCAGGTAGTCGTGGCCGGCGCCGTCGGTCGTGCCGGAGTACTGCTGCACCTTCGTGGCGGTGCTGGGGATGTCGCAGCAGTAGTCGGCTGCGCCGGCGTAGGAGTCGAGGTAGGTCGGTGAGCTCGCGTACCACCAGGGGACCCACCGGCCGAACTGGTAGTCGTCCCATCCCGGGGGTGAGTACGTGGACGCGGTCGCGGACACCTGCCAGCCGACCGGGGCCGCCGCGAGCGCGCCGCCCGCGTAGTAGCTCGCGTCGACGGCCACCGTCGCCGGGTCGCCGACGACGTAGGGCCCGGGGCTCTCCGTGCGTGCCGTCACCTCGAAGTCGGGCCGGCGGAACTCCTGGATCTGGAACGAGTGGAGGAACTGCTGCTGCTCGAAGCCGGCACGCCGCAGCATGAGCTCGATCGTCGCCGTGCCGAGGTTCGCGCCGGCCGGGATGGCGACCGTGAAGTCGAACCCGCCGAGCGGGTTCAGCGACGCCTCGGACTCGGCGATCACGTTGCCCTGCGCATCACGCACGACGTAGCCGACCGCCTCCTCGTCGCCGAACAGGCGCACCTGCGCGTCGGGGCCGGCGGTCAGCTGGCGGACCCAGCCCTTGACCGACACGGTCTCACCGGGCCGATAGGTCTGGCGGTCGTCGAACACGTACCAGAGGGCATGATCAGGCGAGCTCCAGCCCGACCATCCCCCGCCGAAGTAGCCGTTGGGCAGGATCGCCACGTCGTCGCCGGCAGTGGCGATGAGAGCGATCGCGCCCGACGGCGTCAGCGGCAGCGCGGCCACTCCGTCGCCGTCGGTCGACGCGGTGGTCGATCCGCCGTACAGCTGCACGGTGACGTCGGCGCGCGGCGCACCGGTGGCGAGGTCGGTCACCCACGCGCGCACCTCGTCGTTGTCGGCGAAGGCGTCGACGCCGAGATCGGTCGCCTGCACCCAGGTGATCGCCGGCATGTTCATCCAGTAGAGATCAGAGCTCTCGTCGTAGTCCTCCGTCGGCTCGACCATCACGACCACGTGCCCGAGCCCGTTGGCCAGCACGCCCGACAGATCGATCGACGTCTCGGTGACCGACCCGCCGTCATCCACCTCGATCGTCTCGTCGGACACCTCGGTCCACGGCGGCGGTGCCGACGTCCTCCGCTCGTACATGAGGTCGCTCAGCGCCTGCCCGAAGCCCGGGAGGTCGTCGGGCTCGACGGCGAACACGCGCACGCGCAGCTCGTCGTGACCGAACGAGACGACGCCGATCGAGGGTGGGTCGGCCGATGGATCGACGGTCGTGAACGGCCGTGCGAACTGCTGCAGGAACGGTCTCGGTTCGCCGACCTCGACGGTCACCGTCTCGGGCTCGCCGAGCTGCTGGCCGAACGTGTCGGTCAGGTTCGCGGGCAGGGTGATGGAGTACTCGGTGTCGGCCTGCGTCGCGCCTTGCACCACGATGACCGAGCCGTACACCCCGACCGTCGCGCCCGCCATCGACGGCTCGATGCCGACGCTCGACGGGTCGAAGCGCGTGGCGTCGAGCACGTTGTTGAGCTGGACGTCGATCTCGGTGCCGGCCGGGCAGTCGCGTCCGTACGCGCACTCGACCTTCGTGATCCTGAGGGGCTCGTAGGTGTGGGCGGTGTAGTGCTGCGCCTCGCTCGACGTGAGCGGTCCTTCGGCCGACGGCGTGCCCGGCCCGATGTCGATCGAGATCGACGAGTCGGGCGCGAACGGGTCGACCGGGCGGAACGCGATCCATCGGCCCTCCGGGACGAGGTCGACGATCTGCTGCGCCCGCGTGTCGGCGGCGATCTCGTCCGCCGTCGCCAGGCGCATCGCATGTTCGTCGCCGTCGGCCTCCACCGTGATCGTGTCGAGCACGGCCTGCTGGTCGACGCGCTGATCGAAGGTGGCGACGAACACGGGCACGAGCGGTTGGCTGTCGCCCGTCGGCTCGAAGGACTGCACCGAGACGGGCGGTGTGGCGAACGAGAAGGTCACGGCATCGGCGAGCACGCCCCCGCTGGCCGACGTCGTCCCGGCCGGGACTTCGACCGTGAACTCGGTCGCCATCGGGAGACGATCGATCACGTCGGAGTCGGCGTCGAACCGCAACGTGCGCGTGCCGATCCACTGCCAGTGCCCAGGTATGGCCGGGCTGATCGACGCCGGGACGTCGGTGGCGGCGAGTTGGCCGAGGGTTCCGACGGGCACCATCGGCTGGTCGAAGGTGATGCTGACGAACGGCGCGACGTCGACATCGCCGTTCGGCTGCGTGCGCAGCACGTGCAGTGCGCCGACCGGGACGTCGTCCGGCGCGCGCTGATCGACGGCGGGGAAGGGGGTGTCGACGGTCCGGCCCGGCTGCGGCTTGGCGATCGTCTCGGCGGGCCAGCGGAACGCCTCCTCGATGCTCTGGTCACGCTGCCACTCGGGCAGCCTCGCCAACACCGAGTCGATGGCGGCCTGGTCGAGGGGCGCCCCGTCGACGACGGCGATCGACGACGCCGCGGCGGAGAACGCCTGCCCCTTGCTGAGGCGGATGCCGCTGAACCGGCCGCCGGACGTGCCCGGACCGTCCGGACCGCCGACACCCGTGGTCGTCGTCGGCATCGACGTGGTCGTCGATCCGGCCGATTCGTGATCGCCCGTGCAGGCGCTCGCGATCAGCGCAGCGGCCAGGGCCGACGCGACGACCCGGCGAAGGGCTCTGCTCCTCCGATGCCCGATCGTGACCATCGAACCCCTTCCCGTTCATCGTGCTCCACCGAGCCGCCATCGGCGACGTTCGTTACTTCGACGCTGCAGGAGCCGCCCGGGTTCCGGAGATCTCAGCTGTTCGAGGCGGGGTGCTCCATCCGGTCGATCGGAACCGGGCGTCCGACGAACCAACCCTGGCCGAGGTGGATGCCGGAGCTCCGAAGCGCCTCCTGCTCGGCCTCGGACTCGATGCCCTCGGCGATGATATGGCAGCCGTGACGTTCGGCGAACTCGACCAACGACTCGACGAACATCCGACGCGCGCTGTCGTGCGCGATGTCGCGGGCCGCACCACGATCGAGCTTCATGAACGACGGCTTGAGGCGCTCGATGCGCGACAGGCTCTCGTAGCCGGCTCCGGCGTCGTCGATGGCCACCATCACACCGGGAAGCCGGTCGAGGAGGCGCTGCATGAGCTGCTCGGACTCGGGAGCGTCGCCGATCTCGAGGACGAGCCGACATGGCGCGTCGAGCAGGATCTCGAGCATGAGATCGGCCTGTTCGGCCAGAGCCGGCGAGATGTTGATCGACAGCCACGTGCCTGGTGGCAGCGCCCGGGCCGAGGTCACCGCGGCCCGAGCGAGTGCCAGGTCGAGCTCGACGCCGACCCCGGCGGAGGCGGCCGCAGCAAGGCTCTCTTGCGGTGAGGTCCCGTCCGCGAAGCGCGTGAGCGCTTCGTATCCGACGGCCTCGCCGGTCGTGAGGTCGATGATCGGCTGGAAGACCGTGAAGAACGTGTACTCCTGGAACGCGGTCGAGTCGGAGGCCCCGGTGCCGCGCCGGCGCTCGACGCCTGGCCCGAGCACGGTCGGCGCGGCTGGCGCCGCCCGGTTCAGCGGCGCGGCGACGAGCTTGCCTGCCGAGCCGGGAGTTCCGTAGTGCAGCACCGACGCCCAGTCACCGATGAACCCTGACGCCGGACGGACGCCGGCGCCGGCGAGGCTGGCAGCCATGAGCGCCGGTGCCGGTCGCGCGGGCGCCGGACGGTACAACCAGCCGCGCAGCTGCATCCACAGGTCGACGATGCTGTTGCGGACGCCGACGAAGGCGACCATCGCGTACGTCGCGAGCGAGGCGTTGAGCGCTGCGAAGAACAGGTGGCCCCAGTGACCGCGGTCGATGTCGACGATCACGGTGTACACCGAGAACGCGATCAGCAGGCACGGAGCGAGGATGTAGCCGGCGCGCGCGGTGGTGCGGTCGCGCACCTTCGGCGTTCGCTTGAACGAGCTCTTCTCGCCGGTGACGAGCTGGAGCACGGACGCGAACGTGCCCGACAGGTTGACCGGCAGCAGGATCAGGTTGAAGCCGTAGATGCGCAGGACGTCGAGACGTTTGTAGCCGCAATAGCGGAGGTCGGCCGCCATCATGAGGAAGTAGGGCAGAGCGATCAGTGGCAGCACCGGCTTCAGCAGACCGGCGTTGAACGGGTAGATCAGCAGCGTCAACAAGCAGAGCGAGGCCCAGAAGATCGAGGCCATGTAGTTCACCCGGAGGAAGACCTCGCCGAAGCGGTTCTTCACCTGGCGGGCGCGGCGTGTGCGTGATTGCTCGCGCAGCTTCGACAAGATGAGCAGGCCACCGTTCGCCCAACGCTGACGCTGGATGCAGAGCGAGCCGAAGTCCGGCGGCGTCGCGCTGTAGGCGAGGCGCTCGGGGTAGTTGAGCAAGGTCCAGCCGTGGATGCCGAGGTCGATCGTCGACTCCGTGTCCTCGATGACCGTGCGATCCTGGATGTAGCGCTTGATCTCCCAGTTGCCCTCGTAGTCGATCTGGACGATGTCGTCGAGCGCTCGCTTGCGAAGGATGGCGTTGGCGCCGACCCAGAACGTCGCGTCGTACTGGGTCATGCCCTGGTGGACGATGTGCTGCAGGTCGGTCGTCGCGCCGGCGATGCGCTCGATCCGCGTGGCCGAGCCGGGGTACGAGCTGTAGGGCGTCTGCGCCACTCCGACGGTCGCGTTCTCGCTCTGCTCGAGGAGGTACAAGATGCGCGCGCAGTACTCGGGCAGCAGGACGCTGTCGGCGTCGAGCGTCAGCACGTAGTCGGGCACCGGAACCGATAGGTCGGCATGACGCGGCGTGCACGGAACGAGCGCACGACCGAGCGGTGTGGCCACCTCCTGGAAGCTTCCGCCCATCAGTCCGATGTAGCTGTTGAGGTTCATCGCCTTGTTCGGTGCGTGCGAGAGCGAGACGTACTGCTTGCGCTCGAAGCTCGTCACCTGGGCTCGGAACGTGGCGACCAGTCGGCGATACAGCTGCAGCATCCGGTCAGTGGTGACGGTCGCGCCCTGGTCGGCGCCGGCGTTCAGCGCGCCACCGATCGTCTCGAGGTCGCGCGCGAGCGCGCCGAGGACGTGCTCGACGAAGAAGGCGTCCGCGTGGTCGACGATCTCCTGGCGCGCGCCGAGGTCGCGAAGCCAGTTGGCGGCGAACTCGTAGTGCGCCGCCAGATCGCGCATGTCGTCGACCGATGGCTGACGGTCACCCATCTGCACGAGCTCGAACTGCTCGAGCCCGTCCAGCACGTGCGTGAGCGGGATCGAGAGCTCGGCCTCGATCTTCGCGGGCAGCTCTCGGGCAGCGGCGAGCATCCGCTTCGCGGCCTGTGTCGTCGGGTTGGGCGGATCGTCGACCAGGAGCACGACGCGCAGGTACGGGTGCTCCTGCAGCGCCGCCGAGAGCAGCGTCGTGCGGACGACGCGTTCGTCCTCCTGGTAGGACGGCACGAGCACGGTGACGGTCGGCACCGATTCGGTGAAGAAGTGATCGATGGCGGCACGCGGCGCGCGGTGATGGGCCCGGCTCCGGTAGAAGAACCCGATCCGGGTGATGAGGTACGCGATGGCCGAGGCGGTCAACGCCGTGACGACCACGAGGTACACCAGTGCCTCGACGACCAACCGGGCGCTCGATGCCGATCCGGCGACGAACTGCTCGATGACGGTGAGGACGACGTAGGCGAACCACGCAGAGACGGTCAGCACGATCGCCATCCGACCGACGGTGATCCTGGCCTCCGAGACCGGAGGTGGAACGGTGGGAAGCGGATGTTCCCGCCGATCACTGCCCCATTGCCGACGCGTCCGCTTGGTACCCATTCGTGTGTCCTGTCCCTCGGGAGACCGCCCGATGGGCGGAGAGCACACCGGTCGTGCCCCGATCACGATTCAGGTATCGGCATGTGAAAGGTGTTCGTGAGCGAGTTTCTGTGAGTGGCTCAGGTCGTGCGGCCGATCGGCCGATGACACAGGGGTACGAGAGCCTGCGCGAGTCGCAGCAAGTAGGAGCGATGACGATGGCAATGGCCGATCTCGACGAGCAACCGACCAGCACTGAGCCGCCCGACGAGCGAACCGACGACGAGCCGCGCGAGCGGCTGTCGTGGGGTCGAGTCGGCATCGTGCTGATCGTGGCGGCGGTGATCGCCGGCGGGGTCGTGCTCACCATCGACCGCGCCGCGACCGATCCGGCACCGATCGCTCGGTCGTGGAGCGTTCCGTACGTCGATGTCACCTTGACCCCCACGTATCAGTTCCAGGACCCGCAGCTGAACCCGGCGCGGGACATCGCGTTGGCCTTCGTCGTCGCCCACCCGGACGATCCGTGCACACCGAGCTGGGGCGGTGCGTACACCCTGGACGAGGCTTCCCGCGATCTCGAGCTCGACCGGCGGATCACGCAGCTGCGCGCCGCCGGCGGCGACATCATGGTTTCCTTCGGTGGGCAGGCGAACCAGGAGCTGGCGTTCGCATGCGATGACGTCGCCAAGCTCACCGCTGCGTACCAGCAAGTGATCGACCGCTACGACGTGAGCGTGATCGATCTCGACATCGAGAACGCCGACATCGCCGACACGGCGTCGATCGAACGCAGAGCGCGGGCGCTCGCCGCCGTGCAGCAGGCCCGCACCGACGCCGGCGACGAGCTGGCGGTCTGGCTGACGCTCCCGGTGGCGCGCTCGGGGCTGACAGCTGACGGTGTCGCCCTGGTCCGGTCGACGCTCGCGGGCGGCATCGAGCTCACCGGGGTGAACGTGATGACGATGAACTTCGGCGACTCGTCCAGCACGACGCCCGACATGCTCGCTGCGACCAAGTCGGCACTCGAGGCCACGGCCGATCAGGTGGCCGACGCGTGGGCCAGTCACGGGATGACCCTCGACAGCGTGCAGCGATGGGCGCACCTCGGAGCGACGCCGATGATCGGGCAGAACGACGTGGTGGGTGAGGTGTTCACCCTCGACGACGCTGCCGGTCTGGCCGAGTTTGCCGAGTCGCGTGGCCTGGGACGCGTGTCGACGTGGTCGCTGAACCGCGATACGCCGTGCGGTTCGTCGTTCGCCGACGTGACCGTCCTGTCGAACACGTGCAGCAGCATCGAGCAGGATCCGCTCGCCTTCGCCAACGTGTTCACCACCCTCCCCGGGCGAGCGCCGTCGCTACCCCAGACCGACACGGTCACGGTCGTCGACCGCACCGAGACCTTCGACGACGCGTCGACCAGCCCCTACCCCATCTGGCGACCCGAGGCGCAGTACCCCGAGGGCTACAAGACCGTGCGGCGCGG
The DNA here is from genome assembly GCA_050248155.1 of Ilumatobacteraceae bacterium. Lineage (GTDB taxonomy): Bacteria > Actinomycetota > Acidimicrobiia > Acidimicrobiales > Ilumatobacteraceae > VFMC01. The sequence continues at coordinate 26,768 of JBFWSW010000030.1, forward strand.
CATGGTGTACGAGGCCAAGTGGTACACGCAGGGTCAGGATCCGGCGATGGTGGTGGCCAATCCGTGGGAGACACCGTGGTCGCTGATCGGCCCGGTCGGTCCCGATGAGGAGCCGTTCGTACCGACCACCGTCGCACCGGGTACGCACCCGGACTGGAGCCCGAAGCAGCTGTATGCGACCGGTGATCGGGTGCTGCTCGGCGGGCTCCCGTACGAGGCCCGGTGGCCCAACCAGGGCGAGGTGCCCCCGTCGCTGTTCCCGGTCGATCCGGACTCGGCGTGGGAACCGCTGTTCGCGATCCCAGGCGAGCCCACCTCGTCGTGACGATCACCCGCGCCGGGACCGCTCGATCCGCTCGAGCACCAGCAGGCAGCCCTGCGACCGGGCGATCTGCTCGGCCTGGTCGAGCAGATCGTTCACCAGCTGGCCATCGCCGAATCGGACGTTCGCGAGGCCCTGGAGGCGCAGGGTCTCGCTGAGCCAGAACACCTCGCCGCGTGACTCGCTCTCCCGTCTCGCGGCCTCGAGCAGGCCGATCGCCCGGTCATCGTCGATGGACATGAACGCGTCTGCGACCATGGTGCGCAGGAACCCGCGCATGATGCGCTCGACGCCCCGGTCGATCTCGTCCATCGCCGCCCGTGCCTGCTCTGCGCCGGCCGGATCACCGAGCCGCGCCCGGGCCCAACCGAGCAGCACGTCGCACGTCGCTCGTTGCTGTCCGATGAAGCCGGCCTCGCCCGAGTGCCGCACTCCGTGCAACGCCTCGTGCACGGCCTGCGGGTTCGCCAACATCGCGTCGATGAGGGCGCGGTTGAACGCGAGCGTGGCCGGGGCGACCTGATCGACCTCGATCCGTTCGGACAGCCAGGCCGCGGCGCGGCGGTACGTGTGGTCGCGTGCGCTGCGTTCGTCACCGCGCAGCGCCTCCACCATGCCGGCCACCAGCGGCAGGATCACGTACGGGACGTGCGCGGGCCGCTGGTCGGGGTCGGGACCCCCCGCCGCCTCGATCGCGATCGCGAGATGATCGTGCGCCTCGTCGATGTGACCGACGAGCATCGCGTAGGACCCGAGGACGAAGCGGACGGCGACCGTGGCGTAGGGGTCGGTCGTGACCTCCGCGAACCGACGGGCCCGCTCGACGCCCTCGGCGACCTCGGCCAGGTCGTCGGTCTCGTCCACGGGTCCCCACGTCATGAAGATGTGGAGGGCGCGGGCCGCCTGGCTGCCCGAGCGATCCGCCAGCTCGCCGAGCCGATCGACGACGACGCGCACCCGATCCGGGTCGCCGCGGCGTCTGGCCGAGGAGATGAGCGCCTCGAGCGCGGCCGACTCGGCGTCGAGCAGCGCGGGCGTGCGCGGAGCGCGGGACAGCGCGTCGAGGGCTTGATCGGCGAACCAGTCGGCGGTGTCGAGCGCGCTGCGCCAGCGCGCGACGTCTGACGCCCGCACCGCCGCCCGAGCCACCTCCACGGGATCGGTGAGCGCAGCGGCTGCCAGCCGGTGGTAGGCGATCGGTTCGGCTTCGTCGGGGCCGTCCCCTCGGGTGGCGAGGATCGCCTCTGCGGCACGATGGTGCAGCCGCGCCAGCCGCAATGCCGACAGCTCGGCCAGCACGGCGTCGCGGACGAGCGCGTGCGCGAACCGGAACCCGTCGCCGTCGGGGACAAGGATCCGCGTGACGATCGCCGCGTCGAGCGCGTCGAGGCAGCTGTCGGGATCGCGCTCGCTCGCCGCCATCGCGGTGCGCAGATCGAACCGCTCACCGAGCACGGCGGCCACCTCGAGCTCGGCGGTCGCCCGCTCGGGCAGGCCCGCCAGGCGGCCGCGCACGACGTCACGGATCGCGTCCGGTACGCCGGCCACGGTCAGGCCCTGCTCGCCTGCGAGCCGCGCCAGCTCGGCGACGAACAGCGGGTTGCCGGCGGCCCGCGATCGCACCCGCTCGGCGACCTCGTCGGTGGGGGCGACACCGGTCGTGAGCTCCATCAACCGGCCGACGTCGGTGGTGCCGAGCGGTGACATCTCGACACGGGTCGTCACGGCTGAACGGTGCAGCGCGCCGAGCGCCTCGCCGAGCAACGACTGGGGCACGAGGGCCGGCGGGCGGTGGGCCCCGAGCACCACGACGCGCCGCTTCGCGAGCCGTTCGAGCACCAGCCGCATGACGTCGAGCGTCGCCCGGTCGGCCCAGTGGAGGTCGTCGAGGAGGAACACCCAGGGCTCGCCACCGAGCTCGTCGATCAGCGACACGAACTGCTGTGCCATCTCGATCGGCTTGAGACCTGCGCCGACCGCGCCGCCGAGGGCGAAGCGGCGCAGCTCGTCGTTCGACGCATCGGCCGAGGAGTCGAGATCGTCCGATGTCTCGCCGTGCAGCATCGCTCGCACGATCTCGATGCAGGGCCACAGCGACGGGGCCAGACCCGACTCGACGCAGCGACCGACAGCCGTGCGCCACCCGGCTGCCTGTGCGTGGGCGACGAATCTCTCGCACAGCGTCGACTTCCCGATGCCCGGCTCGCCCTCGACGAGCACGAGTTGGGTGGTGCCGGACAGCGCTGCGTCGAGCGCCCCCACGAGCGCCTGCCACTCCCTGCCGCGACCGACGAGCTCGACCGACGGCGCGACCGGTTGCTCGGCGACCGGCGCGGCGCGCGGCCGAGTGGGCACGACCTGCGTGGCGACCAGCGAGGGGTCCTGGGCGAGGATGCGGTTCTCGAGCTCGCGCAGGGCCGGCCCGGGGTCGAGCCCGAGCTCGTCGAGCAATCGCTCGCGAGCGGCGGACAACGCACGCAGGGCATCGGCCTGACGGCCGCTCCGGTAGAGAGCGAGCGCGAGCAGGGCCCAGAGCCGCTCCCGCAACGGGTGATCGTCGACGGCGGCCTGCAGCGCGGGCACGGTCTCGACGTGCCGGCCGAGCGCGAGCAGCGTGTCGAACCGGTCCTCGATCGCGGCGAGGCGCTCCTCCTCGAGCCGCACGACAGCGGAGCGCGACGAGTCGTCGCCACCGACGCCCGCGAGCGCCGGACCACGCCAGAGGGCGAGCGCTGCCTCGAAGCCCTCGAGCGCCGCGACCGGGTTGCCGGCAGCGGCGTCTCGCCGTGCGCCGGACACGAGCGCCGTGAACTGGTGCGCGTCGATCTGTTCCGGTGCGATCCGCAGCACGTATCCCGGCGCCTCGGAGACGAGGACCTGCGGCGCGGCGCCTGCTGCGCGCGCCGGTTCGACCGCACGGCGGAGGCGAGAGATGTAGCTCTGCAGGGTGCCGAGCGGCGCGCTCGGCGGGTCGTCGCCCCACAGCCGATCGATGAGTCGCTCGACGGACACCACGTGTCCGGCTTCGAGCGCCAGGTGGGCCACGATCGCTCGGGGTTGAGGGCCGCCGAGGTCGACCGGCTGACCGTCACGGCGGACTTCCACCGGTCCGAGGACGTGCACGGTCAGCATGGCTTCGTGGTCTACCACAGCACCCTGGGGAAACCGCCGCCCGGTCGGACGTCAGTTCCGGGTGGGCTCGAGGCAGGACCGCAGGCGTTCGAGGACGGTTCGATCGGGGAGGGGCGCGACCGAGGCGTCGGCCGATCGGCGTGCCGCTGAGAAGGCCGCGTCGACGTGGTGGCTGCCGATCACCGGCGTGTGGCTGCCGGCGATCACCGTCGGGCCGAGGCCCTCGGCGACGTCGATGCCCGCCTGGAACCGGCGCGGGTCGATCGTGGTGATCCATGGCGCGGTGAACCGGTCGAAGGTCGCCATGCCCTCGGTCCACAGCGCCGGGTCGAGGTCACCGACGTCGGTCACCGCTCGGTCGAGCGGGGTCCCGAACCAGTCCGCCGACCACAGCACGCCAGTCGTCGGATCGAAGACGGCACGGGTGGCGGGCGAGTCGTACACGGGAGGCCGGATGGTCGACAGGACGCGATCGCCGATGTCGAACCGCTCGCCGGGCAAGATCCAGCGCTGCCGGTCGATGGGCACGTCGAGCACGGCACCCATCCGGTGCTGCATCAGCCAGTCGACGACGAGCACGGCGTTCGGCGCGGCGCGCATGAGCGCCGACGCGTTGCCGGCGTGGTCGAGGTCGTCGTGGCTGATCACCACCCACCGGATGTCGTCGGGTTCGACCAGCGAGAAGAGGTCGTGGAGGATCTGCTCGCCGTGCTCGGCCATGCCGGTGTCGACCACGACCGGCTGCACCGAACGCAGCAGGAGTGCGTTCGACGCGACGACGAGACCCGTCGGGTCGGCCCGGTGGGCGTGCACGACGAAGGTGTCGGTGGCGATGCGGGTCGGGGGCACGTGCTCCATGCCGCCATCGTCGACGACCCCACTTGACGCCGGCTTGCAGTCCGTGCACACCCCCCGACCAGCTGCGCGATGAGAGATGAGTGGCAGATCGCCACTCATCTCTCATCGCGTGGGGCGCTCGAGGAGGAGGTCGAGGTGGAGGCGTTCGGCGGGTCGGCGGGTCGAGCGCGGGCCGGTCGACTCGCCCTCGACCACACCCGCGCCCGTGAACCAGGCGAACAGGTCGCGACCCTGGCGGTACACACCGTGGTAGCGCAGGGTCATCACGACCGGGTCGCGCCGATGGAGGTCGTCGGCCACGCCGTGCAGGTGCCAGACGGACAAGCCGAACGGGTCGTCCTCGATCGCCAGCGGGGTCAGGTCGACGACGCGATCGTCGAGCCGGATGTGCAGCCAGCACTGGGCCGGATCGTCCTCGAGGTCGAGCCAGCCGTCGCGGATGTGTATCTGCTCGGTGCTCCGCCGACCCGTCGAGCGGGCGAGCCGCGAGCTCGACAGCAGCGGCCAGTGCCCCGACGCCGGCACCTCGATCGAGCCCAGGCGGCGGATGGGGAGCCTGCGTGTCGCAGGGGCGGGGTGGGCGGGGAGGACCTCGACGTCGAGTCCCGTGTCCATCGTCGTCCGGTAGGTGGTGTTCATCTCGGTTGCCTCTCGATGTGGTTGCGTCGTGGTGGGGTGAGCCGCAGTCATGCGCTCTGGAAGGCGTTGATGGTCTCGCCGAGCTCGAACGGTGTGTGGAACTCGGCCCGGCCTGCGGTGCACGAGTAGGTGCCCGTGCCGATGCCGGTCCCACCGGGCAGGGTCCCGCCGCCGGTCATGCGGGTGGTGAGGCTGTCGCGGTAGTCGGCATCGATCAGCTCGACGTTGCCGTTCGTCGCTGTGATGTGGCCGTGGGCGACGCCGATGGTCTGCGAGGAGAGGATCAGGCCGTGCCCCATGTCGGTCGACGAGGGGGTCGAGGCGTTGAAGTCCATGGTGAACGAACCGTCGGGCGAGACGGTCATCACGATCCCGGCGCCCCCGCCGAGCTCGTTCACCGGCGCGCCGGTGACGGTGTCGTCGATGTAGGACGCCGTGCTGATCCACTGGCCGACGAGGCACGGATCGACGATCGGCGCGGTCTCGGTGGTCTCGGGCTTCCTGCAGTTGACCTTGCCGCCGAGGATGGTCATCGACGCGGTGTCGGTTCCGCCGGTCAAGCCGACGACGACGTTCGCCGCGATCGGGTCGTACCGAGGTCCCGAGTCACCTGGGCAGACGCATCCGTCCGGTCGCGTGCAGTACGTCGAGCCCGATGCGAGCAGGATGTCGGTTCCGTCCGCTGCGGCCATCCGGGCCCAGCCTTCGAACTGGAAGGTGACGAGGTCGGCGTGGATGGCGACGTCGTACAGCCCCCCGCTCACCTTGCCGACGGCAGCGGTTGCCGCGCCGCCGCTCGTGACGCTCAGCGCACTGGGCGTCGCCCGGTCGATGGTGATGCCCGGTCCGGTCGCGTCCCACGCTCGGCCGTAGTCGGTGCGGCGCAAGACGCTCGACGGCCACGACTCGAGGAACGAGCCGCTCGATGCGCCCGCACCCTCGAACGCAGGCTCGTTCGAGAACCCGTCGAAGATCTGCACGACGCGGGACCATGGATCGATGCCCACTTCGTCGAGGTGCGAGTAGAAGCCGATCGCGTCGTAGTCGCGCGAGTACAGCGATCGCTCCGGGGTGGTGAGGTACTTGGTCCACCACTTCGTGCTGACCGTCGACCCGCCGGAGATGTCCTCGCCGACCCACGCCGGCAGCCCTTCCAGGATCCACTCGGGCATGTCGTACGCGCTCATGCCGAGGTACTGGAACTGGAAGCAGTGGAAGACCTCGTGGGAGATGATGCCCCGCAGGTCGGCCCCGCTCTCGGCCTCGGCCTCGGCGCTGAGGTGGATGGTGCAGGAGGCGAGCCCGTTCTGGTCGCACTCGCCGGGATCGGCCCACGTGTAGGCGAGGCCGAGGCCGAGGTTGCGGTGGTCGAGGAGGAGGTGGATCGGGGCGACCATCGTGATCGCATCGCCGAGCCGGCCCTCGATCTCGGCGACCATCCCGTCGACCATCCCGCGGAGCTGCTCGGCACCCGGCGAGTCACCACTCGGTACGACCTGCCCGTAGCAGCCGGTCGTGTCGCCGGTGGCCGGCTGCGCAGTGCGGCGCAGACCGCTGCCGCCCGACAGCGCGGGCGGCGGGCTGAGCGCCGCGCCCACAGCCGATTGCTGGTCGGCGCTGAGCTCGTCGAAGTGGCGGTGGATCCACGCCATCGCAGGGCTCACGTCGGCCACCACGTCGGTGCCCTCACCGCGCACGAGCTCGCTCCCCGGCAGCGGGGCGATGCCGAGCGAGAACGCGTCGATCGCGAGCTGTGCCGTGACGGCGCCGTCCTCGCCGACCTGGTCGAGCAGCGCGTCCCAGCGGCTCGAGGCCGGCTCGTGCACGGTCGTCGGTGGCGCGCTCGACGGGGATGGGGTGGTCGGCGGTGATGCCGTCGTCGCCGGCACGTCGGCACCGGTGGATCCGTCGTCTCCGCCACCGCATGCGGCGAGGGCGACCGTGGTGACCAGGACGGCGCCGGCCAAGCGGGCCCAGGGACGAACAGGGGTGCGGAACGTGTGACGTGTCATGCCCACAGTTCTCGCAGAACTGCGGCGGCGGCTCCTGAGTAGGCGCCACTCAATGTGTGGCAGGAGCGGTCAGCGACGGTCAGCCGCGGTCAGCCGCGTTCAGGCGAAGCGCACGACCGGCTTGACGACCTTCCCGGCAAGGCTGTCGGCAGCAGCCTCGTTGATCTGCTCGAGCGGGTAGTACGTGATCAGCTCGTCGAACGGGAACGCGCCGTCGGCGTTCAGCCGGGCGAGGTGCGGGATGAACTCGTGAGTGCGGCTGCTGCCCTCCACGACACCGAGCACCTTGCGCCCGGTGATGAGGCTCGTGTAGCCGAACGTCATCTCGGGGCTGCCGACCCCGGCCATGCCCAACGTGCCGACGAAGTTCAGCGCCTCGAACGCGGCGCGCACCAGGGTGGCGTTCCCGGTGGTGTCGAAGACGTGGTCGGCACCGGTCCCGGTGATCTGCATGATCTGCGCGTTGATCTCGGCGGGCGAGCCGCTGATGCCGTGCGTCGCGCCGTACCGCTGCGCGAGCTCGAGGCGGCTCGGGTGCTTGTCGACGGCGACGATCGTGCCGGCTTCGGCGACCTTGGCGGCCATGACCGCGCTGAGACCGAGCGACCCGGCGCCGAGGACCACCACACTCGCCCCGGGCTGCACGGCGAGGGTGTTGAGGATCGCGCCGGCACCCGTCTGCACGCCACATCCGAGCGGGCCGAGCGACTCGAGGTTCAGCGACGGGTCGACCTTCACCGCCGAGTGTGCGGCGACCACCGAGTGCGAAGCGAACGACGACTGGCCGAAGAAGTGCGACCCGACCGGCTTGCCGGCCGCATCGGTGAAGGCGCACGTGCCGTCGAGCCGGCCGGGCTGGAACCCGACGTTCTTGAGGTTGAGCGGGTTGAACTGGTAGCAGCCGTAGGGTGCGTCGTGCGTGCACGACGGGCACGTCCCGCAGCTGTCGAAGCTGAGCACCACGTGGTCGCCCGGCACGACGTGCGTGACCTCGGCCCCGACCGACTCCACGATGCCGGCGCCTTCGTGCCCGAAGACGATCGGTGCCACGAACAGCTCGGGTGGCAGCTCGCGCGACAGCAGGTCGGTGTGGCACACCCCCGTCGCGACCATCCGCACGACCACCTCGTCGGGTCGCGGGTCGCCGAGCTCGAGCTCCTCGATCTCGAACGAGCCCGTCGGGTCGCGGAGCACTGCCGCAGTCACCTTCATGTCGTCCCCCCTCAGACGCATCCACGGGCGGCGCCCGCGGGTGCCCATCGTGTCAGGTCGGCCGGGTCCAGTCGAGGCCGTCGGTCACGGTCGGTGGAGGGACGCGCGGCGCGCCTCGAGGAACCGCCGTTCCGTGAGGTTCGTGCTCAGCTCGATCGCTCGATCGAACGCCGCGGCCGCCTCGTCGGTGCGCCCGGCCCGGCGCAGCAGCTCGCCGTGCGTGGCGTGGAACGGCTGGTAGTCGTCGAGCTCGAGGTGCTCGATCGCCGCCAGCGCGTCCTGCGGGCCGCTCAGCTCGGCGACGGCGACGGCGCGGTTGAGGGCGACGATCGGTGACGGTGCGATCGCCATCAACTGGTCGTAGAGCTGCACGATCTGCGTCCAGTCGGTGGCGGCCGCGATCGGCGCGTCGCTGTGCACGGCGTTGATCGCCGCCTGGATCTGGTACGGCCCGGGTCGGCCACGGCGGAGGCACTGCCGCACGAGCGCCTGTCCTTCGTCGACGAGGGGGCGCACCCACAGCGAGCGATCCTGGTCGGCGAGCAGCACCAGCGAGCCATCCGCAGCGGTGCGCGCCGGACGGCGCGATTCGATGAGCAGCAGCAGTGCGAGCAGGCCGAGCACCTCGGGCTCGTCGGGCATCAGCTGGGCCAGGAGCCGCGCGAGCCGTACCGCTTCCGCGCAGAGGTCGTCGCGTACGAGGTCGTCACCCGACGTGGACGTGTAGCCCTCGTTGAAGATCAGGTAGACGACCGTCAACACGGGTCGCAGGCGATCGGGTAGCTCGGCGTCGTCGGGCACGCGGTAGGGGATGTGGTTGGCCTTGATCTTGGCCTTGGCCCTGGTGAGGCGTTGGCGCATGGTGGTCTCGGGCACGAGGAACGCCCTGGCGATCTCGGCCGCGTGCAGGCCGCCGAGCAGCCGGAGCGTGAGCGCGACCTGAGCCTCCGGCGCGAGCGCCGGGTGGCAGCACGTGAAGATCAGGCGGAGGCGGTCGTCCTGCACGGCGCCTCCCTCGGAGTCGATCGTGGTTGCGGGATCGTCGTCGTCGCCCCCGGCGAGGACCGCAGCCTGTGTGTACTTGTCGGCTCGGTGCGATTCTCGGCGGATGCGATCGAGCGCACGGTTCCGGGCGGTCGTCGTGATCCAGCCGCCAGGGTTGGGGGGCAGGCCGCTCTCGGGCCACTTCGTGGTGGCGATGACGAACGCGTCCTGGACCGCCTCCTCGGCGATGTCGATGTCGCCGAAGACGCGGACCAGTGTCGCGACGACCTGCCCCGACTCCTCACGGAACACCCGGCCGATCTCGGTCGCGTCGACCAGCGTCATCGACTCAGCTCTCGGGTTCGTCCGCGAACGGCCGCACCTCGACCGGGCCACGGCACGCCCGCGAGCCCTGCTCTGCGAGTTGCAGCGCAGCGTCGAGGTCGGGCGCGTTCACGACCCAGAACCCGCCGAGGTGCTCCTTCGACTCGGCGAAGGGACCGTCGGTGGTGACGGCGTTGCCGTTCTCGATGCGCACGACCGTGGCGGTCTCGGCGGGGAACAGGCCGCCGGCGAACACCCAGGCACCAGATGCCCTGAGCTGGTCGTTGAAGGCGTCGACGTCGGCGTAGATCGTCTCGACCGGCACGTCTGCGGGCATGTCGGCTTCGGTCGCATACACGGACAGCATGTACTGCTTCATGGGTGTTCTCCTCTGAACCGGGCCGGTCTCGTACCGGCCTCCACCGCTCCTACGAACGAGATCCGCCCGATGCGACAACGTCGTGGAGATCTTCGTGCGCGAGATCGAGGCGCCACCGTTGGCCGACGAGATCGTGACCGAAGCTGCGGTGCGGCTCCTCCTCGACCAGGCGGAAACCAGCCGCCTCGTAGATCCGTCGGGCTGACACGAGGACGTCGTTGGTCCACAGCACGATCGAGCCGTAGCCCGCGTCGCGCGCGAACGACACACAGCGGTCGACGAGCCGTGCCCCGATGCCGAGGCCCCGGGCCCACGGCTCGACCAGCAGCGTGCGGAGCTGCGCGGTGCGGTCGTCGGCCTGACAGCACAGGACGCAGCCGGCGCGCACGCCGTCGACCTCGGCGACCCATGCCGATTGCCGGTCGGCCGCGGGGGTGCCGGCGACGTCGGCGAAGTCGGCGACAATCCGGGCGACGAGGCGCTCGAAGGTCTCGTCCCACGCGTACTCGGTCGCGTAGAGCTCGCCGTGGCGCTGCACGATCCACCCGAGGTCGCCGGATCGCGGGCCGCGGATCGTGACCACGCGGTCGCGGGGGCGGCCGACGAGGTGGTCGACGGTGGTGATCGCGCCGACAAGTGTTCGCCGCTCGGCCTCGGAGAGCGCGGTCAGCCAGCTGTCGATCTGCGTGGACGAGCGGCTGTCGAGCATCTCGGCCGCGGCGCGGCCGGCGTCGGTGAGGCGCACCTGGCGCCGGCGACCGTCACGGGCCGAGGGTTCGATGCGCACCAGCCCGCGACGCTCGAGCCCGGCGAGGACGCGGGTGAGGAAGCTGTCGTCGATGCCCAACCGCTCGCGCAGGTCGGACCGCTCCCACGGGTCGCGCTGGCCGAGCTCGAACAGGACGCGCGCCTCGGGAAGCGAGTGGTCGGTGCCGAGCAGCCCTCGATCGAGCAGTCCGAGCACCTCGGTCCAGCTGCGGTTGAACTCGCGGATGCGGGGGACGAGATCGTTTATGCGGCCAAAGTAGTGGACTCAGTCCACTACTTCCAGTCTCGCGTCGACCGATCACACCTCGCCGAGCCGGCTCCGGCGCAACCACCAGAAGATCTTCTCGCCGCTGCCGGGCTGACCGACCGAGGCGTACACGCCGGCCGCTCCCTGGTCGGAGATGACCCGGGCTGCGGCACCGGCTTTCACCTCGACCTCGGCGGCGCGCTCGGCCATCACGAAGAAGCCGACCGCCTGGGCGACGCTCGGCGCGGCGGTGAGCAGACCGTGGTTGGCGAGGACGAGCAGGCGATGCGGCCCAAGCGTGCTCGCCAACCGGGCGCCGACGACCGGGTCGAGCACGTCGAGCTCCTCACCCTCGAACACCGCCTGGTCGCGATGGAAGGCGCACGCCTCCTGGCTGACGGCGCGGATGGGTCGAGCCATCGCTGCGAAGGGCGTGCCGTAGCCGGTGTGGGTGTGGGCGACCGACACGACGTCGGGCCGGGCGCGGTGGATGGGCGCGTGGATGCAGAACGCCGCTTCGTTGATGTCGGCATCACCGCCCTCGTCGCTCTCACCGTTCGGACCGACGAGCACGAGGTCGTCGACCGTCGCCCGGCTGAACGGCACCCCGTAGCGGAGCAGCCAGAACGAGTCGGTGCGCTCGGGATCGCGGGCGCTGATGTGCCCGGCGCCGTCGTCGCCCCAGCCGAAGCTGCCGAAGATGCGGTACCCTGCGACGACCTCGTCCTGCCGTCGCTGTCGTTCGGCGAGCTCGGTCGTCACGGCCAGGGTGGTCATGGTGTCAGGCTCCTGTCGCGTCGGCGAACTCGTCGAGGCTGGTGTATCGCAGCGGCACCTCGACGTCAACGGGACGAGTCGCGCCGCCCGTGCGGCCGCCGCGCCGGTCGATCCACACCGACGGCAGACCGAGCCGCCGCGCCGGTTGGTGGTCGTGGAACAACGACTGGGCCACGTGGAGCAGTTCGACGCGGTCGACGCCGACTGACGAGAGCTGTGCGAAGAGCAGGTCGAAGTGACCGGGCGCGGGCTTGTACGAGCCCGCGTCCTCCGCGGTGACGACCAGATCGAAGTCGACGCCGAGCCGCCGGTTGCTGCTCGAAAACGACACGCGATCGACGTTCGACACGATGATCAGCCGGTAGCGCTGCTGCAGCCGTCGCAGCGCTGCGGCGGTGTCGGCGAAGGCCGGCCACGAGCCGACGGAGGCGCCGAACTCGGTGCACTCGTCGTCGGACGCGCTCGAGCCGAGCTCGGCGGCCATCCTGCGCAGCGTCTCGCTCAACACGAGGCGGTACGCCAGCGCGGGCTGCTCGGCCTCGACGTCGCTCTCGTGCCGGGCGAACGACTCGAGCAGCACGTCGGCCGTCGCATCGACGCCACGCCAGGCCTGCCACGGCTGGAGCGACTGCACGATGCCGGTCTCCCAATCGATCAGCGTGCCGTAGCAGTCGAAGCTGAGCGCCCGGTAGCGATCGAAGTCGGTCATCCGTCCATGCTCGCGCGGGTCCAGCGGCGGTTCAGAGCCTCGTGAACCGCCGCGTGGACAGCCACGCGAACAGCGCGAGGATGGCGGCCGACCACAACAGCGCGCGCACCACGAACCATGCGGTCGAGTGCCCGAGCATGACCTCGGTGTCACCTCCCAGCACCAACGCCCGCACAGCTCCGACCATCGCGGTCACCGGTTGGTTCTCGGCAACGGGTTGCATCCATCCGGGCATGGATTCCACCGGGACGTACGCGCTCGACACGAAGACCAGCGGGAACACCGAGAACGACATGCCCTGAGCTGCTTGTGCGTTGCCGGAGACCAGCCCCATGAAGATCTGCAACCAGCTGAACGCGGCGCCGAACACGATGCACAGCCCGAGCGCGACGAGTGCGGCGAGGAGACCACCGTGCACGCGGAAGCCCACGGCGAAGCCGACGACGACGGTGACGACGGCACCCCAGGCGATGAGCGCGGTGTCGGCCATCGACCGACCGAGCAGGACTGCCGCCCGGGGGATGGGCAACGAGCGCAATCGGTCGAACAGACCGGTGTCGGCGTCCTCGGCGACACCGACCACGCCGCTCGAGAACAGCCCGCTCACCGCTGCGAGTGCCGGGATGAGGAAGTCGACGTACGCGACCTCGCCGGTCTCGATCGCACCGCCGAACACGTACCGGAAGATGAGCAGGAACATGATCGAGGTGACCGAGCTGACGACGAGCAGCTGCGGCGTGCGGACGAACTGCTTGATCGTGCGTCCCGCATAGGTGGATGCCGTCGCCCACCCCGAGGGCGGGTGGGCGGGAGGGATGATCGAGGAGCTGATCGTGGCCGTGTTCATGCTGCATCTCCAGTTGGGGCGTGACCGCCGGTGAGTGCGAGGAAGACCTCGTCGAGGGTGGGTCGGCGCAAGCCGATGTCGTCCAGTGCGATGCCGCGCTCGGAGATGGTGCGCACCGCGTCGGCGAGCCGCGCCGTGCCGTCGACCACCGGGACCGACGCACGGCGCGCGGGCACGTCGAGGTGTGGCTGCTCGGTCCCGAGCGGGGCGAGGAGCTCGGCGACGGCGGCGAGGTCGCTGCCGTGCTGCACGCGGACCTCGACCACGTCGCGACCGGCCCGTGCTTTCAGCTCGGTGGGTGTGCCGGTCGCGATCGATCGACCGTGGTCGATGATCACCACGTGATCCGCGAGCTGGTCGGCCTCCTCGAGGTACTGGGTGGTCAAGAGCACGTCGGTGCCACCGGCGACGAGCGCCCGGATCGACTCCCACAGATCGATCCGGGTCCGTGGATCGAGACCGGTCGTGGGCTCGTCGAGCAGCAGCAGGCGGGGCGCACCGACCAGGCTGGCACCGAGGTCGAGCCGGCGACGCATGCCGCCCGAGTAGCCCTTCACCGGCCGATCTGCATCGTCGATCAGGCTGATCTCGCGCAGCACCACGTCGGCTGCGGCGCGTGCCGCGCGCGTCGGGTGCCCGAAGAGGCGGGCGATCATCACGAGGTTCTCCCGCCCGGTGAGGGCCGGCTCGACCGCGGCGTTCTGGCCGGCCAGCCCGATGACCCGCCGCACGAGCTCGGGCTTGGAGGAGACGTCGATGCCGGCGACGCGCAGCGTGCCGCTGTCGGGCCGGAGGAGCGTGGCGACTGCCTTGACGAAGGTCGTCTTGCCGGCGCCGTTCGGGCCGAGGATCGCCGTCACCTTCCCTGCCGGGGCGACGAGGTCGAGCCCGTCGAGCGCGTGGACGTCGCCGTAGTGCTTGGTCAGGCCGACTGCTTCGATGGCCGGATGCGCGGCCGGATGCGCGGAGGGGGTGGAGGTGGACGACCCGGGCATGGTCCCGGGCATGGATGCCATCGTCATGCCGACCAGTCTGCACGGTCAAACCGGTCAGGGGCTGTCCGGTTCTCGAGATCGCCGAGCAGCGGTGAGTGCGAAGCAGTCAGGTGTTGGGGCTGTGCCACGCGCCGTCGGCGGCGACGATGCGCACCTCGAACGGGCCGAGCTCGTCCATCACCCGCGCCGCGTGCATGGCCTCGTCCTCCGACTGGACGAACGCGGCGACGACGGCCACCGTCCGGTCAGGGGCGTGCGGCTGTTCCCATCCGCGCTCGCCGGCGAGACGAGCACCGCCGCCTGCGATCGCCGAGATGATGCCGCCCAGGGCCGCGCCGAAGCCGGCGCCGATCAGACCCGCGAGGAACGACTCGGTGATCAATCCGACGACGACGCCGACGATGACACCGACGACGACCCCGCCCACGATCGTCGACGCGGCCACGCGCCGATAGGGCAGATCCACCATGCCCTCGGGGTCCTCGCCACCCTGCGGCAACACGGTGGGCTCGTTCGGCCGCACCATCACGGCGGCGACCTCGGCGGTCGGGAGCTCGCGCTGGACGCGCTCGGCGAGGGCGATGCCGGTGGCCGATCCGACGACGTGGGCGACCGCGGTGTGGTCGGCCAGCGGCTTGTCCCCGCCCGCGTCGTCGGTGACGTGGTTCGGGAAGTGGGTCGTCGCGTACTCGAGCAACGTGGTCATGGTCGACAGGTACCCCATCGGACGACGCGGAAAACCCAATGGGTGGGTGCGACGAGTCGAGCGTGTGGAGGTCAGGCGGGTTCGTTCGGCTCGGGCACGTCGCCCACCACGTCGTCGACCCCCGCGCCCGGCGCGTCGGGATCGACCGGCAGGTCGCGACTCGAGCCCCTCAGGTCGATGACGGAGTCGTCTCCTCCGAACTCGTTCGCGACGTAGGAATCCGCGTTCCAGTCGTTCTCCCAGCGCGTGCCGTCGATCAGGAACTTGTACCGGTACGTCCGCCCGGTCGCAAGCTCCACCTCCGCCACGAACTGGTTGCCCGACCGAGTCATCGGGTGCTGCGTGGGCGACCACCCGTTGAACTCGCCGACGAGGTGCACGTCGCGCGCCTCGAGGTGCTCGGCGGCCATGCAGAACCGGACGGCGACGGTGCCGCCCTCTGCTGCTGCCCCGGATGTCGGCGCCTTCCGGCGAGCCCGCTTCTCGGGCACGTCTCCGTCCTGCTGCGTCATCGACTCCCCTTTCGGGCTGGCGACGCGCGACATCGTAGGCACGGTTGGATCTGTTGCTCGGCGGGGCATGGCGCGCTTCTTCCCTGCGGTCGCACAGCCCAAACGGGTCGTCGCCGACGTCTGTGCGCCTGCCAGCATGGATGCATGGCATCGACTCGGGTCGACCGTTGGCTGTGGTCGGTGCGCGTCTACTCGACGCGATCGATGGCGACGAGCGCGTGCCAGGGCGGACATGTCCGGGTGAACGGACGACCGGCCAAGCCTGCCACCGGGGTCGACACCGGCGACCGGATCGAGGTCGTCGTCCGCGGTGACCAGCGCATCCTCGAGGTGGTGCGGCCGATCGACAAGCGTGTCGGCGCGCCGGTCGCCGCGGAATGCTTCATCGACCACAGCCCGCCCCGGCCACCACGCGAGCAGGAGGCACCGCTGTTCGTTCGCGACCGTGCGACGGGACGGCCGACCAAGCGTGAGCGACGCCAGCTCGATCGGTTCCGGCACAGATGAGCTCCGGGCCCGGTGACGCTGATCGCAGCGATCTAACGTCTCGGACGTGACCGCCGTCGACGCCCAGATCCCCACGATCCCGCGATGTGGTCGTGACGCGACCGCCGAACAGGTCGCCGACCTGCTGCGCGCCCACGGGGTGGTCGTCGTCGAGCGGTTGCTCGACGATGCGCTCTGCGACCGGCTGATGGACGAGCTCGGTCCGTGGTGGGAGTCGACGCCGGTCGGCGCCGACGACTTCTCGGGCCGCAACACCCGTCGCACCGGGGCGATGCTCTCTCGGTGTCCGTCGTCCATCGAGGTGGTCGGCCATCCGCTCATCCTCGACGTGGTCGACCGCACCCTGTGGGAGAAGAAGACCACGTTCCAGCTCCACCTGACGCAGTCGATCGCGATCGGTCCCGAGTCGCCGGCGCAGTACCTGCACCGCGATCAGTGGTGCTTCGACTTCTTCCCCTTCCCTCGCGATGTCGATGTCGAGGTGTCCACCATCTGGGCCCTGTGCGACTTCACCGAGGAGAACGGCGCGACGCGAGTGGTGCCCGACAGCCACCGCACGCCCGACGACGTCCGATACCTGCCCGAGCAGACGCTGCCGGCCGTCATGCCGCGCGGCTCGGTCGTCCTCTACCTCGGATCGACGGTGCACGGCGGTGGCGCGAACGTCTCGTCCTCGACGCGCTTCGGGTTGAACGTCGACTACATCGTCGGGTGGTTGCGCCAGGAGGAGAACCAGTACCTCTCGTACACGCTCGACGAGGTCAAGGCCTTCCCGGAGCGCATCCAGCGGTTGGTCGGCTACGAGGTCGGCGCGTATGCGCTCGGGTACATCGACGGCGGGCGCAGCCCGATGTCGCTCCTGCACGACGAGCCCTCAGCGGGTGCACAGAGCTTCGTGCCGTGAGGTTCGTCGTGCAGGAGCGACATCGGTCGGTCAGGGCACTGATCGCCGTTGCGCTGATCGGTTCCGTTCTCGCACTGCGCCCACCCGCTCCCGTTGCAGCGGCGCCCGAACCGCTCGCCGGCCCTGCGCGCCTCGTGCCGGTCGGTCCGAGCCGGCTCGCGGACACCCGGCAGGCCGAGTGCGGATGCACGTCGATCGATGCGACGACCATCCGCGTGCCCGTGCTCGGCAGGCCCGACGTGCCCGACGACGCGACGTCTGCTGCGATCACCGTCACGGCGGTCGACGCGGCAGGGCCGGCGTTCGTGACCGCGTACCCGGCCGGTTCGGCACGACCCGGGACATCGACGGTCAACGTGCGCACGGCGTCGGCGGTCGCCAACTCGGCGATCATCCCGCTCGGGGCCGATGGAGCGATCGATGTGTTCGCCTCTTCGCCGGTCGCGATCGTCGTCGACGTCACGGCGGTGTTCGTGCCGTCCGACCTCGCGTTCGCGGGGCGGTTCGTGCCCGTGGCACCCACCCGGCTGCTCGACACCCGGCAAGGCTCCGGTGCCCTTGCGCAGAACGGCTCGGTCACCGTGTCGCTCACCGAGGACATCGACGTCGACGCGCTCGCGCTGATGGTGAACGTCACCAGCGTCGGTGCGGCCGCCCCAGGCTTCCTCACCGCACACCCGGCGGGCACCGCGCCGTCGACGAGCTCGTTCCTCAACCCCGACGGCAGCGGCGCGCCCGAGGCCGCGTCGGTCATCCTGCCGACCTCGCCGGAGGGCGTCACGATCGAGGCGTCGTCGGGCGGCGACGTCGTGGTCGATCTCGTCGGCTGGTTCACCGGCCCGAGCGGTGACCCGTCGTCGGACGGGCTGTTCGTCGCGGCACCGCCGACGCGCCTGCTCGACACCCGCGAGGTGGCGCCGCGCATCTGGCGCGGTGGTGTGCGCGAGTTGGCGTCGCCCGTCGACGGGGCTGCGGCGCTCGTCACCAACGTCACGCTCGACCGGGCCGACGCCCCGGGCTTCGTCGCTGCGTTCCCGGCAGGAACGCCGGTCCCCGGCACGTCGTCGGTCAACGCCCGGGCTCGCAACGCGACGGTCGCCAACATGGCGGTGACCCCGGTGTCGACGCGCGGCACGGCCTACTTCGCGAACCAGGGCACCGACGTCGTCGTCGACATGACCGGCTGGTTCACCGGCACGGCGATCGAGGCCACCGGGCCTCCCCCCGCGAACGATCCGCCCGTCCTGACCGGTCTGCTGATCGGCGACTCGACGCTCGGTGCGCTGAACGTCGTGCCGCAGTCGAAGGGTGCGCTGCGCGGCTTCACACCGGTCGTCGACGCCGCACCGTGCCGCCGGCTGGTGGCCCCGTCGTGCCGCAGCGCGTACACGGGCGCCGTGCCCGACACGGCGGTGCACGCGATCGAGCGAACTCCAGGCCCGATCGACGTGCTCGTGGTGAAGGCGGGCTACAACGAGGGCACGTCGCGCTTCGAGGCCGACGTCGTCGCCGTGGTGCTCGCGGCGCGTGCGGCAGGGATCGACCTCGTGCTGTGGCTCACCTACAGCGAGGGCACCGGCTCGCAGCTCGCGCGCTACCAGGTGAACAACGCCACCCTCGCCCGGCTGGCTGCCAGTGGCGACTACCCCGAGCTCGAGATCGCCGACTGGCGGAGCTACGCGTCGCAGTCGTCGGGCTGGTACGCATCCGACCGCGTGCACCTGCAGGGCGGCGGCGCGTGGGCGACGAGCGACTACATCTCGCGCAAGGTCGCCTGGGCGACCCACCGGGCATGCCCGACGCCGTGGACGGTCGGAGGCGCGATCGACGACCCGTGCCCCGATCCCGATCAGCAGATCGGAGCGCTCGGCGCACCCGACCTGCGCGGGCTGTACGGCTTCTGATCAGACTGGGGCTTCGACCACCGGCAAGGGTGAGACCATCGGCGGCTGGTGGTCCCAGAGGTCGGCGACGAGATCGGAGCGCACCGTGGCGAGCGCCGGGTCGTCCCACCGGTTCACGCGCTGCAGCGGATCGTCGACGAGGTCGTACAGCTCGCCCTCCGTGCCGTCGTGCGACGTGCCGGGCAGGTACGCGGTGCACACCCATCGATCTCGCGTGATCGTGCGCAGGTGCACGCCCACGCCGAACAGCTCGCTGTCCCACTCGGTCAGCACCCGTTCGAAGCCCCGCGCGTCGGCGTCGCCGTCGTCGACCGGCAGCGCGTGGCCCTCCATCCACGACGGGGGCTCGATGCCCGCGATGGCGCAGAACGTGGGCGCCAGGTCGACGTGGCCGACCGGACGGGTGACGACCGCCGCGCTCGCCGCGCTCGACGGTGCGGGACGCCACACGAGCGGCAGGCGCATCAGGCCGTCGACGTGGTACGGGCCCTTGAACAACAAGCCGAAGTCGCCCTGCAGCTCGCCGTGGTCGGTGGTGAACACGACATCCACGTCGTCTCCCCAGCCGCGAGCACCGATCGCCGCGAGCACACGCCCGAGCGCCTCGTCGATCAGCTCGCACTCGACGGCGTTGCGCGCGTTCACCTCGCGGACCTGATCGGCCGTCAACGTCGCCGGCACCCAGTCGAGCGGTGCCTCGTAGTTGCTGACCAGTCGACCGTCGTACCACGCGCGGTAGTGCCGTGGCTTCGCGTCGAGCACGCGCTCACGCTCGGCACGGTCGTCGATGTAGCCGGCCGGCAGGGGCACGTCGCGCCAGTCGATGCGGCCAACCTCGCTCTGCGGCGGATCCCACGGGTGGTGGGGGTCGGGGAAGCTCATCCAGCAGAACCAGTCGTCGTCCACGGCGAGCGAGTCGAGCCACGCGATCGTCCGGTCGGCGACCCAGTCGGTGTGGTACCACTCCCGCTCGATCGTGTTCACGTGCACCTGCGGCGCGCCCGTGTCGCCGCCGCCCATCGAGTTCACCTCGAGCGCGTGATCGAGCACGGGATAGAACATGCCCACCGCTTCGGGATGCGTCGCAGCGAGCCAACGGGCGTAGTGCAGTGGACCGGCCGCTCCGTGGGTGGCCGACTCGAAGTGCTCGAAGCCGCGGTGCGGGCCGAACGTGCCGGCGCGGGCGAAGCCGTTCTCGGGGAAGCGACCGAACGGGTCGAGGAACGGCTCGAAGTGCGGCTTGCCGATGATCGCCGTGCGATAGCCCGCGGCCTGCAGCACCTCCGCCACCGACGGGGCCGACTCGGGCAAGGGGACGCCGTTCATCCAGACGCCGTGCGTGCTGGGGTGCTGGCCGGTGATCATCGTGCTGCGTGACGGCATGCACACGACCGACTGCGGATGCGCGCGCTCGTAGCGGATGCCGTCGGCGGCCAGCCGGTCGACGACGGGTGTGCGTGCGAGCGTGCCGCCGTTGCAGCCGAGCGTGTCGTAGCGCTGCTGGTCCGTCGTGACGAACAGGATCTTGCGCCCCATCAGAGCTCCTCCATCTGTCGTTTGAGCTCGGCGAGCGCGCCGGCCGTTCCGCCACCGATCACCAGAGCCATGGTCCGCGGGTCGCACTCGGTCGAGTACACGACGAGGCAGGTGCCGTCGTCGAGGTCGATGACGTCGATCGTGCCGCGGTGCTGCTGGACGATCGGCGCGGTGAGGCGGTACTGGAAGCGTCGCTGGGTGCCGTCGCAGGCCAGGATCTCCTCGGGCATCGTCAGCCCTGCTGCGGTGGTGATCGTGCGCGTGGTGCCGTCGACCGTGCACGCGACGATGCCCGGGAACCAGTGGTGCAGCCTGGTGGGGTCGCCGGCGAGCGCCCACACGTCGGACGCGGGCCGGTGGATGCGGATCTCGTGGCGGATCGTGCCGTACACGGGCTCAGACCGTATCAATTGGCAGTGCGGATGCCAAGAGTTTCAGTGCACGCCGAGCAACTGCCTCATCGAGCGATCGATCGCCGCGGTCACGTCGGCGCGGCTCAGTCCCTGATCGTGCAGCAGGAGGTCGACCGACTCGAACGAGCAGACGACGTCGAGCACGGCGAGCGTGTGCCGTGCCTGTGGCCCGGGCATCCCGCGGAGCTCGGCGGCGAACAGGTGTTCGATCTGGCCGCGCAGGTAGCGCCGCGTGCTGGTGAGCCCGGCGGCGAGCACGGGCTGTCCGTCGGCCAGTGCTCGCGCCAGCCGCGCGACCGGCCCGAGGTGCTCGAACAGCTCGATCCGGCGCTCGACGAATCGGCTGATCCGCTCGTCGATCGGAGCGCCGGGGCCAACCGTGAGTGCCAGGAGTGGCGCGGCGAAGGCTTGCTGGCGCTCGATCGCGGTGCGAGCGAGCTCGTCCTTGTCCTCGAAGTACCGGAACACGGAGCGATGCGACACGCCGGATCGATCGGCGACCTCGGCCACGCTGGGGCGTGGGTTGCCGGCCCGCACCAGCTCGAGGAACGCGTCGACGACGGCGTACTTGTTGCGGTCGCGCCGGGCGCGCCGTCCGTCCTCGACCGTCGCCTCCGCCGTGTCCGACATGCGCCGAGCCTAGACGACGTCGGCGAACAATCGTCACTCGATTGCCAATAGTCCTCGAGTCGAGCGACCCGACGGGAGATCACTCGTCGGCGACGAGCCCCAAGCCGCGCTGGCCCGCGGTGATGGTGAGGCGCGCAGCCTCGATGTCGAAGCTGACCACCTGGCCGTCGATCGTCGCGACGACCGCACGTTCGAGCGACATCTTGGCCTCGTCGCACGCCATGCGGGTCAGCATCAGCGGACCGAAGGTGATCGTGCCGTCGCCGATCTCGACCGTCGCCGATCCGGTGTTGCATCCGGCCTCGACCCCGGCGCGGCCGTCGGTGATCGTGATGCTGGCGACGGCACCCATCGGGATGCTCGAGGCCGCGTCGCCGTCGATGATCGTGTCGACGACCCAGCGCGTGCTCTCGAGCGGCCGGTCGGGGTCGGCCACCTCGCGATCGAGGAACGTGATCGACGCGGTGTCGGAGGTCAGCGTCAGCTCGTCGCCACCGAGCGTCAGCGCCGGATCGGAGGTCAGCATCTCGATCAGGCGCGAGTCCTGGTCCATCAACGGCTGTTCGCAGGCCATCTCGGTCATGCTGACGGACTCGACGTGAAGCCGACCATCGGTGATCGTGTAGGCGCCGCCCATCTGGTTGCAGCCGGCCGAAGCCGACACGTTCCCGTCGTCGAACCCGAGCCTGATGACGGTGCCGGCGACGATCTCGAAACCGGACGAGCCGGTGGACAGGAACGAACGGCCGTCGAGCTGGGGCGACGGAGCGCTCGTCGTGGGTTCGCCCGATGACACGGGCTCGACCGTATCGTCGCCACACGCGACGACGGCGCCGACGAGCAGGACGAGCGCGACCGCGGCACGGGAACGGTGTGGGGAGGTCATGGTGTTTGGACGACCTGGCGCCCGAGCGAGTTCCCTGCGTCGACTGTATTGACAGTACATATGACACTACATAGGCTCGATGCATGTCCACCCGTCGCGTCGCACTCGTCGCCGGCGCCGGCTTCTACGTCGGCCCCTCGCTCGCCCGGTTGTTGGCCCAACGAGGTCACGACCTGGTGCTCGGTGATCCCGATCCGTCATTGCCGGCCGAGCTCGAGGCGCTCGGGGTCGATGTCGAGGCGGTGACCGGCACGCGCGACCTCGCCGATCCGGCTGCGGCCCAGCGGCTGGTCGACGCCGGCCTCGCCCGGTTCGGTCGCATCGACTCGGCGACGGCGTTCTCGGGCCAGATCGTCACGGGGAGGTTCATGCGCTCGACCGCCGACGAGTTCCGCACGGTCATCGAGGGCTGCATGGTCGCGCCCTACCACTTCCTGAAGGCGGTGCTGCCGTCGATGATCGAGGCGGGCGACGGGCAGGTCCTCGTCATCACCAGCGCGTCGGCGGCACGCCCGACACCGGGTGCGCCGCTGTACTCGGCAGCGCGCGCCGGCGCGACCCATCTCGTGCGCAACGTGGCCGACGAGGTCGCGCGCCATCGAGTGCAGGTGAACGCCGTCGGTACCAACTTCATGGACTTCCCCGAGTTCCGGCGGGCCAGTGGTGCCGACGACCCCGAGGTG
>JBFWSW010000031.1:0-49069 GCA_050248155.1 Ilumatobacteraceae bacterium
CCCGTCCGCGAGATGCTCGGCACCTCCACCGACATCGACGTCGGCTACGCCGTGCAGCAGATCAACACCGACCGTTCGGTCGCTGCGGGTCGCAAGATCTCCGGTCGCAAGATCGGCGTCACCTCGGTGGCGGTGCAGCAGCAGATCGGCGTCGACCAGCCCGACTTCGGCACGTTGTTCGCCGACACCGAGTACGGCGACGGGGTCGACATCCCGTCGTCGCGACTCATCCAGCCGCGAGCCGAGGCAGAGGTGGCGCTGGTGCTCGACCGCGACCTCGACGACGCACCACACGGGTTCGCCCAGATCATCCGCGCCGTCGCGTTCGCGCTGCCTGCGATCGAGGTCGTCGACAGCCGGATCGAGGACTGGAAGATCAGCATCGTCGACACCGTCGCCGACAACGCGAGCTGCGGTCTCTACGTCGTCGGCAGCCGACCGGTGCCGCTGCGTCGAGTCGATGTGCGCACCGTGCCGATGTCGATGTCGATCGACGGGGTCGAGGTCAGCACCGGCAGCGGGGAGGCCTGCCTCGGCAACCCACTGCACGCCGCCCGGTGGCTGGCCGACACGCTGTGCGAGCGAGGCGTGCCCCTGCGCGCAGGCGATGTGGTGATGACGGGAGCGCTGGGTCCGATGAAGCCCATCGCCGCCGGCACGCGGGTCGAGGCGAGCTTCGGTGACCTCGGCACGGTGACGACGCGCCTCGTCTGACGATCAGCGCCCACTCGTGATCGAGCTGACGCGGTAGGCCAGGTCGTAGCGTCCGGGCCGGAGCCGGTACTGCGGGAGGACGTCGGGACCGCAGCTGGCGGTGCCCAGGCCTCGATGGGCCGCATCGATGCAGACGACCACCTCGTCGCGCGGTCGGAGCTCACTCGCGCTCGCGGCAGCGAACAGGTCGGCGGGGGTGTGGCGCGTCGCCGAGACGTGCACCGAGCGCGGTGTCACGGCCTCGATGCGGAGCACCTCGCCCGACATCGGGTCGATCAGCTCGAACCAGCGGCAGTCGGTGCGCAGTCCGTACTCCTGCGGGACGAGGTACGGCAGTTCGTCGAGCGGCCCTTCCCATGTGGCGAGCATGGCCGACCGGTTCCGGTCGGGGTAGTTCTCGTGCGGTCCCCGGCCGAACCAGCGCATGCGGGCGAACCGAGCCGGCACCGAGAACATGACCCCGAGACGCGGGAGGTCGTCGAGGTGGGGTGGGACCACGAAGCGGTGACGGAAGGTCCGGCCCCTCTCGTCGTCGTGGATGGAGCGACGGTGGTCGACCAGGTCGTCCGGATGCCGGTGGTCGATGCCCTCGTCGACCCAGCGCCACAGCGCCTGGCCGCCGAAGCGGAACCGGCGAGCGACATCGGGCATCAACTTGAACCCGTCGTTGTCCGTCGGTGCCCGCCACAGGTTCGGCTCCGGCTCGACCGTCACCGGGTCCCCGAGGACGCGCTGTGGTCGTTCGAGCGCCGGCGCCCGCTCGCGCAGGGTCACCTGATCCCACGACACCAGGTGTCCTGCCGGCCCCCACCACTGCTGGTGCCGCGCTGTCCAGCGCACCGTCAGGCGTGCGTCTCCGGTCTCGGGCACCTGGCAGGGCAGGGGCACGGTGATGCGGGCACGTGGCGCGAGCGGTGGGACGCGCAGCACGCCCCGCCGAGCGATGCGCCCGTCGACCACGAGCTCCCACTCCGCGCGCAGCCACCGGACGTCGGTGAAGGACTGCCGGTTCTCGACGACCAGTCCGCTCCGGCCTCGCGCGACGGTCACCGGACGGTGCACCCACGCCAGCTCGCGCATCGCCGGGTGCGGTTCGAGGTCCGCCGACATCAACCCGTCGGCCACGAAGTTCGCGTCGTGCGGAGCATCACCGAACTGGCCGCCGTACGCGAGGCGGAGCGAGCCGTCGGGCAGTCGCTGTCGAAGGGCGTGGTCCTTCCACTCCCAGACGAACCCGCCCTGCAAGCCGGGCGTCGCCATGATCGTGTCCCAGTAGTCGGCCAGCGAGCCGTTCGAGTTGCCCATCGCGTGGCTGTACTCGCACATGATCAGCGGCCGATCGCCCTCCGGCGTCGAGCCGTACTCGCGGGTGGCGTCGATCGAGGGATACATCGGGCAGACCACGTCCGTCACCCGACGACCACCGTCGACCCATCCCTCGACCGCGATCGCGTCCTCGTAGTGCAATGGTCGTGACGGATCGGTGCGACGGATCCACGCGGCGAGGGCATCGTGGCTCGCGCCGTACCCGCTCTCGTTGCCCAGGCTCCAGAGGGTGACCGATGCGTGGTTGCGGTCGCGCTGCACCATGCGCGCGCCGCGGTCGAGCCAGGCGGCGCGGTACGTCTCGTCGTGACACAGGCTGCGGTTGTATGCGTGGCTCTCGATGTTGGCCTCGGCCACGACGTAGAAGCCGAGCTCGTCGCAGAGGTCGAGGAACGCGGAGTCGTTGGGGTAGTGGGACGTGCGGATGGCCGTGATGTTGTGGGCGCGCATCTCGACGAGGTCGGCGCGCATGTCGTCGACGGTGACGGCCTTGCCGCGGTCGGGATGGTGGTCGTGGCGGTTGACCCCGAAGATCCAGACGGGCTGACCGTTCACCAGCAGCTGCCGGTCGTGCACCTGCACGCGCTTCAAGCCGATCCGTTGCACCTCGACCTGCCGGATGGAGCCGCCCGGATCGATCAGCTCGACGGTCAGCGCGTACCGCTGTGGTCGTTCCGCACTCCACGGCGCCGCCCGGGCGACGTGCCACGACACCGTCACCCGATGACCCTCGAACACGTACGGCTGCGCGTCGCGCCAGGGCACCCGCTGCTGCACGACCTCACCCACCTGACGATCGGACGGCGACCGCAACGTCGCCCGCACCGACCAGCCAGGTTCGGGCGCCCCGGCGAAGTCGATCTCCGGGCGGCACGACACCGTGCCGCTCCCGGTGTCCGGATCGAAGTCGGCCGACACCGGTAGATCGGCGAGCGCGACGTGTGGGCGCGACTCGACCCACACCGAGCGGTGCAAACCGGCCATCCACCACTGATCCTGATCTTCGATGTAGCTGTGCGCGCTGTACCGGACCACCACGATCGCGAGCTCGTTCCGCCCCTGCCGGACGTGGCTGCTGATGTCGTACTCGCTCGGCAACCGACTGTCGGTTCCGTACCCGGCGAACGTGCCGTTGACGAAGACGGCGTGGACGCTCTCGGCACCCGCGACGTGGAGCACGGTGCGCTGCCGCACCCACGACCGCGGTAGGTCGAACCGGCGCCGGTAGACGCCGGTGGGGTTCCGATCGGGCAGGCGCGGCGGTGGCCCCGGGAACGGCATCTGCACGTTGGTGTAGTGCGGTCGGTCGACGAAGCGACCGAGGCCCTGCATCGTCCAGTTGCCCGGGACCCCGACGCGCACCGCGGCCGCCCGTTCGCCGGCGAGCGCGCCGGCCGGCACGCGATCGGGGTGCTCGAACATCTCGAGCATCCACGTCCCGTCGAGCGATCGACGTTCGAAGCCCTGCAACGGGACGTGCATGGGCAGGCGTCCGATCTGCAGCACGGTGGGATCGGCCCACGGCAGGAGAGGACCGATGGTCGGCAGCACGCGCTGCACCGTACTGAAACGGGTCAGCTCATGGTCAGAGGCAGGGCACCGTCGCCGCGGCCGACGGCCACGTCGGGGTGGCGGCGGCTCCGCTCGGCCACGTCACGGTCGGACCGCCGGCGACGGCGAACAGATCGAGACCCTGACCGGCAGACGCCGGCCATTCCGGCGGACTCGTCGCGTCGCCGGACGGCCATGCCACCGCCACACGGGCGCACGAGGTCGCGCGCGCTGCGCTGTCGTGCGCGCCCGAGGCGATGACGACAGCGGCTCCGGCCGCGCCGAGGGCGAGGGCGGCCATGGTGAGCGAGCGAGTACGGCGCGTGCGGGCCACCTTGCGGTCGGCGCGGGTGAGGATCGGGGAAGCGGGGGCGATCGTGAGGCTGGTCATGGCGGGCTCCTGTCGTGTCGTCCGGCTCGCCATCGAGCCGGTGACACGATCGTGCGCTTGTGCCCTTGACGCTCGCTTGTGAGCCGCTTGGACCCGCGAACGGCCTGCTCAGATACCCCGTCAGCGGTCGACGGACACGTGCACCACCGAGCCGGCCGCGGCGTACGGCACGACGGAACCCTCGATCGGCGTGCCGTCGACGGTGAGCCGGGCCGCTGCCCCGGTCGACGGGCCGATCGAGATGCGGTACTCGACGCCCCGGCAACGGCGGACGATCTCGACCGTCGACAGCTCCGCAGGCAGGCACGGCTCGACCCGCAAGCCGTCGATCTCGGGCCTCACCCCGAGCACGTGCTGTGAGATCGCGACGAAGTTCCACGCAGCGGTCCCGGTGAGCCACGAGTTCTTCGCCTCACCGTGGCGCACCGCATCCTTGCCGGCGATCATCTGCGCGTACACGTAGGGCTCGAGCCGGTGGACATCCGAGATCTCCTCGCGGAACGCAGGAGCGATCTTCCGCCAGTGGGCGAACGCCTCCTCCGCGCGACCCAGCCGGGTCTCGGCGATGACCACCCACGGGTTGTTGTGGCAGAAGATGCCGGCGTTCTCCTTGTACCCGGGCGGGTAGGTGCTGATCTCGCCCAGCTCGATGCGATACGTCGTGTAGGCCGGCTGGAGGACGACGATGCCGTGGTCGGAGTCGAGGATGCGCCCGACCGAGTCGAGGGCGCGGGCCGCCTCGCCGGTCTCGATGCCGATGCCGGCCATCACGCAGAAGCCCTGCGGTTCGATGTAGATCTGGCCCTCGTCGCACTCGACCGAGCCGACCTTGTCGCCGAACCAGTCGTAGGCGCGGACGAACCACTCGCCGTCCCATCCGTGGTCGAGCACGACCCGGCTCATCTCGCGAGCAGCGCCCCGAGCGAGGTCGGCTTCGGCAGGGTCGCCGAACGACTCGGCGAGGTCCGCGTAATCGGGCGCGCAGTGCACGAACAGGCCGGCGATGAACACCGATTCGGCAGTCCCCCCTGATCGGTTCTCGGTGGTCTGGAACGACTCGCCGGGCGTGTCGGAGAAGCAGTTCAGGTTGAGACAGTCGTTCCAGTCGGCGCGCCCGATGAGCGGCAGGCCGTGCGGACCTCGGTGATCGAGGGTGAAGCGGAACGATCGCCGCAGGTGCTCGAAGAGCGGGGCGGTGTCATCCGGGTCGTTGTCGAAGGGCACCGGCTCGTGCAGGATCGACATGTCGCCGGTCTCCTTCACGTAGGCGGCCACGCCCTCGATCAGCCACAGCGGGTCGTCGTTGAAGCCCGACCCGACGTCGTGGTTACCGCGCTTGGTGAGCGGTTGGTACTGGTGGTACGCGCTCCCGTCCGGGAACTGCGTCGCGGCGATGTCGAGGATGCGCTCGCGAGCGCGTGCCGGAACGAGGTGCACGAAGCCGAGCAGGTCCTGGTTCGAGTCGCGGAAGCCCATGCCGCGACCGATGCCCGTCTCGAAGTACGACGCGCTGCGCGACATGTTGAAGGTGACCATGCACTGGTACGGGTTCCAGATGTTCACCGTGCGGTCGACCCGCGGATCTCCTGTCCGCACGGTGAACGTCGACAGCAGACGGTCCCAGTGCGCGCGGAGATCGTCCATGGCGCGGTCGACGTGCTCGCTCGTCGCGAACCTCGCGAGGAGCGCGTCGGCCGGAGCCTTGTTGACGACGCCCGGCGACTCCCACTTGTCGGCCGGTTCGTTCTCGACGTAGCCGAGCACGAACACGAGGTCGCGCGTCTCGCCGGGAGCGAGAGAGAGGTCGATCTGATGCGAGCCGATGGGCGACCATCCGCTCGCGATCGAGTCGCGACACCGTCCCTCCTGCACCGCTGCGGGGGCGTCCCATCCGCGGTATGCGCCGAGGAACGACTCGCGATCGGTGTCGAACCCGTCCACCGGAACGTTCACCGAGTGGACGGCGTAGTGGTTGCGCCGCTCGCGGTACTCCGTCGTGTGGTAGATCGTCGAGCCGACCACCTCGACTTCTGCGAGCGAGAGGTTGCGCTGGTAGTTGGTCTGGTCGTCGAACGCGTTCCAGAGGTTGAACTCGATCAGCGAGAACACCTGGAACGCCTTGGCGGATGCACCGGAGTTCGTCAACCTGACGCGATGGATCTCGGCGGTCGTGCCGAGCGGGACGACGTACAGCGTCTCGACGCGCAGGCCGTTGCGCGCGCCGGTGATCACCGTGTACGAAAGGCCATGGCGGCACTCGAAGTGGTCGAGGTCGGCCTGGACAGGCGCCCAGGTGGGCGTCCAC
This sequence comes from Ilumatobacteraceae bacterium, assembly GCA_050248155.1. GTDB lineage: Bacteria > Actinomycetota > Acidimicrobiia > Acidimicrobiales > Ilumatobacteraceae > VFMC01. The sequence continues at coordinate 6,288 of JBFWSW010000031.1, forward strand.
ACGTCGCCGCCGTCGTTGACGTAGAAGTAGCGGCCCCCGGTGTCGGTCGGGACGTTGTTGTACCGGTACCGGGTGAGCCGGCGCATGCGCGCGTCGCGGTAGAAGCTGTACCCGCCGCCGAGGTGGGAGATCAACCCGAAGTGCTCGTCGGTGCCGAGGTAGTTGATCCAGGGGAGCGGGGTACGTGGTGTGGTGATGACGTACTCGCGTGCGGCATCGTCGAAGTGACCGAATCGCATCGACCACAAGTACAACAGATCATCGGGTGCTCGGTGAGAAGCACGACGCCGTTCGCGCCCTCGGCAGACGGCATGTGACGCGCTGGTGAACTCTTGGTTCGATGCACCACGCGGAGCGGCGCCCTCGATCATCCTGGCGGTGAGCGCTCACATCTCCAAGGGGGTTCCCATGCTCACGTGCTCGAACTCACGCAGCCGCGGTGTCGTCAAAGTCACCTTCTCCCTGCCCGCCGCCCAGTTCCACCAACCGGTGTCGGTGCTGGGCGACTTCAACGGCTGGGACCCGATGGCACACCCGCTGAAGAAGCGACGCAACGGCACCCTCAGCGCGACGGTCGAGGTGGCGCCCGGCCAATCGTTGCGTTTCAAGTACCTGGCGGGTGACGGCAACTGGTTCTGCGACCCCGCGGCCGACAGCGTCGTCCACGACGAGTACCTGACCGTCGACTCGTTGCTCGTGGTGTAGCGGGCTCGTCGACGGCGGCACGGGCTGTTCGCTCGCTGTTCAGGCTCCGTTGACATGGCGGCAGCCTTGGGGCCGGATCCGTTTCGTACGTTCCCCGCGTCCACCGAGACGAGGAGAGAACATGACGACCACCGAACCAGCGATCCATCCAGAGAGCGAACACGGCGAGCCTCGCATCGCCATCAACCGGCGCGCCCTCATCGGCGGTGGGGTCGCCACCGGTGTTGCTGCCTTCTTCGCCGCGCCGGCCGTCGGCCAGGTCGCTGCCGGCAGCGATACGGCCAGGCCCGCGCGCTGGGCCGGCGGGGGAGGGGGATCGCCCGCAGGTGGCGGGCTCGAGTTCCAGGCAGTCGCGACGTCGACCGTCGACGACGTCGTGATCCCCGACGGCTTCGTCGCCCAGGTGCTGATCCCGTGGGGTGATCCGATCGAGCCTGGCGGCCCGGCGTTCCGCTTCGACGGCGGGAACACGGCAGCCGAGCAGGCCGAGCAGTTCGGCATGAGCCACGACGGGATGCACTTCTTCCCGACCGGGTCGAAGCGAGGCCTGCTCGCCATCAACCACGAAGCCGTCGACAACACGGTCATGTTCAACAGCGAGCCCGACTGGACGGTGCAGGAGAACGTGCTGCGGTCCCAGAACGCGCACGGCGTGGCGATCTGCGAGCTCGAGCTCCGGTTCGGGACCTGGAAGCTCCAGCGGAGCCACAAGGCTCGGCGCATCACCGCCAACACGCCGATGGAGCTGACCGGCCCGGCGGCGGGTCATCCGTCGCTGCAGACGGCCGCCGACCCGTCGGGCACCCAGGTCCTCGGCACGGTGAACAACTGCGCCAACGGTGCGACGCCGTGGAACACCTACCTGACCTGCGAGGAGAACTTCAACGGCTACTTCGGCACCGACGATGCCGTGTTCGCGCCCACGCCGTTGATGGCGAGGTACGGCGTGGCAAAGAGCGCGTTCACCCCCTGGTACCGCGGCGATGCCCGGTTCGACCTCGCCCAGAACCCGAACGAGCCCAACCGATTCGGCTGGGTCGTCGAGATCGACCCGTTCGACCCCGGCTCGAAGCCCAAGAAGCGCACTGCACTCGGGCGGCTCAAGCACGAGAACGCCGCGTTCTGCGAAGCCGCCGACGGGCGTGCCGTCGTCTACACGGGCGACGACGAGCGGTTCCAGATGCTGTACAAGTTCGTGTCCGCCGAGCCGTGGAAGAAGATGGCTCGAAAGGGCAGGAGCCCGCTCGACGAGGGCACGTTGTACGTCGCCCGCTTCGATGCCGACGGCACGGGCGCCTGGCTCCCCCTCGTCGCCGGTGGCGTTCCGGGGTACGCCGACATCGCCTCGATCCTGATCGACACGCGTGGCGCTGCTGCTGCTGTCGGCGGCACGCCGATGGACCGGCCGGAGTGGGTGGCCGTGCATCCCGACGTCCCGGGCTGCGCGTACGGCACGTTCACGAACAACACCGCTCGGGCGACCGCCGACGCCGCCAACCCGCGGGCTGCGAACCCCTTCGGTCACATCCTGCGGTGGCAGAACCAGGGTGGTGACCACGGGGCCGACAGCTTCATCTGGTCGGTGTTCGCCCTCGCCGGCAAGGGCCTCGGGACCGGAGACGGCTCGACCATCGCGCCGGGTGACGCGTTCGGCTCGCCCGACGGCCTCGCGATCGACTCGCTCGGCCACGTCTGGATCCAGACCGACGGCGGCCAGCCCGTCCCGTGCAACAACCAGATGCTCGTGGCCGACCCGCAGACGGGCGACATCCGCCGCTTCCTCGTCGGGCCGAAGGGCTGTGAGATCACCGGTTGGACCGTCGATCAGGACGGCAAGACGGTGTTCGTGAACATCCAGCACCCCGGCGAGAACGCCACGTACGGATCGCCTGCCGGCGAGTCGAACTGGCCGGACTTCGCCGGCCGGCCACGGTCGGCCACGCTCGCGATCCGCCGGGCCGACGGCAAGCGCTTCGCCTGACACCCACGAGCCGCCGGCGCGATGGTCGCGCCGGCGGCTCGGACGTCACCGATCAGGTGTCGGTCACTGGGTGGCGAGTGCGGTCAGCACGTCGAGCTTCGCCGCCCGGCGTGCCGGCATCACCGCGGCCATCGCACCGGCGACGGCGGCGATCACGGTGACCACTGCGAGGCTCGCCACCGGAACCGTCAGCGTGTCGATGCCCTGATCGGACATCGCCCGGACGATCGCCCAGCCGAAGAACGTCCCGATGCCGAGCCCCAGCGCCGTGCCGAACACGGCGATGACGATCGACTCCCAACGCACCGTCGAGCGGACCTGCGAACGGCTCATGCCGATCGCCCGCATCAGGCCGATCTCGCGGGTCCGCTCGAAGATCGAGAGGGCCAGCGTGTTGGCGATGCCCAGCAGTGCGATCAGCACCGCCAGCATCAGCAGGGCGTAGAACAAGCCGAGCACGGCGTCGATCTGACCGCCGACGAGGTCGAGGAAGCCGTCCTTGTCGAGCACGTCGGCCGAGCCGTAGGCCGAGGCCACGTGCTCGATCGCGTCCTCGTCACCGGAGACGTAGACCCGGAAGTCCAACTCGTCGCCACCGTTCGCCCGCAGGCCGTCGAGACCGATGAACATCGAACCCACCCAGTCGGTGCCGCCCGAGTAGATGGCCTTCACGACGAACGTGGCGTCGCCGCTCGCGAACGTGACGGGCACGGTCGACCCCAGCGTCCAACCCTCGTCCTCGGCGTGCTCGGCCGACACGGCGATGCCGTCGCTGCCGAGCGATGCGAGGTCGCCGTCGATCGAGCCGAGGCGGAAGACCTCGTCGACCGTCGTGGCTTCGAACGCGTAGAACGTGTCCGTCGCCTGACCGTCGACGATCGCCGGTGACAGCCGTGCCTGGCTGACCACGTCGACGCCCGGGGTGACCCGCAGCTCGTCGGCCAACTCGGGGCTGAGGCCTGCCGAGTTGTCCCATGCGCCCGAGTCGACGATGTGGGTGCCGGTGAAGTCGGTCTCGAGCGAGCCGGCGAGCGACGTCTTCGCCGATGCAGCGAACACGGTCATGAAGCCGACCAGCGCGACGCCGATCATCAACGACGCAGCGGTCCGTGCCGTGCGCTTCGGGTTCCGGGTCGCGTTGCGCGTGGCCAGCTCGCCGCTGAGCCCGCGCATGCGCAGCGGGAGTCCGAAGGCCTTCGCCACCGGTCGTGCCAGCACGGGTCCGAGGACGGCGACGCCGACCAGCGTTGCCAGCGCTCCGACACCGACGAGGGTGACCTCGCCGTTGAGGCCGGCGAGCAGTGCGACGACCCCGAGGACGGTGATCATCGAACCGGCGACGGCGCGGCGGACCGAGCCCGCCGAGCGATCGACGCTGACATCACGCAGTGCGGCGATCGGCGCGATGCGGGCCGCACGTCGGGCGGGCAACCAGGCCGACAGGACGGTGACGCCGACGCCGACGACGAAGGAGATGATCATCGCCGACGAGCTGATGACCGTCGGTCCATCGGGCATGTCGAAGCCGAAGGCGGACATCAGCTTCCGGAGTCCGGCGGCGACGCCGATCCCGGCGCCGAGGCCGATCGCGGAGGCGATGGCACCGATGAGGGCGGCTTCGACGAGGACCGACCGCTTCACCTGACGACCCGACGCGCCGATCGCACGGAGCATCGCCATGTCGCGCGTCCGCTGGGCGACCGTGATCGAGAAGGTGTTGTTGATGATGAACGCACCGACGAACACGGCGACGAAGGCGAAGATCAGCATGATCGTCCCGAAGCCGGCGATCTGATCGGCGAGGGACTTCTGCTGCTCTGCGGTCAGGACCGCACCGGTGACGACTTCGACGTCGCCGGTCACAGCGGCCCGCACTGCCGTGGCCAGCTGCTCCTGCGAGACGCCGTCGTCCGCAGTGATCGCGATCGCATCTGCCTGCCCGGGCGCCGAGAGGAGCTCGGCCGCCGTCGCATCGGTGAACAGCACCGCTGTCGCACCGGCCGGTGAGTCGTTCGAGCCGAACCGGGCGATGCCGGCGATGGTGAACTGGCGTGGCTCGCTCTTGGTGAGGACGGTGGCGACGTCACCCGGCTCGTAGCCGGCCTTGTCCGCACTCGCCTTGTCGATGACGATCTCGTCGTCGCTCTGCGGCGCACGGCCGCTCGACAGGACGTACGGGTTCAGCTCGGGCACGGTGACCCAGTTGGTGCCGAACGCCGGGCTCTTCGAGATGTCGCCGACGGGCTTGCCGTCGAGTCCCGTGAGTTGCGCGTAGCCGTTGATCCGCAACGCGACCTGGTCGACGCCGTCGACGGTCGCGACGGTCTCGGCGAGCGAGGCGTCGAGCCGTGGCCCGGGTTCCCCGTACCCGATGTCGATCTCGGAGGGAGTTCGGACGTAGGCGTCGACCCCTTCGTTGGCCTCGGCCAGCGCCGAGTCGTAGGTGGCACCGATCGTGTCGGTGAAGACGAGGGTGCCGGCCATGAAGGCGACACCGAGGAGCACCGCGAACGCGGTGGTGATCAGCCGCAACTTGCGTGCGGCGAGCTCTTTGATGGTCAGCGAGAACATGGCGGTCAGCCTCCGAGGGTGCGAATGCGGTCGAGGACGGAACCGGCGGTCGGCGCGTCGAGGTCATCGACGATCCGGCCATCGGCGAGGAACACGGCGCGGTCGGCGTACGACGCGGCGACCGGGTCGTGGGTGACCATGACGATCGTCTGGCCGAACTCGCGCACCGCGGTGCGCATGAACGAGAGGATCTCCGCTCCGGTGCGTGAGTCGAGGTTGCCCGTCGGCTCGTCGGCGAAGATGATCTCGGGACGGCTGGCGAGCGCCCGGGCCACTGCGACGCGCTGCTGCTGGCCGCCGGAGAGCTCCGACGGTCGATGCTTCAGTCGCTTGGTCAACCCGACGGTCGCGACGACGTGATCGAACCAGGCAGGGTCGGGCCGACGTCCGGCGAGCCTCGCGGGAAGCGTGATGTTCTCGGCCGCCGTCAGGGTGGGGACGAGGTTGAACGCCTGGAAGATGAAACCGATGCGGTCGCGCCGCAGCTGGGTGAGGCGCCGATCGTCGAGCTTCGAGATGTCGGTGTCGCCGATGAGCACGGTGCCCGACGTCAGGTGGTCGAGCCCGGCGACACTGTGCATCAGCGTCGACTTGCCCGAACCCGACGGGCCCATGATGGCGGTGAAGCGACCGGTCGCGAACTCGACGGACACGCCGTCGAGGGCGCGGACCTCGCTCTCGCCGCGGCCGTACACCTTGACCGCGTCGACGACGCGAGCGGCTGGTGCCGGCCGGCCGGCAGCGAACGGTTCGGTCGTGCTGGTCGGTGGAAGGAAGGTGGCGGTGGTCATGGTGGTGTCTCCTGGTGAGTTGGTGTCGAGGGGGTGCACTGACGATCCGCCTTTTCGGCGAGCAGGTCGTCGGCCTGGGGGCGCTTCTCGACCATCCCACCGACGTACGTCTCGAGGCTGATGCGCGAGTCGTTCGCACGACCGATGCGCTGGTGCCGTCGATTCGGTACCTTCGAGCGGTGAACTGGTACGACCGGCAGTCCGAGCGGCTTCGAGGCTTCAACCCGTTCGTGATCGACGGCGTGCTCGCCGCGGTGTGCACCCTCATCGCTGTGGTCATGACCTACGCGCAGGACATCCACGACGACAGTGGTGCGATCGAGCACGGCTTCCGCGAGCCGAGTGCGCTCGTGGTCCTCACCGCGCTCGTGACCTGCGCCCCCATCGCGGTCCGCCGTCGCTGGCCGCTCCCGGCGCTGGCGATCTCCGGGCTGGGTGTCCTCGTGCACATCCTGATCGGATGGCCCGAGGGAGGGTTGCCGCTCGCCGTGCTGCTCCTCACGTACACCGTCGGCTCGCGCTGCCCGCCACGCGAAGCCGTCGGCGGCCTCGCGTACGTTGCCGCCGTCATCGTCGTGCTCGGTGTCACCGATTCGCCGGGACTCGACACCGTCGGCGTGTTCGCGGTCATCGCCCAGTTCGCCGCGGGCTGGGCGATCGGCGTGGCCTTCCGCAACCGGCGGGCCGCGACCGAGGCCAAGCTGCGCGAGGCCGACGAGCGAGCCGAATCTGCCAGGCAGAGCGCAGCTCGGGCGCTTGCCGAGGAGCGGCTACGGATCGCCCAGGAGCTCCACGACGTCGTCGCCCACTCCATGTCGGTCATCGCAGTGCAGGCGGGCGTCGGCGCCCATGTGCTGGAGGATCGTCCCGAGCAAGCACGCGCCGCGCTCGACGCGATCTCGGCGACCTCGCGTGGCACGCTGACCGAGCTGCGGCGGCTGCTCGGTGTGCTGCGCGACAACGAGGGTGCACGGTCGTCGGGGCCTGCGCCTGCGCTGGCCGATCTGCCCCGACTCGTCGACGACGTCCGGTCAGCCGGTGTCCCGGTCGAGCTGCACATGGAAGGGGCGCCCGATCACGTGCACGCCGGCGTCGAACTGTCGGCCTACCGCGTGGTGCAGGAGGCGTTGACCAACGTCATCAAGCACGCCGGGTCGCCGACAGCGGTCGACGTGACCGTGCGCCACTCGCCCGGCGCGCTCGCCATCGAGGTCGTCGACGACGGTCGCGGCCTGGCGGCGCCAGCGTCCCGCAACGGCGAGTCGAACGGCTCGTCGGAGGGCACGGGACACGGCCTGATCGGCATGCGCGAGCGGGTCGAGCTGTGGGGTGGTGACCTGTCGGTGGGCCCGGCGCCGGGAGGTGGCTACCGGGTCAGGGCGCTGCTGCCCTACGGTGACGCCGAATGACGATCAACGTGGTGGTCGCGGACGACCAGGCACTGGTGCGCAGCGGCTTCACGATGCTGCTCTCGGGCGAGCCCGACATCGAGGTGGTGGGGGAGGCGAGCAACGGGGCCGAGGCGGTGGCGCTCGCAGCCAGCCGGCACCCGGACGTGATGCTGATGGACGTCCGCATGCCCGTGATGGACGGCCTCGAGGCGACGCGCCACATCAGCGGCGACCCCTCGCTCGCGTCGACGCGCGTGATCATCCTGACGACGTTCGATCTCGACGAGTACGTCCACCAGGGCCTTCGTGCCGGCGCCAGCGGGTTCCTGCTCAAGGACACCCTGCCCGTCGACCTGCTGCACGCCGTGCGGGTGGTCGCTGCCGGCGACGCGCTCATCTCGCCACGGATCACTCGCCGTCTGATCGAGGAGTTCGCCCGCCGTCCCGACCCCGGCGCCTCGGCCGCGACGGCAGCAGCGCTCGACCAGCTCACCGAGCGCGAGCGGGAGGTGCTCGAGCTGGTGGCCCGGGGCCAGTCGAACGCTGAGATCGCTGCGGCCCTGTACGTCAGCCACGCCACCGTGAAGACGCACGTGAGCCGGCTGCTCATGAAGCTCGACGCCCGCGACCGCGCCCAGCTGGTGATGATCGCCTACGAGACCGGCGTCGTGCAGCCCGGCACCGGCTGATCCGGCCGGCGGGCGGCGCTGTCGGACGGCAGTGGTCAGGGGAGCACCTCGTCGGCGAGCTCGCGCAGTGCCTGTTTGGTGGCGCGCAGCGCGCGGCGGCCTTCCGTCGTGGCGCGGTACACGCGGCGGGAGCGGCCGTCGACGGTGATCTGGCGACTGGCGAGCAGCCCGTCCGCCTCCATCCGATGCAGCGTGGGGTACAGCGTGCCGGGCGAGATGCGGTGCCCGTGCTCGGCGAGCTCCTCCGACATCCACGCACCGTGGATCTCGCCCTTGGCGGCGTGGTGGAGGATGTGCAGGCAGACGGCGCCGCGCAGGAACTCGCGCAACCCCGGGCTGGTCATCGCGCTGCTGGTTGGAACATCTCCACGAAGTTACCCGACGGGTCGACCAGCAGGACCTGCGAGCCGCCCGGCCCGGTGACGATGTCGTTGCGGAACTGCACCCCGGTTGCCCGGAGTCGTTCGACCTCGGTGGCCAGGTCGTCGACGATGAGGTGGATCCGGTTCCAGCCGCCTGGCTGGGGCACGGTGCCGTCGGCCATCGGTCGGCCCGCGGAGCTGGTGGGACCGCTGAGCAACAACCGGAGCGCGCCGCGCCGAACATCGGCGAAGGCAGGCGCGAAGTTGGTCAACACCGTGAAGTCCAGCTTGCTGGTGTAGAAGTCGACCGCCTCCTGCACGTCGCTCACCATGTAGCGGACACTGACGAGTTGCTCGTCCATTCCCTCGGCCTCCTCGATCGATCTGTGCATCAGGGATCTTGCAGACAGTATCGGATTTCGATATCGCATGTCGATATCTGAGAGAATGATGTTGTGGCCGGCCGCAACGAGCGAGTCAACGAGGTGGCGCGAGTGTTCTTCCGGCTCGGTGTAGTCGGGTTCGGAGGCCCGGCCGCGCACATCGCCATGATGCGCGACGAGGTCGTGCGACGGCGAGGGTGGGTGTCCGACGCGGAGTTCGCCGATCTGGTCGGCGCGACGAACCTCATCCCCGGACCGAACTCGACCGAGCTGGCGATCCATCTCGGATCACGGCGCGCAGGCGCACGCGGTCTGCTCGCGGCCGGGGTGTGCTTCATCGGCCCCGCCGTGGCGATCGTCAGTGTGCTCGCCTGGTTGTATCGCCGCTACGGCACCGAGCCGGCAGCCGTGGACCTGCGGTACGGGATCCTGCCCGTCATCGTCGCAATCGTCGCGCAGGCTCTCGTCGGCCTGGCGCGGACGAGTCTGCGCCACCCGGTGCACGTCACGGTCGCGGTGGCGTCGGCCGTGGGGTTCCTCGTCGGGGTGCACGAGCTCTTGGCGCTGGTCGTCGGCGGCGCAGTGGTCGCCGTGTGGCGCGCCGGCACGTACCTCCGTTCGAACCGCCTCCACGCGCCCGTCGTCGTGGCGACGGTGCTCGGAACGGTGCCCCGGGTGACCGAGTGGCGCCTGTTCCTCGTGTTCCTCGAGGTGGGCAGCGTGTTGTACGGCAGCGGGTACGTCCTGCTCGCGTTCCTCCAGCGCAGGCTCGTCGACGGCCTCGGCTGGATCACGACCCAGCAGTTGCTCGACGCGGTCGCCGTCGGTCAGATCACGCCCGGGCCGGTGTTCACCACGGCCACCTTCATCGGGTGGCAGATCGACGGAGCGGTCGGAGCCGCCGTGGCCACCGTGGGCATCTTCGCGCCGTCGTTCGCGCTGGTCGCCCTGCTCGGTCGGCTCGTGCCGTGGATGCAGCGTCGACCGCTCGCCAAGGCGTTCCTCGACGGGGTGACGGCGGCCTCGCTCGGTCTCATGGCGGGTGTCCTCGTCGATCTCGCCGACACCGCCCTGAACGACGTGCTGACCATCACGATGGCCGCCATCGCAGCAGCGATCCTCGTGCTGAGCCGCGTCAACTCGTCGTGGCTCGTCGGCGCCGGAGCGCTCGTCGGCGTGATCCACGCCATCGTGTGATCGACCTCGGGCAACGCGTACTCTTCGGCGGTGCGACACGACGTGGCCCGACGGATCGTCGCAGCGTTGCCGACGGCGACCGGCATGGTGCTGGTGCGCGACAGGTGTGGTCGGGACGAGATCGTCGACGCGGTCGTCGGTGCCTGCGTCGGGCGTGGCCTGGACCCGGTGGTCGAGCGGGTGTCGAACGAGGTGCTCCGTGAGCTGATCGGCTCCCGGTCACCCGCCGAGCTGGCGATGTGGGACGTGGAACGGGCCGCTGTGGCCGAACAGGTCGACGGCCTCATCGTGCTCGGTGGTTGGCCGGCCGACCTCGACGGCCTCCCTGCGGCCTCCGTCGCCGCCTGGTCGGCTGCGGTCGGTCGCGTCGAGAGCGCGCTGGAGGGCCGCCACGTACCGACCGTCGTCTGTGCGATCCCCACCATGTACGTCGCGGACCGGCTCGGGACGACCGCACAGCAGCTCGACGAGCGCGTCCTGCCGAGCCTGCTCGTGCCTGACAGCGACCTCCGCGCGGACATCGATCGGTTGGTCACGCTGCTGCGCAGCTCCGCGACGGTCCGAGTCGACACGTCGGCGGGGTCGTTGCACCTGCAACGAGGTGGTCGACCGGTGATGACCGACGACGGCGTGATCGACGACGCCGACATCGCCGCGGGAGCCGTGGTCTCGAACCTGCCGGCAGGCTCGCTCTACTGGACGGTCATCGAACACGCGACCCGCGGAGCCATCGCTCTGACCGACGGGTCCGTCCTGGAGTTCGACGGAGACGGACGCGTGCGTGACGGTCGATATGCGGGGGAGCGCGTCTCGCACGTCGGCATCGGGACGAACCCGAAGGTCTCGGGAGAGATCGGATGGACGATCGTCGACGAGCATCGCCCGGGCGCCGTGTTCCTGGCGTTGGGCGAGAACCGCTACATGGGTGGCGAGAACGAATCGGCCATCAACGTCGATCTCATGCCCGATTCGCCCACTGTGGTCTTCGGAGAGACGATCGTCGTCGAGGCAGGCAGCCTTCCGGCGCACTAGGTTCGGCGGCATGACGAGCGATCTCGATGTGCGGCACCTCTCGATCTGCGCGATGGTCGGAGCGACGATGGCCACGGTCATGAGCGCGACGCCGGTGTTCGCGCACACGGGACACGGGACGGCTGGGCTGTGGGACGGACTGGCGCATCCCGTGCTCGGCATCGATCACGTGTTCGCGATGGTCGCGGTCGGGGTCCTGGCGATGACGATGGTTCGGCCGCTCGCTGCCCCGGCCGCCTTCCTCGGCGCGATGGTGGCAGGTGGCGTGCTCGGCATCGCCGGCCTGTCGCTCCCGGGAGGCGAGACGGCGATCGCGATCTCGGTGGCTGCTCTCGGCGCCGCGCTCATCGCCGGGCAGGCCATGCGACCGGCTTGGGCGCTGGGACTCGTCGGTGCCGCAGGGCTCGTCCACGGGCACGCTCACGGCGCGGAGGCGCCGAGCGCCTCGCATCCGGTGGTGTACGTGGCCGGGTTCGTGGTCGCGACAGCCTCACTGCACTTGGCCGGTGTCGGTCTCGGCCTGTTCGCCCGCCGGCGCAGCGCGACCCGAACCGCTATCGGCACCGTCCTGCTCGGGGCCGGAGCCGGATTGGTCGTCGGACTGCTCTGAGCGCTGGAGCCATCGAGCGCTTCAGCTGTGGCCGTCGAAGTCGATGCGCATCACCACTCGTCGAGCAGTGGGGTGGCTCACCTCGGTGAACCCGGCATCGACGAACGCGCTGCGGCTGCCGACGAACAACTCGCCCCACGTGATCTGTTGCTCGGGCCGGGTGATCATCGGGTACCCCTCGATTGCACGGGCTCCGCGACGCCGCGCGAGCTCGACCGCTGCGCGCGTGAGCGCCCTGCTGACGCCGCGCCGGCGGAAGCCCGTGCGGGTGACGAAGCACGTCACCGCCCACACGTTCTCGTCCGACCTGTCCTCGTCGCGGCCGGCCCACGGGATCCGGCTGTGGAGCAGTCGCGGGTACTCGGTCCGCGGCTCGACCGCGCACCAGCCAGCTGGCTCACCGTCGACGTAGGCGACCAGCCCCGTCGTGGTGTCGGATTCGGGGTGGCCGCAATCGGTCTGCGCGCGGAGCCGGTGCGCGCGCTCGTCCACCGGCGTCGAGCGCCACTCCGAGCTCGGCACCTTGAACCACTGGCACTGGCACCGCGCCGGATCGCCGCGCGTGCCGAACACCGCCTGCAGATCGTCCCAGCTCGCCTCGTTGGCCGGAACGACGCGCACCTCGGGCGAGTCGGGTCGGGCGGCCATGCGGCCACGGTAGTGCCGGCTCGGTGGGTCAGCCGGCTGCTGCGGTCGTGACCTTCACCGGCGTCGGGTTGACGAGCATGTCGAAGGTGGCCGACCGCCTGCATGACGCCTCGACCAGCGCGTCGAGGGTGGCCCGATCGGCGTCGCCCTCGACGACGAAGGTGGCGCGGATCTCGGAGAAGCCGTTGCGCACGTCCGGATCGATCCCGAGGATGCCACGCACGTCGATGTCGCCTTCGACGGTCGACTCGATCTTCGTCAGCTCGATCTTGCGGGCGGCTGCTGTCGTCGCGATGCCCAGTGTCAAGCACGACGCGAGCGCGTGGAGCACGTGCTCGTGCGGGGTGGGCCCGTGCCCGTGGCCGAGCGTCGGGTGGTCGGACTGGTCGACCCACACCTCGGCGTGCTCCCGGGTCGCGCCGACGCCGTACCAATCGGGGAACGTCGATCGTGTGGCCGTGCCCTCGATCCAGCTGCTCCGTGCCGTGAAACGGAACTCGCCCAGGTCCGGCTGCTCGCGTACAGCGCCGATCGTCGCGAACAGCTTGTCGACGGGTACGCCGTTGCGAACGGAAGCAGAGTTGGTGGCGGTGGTGGTCATGATCGCTCCTCGAGTGTGGGGGATGGAGTGGGGTCGAGGGACGGTATGCAGACGGACTTCCCCAAACCTTCCTCCCCGGATCGTTCGTCAGGCGGAGCGGGGGAAGGTTCCTGTTCTGCTCAACATCCCGGGCGCCGGGTGCCCCGTCATGCGCTCCACATCGCCCACCGTGTCGAGCAGCACGTCGACGTCGACGCCGGTCGACACGCCCATCGCCTCGAGCATCGCGACGAGGTCTTCGGTGGCGATGTTCCCGGTCGCGGTCGGGGCGAACGGGCAGCCGCCGATGCCGCCGGTGCTGGCGTCGAGCGCGGTCGCGCCCCCGAGCAGAGCAGCGACGGCGTTGGCGAGCCCGGTGCTGCGGCTGTTGTGCAGGTGGACGCGGATCGGCTTGCCGGTCGCCTCGCGCACGGTCGCGACGAGATCTTCTGTCTGCGTGGGCACTGCGCACCCGATGGTGTCGGCGAGCGAGATCTCGTCCGCACCCTCGGCGACCACCTCGGCGAGGGCACGAACGTGCTCGGGGTCGACGCGGCCCTCGAAGGGACAGCCGAACGCCGCCGACAACGTCACACCGGCACGAACGCCGGCGGCGTGAGCCCGCGTCGAGACCGCATGCCACATCGCCATCGCGTCGCTGGTCGACATGCCCTGGTTCTCGCGGCTGAACGTGTCGGTGACGATGACGACGGTGTTGATCTCGGCGATGCCCGACGCGAGCGCGCGATCGAGGCCACGCTCGTTGAGCACCAGCCCGATCGCCTCGAGGCTGGTGCCCTGCAATCCAGCGATGACCGCCTCGGCGTCGGCCATCTGCGGCACGCGCTTCGGGTTCACGAAGCTCGCCACCTCGACGCGCCGGATGCCGGCGCGCACCGATGCCTGGACGAAGGCGATCTTGTCCTCCGTCGACACGAGCCGATGTTCGTCCTGCAGGCCGTCGCGCGGGCCTACCTCGACGATGTCGACCGACCCGGGCAGGCCGTGACGGATCACGACTCGCCCCCGGAGATGTCGGCACCGATGTCTCGCGCCATCTCGCCACCGGGCACCTCGACGATGGGGTCGTCGCGGTCGTCGAACTCCATCCGCAATGCTCGCGCCATCGTGGCGTGCATCTCGTACATCAGCGTGATGTAGGTGAGCTCGAGGATCTCCTCGTCGCTCAGGCGGCGGCGGAGCTCGTCGAAGTCTCGGTCGTGCACCCGACCGCCACCGAGCACGAGCGCGTCGGTGTAGGCGAGCACGGCGCGCTCGGTGGGGGAGAAGAGGTCCGACGACGTCCAGTACGCGATCGCCTGGATCTTCTCCTCGTCCATCCCGAGTGCGCGGCACGACTTGCAGTGCTGCGAGAAGACGAACTGGCTGCCCCTGGCCCATCCGGCTCGCGTCTGGCCCAGCTCGCGGAGGACGGGATCGAGCAGCCGGCTCGGGCTCCGGTAGAGGGCGAAGCCGCGCACGGCGTGGCGCAGGACGTCGGGGACGAGGGCGAACACGGTCCACCAATCACCCGGTGTGCCTGTCGCCGTCCCCGGTTCGCGCACCGGATCGCGGTCACCGAACAACTGGTCGTACATCTGGAGGACGAACTCGTCGTCCGTCTCGGCACGAGAGACCTGTTTGAGGCGTGGCACGGGCTGCTCCTTCTGAGTGCGGTCGAACTGTCAGTGGGTGCCCGCCGGTTCGGCGAGCACGCCGTCGGCGAAGAGGAGGTCGATCTGCTCGGCGGTGTGCGACGTCAGATCCTCGATCGCGGCGCGGGTGTGCTCGCCGAGGAGCGGCCCCGGCCCGAGGACGTGACCGGGCGTCCTGCTGAACTTCGGGACGACGCCGGTCATCGGGATCTCGACGCCCGCGCGGTTCCGGTGGCGCACCACCATCTCGCGCGCCGCGTAGTGGGGATCCGTCAGCATCTCGGCCGCGGTGAAGATCTGCCCGGCCGGCACACCTGCGTCGGAAAGGATGTCGAGCAGCGCGTCCGCCGAGTGCTCCGTGGTCCACGCGCCGATGATCTCGTCGAGCTCGTCCATGTGCACGCCGCGCTGCGTGTGCGTCGCGAAGCGTTCGTCGCGGGCGAGCTCGGGCTGCCCCATCGCGGTGCACAGACGGCGGAACACCGCATCGGCGTTGCCGGCGATGATGATGTCGGATCCGTCGGCGGTCGGGTACACGTTCGACGGCGCCACGCCCGGCAGGACACTGCCCGTCCGGCGTCGAAGGTGCCCGGCGATCTCGTAGTCGGCCATCGACGATTCCATGAGCGCGGCGACGGCCTCGTAGATCGCGACGTCGACCTCTTGTCCGAGTCCGCTGTGGGATCGTTCGTTGAGCGCGGCCATCGTGCCGATCACCGCGAAGAGCGCGGCAAGGGAATCGCCGAGGCTGATGCCGGCGCGTGTGGGTGGCAGGTCCGGGTTCCCGGTGGTGAACCGGATGCCGCCGACGGCCTCGCCGATGCTGCCGAAGCCGGCCTCGGCGGCACGTGGACCGGTCTGGCCGAAGCCGCTGACGTGCACGTACACGACACCGGGATTTCGCTCGCGGATGTCGTCGTACCCGAGGCCCCACTCGTCGAGGCGACCGGGACGGAAGTTCTCGAGCACGACGTCGACCTCGGCCATGAGGTCGGCGACGACGTCGCGCCCCCGCGGGTCACGCAGGTCGATGGCCACCGATCGCTTGTTGCGGGCGATGCCCGGCCACCAGAGGCTCTCGCCGTCACGGGTGACGCCCCACTGACGCATCGGATCGCCGTCGCCCGGCGGCTCGACCTTGTAGACCTCGGCGCCGTAGTCGCCGAGGAGCTGACCGGCGAAGGGACCGGCGATGAAGCTGCCGAGCTCGAGTACTCGAACGCCGCCGAGCGGGCCGCCTGGTGTCGTCGTCACGTCCAGGATTGTATGGAATGCAGCGGCTCCCGCCGAATCCTGCACCTCATCATCTGGATCGCGAGAGGGTCGAAGCTCGCAATTGCATGCAGTCCATCTCACGAGAACAGCGCATCGACATCTCCCTCGCCGATCGCGCGCACGATCACATCACGACCCTGCTCGACGTGTTCGATCATCAGTCGCTCTGCACGGTCGTCTCGTTGTGCCTCGATGGCCTCGGCGATCAGATGGTGGAAGAGGTTGGAGCGTTGGAGGTGGGCGGCGTCGAACCGCCTGAAGGCCTGGAACACGAGTGGCACGTCGACCGTCCGTCCCAACATCGCCTCGAGGCGACTGCTCCGCGCCGCTCTCAGCACTGCTGTGTGGAACTCGGAGTTGCGCGCGCTCACCTCGCGCACGTACGCGGCAGCAGCGGGCCCGTCGCCGCCTGTGCCCACGGTGATCACCCGCTCGAATCCGGACGCCGCGGCGAGCAGCGCTTGGACGTCGTGGGTGTCGCGAAGCCTCGCGGCGCGACCAGCCGCATACGACTCGAGGCGCGCGCGCAGCTCGTAGATCTCGACGATCGCGTCTCGATCGAGCGGCCGCACGATCGCGCCCACGTTGCGCTCGATCGTGACCAGGCCCTCGGCGTCGAGCATCTTCAGCGCCTCCCGGATGGGCGTGCGCGACAGATCGAGATCTGTCGCCAGTCGCTGCTCGACGAGCCGGGTGCCGGGCCGGTGACGGCCTTCGACGATCGCCTGCCGGATGCGTGAATACGCGAACTGCGTATGTCCGGTCGGAGCCGGTCCGGTGTCGTCCTCCGCAGCGTTCCGGCCCATCACCGGTCAGCTTGCCATCCCGATCGGGCGACCGACGCGCCACGAGGGCCCGACCGTGACGGCTGGGCCCTCGTGGCGAAGGGAGTCATCCGCCGGCGAGTGCGGCGGTCTGCGGTCCGAACTCGTTGGCGACGACGGAGACGACGTTGGCGGGGAAGCCGCCGCGACGGGCGTGCTCGCGGATCGTCTCGGCGTCGTCGGCCTCGTGGACGCAGTAGACCTTGTCGCCGGCGACGAAGCTGTTCACCCAGCGATAGGGCACTCCGAGTGAGGCGACGGCCTCGTTCGACGTCTTCGAGATCTGGGCCAGCTGCTCCTTGGTGAGCTCACTGGCTCCGGGGATCTCGCGTTCGATGATGAATCGCTTCATGTGTGGTGGGTTCTCCTTGTGTGTGCGCCGGCCGGTGCGCCGGGCGATGCCGACATGGTCTGCCGGATCGAGGGCGTTCGCATCGGGAGGAGCACCCCAATTGGCGCGAGGTGCGCGCGTCGGGCAGATGGGTGGTTTCTCCCGATGTTGACGATCTGGGTGCCGTCGTACCTTCGACGCCTCCAACACACCCACAGGAGTCGAACCATGCTCACACCCACCACCAACGTGAACCTCGCCCGTCACTTCCGCTCTCGGCTGCGCCGCGCCACGCTCGTTGCGCTGGTCCCCCTCGCGGTCGCGATCACCGCGTGCGGCAGCGGCCAGAACCCACCCGGCGACGGCGGCGGGCCGGGGGCCGCCGCGGCGCCGAGCCACGACCACGGCGCGATCAAGGACATGAAGGCCGAGGACCGCGCCGCGGCGATGCTTGCCACGGCAGGCTTCCAGGACGTGTCGACCGCCGAACAAGCCGGTTATGACAGCTCGCTCGAGACGCTCGGCTGCTTCCAGGACCCGGCCAAGGGCGGGATGGGGCTGCACTACATCCGGCAGGACCTGATGGACGCGACGCTCGACCCGGCCGAGCCCGAAGCGCTCGTGTACGAGCTCGGCCTCGACGGCACCCCGATCGGCCTCGTCGCCCACGAGTACATCGTGCCGGTCGACGCGTGGACGTCGCGCCGACCGCCGAAGCTGTTCGGGGTGGAGCTGCACCGTCACCCGACGTTGCCGCTGTGGGTCCTCCACACCTGGCTGTGGAAGGACAACCCGAACGGCGTGTTCGCCGACTGGAACCCAGCGGTGCGGCAGTGCCCGGCGGGCGTGCCCATCTTCGGCGTCGACCTGCCCGAGCCGCAGCCGTCCGACTCGTGAGCCCACTCGACCTCGCGCCGGTCGGAGTCACGTCCGGCGCGGGGTCGGGAGATCTGCCCATGACGCGCCAAACTTCGGAATCGGAGCCGTTCGGCTTCGTTACCATCGGGGCGATGGCGCTGCTCGAACGCGATGAACAGTGCGCCGGCATCGGCGATCGATGGGATCGCGCATGTTCGGGGAGCGGCGGGCTCGTCGTCGTCACCGGTGAGCCAGGTGCAGGCAAGACGTCGCTGGTGCAAGCGTTCGTGCAGCAGCTCGACGGGGACGTGCCGGTGCTGTGGGGAGCCTGTGATCCGCTCTCGACCCCGCGGCCGCTCGGACCCCTGCACGACGTCGCGCACCAACTCGACGGCGACACCCGCGATGCGCTGCGCGATGCAGGGCAACCGCACGAGATCTTCGCCGCCGTGCACCGCTACCTCAGCACCCATCCGTGCGTGCTCGTCGTCGACGACCTGCACTGGGCCGACCAGGGAACGGTCGACCTGTTGCGCTTCCTCCTTCGTCGCGTCGGTTCCACGAGGACCCTGCTGATCGGCACGGTTCGCGACGACGAGATCGACGTCAGCCATCCGATGCGCGGCCTGCTCGGCGACGTCGCCCGGTCGGCCGATGCGATCACGCTGCGGATGGAACCGCTGTCGGTGCGAGCGATCGCTGCCATGGCCGAGGGCCTGCCGATCGACCCTCGCCGCATCGAGCAGCTCACCGGCGGCAATCCGTTCTTCGTCAACGAGATGCTCGTCCACTCGGGCGACGATCTGCCGCGGTCGGTACGTGACGCCATCCTCTCGAGAACGGCTGACCTCGACGGGAGCGCCTGGGATGTCTTGCACCTGCTGGCCTGCGCGGCCGAGGCGATCCCTGATCACCTGTTGCCCAGCCTCAGGGTGGGGCTGCCCGCGTTGCGCGACCTCGATCGTGCCGGCCTCACCCGCCGCGGCGCCCGAGGCGTGGCGTTCCGCCACGACCTCTGCCGCTTGGCGATCACCACCACGTTGCCGCCTGGTGCGGACGCGGCGATCCACCAGCGGATGATCGACGCCTTCGAGCGCACGGCCGGAGCCGACCCGGCCGTGCTGGTGCACCACTCTCTCGGGGCAGGCGATCGCGATCGAGTGTCGCGCTACGCGGTCCAGGCAGCGCGGTCCGCCGCGCGTTCCGGGGCGCACACCCAGGCGGCCGCCTTCTACCGGATCGCTCTGCACCAGGGCGCAGCCATGGGGCCAGCCGAGGAGGCTTCACTCCTCGAGGCGTTGGCTGCGGAGAGCTACCTGATCGACCAGCTCGAGCATGCGATCGTCGCGTCGGAACGAGCGATGCAGCTGCGCGCGCTGGCCGGCGATTCGGCCGGTGTGAGCGCGAACCACCACTCGCTCGCCGTGTACGAGTGGTACAACGCGAACCGCGCGCTTGCCGATCGGCACGTGATCGACGCGATCACCGCGCTCGACGCCGGAGACGGCGGTCCGGGGGCCGACGGGCTGATCCATCTCGGGCACGCCCTCGCCATGGAAGCTTTCCTCGCGGTCCATTCCAACGACGTCCCGCTCGCCAGCCGGTCCATCGCGCGCGCTGCCGAGATCGCGACACGCACGGGTGACCGGATGTTGTCGGTCCGCACCGGACTGATCGACAACATGTCCGGCGTGCTCGTCGGCGACGAGCGCGCACGCGTGAAGGTCCTGGACATCCTCGGATCGGCGAGCGAGCACTTCGACGAGGTGTACTCGAGTGGCTACAGCCACCTCACCTACCTCGATGTCGAGCAACGCCGGCTCGACCAGGCGGCCGAGCTGCTGGCCGTCAGCCTGCCCCTCACCGTCGAGCGCGACCTCCCGATCTGCCGCGTGTGGCAGCTCGGTTCGCGCGGGCGGCTCGAGCTGCTGACCGGTGACTGGGAAGCGTCGCTGTCCGACGCGAACACAGTGCTCGACGGTCCGAGCGCGCCCCTGGCGCGCACCTGGCCGCATCTCATCCGCGGGTTGATCGAGCTGAGACGAACAGGCGGTGGCGCTGACGACCTCCACGCCGCGTGGACGTTGGTGCAGCGATACGGCGAGCTCATCCGGCTCCTCCCGGCGTGCGCAGCGCTCGTCGAACGGGCCTGGCTCACGGGGGACGGGATGGACCACCTCGACGTCGCGCGCGAGCTCCTCGACACCCCACCTCCGCCGGGAGTCGAGTGGGCCCGCGGTGACCTGGCGGTGTGGATGCGCCGCGTCGATCCCTCGATCGAGATCCTGCATCCCGAGTCCCTCGCCGAGCCGTATCGGCTGCAGCTCGCCGGGGACCACTCAGCCGCTGCCGGATGTTGGCAGTCGCTGTCCGCACCGTACGAGCAGGCGCTCGCACTGGTCGAGACCGGCGATCTCGCCGACGCGCGGGCAGGGCTCGATCTGCTCGATCGTCTCGGTGCCGACGCGGTGGCGGCGAAGGTCCGACTCGACCTGCGCACTCGGGGCATCACGGCCGTGCCGGCCCGTAGGCGCACCACCACGCTCGGGAACCATGCAGGTCTCACGACGAGAGAGCTCGAGGTGCTGCAGGAGCTCGCCGCAGGGCTCACCAACTCGGAGATCGCCGAGCGCTTGTACATCTCGCGCAAGACAGCCGACCACCACGTCTCCGCGATCATCACCAAGCTCCATGTGAGCAACCGCCGCGAGGCCGTGCGCGCGGCGCGGGACATGGACCTCGTCGAGAGCTGACCCCCGTCAGTCGAGCGGTTCGAGGCGGCGGATGATCGTTGGGTAGAACTCGGCGACGGTCGGGTGGATGGGCAGCATGGTCGCGAGCACGTCACAGGTCGCGCCGGCGTGCATGAGTGCGCTGACGATCTGCACGATCTCGTCGCCGGTGATGCCGAGGACCGAGGCGCCGAGGAACTGGCGCGTGTCGTCGTCGACCAGGATGTTGATCAACCCGTCTGTCTCCCCGTCGAGCGCGGCGCGTGTCACCGACGACATCGGGAAGGTCGCCTTGCTGACACGCCGCCCCGACGCCTTCGCCTCGGCGTCGGTCATGCCGACGCGGCCGAGCGGCGGGTCGGTGAACATCGCGTAGGTCGGGATGCGGGTGTCGGCCGTGCGGCTCCCGCCCGAGAGGTGATCGACGAGGATCTCGTAGTCCTGGTACGACGTGTGCGTGAACGCACCACGGGCGTTGATGTCGCCGAGTGCCCAGACGCCGTCGACGTCTGTCCGGAAGACGCCGTCGGTGTGGATGTACCCGCGTCCGTCGGTGGCCAGGCCGATGCGATGGAGGTCGAGGCGATCGGTGTTCGGGGTCCGGCCGATCGCGACCAGCAGGTGCGACCCGTCGATCGGTGCGCCACCCGCGGTGTGCACTCGTAGACCGCCGCCGGTCGGCTCGACCCGCTCGACCTTCGTCGTCGTCCGGATGGCCAGACCCTCCGCGGTGAGGAAGCGGGCGATCTCGGCGGAGATCTCCGGGTCCTCCCGGCCGGCCACCCGCGGGCCTGCCTCGATGACCGTGACGGCACTGCCGAAGCGCCTGAACAGCTGGCCGAGCTCGAGACCGATGTAGCTCCCGCCGATGATGACGAGGTGCTCCGGCAGCTCGTCGAGGTGCAGCACCCGATCGTTGTCGAGCCAGGCAACGTCCTGCAGGCCAGGGAACGGTGGCACGGTCGCGCGTGTTCCGACGTTCAGGAACACCTGCGGTGCTCGCACGATCCGATCTTCCACTGCGACCTCGAAGGTGTCGCCATCGCGTCCCGTGAAGTGGGCCTCTCCGTACACCAAGGTGAGTCCGTCGGTGTGGCCGAGCGACTCCGCCTGGCCGTGCACCCAACCGTCGATCAGCTCGTCCTTGCGCGCCATGACCGCTGCGAAGTCGACCGTCACGTCTCCCGTGCGCACCCCATGACGTGACGCAGTACGAGCGAGGTGCGCCACCCTCGCCGAGGCGCGCAGCGCCTTCGTCGGCCGGCACCCGCGGTTCAGGCAGGTGCCGCCCACCTTGTCCGCTTCGATCAGCGCGACCGACTTGCCCGTCGAGACCAGGTGGTAGGCGACGCCCGGGCCGGCCTGACCGGCTCCGATGACGATCGCGTCGAACGATGTCGGGTCGGTCACGACGTGTGCTCCTCGGTCGGGTTGCTCGCTGCAGCGACGCTACTTCTGCGCTGGCAGCTGATGCGCCGCTTCCTCGATCGCGCTCGCCAGTCGTCCGAGCAGGTCGGCCAGTTGCCGCTGTCGGCGTTCGCCGAGCGGGGCGATGATCGACGCCTCGTTCTCGAGGTGGATCGCCAGCATGCGATCGACGAGACGACGTCCCGACGGCGTGAGCGCGACCACCCGTCCCCTGCCGTCGACATCGGAGGTTCGGCGCGTCACGAAGCCCTCGCGTTCGAGCCGATCGATGCGCTTGGTGGTGCCGCCGGAGGTCACGAGCATCGCGGCCGCCAGGTCGCCCGGACGTGCCTCGTGGGGCGGGCCTTGCCGGCGCAGCGCGGCGAGCAGATCGAAGTCGCCGTTGGCCAGCCCGACCTCGGCAAAGGGTGGGCGCAACAGGTCGTCGATCAGTGCGGCCAGCCGCTGGAGGCGGGCGACGACGAGCATCGGCTCAGGGTCGAGATCGGGCCGGATCTCGCGCCAGCGCTCGACGATCTGTGCCGTCCAGTCATGCATCGCTTCCATGGAAGGTATAATAGCTTCTATGGAAGCTACACCGCGGGATGCTGTCGTCGTCCACGTCGATCCGTCGTGCCCGTTCGCCTGGATCACGTCGAGGTGGCTGGCCGAGGTCGAGCGACTCGGCGAGATCGACCTCGACATCCGGCTGCTCTGCCTCGCGGCGGTGAACGAACACCGGGACATCGACGAGTGGTACCGAGGCTTCAACGACAAGGCCTGGGCGCCGGCGCGTGTGATGCATGCAGTCGCCGAGCGTCACGGGACCTCTGCTGCGCGGCGCTTCTACGAGGCGTTCGGCCAGCGGTTCCACGGGCAGCACGACACCGGTGACGACGTCGATCGAGTCGACGTCGCCGCAGCAGCGATCGATGATGCGGGCCTACCGGCCGATCTGATCGACGCCGCCCACGACCTGCAACGTGACGACGCGTTGCGTGCGCTCACGCAGGCCGCGGTCGATCGAGTGGGGCTCGACGTGGGCGTGCCGCTCACCGAGCTCGAGGGCTCCGTGGCGTGGGGGCCGGTGCTGTCGACCATCCCTCGGGGGAACGACGCGGTCGAGCTGTACAGCGCAACGCGTGCACTCGCCCGCCAACGTGGCTTCATCCGCTACGAACGCCGACGCGTGGGTGCGCTCGAGACGAGGTGAGATCAGAATGGGCGTGATGCGACCGCCTGTCGAGCTGACCATGCCCTTCGACGGGCTCTGGACGGTGCAGAACAGCCCGGCCCGACGAGTGCCCAGCCACGGCACCCACCTGTTCGGTGGCACGTACGCGATCGATTTCGTCGGCGTCGACGACCGACACCGAACGGCGACCCGTCGGGACTGGAGGACCTGGCTGGGAACGGAGCCGCCGGAGCGGTTCGTGTCCTTCGGGCGGCCGATCCTCGCCCCCGCGGACGGTGTGGTGGTGCACACCCACGACGGCGAGACGGATCACGAGGCTCGTCGATCTCGGATCGCGCTCGTCCCCTACGCGCTCGGCCAAGCCGCGCGTGCTCGCGCAGGAGTACCGTCGATCGCGGGCAATCACATCGTGCTCGCCCTCGGCGGCGATGGCCCCTTCGTGGTGCTGGCCCACCTGCAGGCGGGATCGATCCACGTCGCCACGGGTGACCGCGTCACCACCGGCCAGTCACTCGCCGCATGCGGCAACTCCGGCAACTCGACGCAGCCGCACCTGCACCTGCAGGCGATGGACGGGCCCGACCCCACCGCCGCGCAGGGACTGCCGATCGTGTTCCGGCGCTTCCGCGAATGGCGTCGCCGCGCCGAGCGGAGCGAGGTGCGCAGCAGCGCGATCCCGCACGAAGGGTCGGTCGTCGAACCGATGTCGTGACGCGTGCCCGCCCACGACTGGGCGACTCCGGCGAGCTACGCGCCGCCGTGCAGGACGCTGGGGCCGGCGAGCAGGTCGACGATCGTGCGGCAGAAGGCCGCCGCCGGGGCTCCGTCGAGGACGCGGTGATCCCACGTGAGGCTCAACGTCAACCGTGATCGCGTGGTGACGGCGCCGTCGTCGAGCACGACGTCGTTGCGCAGGCGGCCGACACCGAGGATGGCGACGTTCGGCGGGTTGATGACAGGGGTGAACGCGTCGACGCCGAACATGCCGAGCGCGGTCACCGAGAACGTGCCGCCCTCGAAGTCGGCGAGCGGCAGGTCGCCGCGCCGGGCCGCCTCGGCGAGCCGCGTCGTCTCGGCCGACAGCTCCGACAGAGCGAGGCGGTCGGCATGGCGCACCACGGGAACCACGAGCCCGTCGTCGAGGGCGACGGCCATCCCGACGTGGATGTCGGGAAGGTGGGCGATGCCCTCATCGGTGAGCTGTGCGTTCACGCCGGGATGGGCGCGCAGGGCCCGCGCTGCGGCAGCGATGACGTAGTCGGTGTACCCGGGCGCCGCGCCCGCCTCTTGTTGCGCGCGCCGGTCGGCGACGACAGCGTCCATGTCGGCATCCATCGTGAGGGTGAGCTGTGCCATCTCGCGCAGCGACGCGTGCATCCGCTTGGCGATCGTCCCACGCATGCCGGTGAGCCGGCGCACCGACGTCGGCGACTGGGTCGCCCGCGCGTGGGGTGGGGGAGCGGCGGGCTGGAGGCGCGCCCGAACCCAGCGGGCGACCGACTCGCGCGTGATGTAGCCCTCGACAGGATCGGGAGCGACCTCGGCGAGGTCGACGCCGAGCAGGTCGGCCAGCTGTCGCGCTGCGGCGGTGGCAGGAGGGCTGCCCGCCGTCGGCCGTACGGGTCGCGGCACGGGCGCGGCGGCGCGGGATGCAGGCTCGGGCGGACGCGCGGAAGCCGCTTCGTCGACGTCGGCGGTCACGATGCGGCCGTTCGGGCCGGTGCCGCGGATCGTGCGGAGATCGACGTTCCGTTGGGCAGCCACGCGGCGAGCGTTCGGCGAGGCGAACAGCCGGCCCGAGACGTTGCGCTCCACGGGCAACGTGGTCGAGGCCGCGGACGAATCGGGCGCCACGGCGGCGACGACCGGAGCGGTCGTGGTCGGCGCCGGCGCGGCGGCCGGCATCTCCTCGCCGTCGCCGAGGAACATGCCGATCACCGCGCCGCAGGGGAACGTGTCGCCAGTGGCGCCGATCTGGTGCAGCCGGCCGCTGCCGCTCGACTCGACATCGCTCTCGACCTTGTCGGTCTCGATGGTCATCACCGGCGTGCCGGCCGTGACCTCGGCTCCGTCGGGCACCAGCCAGGCGACGATGGTGCCCTCCTCCATGGTGAGGCCCAGTTTCGGCATGATGAACTCAGTCGCCATGGTGCTGCTCCTGCGACGGCTCGTACAGCCGGCGGGAGACCGCCAGATGCAAGGTTCGGTGGACATCGATCATCAACGGCCCCGCCCGGTCGACTCGCACCGTCACACGGCCGCCGCCACCGATCCGGTGCTGGCGCTCGCCGTCGAACGCGAGCACGCCGGGCCCGTCGATCTGGAACGGCTCGCCCTCGGCGAGCGGCTGGATCGAGGCGACGCGCACTGTGGTGAACGTGCCCGGCGCCAGCGGCACCCGCAGCGGGTGACCGCCTGGGCCGAGGCGCATCGCGACACCGCCGGGGTCGGACCGCCCGACGGGATGGCACCGTCCGGGGATGCTCGACAGGCCGGTGGACGACGGCGCCGCGACGGCGGCGACGATGGTGCGGACGCGATCGGGGTCGAGCACCGCCCGTGCACCGACGAAGCTGGTGTCGACGAGGGCCAGGTCGACCAAGGCCAGGTCGTCGACGACGGAGCTGCCGTCGTCGATGTGGACCGTGATCCGCTTGGTGCGTTCCGAGACCGTGGCGACGTCGATCGCCCCCGAGGCGACGAATCCGGCAGCCGTGCCGGCGGCGGTGGCGTCGAGCGCCATGGGGTACACGTTGTTCGTCCCGGTGGAGATCGCGATGAGCGGCGCGTCCGGCCAACCACATGCGACGTCGCGACACGTGCCGTCGCCGCCGAGCGCGACGAGAGCCCCGACCTGCTCCTTCCACATCCGCCTCGCCGCGCCGACGGTGTCGGCGCGCGTGCCGGTGAGCGACTCGTCGAGGATCTCGGCATCGACGTCGAGGCCCGAGATCGCCCGCGCGCCGAGGTGGTGCGGGTCGGACGACAGGACGACGCGTGATGCGCCGGCCTCGATCGCCGCAGCGACGACGCGACGCACGATGCTGACCTTCGTGCTGTCGGGTGTGTGGCCGGCAGCGCTGACCAGCCGCCGGATGTCCTTGCCGGCGAGCGGGTTGACGATGATGCCGACCGCGGTCACGGTGAGAGCTCGCGCAACTCAGCGACCGACGAGTGGGCGGGCCAGCACGTCGCGGATGCCCTCGGCGATGCGCGCTGCATCGGGCACGTAGTGCTGCTCGAGCGCCGGGCTGAACGGCACGGGCGAGAACGGCGCGCCGATACGCGCCACCGGGGCGTCGAGGTGGTCGAAGGCTTCCTCCTGGATCTGCGCGGCGATCTCGGCGCCGAGGCCACCGAACCGAACGGCTTCATGCACGACGACCGCCCGGTTGGTCTTGCGCACCGAATCGGTGATCGTCGCCGTGTCGAGCGGTTGGAGCGTCCGCGGATCGACCACCTCGCAGTCGATGCCGTCCGCCGCCAGCACGTCGGCCGCTGAGAGCGCCTCGTTGAGCATCCGACCGTAGGCGATGACGGTGATGTCACGGCCCTCGCGCGCGACCTTCGCGGTGCCGAGCGGGATCGCGTACGGCTCCTCCGGCACCATCGCGCTCATGCCGAGCAGGCGCTTGTGCTTGACCATCACCGTCGGGTTGTCCTCGCGGATGCAGGCCGTCATCAGGCCCTTCATGTCGTAGGGGTTCGAGGGGTAGACGACCTTCAGCCCCGGGATGTGGCACAGCAGCGCTTCCAGCGACTGGCTGTGCTGTGCCGCTGCCGAGAGGCCTGCGCCGCCGGCGGTGGTGATGGTGAGCGGCACGGTCGCGGTGCCGCCGAACATGTACTTCAGCTTTGCCGCTTGGTTCACGATCTGGTCCATGGCGACGCAGATGAAGTCCATGAACATCAAGTCGACGATCGGGCGCAGGCCCGAGACGGCCGCGCCCAGGCCGAGGCCGATGATCGCCTGCTCGCTGATCGGCGTGTCGACGACCCGCTCGGCACCGAAGGTCGCCTGGAGTCCGGCGAAGGTGTGGAAGACCCCACCGAAGGCGCCGATGTCCTCGCCCGCGCAGAACACGTCGGGGTCGGCCTCCATCGCCTGGCGCACGGCCTCGTTGAACGCGGCGCCGTAGGTGAGCTTGTGCTCGGCCATCACGCCGCCCCGTTCGTCGACGTGACCGTGTAGATGTCGGCCATCAGCTGGTCGCGGTCGGGCAGCGGGCTCTCCTCGGCGAACGCGATCGCGGCGGCGATGTCGTCACGCAAGCCCGCCCACACGTGCTCGATCTCGTCGGCCGTCGCGGTGTCGATCTCGATGAGCCGCTCCTCGAAGCTGAAGATGGGATCGCGTTGCTTCCACTCGGCGACCTCCTCGTCCGTGCGGTACTTCAAGCCGAGGTTCTGCACGCCGTGGTGGTTGTAGAAGCGGTAGGTCTTGGCCTCGATGAGCGACGGCCCGTCGCCGGCGCGAGCGCGGCCCACGGCCTCGAGCGCAGCTTCGTGCACGGCGACCACGTCCATGCCGTCGACGATCACCCCGGGCATGCCGTATCCGGCAGCGCGATCGACGATGTCGGTGATCGCCATCGTCTTGCTGCGCGGTGTGAACTCGCCGTACTCGTTGTTCTCGCAGGCGAACACGATCGGCAGGTGCAGCGCGCACGCCATGTTCGCAGCTTCGTGGAACGCACCGATGTTGGTGGCTCCGTCACCGAAGAACGCGACGGCCACCTGGCCTCGGCCCCGGTACTTGTCGGCGAACGCAGCGCCGACAGCGATGGGTGACCCGGCGCCGACGATCCCGTTCGCCCCGAGCATCCCGAGAGACAGGTCGCTGATGTGCATCGAGCCGCCCTTGCCGTGGCAGTACCCGGTCGCCTTGCCCATCAGCTCGGCCATCATCCGGTCGAAGTCGCCGCCCTTGGCGACGAGGTGCCCGTGACCGCGGTGCGTCGAGGTGATCTGGTCGTCGTCGTTCAGTGCCCCGCACACGCCGGCGGCGACCGCCTCTTCCCCGACGTACAGATGGAGGAACCCAGGCAGCTTGGCCGACTCGGCCAGCATCCCGGCCGCTTCCTCGAAGAGCCGGATCCGCACCATGCGGCGATGGAGGTCCATCTGCGTGTCCTTGGAGAGCTCCATGTCGGTCCTTTCAGTTCGATTCGCCGCGCGCCCAGCGCAGCGAACGCCGGAGCAGTTCGTAGTACGCCGGCTGCTCCCACGACCCGCGCTGGACGTGCGGGTAGTAGTCGACGACGCCGACCATGTCGTAGTGGCCCCGGCAGTGGCCGAGTGTGTTGTACAGCACGGCACCCTCGCCGAGCGGGCGGAGGTACATCACGAGGTGGCGTTGATCGGCAGTCGTCCAGTCGTGCTCGGCGAAGCCTCGTGCGTCGCCCTGCCAGGTGGTGTGCAGCAACGGCTCGAGCGCGGCGAGATCGCTGTGCTCGCTGAGGTACAGCTCGTCGTCGGTCGCGAACGGCTCGATGCCTGCGACCAGCCAGTGGTCGGGAGCGGTGAGCTCGACGGTGTACGGGGCGATCGGTGGATGGGCGACGAACTGGCTGCCGAGGGTGTCGGCCCACACCGGGAACACGCGCGGCGACTCGACCCCGTTCGGGCCGCCCATGTCGAGTGCGGAGTTCGTGCCGTGCAGCGCGATCCAACGCCCGCCGCCCTGCACCCAGTCGCGGATGGCCTCCTGAGCCGCTTCGGACGGCCGGACGTCGCAGGTGTAGCTGACGAGGATCGAGCCGTTCGCGATCGCCGCGTGGTCCTCGTAGTCGGGTTGCACTCGGACGCGGAACTCGTCGTGCTCGGCGAGCAGCTTCAGCAGCTCGAGGCGCGCGAAGTCGAAGTCGTGGAACCGGCCGCCCGTGACGAGGGTGACCTCGATCCGCGAACCGCTCAAAAGTCCACGCGCTTCAAGAAGCCGCCGTCGACGGTGAGGTTGACGCCGTTGACGTGGCGGGCGCGGTCGCTCGCCAGGAACGCCACTGCGTCGGCGACGTCCTGAGCGACGCCGAGCCGGCCTCCGGGATGGCACTTCTCGGTCGCCTCGTAGAACGCAGCCATGTTCTGCTTGATGCGATCCCAGTCGCCGCCCTCGATGAAGATCGGCCCCGGCGACACGACGTTGCAGCGGACGCCCTTCGCGCCGAGCACCTGCGCCTGCCCGAGCGTCCAGTTCGTGACCGCCGACTTGAACGCGCTGTAGCTGTTCGAACCGCTGGCGAAGTGCTCGGCGGTGGCGGTGGTGCCGATGCTGATCAGCGAACCGCCCCCATCTGCGAGCGCCTCGGCGGCCGCGTCGACGCCGTGCACGAGCGCGAGCAGGTCGATGCTGAAGTTCTTCGACCAGTCCTCGAGCTTGCGCGCCGGCTTTCCCGACGTGTTGTGCACGTAGATGTCGATGCCGCCGAGCTGCTCGGCCGACGAGGCGACCCACGCCCGCAACGACTCCGGGTCACCGGCGTCGACCGCTTGGCCGACCGTGGTGCCCTTGGCCGACAGCTCGCCCACGGCGGTGTCGACATCGGCTGCGGTCCGCGCGCAGATGGCGACCGATGCGCCCTCGGCGAGCAGCGTCTCGGCGATCGCCCGCCCGATGCCCTTGGTCGAGCCCGTCACCAGCGCCCGCTTGCCCGCGAGTCCGAGATCCATGGAAACCCCCTGTGTCGTGGATCAGGAATTGATCAGATGATCATTTATAGCAGCCTCGTCGCCGGGCGCCTTCCTCATCGGGGGACGTCCCTCCACGGCACGTCCTTGTCGACGCGGGGCTCGCCCGGCAGACCGAGCACCCGCTCGCCGATGATGTTGCGCTGGGTCTCGTCGGTGCCGCCGGCGATGCGATAGCCCGGTGCGCCCAGCACGTGCTCGCCCCACGCGTACGTTCCCCAGTCGCCGGTGTCGGCGACGAGACGCGCGCCGAGGATCTCGGAGATCACGTCGGACATGAGGTTCATGCCCTCCGTCCACAACAGCTTGCCGAGCGAGCCCTCGGGGCCGGGCGCGCTGCCGGCACGCCGGAGGTCGGCTGCTCGCCGGTTGACGAACCCCTCGATCCGGTGGTGGGTGTACACCTGCATCAGCCGCTGGCGGCGGACCGGGTCGTCGGTGACACCCATCGCCCGCGCCGTGGCGAGCATCTGGCGCCACGACCCGCCCACCCGAGTGCCTCCCCCGGCCGCGTCGGAGTGGTCGCGCTCGAACCCCAGTGTCGTCAGCGCGACCTTCCAGCCCTCGCCGACCGGGCCGAGGCGCATCGAGTCCGGCACGCGTACGTCGGTGAGGAAGACCTCGTTGAACGACGATCCGCCGCTCATCTGCTTGATCGGGCGAATCTCGACCCCGGGCAGGTCGAGGGGGATGATGAACGCCGTCATGCCCTTGTGCTTGGGCACCGTCGGATCGCTCCTCGCGATGAGCTCGCCCCATTCGGAGAACTGCGCGCCGGAGCTCCAGACCTTCTGCCCGTTGACCACCCACTCGTCGCCGTCGCGCTCGGCTCGGCAGGCGAGCGACGCGAGGTCGGAACCTGCCGAGGGTTCGGAGAAGAGCTGGCAGCAGAGCTCCTCTGCTGCGAGGAACGTGCCGACGAACTGGGCTCGTTGCTCGTCGGTTCCGTAGAGCTTGATCGTCGGTGCCACCAGTCGCGTCGTCACGCTGTGCGTCTCGTGGCTCGTCGGCGTGGCGTAGAGCGACTCGAGCTGTGCGAAGGCTCGTGCGTATGCGCGAGGCAGGCCGAGCCCTCCGAACTCGGGCTCGGCGGTGATCGCGTGATAGCCGCGAGAGGCCTTCGACATGGTCCAGGCCTTCAGCCGATCGAGCAGCGCCTGCTCCTCCTCGAAGGTGAGCGCATGGAAGACCGAGACGCTGAACTCTCCGTCTCCCCACGTCCGATCGTCGCTGTCTCCAGCCGCCGGTCGAAGCTCTGCGTGCGCGTCGAGCCAGGTGCGGGCGTCGTCGATGAAGTCCTCGAGGGCGGGGCCAGACATGCGATTCACGATAATTGACCAAGTGATCAGTATCTTCATCGGTGCTCGGCCGCGCCATACTGATCGGGTGACGAAGACGAAGGCAAAGGGAAAGCCGCGCCTCGGTCGCCCGCCCGCGACCGACTCCGCCGAGACCCGTCGCCGCATCCTCGACATCGCCCGTCTCGCGTTCGCGCAGCGTGGCTACGACTCGGCGACGAATCGCAACCTCGGCGCGGAGGCGGGTCTGACGGCCGGAGCGATCTACCACTACTTCGGATCGAAGCTCGACCTCTACATCGCCGTGCACGACGACGTGCAGGACCGGGTGTACACGCGCTTTCGCGCCGCTGTGGCGCGAGCCGACACGTTCCGTGGGCAGTTCGAGGCCGTGCTCGACGAGGCGCACGAGATGAACAAGGAGGATCCGACGCTCGCCCAGTTCCTGGGCGCGCTGCGGGTCGACATGCGACGCAACCCCGAGCTGAAGGAGGCGTTGCACACAGAGGCCCTCGAGCGTCAGGAGTTCTTCGACGGCATCGTCGACGTGGGCGTCGCGACCGGAGAGATCGACGCGTCCAACCGCGAGGAGGTGAGCGCCCTCGTGCTCACCCTGCTCATCGGGCTCACCGACGCGGTGTCCAACGACCGGGTGCTGCACCGTCGAGCCGTCGACGGCATCAAGGCCCTGATCGAGGGCAAGTTGCTCCGCCCCCCGCTCTGATCCGCTGCTCCGTCAGACGAGCGTCCAGCCGCCGTCCACGACGAGCGTCTGCCCCGTCACGTACGACGATGCCTCGGCCGCGAGGAACAGCACGGCTCGCGCGATGTCGTCTGGTTCGCCGGTGCGACCGAGCGGGATGTGCTGCGACCGCTGCTGCATGAGCGGCCCCATCAGACCCGACGGTGATGCGTCGACCGGCCACAGGGGCGGCAGCTCGCCGGAGTGGATCTTCTCGAGCGTGGGCACGAGGCAGTACCCAGGCGCCACGGCGTTCACGCGGATGCCGTGTGGTGCGAGATCCACGGCGAGCGACTTGGTGAACTGGATGACACCGGCCTTCGCCGAGTCGTAGCCGGTGCCGAGACACGGGAGTAGCCCGTCGACGGACGAGATGTTGACGATCGTGCCACGCCGGCTTCCGTCGACCATCGCTCGTGCGGCCGCTTTCGAGCAGTTGAACACGCCCCCGAGGTTGACGTCGATCGCCCGTCTCCACGACTCGTGCGACTGATCGAGGATGCTGCCCGCCTCGTGGTACGTCCCCGCGTTGTTCACCAGGAGGTCGAGTCCGTCCACCGCTGCGATCGTCCGTGCCGCCGACTCGGCATCGGTGACGTCGAGCCGCGCGCTGTGCCCCCCGATGTCGGAGGCGACGCGCGCGGCGCCCTCGGTGTCGATGTCGGCCACGGTGACCGAGGCGCCCGCCTCGGCGAGCAGGCGGGCGATGGCCTCACCGAGACCGGTCGCAGCCCCGGTGACGACGGCGGTGCGCCCGTCGAGCGACAATAATTGACCAACTGATGAATTCATGGCGGCACGGTACTACTGTCCGCCGGATGGAAGCTCGAGTCGCAGGCGACCCTCCCTCCGGGTCGTACTCGCACCTGCGGCACGCGAACGACCTCGAACCGTCGATCGGCCACCACCACCTGATGCAGCACTGCCCACTCCACGTGGAGGACGCGCACGATCCACCGTTCGTCGTGCTGAGCCGGCACGAAGACGTCTTCGCCGCGTTGATGCAGCCCGAGCTCTGGAACAGCGGGGACGGATCCGGTGTCGTGTACCAACCGGGCGGCGTGCTCGGCACGTCGGACGGTGACGATCATCGGCGGCAGCGGAAGGTGCTGCAGGACGGCTTCCGACCCACTGCGATCGACGCGCTGGTGCCGCGGGTCGAACGCATCGCCGACGAGCTGTGGGGCGAGGCGTTCGGCGCGGACGGGGAGGGAGACTTCGTCGAGCTGTTCGCCTTCCCGTTCCCGGCGATCGTCATCGCCGAGCTGCTCGGCGTGCCGGTCGACCAGCGCGAGCAGTTCGGTAGGTGGTCGAGCGACATCGTCAACGGGTTGGGCGGTGGCGATCTCGCGCTCGTCGACACGGCGAACAGGGGCATCTTCTCCCTCGTCGACGCCATCGTCGACGAGCGCCTGACCGTGCTGCAGCGCGGCGACGAGCTGCCCGACGACGTGATCGCCGTGCTCACACGAGCGTGCGCCGCCGGCACGTTGCGCCGCGGCGAGGTGCGCTGGCTGTGCCAGCAACTGCTCGTCGCCGGGCACGAGACGACGGCCGGCCTGATCAGCCTGATGCTCTACCGGTTGATCCAGCAGCCGTCGCTGGCCGACCAGCTGCGCGCCAGGCCCGAGCTGATCGCCCCGGCTGTCGAGGAGTTCCTCCGCTTCGATTCACCGGTGCAGGGGCTGTTCCGTACGAACTCGTCTGCCTGCACCGTCCACGGCGTCGAGATCCCACCGCGCACGAAGATGCAGCTCCTCTTCGCAGCCGCGAATCGAGACCCGCGGGTGTGGGACGATCCCGACACGATCCGCCTCGATCGGGCGACGACGGAAGGGCGCCCTCACCTCGCGTTCGGCTGGGGAGTGCACCACTGCATCGGCGCCCCACTCGCACGGCGGGAAGGTCAGCTCGCCCTGCGGCTGATGATCGAGCGGTTCGACACGGTCGAGCTCGTCGGGGACGTCGCGGTGAACGAGCCGTTCATCCTGCGCGGGCTCACGACCCTCCCGATCCGCTGGACCGTCCGGTGAGCGGCGTCGCGATCGTCACCGGTGCAGCCTCGGGGATCGGCCGCTCGACGGTCGAGCTGCTCACCTCGGAGGATTGGAGCGTCGTCGCGGTCGACCTCGACGACGAGCGACTGGAGTGGGCCCACGGCGACGCCCGGGTCGCGACACTGGGCGGCGACGTCACCTCGGTCGGCACCAACGCAGCGATGGTCGATCTTGCGATCGACCGCTTCGGAGCGCTCGACGCGGTCGTGCTGAATGCCGGCATCCCGATGAGCGGCGACCTCGTCGATCTACCGATCGAGCAGTTCGATCGAGCGTTCGACGTCAACGTGCGCGCGCCCTTGCTCGGCATCCGCTCGGCTGTCCCCGCGCTGCGGCGTGCGGGGCGTGGTGGCCGCATCGTCATCACCGCGTCCACGTCAGGCCTCGCCGGCGATCCGTCGATGTGGCCGTACAACACGGCCAAGGGCGCCGCCGTGAACCTCGTGAAGGCCACGGCGATCGATCTCGCTGCCGACGGGATCACGGTGAACGCGGTCTGCCCCGGCCCCACCGAGACCGGCATGACGGCCGGCATCAAGGCCGAACCCGAACGCCACGAGGCGTTGTGCGCCGCCATTCCGATGCAACGGTGGGGGCGACCCGCCGAGATCGCGGCGGTGATCGCATTCCTCGTCTCGCCTGCGGCGAGCTTCGTCACCGGTGTCGCGATCCCGGTCGACGGCGGCATCACCGCGAGCACCGGCCAGTTCCGTCCCCGACCGCGCCCGAGCGCGGGCCCGAGCCAACACAGCGAGGAGCACTCATGAGCGATGTCGAGAACTACGAGGACGTCACCGTCTACGGGCTCGACGACGACGTCGAGGAGCAACTGCTCCTCGCGCACAACGAGTGCACCTTCATCTGGTCGAACAAGGAGGGCTGGCCGGTCGGGGTGATCATGTCGTACGTGTGGCGGAAGGGCAGCTTCTGGTTGACGGCATCGAGCCAGCGGGCGCGCATCAGCGCGGTGCGCCGCGACCCCCGCGTGTGCATCGTCGTCACGTCGACCGGCTCGCCCCTTCCGCGGAACAAGGCGGTCACGTGGAAGGGAACCTGCGTGGTGCACGACAGCCGCGAGGTGAAGGATTGGTTCTACCCGGAGCTGGCGGCAGCGCTGCAGGGGCCCGATCCTGTTCGACGCGACAGCTTCCGTGACTTCCTCGACTCGCCTCGCCGAGTGGTCCTGGAGGTGAAGCCGGTGCAGCGCATCGGCTACGACGGAGCCAAGATGGGCAAGGCCACGGCGGAGTGGATGAAGGCGCGTCAGCGACCGGTCTGACTCGGTGACGTCTCACTCGGCGCCGTCCAGTGGATCGCGTTCTGCAGCACTCGGCGATACGACGGATCGGCGTAGGTCTCGGGGCCGTCGCCGAACTGGATGTACACGAGGCGTGAACGGCCGACCTGCTTCGTCCACGCGACGAGGTCGCTTCCCGGCGGGTGGTTCCAGCCACGGTTGCTGTGGCGCTCGCCCCTGATCGCCAGATCCGCCGAGTAGAACTGTCCGCAATCGGTCGTGTCGAACGTCGTCCGCATGAGTGGGGTGATCGAGGTGTCGACCACCGGGAAGCAGTAGAGCTCGTCGGTGATCGTGAAGCGGGGACCGAGCCCTGCGCAGACCGGGTGGTCGGGATCGAGCACTTCGACCTCGTGACGGACATCGAAGCGATAGCCGGAGTCGGGGTACTGCACTCCGGCCAGCCTCGCCGGCTTGTAGTGGAAGCGGCCGCCGATCAGCTCCGCGTACCCGTCCCACGCGGGCCAACCCGCGATCGCGTGATGCAGGAAGACGAGTCCGGTCCCGTCGGACGTGAGCTGATCGAACACCCCCCGCTGTTCGGCCGTGGGCTCGAGCAGCTCGGCCGGCGGGTCAGCGCGCGTGAACCTGATGCCGGGCATGTCGTAGAACACCACGACGTCGTGCCCGGCCTCCGGTGATCCGCTCG
This sequence comes from Ilumatobacteraceae bacterium, assembly GCA_050248155.1. Lineage (GTDB taxonomy): Bacteria > Actinomycetota > Acidimicrobiia > Acidimicrobiales > Ilumatobacteraceae > VFMC01. The sequence goes on from JBFWSW010000031.1 coordinate 42,235, forward strand.
CGTGCCAGGCGACGCCGTCGAGCGCGTCGAACACCGCGAAGAACGGTTCGGCTTCGAACGGATGTCCCCCCGTCACCACCAAGGCGTCGATCGGTGGCCGCACGCCGACCGAGGAGAGGGTCATGCGCGGCCGACCATCGTCCACTCGCCCATGATCTGTCGCTCGTGCGCGAGCCGCCGGTCGAGCACGGCGCGGCCGCGCGAGTGCAGGTCGTCGTCGCCCGCAGCGAGGGCAGCTTCGAGCGCGTGGGACAGGCATTCGGAGGCGAGGCTGTACGTCGCGCAGACGTCGTCGAGGTGGAGGCTGTCGGAGCGCTCGGCGCGGTAGGTGGAGAGGGCGGACGTGACGCCCTGAGTCGATGCAGGTGACCCAGCGACCTCGTCGGCGAACCCGATCATGTCGGCGATCTCGTCGTGCATCCACGCGATCTCGTGTGCGGCTCGCTCCGCGCAGTTGCGCAGCACGTTCTCCATCATCTGGATCGCGATCTCGGCCGATCGATCGGTGATCGCGCGGCTGATGGTCGAGAGCAGCTCGGCGCGGCAGTCGAGGAGGATCTGCTCGGTCGTGGGTCGAGACAGCATCAACGTGGTCCTTCACCGGGGCCGATGCGGCAGCCGGCCATGAAGTTGCCGTGCCCCACCGTGAGCGCGTTGAGCGTGTACGTGGTCATCAGCCCGGAGTTGGTGCCGCGGGCGAGTGCTGCGGCACCGCCGAGGACCTGCGCGTACACGGTGATCGCAGCGAGCGACGAGAAGTACGCCATCGTGTCCATGTTCACCGCCTCCTCGCCGAAGCCGGTGCGCTCGCGATAGCGGGCGAGGAACGCCTCGGGGTCGGCGAGGAACAGGTTCGGTCCGACCGCCGACGAGTACACGTTGTAGTAGCCGAGGTCCTCACGCGGGTCACCGATGTGGGCGAGCTCCCAATCGATCGTCAGCAGCTCGCCGTCGCGGGTCACCATGATGTTCGAGGGCTGGAAGTCGCTGTGCACGAGGCGCAGCGGCAACGGAGGTGGCCGATGGGCATCGAGCCACGCGGCGACGTACCGGAGGAACGGAACCGATTCGGCCGCGGTGGCGTCCGCCTGCCGGAACCGATCGATCAGCGAACCGAGATACGAGCCCCAGTCATCCGGGTGATCGAGCGGGAGCGAGACGCGAGCGGGGTCGATCGAGTGGATCGTCGCCAGCGTGTCGACGAGGTGGTGCATGTGCGCCACGTGATCGTCGTCCGGCGCGTCGTTGAGCACCACCTGCAACGACCTGCCGTCGACGTGGTCGAGCACGATGCACTTCGTGCCGAGGTGGTCACCCGACGCGTCGTAGTGCCGGACGGCCGGCATGCCGATCGAGCCGGTGGCCGCCAGCGCGTGCAGCAGCGCGTGCTCGAGATCGCGGTCGGTGTCGATCATCGCCTTGCCGGGCGGAGGATCGCCCCGCAGCACGATCGATTCGATCGCACCGTCGGACCACTCGACGTCGGCGCGCGCCATGAGCCGGCTGTAGCCGCCGATCATGGCCTCGTACCGCACGACGGTCGCCGATCGCGCACCGTCCCGTGCGCTCAAGAAGCTCGCGACACGCGCCGGCATCGCATCGGTGTCGTGCATCTGTCCCCTCGACCCGAGATATAATTGATCAGCTGATTGATTATCACACGGCCTGGAGGCGCGCAATGTCCATCGTCGATGACCTTCGGGTTGCCCACGCCAACGCCGAGAAGTGGAACATCAAGTACCCCGAGGGCGTGCAGTTCGCCGAGCGGCTGCCGATGTCGATCGACGAGACCCGCATCCCGACCGAGCGGTACACGTCCGCGGACTTCCTGCGCGAGGAGATCGCTGGCGTGTGGAACCGCACGTGGCAGATGGCGTGCCGCAGCGAGGACGTCCCGAACTCCGGCGACTTCGTCGCCTACACCATCGCCGATCAGGAGTGGCTGGTCGTCCGCCAGCCGGACGGAGCGGTGAAGGCGTTCGCCAACGCGTGTCGACACCGGGGCAACATGATCAAGGTCGGATGCGGATCGGCGCACGAGCTGCGCTGCCAGTACCACCACTGGTGCTGGAACCTCGACGGGACGCTGGCCGACATCCCCGATCGACACCTGTTCGTCGGCATCGTCGACGACGACTACCAGCTCGGCCAGGCGTCGTGTGACGAGTGGGGCGGGTTCGTGTTCATCAACCCGTCGCCGTCACCGAGCCAGTCGTTGCTCGAGTACCTCGGCCCCGTCGCCGATCAGCTCGCGCCGTATCACCTCGACAAGATGCGGGCCGCGCTCAGCATCAGCACCGATCTCGCGTGCAACTGGAAGGTCGCCGTCGAGGCGTTCCTCGAGGTGTACCACGTGCAGGGCATCCACCCGCAGCTCATGCCGATGCTCGACGAGGTGAACACCGCCTACGAGCTGATCGGGCCGCACAGCCGGATGGTGGTGCCGTTCGGTGTGCCGTCGATGCGCCTCGAGCACGTCGACGAGTACGAGGTGTTCGAGGCGTTCAATCGCTCGTCGGGGTCGACGGTCGCCAACCGCGAGGCCGACGGTGACGGGTACAAGTCGTTCTCGATGGGCGTGGAGGGCATGTTCGACGACGACGGCAACCGCATCGGTGACACCGACGTGCGCCAGTTCCTCATCGACCGCACCGCCCAGAAGGGTGCCGAGTACGGCCACGACTACTCAGGCCTCACCCGCGACCAGCTGATCGACGACTTCCACTACCTCATCTTCCCGGGCCTCGTGTTCAACACGCACGCAGGTGGGTTCCTGCTGTTCCGCATCCGTCCACACGTGACCGATCCCGACCGGTGCTGGTTCGACGTCTGGCGGTTCATGTGGCCCGACCAACGCGAGCCTGCGCCGACTCCGGTGCCCAACGTCTGGGTCGATCAAGGTGTCGCGACGTTCGGGCAGGTGCTCGATCAGGACTTCGAGAACCTGCCGCGAGTCCAGCGCGGGATGCACTCGAGCTCGCTGCGACACGTCACGCTCAGCTTCCAGGAACGCCGTGTGGTGCACGTGCACACCGCGATCGACGAGATGCTGCGGCAGCCCCGCTGATCCAGGAGAGCGGGTCAGACGGGGTCGACCGCGACGCGGTGGTTCGCGATCTGCGGCCCGCCGACCCACCCGCACATCTGTGGGTCGCACTCGCGCAGCTCGCCCGAGATCCAGTGCCCGTCGATGCCGAAGATGCCCGAGCGTCCGTCGTGGGTGACGCGGATGTTGCCGGTTCCGTCCTGCTCGTAGAGCGCCTTGGTGAAGGGATGGACGATGCCGCGCACGCTCAGCCCTCCACCCACTGTCCGAGCATCTGGTGCAACCACCGGATCTTCGATTCCTGGTAGTTGCCGAGCGTGATGCCGGGCTTGAACGTGGCCTCGAGGCCGCGCTGCACCTTCGACATGTTGAACGTGTCCTGGTCGAACACCTTCGCGAGCATGCCGAGCTCGGGCGCATCGGTCCATGGATCGTTGACGCCGAGATGATGCACGGGGGCGGGCGGAGGGCGCTCGCCCTTGAACGGGGAGAGGAACAACACCTCCATGATCGCGCTGCGGTGATCGTCGCCGTTGGGGCGGAAGCGATAGACGATGCGGTTGAACGCGCCCCACGGGTGGAAGTTCGGGAACAGCGTGTAGTCGAGGCTGTCCATCAGCTCCGCGTCGCTCATCCCGTCGACACGATCACCGACGATCGGGCGCCAGCGCGCCCGCGACGCGTCGGCGGCGGCGGCGCGGGCCGTCTGGCCGTCGGCCAGCGGGATCGGTGCGACCTGGTCGACTCGGACGTCGAGCATCGAGCGAAGCATCTCCTCCTCACTGGGCGCCCATCCCAACAGCGGGCTCGGCGTGCCGCCGGGGGTGATGACCCGCGCGAACGTGTCCCACACGTCGACCTGTGAGTTGGTGTCGCCGAGGTAGGGGAGGATCTGCGGATGCGTGCCGCTGACGTGGTACGCCTCGCAGAACGCCTCTTGGGTGATCTTCCAGTTGGCCTCGATCACCTTGGTGACGTGTGCCTCGACGTATCGATCCTCGAGGTTCCAGATCGCGAAGTGGTCGGCCATCCCGCCGATGAACTCGTCGAGAGGCGCGGCGTCGGGATCGGGGTTGATGAACACGAAGCCGGCCCACGTGCCGACGCGGCACTCTGGGAGGTGGAAGTCGTCGTCGCGGCGCTCGTCGACGTGGGGGAAGTCCCATGCCGCGGGCACGTCGGCGAGGGCGCCGTCGACCGCCCACGCGAACCCGTGGAACGCGCACCGGATCTCGGAGCAGTGGCCGTCGTAGTCCTTCAGCTTGCGACCGCGGTGCAGGCACGCGTTCGGATACGCCTTGATCGCCCCCGACTCGGTGCGGATGACGATGAAGGACAGGTTGGCGATGTCGTAGATGATGTAGTCGCCGGCCCGAGGGATGTGCTCCTCGCGGCACGCGAACTGCCAGACACGCATCCACAACCGCTCGACCTCGAGTCGGTGCCACTCCCGCGTCGTGTACCGCTCGATCGGGATGTCGTCGTCGCCGAGGAAGCGGGGTGACTGCCTGCGCAGCACCTCCGGAACGGGGTGCGTGTCCGTGTCGAGCAGCTCCTGGTAGGTGACGCCGGGCGAGCGGGCTGGGCGCGGTTCCGTGACCGTCATGGCACGATTATTGACCATTTGATTACTTTCAGACAAGCTCATGTGATCGAGGCACTCGAACGGGTGTGGGGGAGGGGGACAGGGTGACGCTGTCGGAGAACTGGGCGACGCTGTGGGAGGCGATCGCCGCGAACCAGCCCGACCACGTCGCGGTGGTGCTCGGCGACACCGAGATCCGCTGGCGAGACCTCGAGTCGCGTGCCGCCCGGGTCGCGGCGGGGTTCGACGCCGACGGCGTCGGGACGGATGCGAAGGTCGCCCAGCTCATGTACAACTGCCCCGAGTACCTCGAGTCGGCGTTCGCGGCCTTCAAGGTGCGGGCGAGCACCGTGAACGTCAACTACCGGTACCGCGCGCCGGAGGTCGCACACGTCGTCGACGACTCCGACGCGTCGGTGCTCGTGTACCACGCATCGTTCGCGCCGGTCGTGGCCGAGGCTCGATCGTCGATGCCGAAGCTCCGCCATCTCGTGCAGGTCGACGACGGCAGTGGTACACCACTGCTCGAGGGTGCCGTGTCGTACGAGGCGATCATCGCCGGTCACGAGCCGCTCGCACCGATCGCCCGGAGCGGCGACGACGAGTTGCTGCTGTACACGGGTGGCACCACGGGGCTGCCGAAGGGAGTGGTGTGGCGTCACCGCGACCTGTTCGGCGCGCTCGCGTTCACGGGCTACTCGTCGAGCGGGATCCCCGTACCGGAGTCCGCCGAGGAGGTCGGGCGCGTCGCGTCCGAGCTGAACGCGTCGGGGGTCAGCCCCGTCAACATGACCGCGCCGCCGCTGATGCACGGCACGGCGCTCTTCCTCGCGATGTCGACCTTCGTCCTCGGTGGCACCGTGGTGCTGCTCGCCGGGCGGCGGTTCGACCCGGCCGAGCTGTTGAGGCTGGTCGCTCGTGAACGCGTGACGCAGCTCTCGATCGTCGGGGACGCGTTCGCCCGTCCGATCGTCGCCGAGCTCGAGCGTGCCGAGGCCGACGGGCAGCCCTACGACCTGTCGAGCCTCCGTCGCATCGTGTCGACCGGTGCGACGTTGTCCGCCCCGCTCAAGCGGGAGCTGATGCGCCGTGCGACGGAGGCATCCGTGTTCGACATGATCGGCGCGTCGGAGGGTGGCCCGTTCGCGATCGCGATCACGGCACCCGGGCAGGACCCGCTCGACACGGCTCGCTTCGTCGCCACGCCCAACACAGCAGTGTTCGACGAGGCGACGTGGGAGCGAATCGAGCCCGGGAGCGGCCGGCCGGGTGTGCTCGCCGCGTCGGGCCCGATGCCGTCCGGCTACTACCGGGACGAGGCCAAGACTGCGCACACGTTCCGTGAGATCGACGGCGTCCGCTACACCGTGCCGGGTGACTACGCCACGATCGATGCCGACGGCAGCGTGCACCTCCTCGGTCGCGGTTCGGTGTGCATCAACACCGGCGGGGAGAAGGTGTACCCGGAAGAGGTGGAGGTCGCGGCGCGGCAGCACCCCGGTATCGAGGACTGCGTCGCCGTCGGCATCGACGACAGCCGTCTCGGCCAGATGGTCACCCTCGTCGCGTCACGTGCTGCCGGTGCGCAGGTCGAGGAAGGTGAGGTCATCGAGCATGTGAAGGCTCGCCTCGCGTCGTACAAGGCGCCGCGGCGGGTCGTGTTCGTCGAGCACCTCTACCGCAGCCCGTCCGGCAAGGCCGACTACCGCTGGGCGAAAGACGTCGCGTCAAGCGGGGTCGGCTGAGCTCGCGAAGCTGGCTGTCGGCCGGCGGTCGGCTCCGTACACCGCCGCGGTCGCGTCGACGCGGTGCTTGCGGCTGACGGCCGAGGCGAGTCCGGCGTCGTTCAGCATCGACCGCATCGCGTGGTAGTTCGGGTGATCGAAGTGCGCGGCGAGCGACGCCTCGTCGGCCCAGAGCTCGTACACCTGGATGAGGTCGGGTTGCACCGGGTCGGCGCAGAAGCTGTAGACGACGCAACCGGGTTCCTCGCTGCGCGTGGCCGCCTGCAACGGGGCAGACGCAGCGACGAGCGCGTCGCGTGTGGACGGATCGGCCACGACGATGGCTGCTTCGACGACGATCAGGCTCACGGCGGCTCCCCAACGGACAAAGTGATCAACTGGTCAATTCCGCCGCCGAGTATGGCAGAGTGTCGCGATGCACGCAGGGCTGATCACCGGCCGGCACACCGTCGAGCTCCG
>JBFWSW010000032.1:0-47577 GCA_050248155.1 Ilumatobacteraceae bacterium
TGTGGCGAAAGGTCGCCGCGGCCGGTGATGCGGGTCGCCAGATCCGGGTGACGGTGTCGGCCCTCTCGAAGGGCTCGTTGACGGTCATGGCCTATCGCGGGACGTCGTCGACGAACCCTGTCGCAGGTGTCGCCCGCTCGCTGATCACGAGTGGCTCGGCCCGCACGACGCCGAGCACGTCCGTCGCGACGTCCACCTACGTCGTGTCCTACTGGGCGCACCGCGACTCGTCCACCACCGCGCTCACCCCGCCAGGCAGCGTGACGGTCCGCTCGACCGGCTCGCAGAGCGGCGGCGGGCGCATCACCAGCCTTGCCGCCGACAGCGGTGGCAACGTGGGTCCAGGTAGCTATGGCGGCCTGACGGCGACCGCAGGGGCCTCGAGCTCCTGGGGCACCGCGTGGACCGTCGTCCTCGCACCGGAGTGAGCATGCGTTCCCGATCAGATCTCCGACTCGTCGCCCGCCTCGCAGCCATCGCGCTCGGGGCGGCCACCATCACCACGGTGGTCAGCCTGGTGGACCACTCGGCGTCGCCCGCCGACGCTGCCGCCGATCAGGTCATGGCGCTCTACAACATGAACGAGCCGGCAGGGTCGACGGTGCTCGTCGACAGCGGGCCGAACGGGCTGAACGGATCGAGCGGGCCGAACAACGTCAAGGGCGTCACCTTCGACGGCGCGACCGCGCACCGCTACCTCAACCGCGAACCGGCGAAGCCACCTGCCGAGCCTGAGCGCCTCGACACCGTCCCCGAGAACGATCTGCTCGATCCGGGCAACGCCGACTTCGCGTTCTCGGTCCGCTACCGGACGACGAAGCCGTTCGGGAACATCGTGCAGAAGGGCCAGAACACCACCATCGGCGGCTACTTCAAGCTCGAGCTCCCCTTCGGCGAGCCGCACTGCCTGTTCATCGGAGAGGACGCGCAGGGCAACCGCTACCCCGCGGGGGTCGATGCGACAGGTCACTCGATCAACGACAACCAGTGGCACACGGTGACGTGTGCCAGGTTCCAGACCTACGTCGCCGTGTTCATCGACGGCGACGAGGTCGCCCGCGTGGCGAAGCCGACCTACACCATCAACAACAACAAGAACCTCAGCATCGCCGGCAAGTCGAGCTGCGACCAGGTCGAGGTCACGTGCGACTACTTCGTGGGCGACATCGACTGGGTGAAGATCGAGCGGGGCTCGATCACACCGTCGAACAAGGCGCCGAAGGCGGAGTTCACCCGGCCCTGCACCGACAACGTGTGCACGCTCGATGCGTCGGCCTCGTCCGACTCCGACGGCACCATCGTCTCGTACGCGTGGGACTTCGGTGACGGCACCACCGGCACCGGGCAGATCGCGACGCACGCCTATGCCGAAGCGGGCTCGTACACGGTGAAGCTCACCGTCACCGACGACAAGGGTGCGACGGCATCGATCACCCACCACGCGCATCCCGATGATCCACCAGCGACCACCACCAGCAGTACCACCACCACGACGACCACCATCGTCGATCAGCTCCCGCCCGGTGAGCTGGTGGACATCGGCGCATCCGGCAAGGTGACCGAGCCTGCGGAACGCTTGAACAACGCGGCGCTCGACACGACGACGAGCACCAGCGTCCCGGACTGATCGCCGACCGTCGCACGTCGCTTGGCCGGCGTCGGCAAGTGTTCAAGCCGACTTCAAGCGTCCCCTTCCGGCGATAGCGTCGCGTCGGTGGATGGTCACCTCGAGGCGCCGCTCACCATCGGGGCCGTCAGCGAGCGCACGGGTGTCGCCACGTCGGCCCTGCGCTACTACGAGACCGAGGGCTTGCTGTCGGCCGAGCGCTCGAGCTCGGGTCAGCGGCGCTACCCGCGCGACGTGTTGCGACGGGTCTCGTTCATCCGGGTGGCCCAGCAGGTCGGCTTGTCACTCGACGAGATCCGCGAGGCGCTGAGCTCGCTCCCCGACAACCGCACCCCGGACGAGCACGACTGGCATCGCCTGTCCAGCGAGTGGCGGCCACGACTCGACGCGCAGATCGCGATGCTCGAGCGGTTGCGCGACCGGCTCGACACCTGCATCGGATGCGGCTGCCTGTCGTTGAAGGTGTGCCAGCTCGTCAACCCAGGCGATGCGGCCGGCGCGCGGGGTCCGGGCCCTCGGTACGTGCTCGAGGGCTGAGCCGGTCTCGCCGTCGGAGGGTGTGGCCACCACCACTCGCGAGACGCCGGGTAGTGCGGTCCACACGCGCTCGGTGGATCTTCATGATGAGGCACATCAACCACCACCTGCCCGCCGGGCAACCAACGCAAAGGACCTCCGATGAGCCTCACCATCACCACCGCCGACCCGACCAGCACCCCGGCCACCACGACGGCCCAGAACACCTCCTCACACCCCGCTCGCACCAACGCAGCACGTTGGCCGATCTTCGGTGTCGTCGCCGGCGTCACCGGCTGGGCCGCCGCGCTGACGAGCATCTCCAACGGCGTCAGCAAGGAGGAAGCGAACGAGGGCGTCGGCGTCATCGACCACCTCAGCCGTGGCCCGTACCACATCTCGTTCGTGCTCGGCCTCGTGTCCATCGCGTCGCTGCTGTACGCCGCAGCCGGATGGCGCCGATGGGCCGAGGAGCGAGCGCCACGACATCTCGCGTCGCGCACGATCGCCAGCGCGCTCGGCGCCACGGCGACGATGAACATCCTCGGCACCGCGATGGCCGGGTCGATGGCGCTCTACCTGCCCGGTGGAACCGACGAGGGCTGGCTGTCACGTGACGCCCAGTTCGTCAACTTCACACTGCTCGACTTCGGCCAGCTGTTCGGCTGGTGGGGCGCGATGGTCGCCGCCGGTTCGGTTGCCGCCCTCGCCCTGCCGAAGCGTCGAGTTCTCCCCCGCTGGATGGGCATCGTCAGCGTCGTGCTCATGCTGCCGGCCATCGTCTTCGCCGCCGCCACCGCCCTGCCGGGCTTCCCCGGCCTGGTGATGCCGATCTGGCTCGTGGTCATCAGCCTCGGCATGATGAAGGCCCGCAACGGCGGCAGCCCCGACGTCGCCTGATGACGCTCGCTGCCCTCACCCCCCAGGCACCCTGCGGCGGCGCCGGATCGGCTCAGGCCGGTCCGGCGCCGTTGCCGCGTCCGGGGTCGCGTGCCGTAGGTTCGACGGTGATGACGATCAGGGTCGCCCTCGCCGAAGACCATGCCCTGCTCCGCCAGGGGCTCGAACGATTGCTCGCCGGCGCACCCGACATCGAGCTCGTGGGTTCGGCCGCGAACGTCGACGACCTGGGCGAGCTCATCGAGCGCACCGATCCCGACGTCGTCGTCACCGACATCCGCATGCCACCGTCGAACACCGACGAGGGCATCCAGATCGCCGCGCAGCTGCGCCGTGACCGACCCCGCTGCGGCGTGGTCGTGCTCAGCCAGCATGCCGAGGCTGCGTATGCGCTCGCCCTGCTCCAGGAGGGATCGTCCGGTCGGGCCTACCTGTTGAAGGAGCACGTGACCGACCTCGACGAGCTGCTCGTGGCGGTGCGCGAGGTCGCCGCCGGCGGCTCGCGCATCGATCCGCAAGTCGTCGAGCAGCTCGTCGCCGGCACACGCAAGTCGCCCGGTTCCGAGCTCGACCGGCTGACGCCGCGCGAGACCGAGGTGCTGTCCGAGATGGCGCGTGGCAAGTCGAACAGCGCGATCGCCGCGTCCCTGGTGCTGTCGGAGCGCGCCGTCGAGAAGCACACCAACTCGATCTTCTCCAAGCTGGGCCTGTCGGAAGAGCGCGACCTGAACCGCCGCGTCAAGGCTGTCCTCATGTATCTCCACGAGCAGCAGGGCGGCTGACGCCGACCCCGCGTGCATCACTCGACGCGCAGCAGGTCGGCCGGTCGTCGCCGGACCACCGCAACCGCGAACGGCAGGGTGATCACGAGAGCAGCCACGACCGCGCCGGCTGCGGCCACGAACGCCACCGGCGGCATCAGCACGTCGCCTCGAACGCCGATCGACCGGGCGAGCTCGCCCCACACGAGACGAGCGGTGCCCCATCCCAACGGCACCCCCACCACGACGCCGCCGATCACGGTGAGCATCGACGTCGCCACGATCGCCAGGCCCGACTCGATCGGCGTCGAGCCCACCGCGCGCAGCACAGCAAGATCGCGGGCGCGTCGCCGGCTGGTGACGGCGAGCGCATGGGTGAGCGCGAGCGCGGCGAGACCGGCCAGGAACCAGCCGAGGATCATCGGCAGCGAGCCGAGGTCGTCGACCCGCCCGACCTCCGCCGGCAGCTCGCGCACCGTCAGCTCGTAGCGCTGACCGAGATCCGCGATCGCTTCGTCGAGCGAGACACCCGGCGCCAGCTCGACGATCGCCTCGCGGAAGATGCCGGCAGCCGCGAGCTCGACGATCCCGCTCGGGGTCAGGAGCATCGACGAACCCAGCTGCTCACCGTTCATCGGGGGTCCGAGCCCGATGCCGACGACGCGCAGCGACGCGCCTCCGACCTCGAGCTGGTCACCGGTCTCGAGGTCGAGCCGGAGGGCGAGGCGTGGCCCGAGCATCACGTCGTGCACGTCGACCGGCAGGTTCCCGTCGGTCACCACCCAGGACAGGTCGCCGCGGACCGGCGTGTAGGCGTATGCGTCGACGTCGCGGCCCGAGATGCGCGTCTGGCTGCTGGCGATGTCTGCCATCGCGCCGATCCGCGGGTCGCTCTCCAGATCGGCGAGGATCTGATCGTTGACGTCGACGATGGCGAGGTCGCCGTTCCATCCGTAGCGAATGGGCGTGTCCGTCAGCCGATCGAGGCTGGCAGTGAAGACGATCGCGCCGACCAGGCCGGCGACGCCCAGCGCGTTCGCGGCCAAGGACATCGCCATCGGGGCCGAGCGCCGGTCGCTGGCCGGACGTGCGAGGGCCGCCCCGGCCAGCGGCCATCCGCGACGTCTCGGCAAGAGCCGAGACGCGCCGGCACGTCTCGGTCGCCTCGCGTCACGACGCTCCGCGCCGGCGCGAGCGGCACCCAGCGCGGCGACAGCGAGCGTGGCGGCGATCACCCCGACGATGCCGACGGCGGTGCCCGTGCCGTCGACGCGCCAGCCCGGATGCGGCTCGACGTCGGCGAGCCCTCCGACGGGCTCGAGGCCCGCGGCCACGAGCGTGATCGCCAACGCGACCGCGCCGGCACCGAGCGCAGCCATCGCGCCGGGGACGAGGCGCGCCGCCAGACGGTCGCGTGCCGACAAACCGAGTGCGGCCTCGATCCGCTGCTGCATCGCAGAGGCGCCGAAGTGACGCGACCACGCCTGCGCGGAGACGACCAGCGACGCGACGATCGCGACCACGATCGCCGCGATGAGCCCACCCACGAGCACCGCCGACGAATCGATCAGCGCCTCGGTGCCGGCTCGGGTTTCGTCGATCGTGACAGGAGCGAAGTCGGAAGTCTCCGGAGGGGCCGGGAAGGTGGCGACCAGTTCGTCGACCGCGGTGGAGAAGCCTGCGAGCGCTCCGGCACCGCCACGAAGGGCAAGGTACATGTCCGTCGCTGCGCCGAGGCCTGGATGCGCCCGGGTGAACGCGGGCGTTGCGAGCACGGGTGACCCGTCCAGCACGCCCGCCGGCACGCGCAGCAGCCCGGACACGACGGCGTCGATGGTGGGCCCGTCGGGCTCGCCGAACCCCGTGTCGAACTGACCGACCTCCTCTGGTGTGAGGAACGAGAGTCGAAGGGTGTCCCCCGGCCGGATCCCGAGCGCTGCCGCGATGTCCTCGTCGAGCGCGACCTCGTCCTGCGCAGCAGGATCGGGGGCGCGGCCCTCGATGACGATCGGTTGGAAGACCGACCCGTCCGAGTCGTTCGACAGTTCAGCCGACTCGGAGACGACGCCGAGGTACATGACGGTGGGCCCGTCGAGGCGAGCGACCTGGAGGTGGCCCGCCCACGCCGCCGAGACCATCGGGAGGTCGATGACGTCCGCCGCCAACTCGTCGTCGACAGCACGTACGTGCACGTCACCTGGATCGACCGCCTGGGCGAGCCGCTCGGGCGCGCTCGCCGTACGCCGGGTGAGTGTGGCGGCACCGATGACCACCCCGCCGAGCACACCACCGACCAGCGCGAGTGCGAGCAGACCGCGCCATCGGTGACGCACCTCGAAGCGCGCGATCGCAGCGACTGCCGGCGACATCACGGAGAGGGATCCGCCGCGGCGAGGCTGGTCGGGACGGTTCCGACGACGACGGTGCCGCTGCCGTCGGCACGCCGCTCCACGGACAGCGTGCCGCCCACGGCGCCGGTCCGATCGGCCATGTTGACGAGCCCGTGCCCGGAGGGCACCAGCGATGGGTCGAAGCCGGCGCCCTCGTCGACGACCTCGAACCGCAACATCGAGTCCTGCTCTGCGAGATGCAGATGGACCGGCGCGCCCGGCGCGTGCTTGGCTGCGTTGGCCAGCGCCTCCGAACAGCAGAAGTACACCGTCGCCTCGATGTCCGAGGGATAGCGACCGACCCCGTCGAAGGTCACGGTCACCGGCGACGGGCTGCGTCGAGCAGCCGAGCGAAGTGCTTCGGTCAGGCCGGACTTGATCAGCAGTGGCGGGTAGATGCCATGGGCGAGCGACCGGAGGGTGGCCGACGCTTCGCGCGCCTCGTCCGCGAGAGCCGACAGCACGGCGCTCGCCGTGGATGGGTCGGCCTCGATCTCGTCGGCCGCCAGCCGGATGTTGACTCCCAACGCGACGAGGTGCTGCTGCGCGCCGTCGTGCAGGTTGCGTTCGATGCGCTGGCGCTCGGCGTCCGCTGCGCTCACCAGCCGGACACGCGAGGCACGAAGCTCGGCGTTCGAGCGCCGAAGATCGGCGAGCGTGTCCTGGAGCGTGGCGTCGAGCTCGCGGTTGTGCAGCACGACTCCGAGCCGATTGCCGAGCTCGGCGAGCTCGAGGTCGTCGTCCGCCCCGAATCGGCCCGCACCGTCGCGCCGTGTGACCACGATGAGACCGAGCAGTGCGCCGGCGTGTGTGACGGGGACGACGCGCAGATCACCGGCCGCGCGGCCGCCGAGCGCGTCGGGAGCCCAGAGGTCGAGCCATGCGCGTCCGACGACCCCGCCTCCGAGCAGCGCACGACGAGCCGCCGGGTCGAGCCCCAACGCAGCGCGGCGCTCTCCACGGACCGATGCTGCCAGCGACAGCAACCCGCCCTGCTCGCGCCACACCTCCGCTGTGTCGAGGGCGAAGATGCGCGACAGCGCTTCGACGAGCTCACCGAGCAGCTCGTCGACGGGTGTGCCCTCGCGAGCTCGTGACCCGAACGTGCGCACGACGTCCTCCGGCGATCGCTGACCGCCACGCAGGACACGCTCGGCTGCGTCCGCGGCAGCTCGACGGCCGATCGGCCACAGCAGGCAGCCCGCTGCACAACCGGCGATGGCGACGGACGCCTGCCAACGACCATCACCTGGCAGCTCACCCGTGACCATCGAAGCGGCGAGCAACGCGCACACGACGACAACGCCTGCCGCGACGACGAGGAGCGTCACCTGCAGCGCGGCGCGCAGGCGTCGCCGGCTGGCGGCATGCGACCCGCTCATGGTTCTGCTCCGGCGACATGTGCGGCCGGGTCGTGCACTCGACCGTCGCGCATGCGCACCCGCCGGTGCGCCCGGCGAGCATTCGTCTCGTCGTGGGTGACCATCACGATCGTCTGTCCTCGCTCGTTGAGCCGGGTGAACAGCTCGAGGATCTCGGCACCCCCCTCACTGTCGAGCGATCCCGTGGGTTCGTCGGCGAGCAACAGCGACGGCTCGTTCACCAGAGCGCGGGCGATCGCCAGCCGCTGCCGCTCGCCCCCAGACAAGGTCGCCGGTGCCGCATCGGTGCGGTCGAGCAGGCCGAGCAGATCGAGCATCGCCATCGCGCGCTCGTCGGCGGCCCGTCTCCCGTTGCCGGCGACGAGCGCAGCCAGGGCCACGTTCTCCCGAGCCGTCATGCCTTCGATGAGGTTGAAGAACTGGAAGACGATGCCGATGTGCCGACGACGCAGCCGAGCGAGGTCGGCCTCGCCGAGGTCGGCGAGATCGGTGCCGGCGACGGTGATGCTGCCGGCGTCGGCGCGCTCGAGGCCGGCGACGACGTTGAGCAAGGTGGACTTGCCACAGCCAGACGGGCCGGTGATCGCCACGAACTCTCCGTCGCTCACCGTCAGGTCCACGCCGCGCAGCGCACGAACGGGCGCCGTCGCTGCGTCGTAGGTACGGCGAAGGTCCCGGGCGACCACGATGTCGCCCGGGACCTCCTCGACTGTGTGCACTTCGGCCATCGACCGACAGCTCATCACGTGACGGTCAGCGTGTGCTGCATCCCGCCCATGAAGTGGGGCGGCGCGTCCTCGGAACCACCCTGGGGGATGAAGCAGACGAGGAAGTACGTGCCGGGCTCGAGGTCCATCGCCGCATACGAGGTGGTTCCCGGCTTGCCGAAGGCCACACCGGTGAAGGTGACCTTCGAGAACAGCTGGTCCTCGGGCAACTGCGAGAGCTCCTCGAAGGAGGCCGTCTCGCCGTCGGCACGACGGAAGAGCACCATCTCGTGGTCCTCCACGCCCTTGTTCTGCAGGGCGAAGCTGACGCGGCCCGCCTTCAGCTGGTCGGGAGCATTCTGGTACTGGTACTCCACCGCGCCGATGTCGACGCGCTGCAGGTCACACCCGTTGTGGATCGCGGCGCCGACGGTGGCCTGGGCATCGGCGACGGGCTCGCTCTCGACGACCGAGATGTCACCATCCTCGGCGATCCGCTCGTAGGCGTCGGCGAGGACCTTGGCGGCGTCCGCATCTCCGTCATCGAGCTCGTCGGCAAGTGTGGTCGCCAGCGGGATCAGCGTGTCCGTGGCGAAGCCCGAGAACTCGGCAGGGTCTTCGGGGGCCTGCCCGAAGGCGGAGGTGAGGTCGACAGCTGCATCGCATGCGGCCGCCGGCACGCTGCTGGCTTCGGCGTCGTCGTCACCGCAGGCGGCGAGGAACGACAGCGAGACCACGGAAGCGGTGAGGGCGAAGATGGTTCGCATCGAGGTGGTGCGGGGGTTCATGGTGGTGGCTCCTGTTGATCGTCGTCGTTGACGAAGACCACGAAACCGCGAATGTGGGGTGCCTCGACATGGCACTGCCATGCGAAGCGGCAGTGGTACTGGCACCACCCGACCACGCGCTCGCGAAGTGCGGCAGAATCGGGGCATGTCGACCGATCTGCTCTACCTCCGCGACGCGTATCTCGCCGAGTTCGACGCCACCGTCGTCGACGTCCGTGAGGGTGCGGTCGCGCTCGACCGCACCGCGTTCTACCCGACCGGTGGCGGGCAACCACACGACACCGGAACGCTCGACGGGCACGCCGTGACCGACGTCCGCAAAGACGGTGACCACGTGTGGCACACCGTGGACGGCTCGTTCCAGGTGGGCGCCACCGTGCGCGGGATCGTCGACTGGGAGCGGCGCCACCGGCTGATGCGCACGCACTCGGCCCTGCACGTGCTGTGCGGAGTGATCTGGAACGAGTGGCGGGTACCGGTGACCGGCGGGAACATGGAGCCGCTGTCGGCCCGCATGGACTTCGAGTTCGACCCGCTCCCCGAGGGCTTCGGCCCGCGTGTCGAGGAGCTCGTGAACGCCGAGCTCGCGGCCGACCGCCCGATCGAGGTGTCGTTCCTGCCGCGGTCGACCGCCGTGATGGACGAGGACCTCATCCGCACCAAGGTGTCGATGATCCCGGAGTCGGTGCCCGAGATCCGCGTCGTCGACATCGTCGGCCTCGACAAGCAGGCGGACGGGGGCACTCACGTTCGGACCACGGGCGAGGTCGGCCGGATCCGTGTCACCAAGACCGAGAGCAAGGGCAAGGGCAACAAGCGCATCCGGCTGGAAGTCGTCGACGCGTGAGTGATCGTGTCGGGCTCAAACGACCGTCGGTTTGATCGGTGGTGAGTTACCCTGTCGAGGGGACTTCGACAGGGAGAGAGCATGAGTACCTCAGCGACCACGCACGTCGATGTGCGACCGTTGACCCGTTGCATCGGTGCGGAGATCTCCGGGGTCGACATCAGCCGGACGCTCGACGATGCGACAGTGGCCGAGATCCGGCATGCGCTCCTGGAGTGGAAGGTGGTCTTCTTCAGGGATCAGACGGCGGGGCCCGCAGAGCAGTTGCGCTTCGCCGAGCGGTTCGGGAACGTGGCACCAGGCCACCCGACGCTGCCGGGGCTTCCGGACTTCCCCAGCGTGCTGCCGCTGCTGAATCGCGAGGCCGTCGACGAGCGCGGCGAGGCCGTCATCGAGAGCGAGTGGCACACGGACGTGACGTTCACGGCCGCGCCACCCATGGGTTCGATCCTGCGCGCGGTGCAGGTGCCGCCATGCGGCGGTGACACACATTGGACGAACCTGGTCGTCGCGTACGAACGGTTGTCCGAACCGTTGAGGCGCATGCTGGACGGGCTGCACGCGGTGCATCGCAACGTCTTGCACGTCGACCGTCAGCGAGAGGGGCTACCGAGCAAGATCCGCTCCGTCTTCGCGGGTAGACCCCTTGCCGCTGTACACCCCGTGGTGCGAGTGCTGCCAGAGACCGGTGAGCGCGCGTTGTTCGTCAACCCGACGTTCACGTCACACATCATCGAGCTGGCCCGGGCCGAGAGCGACGCATTGCTGAGCATGCTCTACGACCACATTGGTCGGCCGGAGTTCAGCGTCCGCTTCCAATGGGCGGCCGGGAGCATCGCCTTCTGGGACAACCGCTCCACCGCTCACCTCGCTCCGCGCGACCTGTCGCACACCGTCGACGAATCGGGCCGACCCGTCATCGTCGAACGCGAGATGCACCGGGTCACCCTCGAAGGGGACGTGCCCGTGGGCCCCGATGGTGTGCCCTCACGCGCACTCGATGGCAGCGCCTTCGTGTGACCGTCTGAGCCGGCCGGTCGGCGCTCACAGCTCCGCGGAGTCGCTGAGACCGGCCTCGGTGACAGGGTCGCCGGCGATGCGCGTGTGCCACATCCGCCGCGGTTGTCCCGGGTCGTGCGGGGTTGCTCGATGCATGAGGCACCGGTTGTCCCACAGCACCGCGTCGCCCGCAGTCCACCGGTGGAAGTAGGTGCGCGGTCTGACGCAGGCCTGCTCGTTCAGCCGGTCGAGCAGTGCCTCGGACTCGTCGGCCGTGAGCCCAGGGATCGCGTGGGCGTGCTGGCCGATGAGCAGGTTGGGGCGGCCGGTGATCGGGTGCACCTTCACCAGCGGGCGCAGCGGCGGCTCGATGTCGCTGCCGTAGCCGTAGATCTCGTACCGGCTGGCGTTCTCGTCGCTCACGTGCAGGCCGATCCGGTCCATGCTGTATCGACGGGAGTGGTACGCGGCGAGGCCGCCGATCTGCTTGCGGGTCGCGTCATCGAGCGCGTCGTACGCAGCACGCATGTCCGCGAAGCCGGTGTCACCACCTTCGGCGGCGACGACCTCTGCGGTGAACACCGCACCCTTCGCCTGGACGGGCATGTAGGTGCTGTCGTGGTGCCATCGCTCGTTGGCGCGCAACGACTTGGAGAGGTCGTGATCGGTGGATCGGAGCGTGCCATCGCGCTGGATGTTGGTCAGCGGTGTCGCGGTGAACTCCAGATCGCCGAAGCGCCGGGCGAACTCGTCCTGCTCGTGCCGCGTCAGGTGCTGCCCGGGGAACACGAGGAGCGCGTACTCGTGCCACAGCTCCGTCAGCTCGGCGATGGTCGCGTCGCTCGCGGCAGCGAGGTCGACATCTCGGACGACCGCCCCGAACGTCGCGTCGAGCGGCTCGACCCGGATCGACCCGACGACGCCTGCCATGTGCACCATGGTACGCGGGGATGTCGGCGGAGCCGACCCGACACAGCGGCGCCGACCCGGCTCTCGTCACGCGAGGATGAGGACGTGTTGCACCTGCGCCTGATCGTGCCCGCCGACCTGATCGACGTCGTCGTCGAGCAGTTGGCAGCAACGCCAGGTGTGGTGCACCTGGTTCGCGGTACGGACTCGGCCACTCGACCCGACGGCGAGCTCGTGTTCTGCGACGTGGCACGCGAGTCCGCCAACGAGGTCATCGAGCGCCTGCAGGATCACGGCCTCCACCACCGAGGCGCGATCGTCGTCGAGGCCCTGGAACTGGTCGTCTCGAACGAAGCGGCAGCCGCCGAGGCACGTGCGCCCGGTGAGGGCGCCGACGCGTTGGTGTGGGAGCAGCTCGAGGCACGCACGCGAGACGAAGCGACGCTCACGACGTCGTTCCTGGTCTTCATGTCGATCGCCGCCACGATCGCGGCGATCGGCATCCTGCTCGACTCGCCGATCCTGGTCATCGGAGCGATGGTCGTCGGCCCGGACTACGGCCCGCTCGCTGCCCTGTGCGTGGCGCTCGTGCGGCACCGAGGTGGCCATGCCGTCGCCGCCGCACGCACGCTCGTCGCCGGCGCTGTCGCCGCCGCGCTGGTCGCGCTCGGCGCCACGCTCCTGTTCCGGGTGACGTCGATCGCTCCCGATGGGTACGACATCGGCGATCTGCAGCTGACGGCATTCATCGCTCACCCCGACGCACTTGCGGCTGTCGTCGCAATCCTCGCCGGGGTCGTCGGCATGCTCTCGCTGACGCAGGGACGCAGTGGTGCGCTCATCGGCGTCCTCGTCTCGGTCACCACGATCCCGGCGATCGGGAACGCCGGTGCCGCTGCTGCGTTCGGGTCGTGGGACGCAGTCGGGGGCGCCGCGCTGCAACTGGCGATCAACCTGGCCGGCCTCGTCATCGCAGGGGTCGTGACGTTGCAGGTGCAGGCGCGCTGGACCGGCGCCCGGCCGACACGCCGCCGTCCGCTGCAGGACTGATGCCGACGCGGCCGAACGTCGGCGGTCAGAAGCGCCAGCGCGTCGAACCGGGTGTGTCGCCGGAGGTGCCGACTGCGGTCGCGGTGCGTGGCGTGACTCGGTAGACGAACCACGGCGGCGGGCCCAGCGTCGGCGCGTTGAACGGCGCCGTGATGCCGGTGCCGGATTCGTCGGGCTCAGCGGGCCATCCGCTCTGTGCCCACAGCGCGGCGATCTCGGCAACGGTGTTCGGGTCTGTCTCGCGGCGGGCTTCGCCGGCGATCATCACGTCGAAGCCCTTGGTCGCCACACTGACCGAGCAGCGCGGGTCGCGGGCGACGTTCCTGGCCTTGCGAGTGCGTTCGCCGGTCTGGAACCAGCACGAGCCCGCATGCCACAGCGCGCCGACGCTCGTGACGTGAGGGCTGCCATCGGCGTTGAGTGTGGTCAGCCAGAACGTGACACGGTTCGGGGACTGCGGGTCGTCGTGCATGAGGAGGTCGGCGACCTGCGTCTCGACCTCCGTCCAGTCGAGAGCAGGCAACCCGTCTGCTTCACCAAGGTTGATCGTTTCCATGCTCTTCAGACGGCACCCGGACTCGCAACTCATCGCCGACCCGCGTCCCAGCCACGGGTCAATCGAGCGTGACGCGGGTCGTGGTCGCGGGCGTCAGATCGGCGGGGAACCACACCCGCATCGTCTGTGCCGAGACCGCCACGACGATCCCGCCGTGGGCGCCCGCGTGCAGGTAGTCGGACTCGCCGCAGCACCCGGTGCGGAAGGTATCGACGCCCGGCCACGAGGGCGACTCGGCGAGGCGACCGGTGCGGGTGTCGAGCACGAACCAGCCGGTCGGGTCCTCGCCGGACATCAGGTCGGCACTGTCGGTCACGTAGGCGATGCCGCCGGCCATCGGCCCCACGACCCGCCACCCCGGGACTGACCAGAGCTCGCGCCCGGTCTGGGCATCGAGGCCGACCAGCCGCTCGTCGGTGCAGAAGCCGGGCTCGTCCGGCGGCCCGCACGCCACGGCCATCACCATCTCGCCGTCGCGGCCGTACAGGAAGCCCTCACGATTCGGGAGCCTGATGTCGCTCGACCAACGCACGACACCGGTTGCGTCCCAGGATCGGAGCCGCACGCCGTCGGCGCCGTACGACATCTCGACCACCGGGCCCCACACCGAGCGTCGGAGTGCCTCGTCGGTGAGCCACTCGCCGTTCACCTCGACCGACTGCGGCACCCGGAGGTTGCTGTCGAGCAGTCGCCCCATCCGCAGGAGGCTGCCATCGGTGCCGAGCGCGAGCTCCAGCTCTCCCGCTGGATGCCCGTCGAACTCGGGTGGCACGGTCGTCGTCGTGACCCGCCAGGTCGCGAGGTCGAGCCGGAGCAACCCGTCGACGTTTGCGTCGAGGACGTGTCCGGTCTCGCTGCCGAACACCGCCACGCCCCGCTCCACCAGCATCGGGCTCCGGTTCGCTGCGGCGGCACCCTTCGCTCCCGCCGCAGCGACGAAGTCGTCGAACGACTCGATCGTGATGCCGTCGGCGAGCGACACCACATCCCACGAGTACGCCCACGACTTGGTCTCGTCGTTCCAGCGCCACGTCCCGACGAGCCCGCGGTCAGGCTCGGTCTCGAGCGGTGCCACGATCGGTCCCGCCAGCGCGTCCGCGGTGCAGCGCACCCAACGCACCTCCCCGTCGAGGTCGACTGCAGCGACGAAGCCGCCGGGAAACCACCCGGTGTCCGGCGATCGCACGTTGACCAGCAGCCCGCCCGGGATGCGGACCGCGACGGCGATCGGAGGCTGGCCGGGCTCGCCACCGCCCGACATCGCCCTCGGTAGCTCGATCTCGAGCGCAGGGTGATCACCGACGACGGCGAGCGTGTCGAGGCGTGGGTCGTCGCTCGGCCGAGGAGAGTCACGGTCGTACGCCTGGCCGTGGCAAGCCGGATCGAAGCGACCGCCCGACCCGGGGATGATGGTGGTGGTCGTCGCCGGAAATTCGCTCGTCGTGGGAGCGGCGGTCGTGTCCACCACCGACGTCGTGGTCGAGGCAGGGCTCGTCGAGGCGACGGAGGTCGACTCGATGGTCGAGGCGACCTCGCTCGCCGACGGTGACGCGCTCTCGGAGGCGCACGCCGCGACCAGCACCGCGACGAGAGCGATCGCCGACACCCTGAACCCGCGACGACACCGCACCCGTGCCACGAGCACATCGTCTCATGTCCGGGAACGGTTGCCAGAGCAGAAAGACCCAGGTTGGTCGGGTCGGCTCGACGACCTCGTGACGTCAGGCGGGCGGCACCTCGACCACGGCGATGTGGTTGCCGTCGGGGTCGCGCATCATGAACAGGTGCGGGGCGCCGGGAGCCGTCATCGGTTCGTCGACCTCGATGCCACCGATCGCGGTGAGCCGACGGTGCTCGGCCAGCAGATCGGGCGTCTCGATCCCGATGCCGCCTCCGCCGGGCTCGCCGCCCATCGGCGGGTTCAGCGCCAGCCTGGCGGTCGATCCTGGCGGGGCGACCTCGAGCCAGCGCATCTCGCCGTGCTCGCCGAAGCGGACGTCGGCTCGCACTTCGAAGCCCAGCTTCTCGGTGTAGAAGGCCAGGGCGGCGTCCTGGTCGCTGACGGTGAACATGGCGACCCCGAGGTTCGTGACGGTGGTCGGTGATGTGGTGGTGTGCTCGCTCATGCCCTTTCGACGTGACGACGCCGCGGAACTCATCGCGGCCGATCGGGACGAACGAGATCTGCGCGAAGGTGTGTCGATGGACGTGGCGTCCCGGGTTCGAGATCTGCTGGGTGCCGCCGAGGTTCGCCGGCTCCACGAGGGTCATCAGTCGCAGGCGTTCGAGGTGTCGCTTCCCGATGGGCGGCGAGTCGTCGCGAAGGTGCTCGACGCGGCTGCGGTCGACGTCGCCCTCGTGACCGCCCGCGTCCGGGCCGTCGCCGAGGTCGCGCTGATCGACGATCGTGTGTGCAGTCCGGTTCCGATCGACGGCCGTGTGGTGACGCGGATCCAGGACGACTCGGGGGTCGAGCTCCTCGTGCTGTGCTCAGAATTCGCCGACGGTGTTCCGTTCGACGTGACTCGTTCGGAGGATGCCGAGCTGATGGGTGTCACCCTCGCGGGGCTCCACCGCTCGCTCGCACAGCTCGGGGCGCACGACCTCCCGATGGTCGCGGCGCTCCAAGCGGTCGGGCACGCCAGCGATGACGAGCTCCAGCTGCTGCACGGTGACTTCAACGCCGCCAACCTCAGGCGTCGAGGCTCGGAAGTCCGGGTGTTCGACTTCGAGGAGTGCGGCCTCGGGCCGCGTGCGTTCGATGTCGCCAACGCGCTCTACATGGTGCTGTTCGACTCGTTCGTCGACGGCGAAGGACAGCGCTATCGAGCCTTCGAGCACCCCTTTCTGAAGGGCTACCGGACAGAGGCGACGAGCGGCGTCGACGGCGAGGTCGTCCGCACTCTGATCGACCTTCGAGTGCGGGCGCTGGCGGCATGGCTCGACGACCTCGCATCGGCACCGGTGGGTATCCGCCACGCGACACCTGAATGGCATCAGACGCTGCGCGGATTCGTACGCGACCACGGCAACGTGTGGAGCTGACGCGAGCGACGGTCGCATTCGGACCGCCTGCGTGTAGAACGGAGGCGATGTCGCCGCGCGATGAGCTGCCGTCCTCGGTGCGACACGGACCACTCGCCTCGGTCGGGACGATCTACGAGCTCCCCGACGGTCGGCGCTGTGTCGTGACCTACGGGAACCGCGGTGCCGACTCGCTGCAGCCGGTCCGCAACGAGCGCGGTCATCTGTGGGTCGGCTTCTTGATCGACGGCGACGTCCAGCCGGCACGCTTCGACGACTGGGAGCGTGACTGGGTGCCGGCAGAGCTGCTGCGACCCGTCGGCGAGCTCGACCTGAGCTGATCCGTCGGCCCGTTCAGGTGTGCTCGGTGACCTCGAAGATGTCATCGGCGACGAGGCCGTGGGCCTCTCGGTGCACGGTGCACGCCGCGTCGGCGTCGGGCGCCTCGACCAGGCAGAAGATCGTGCCGGCGCGCTCGTCGACCCAGTACCGCAGGTAGTTGACGCCATGGGACGACTGCGTCTCCAGGTCCTTCGCGTGCGCAGCCGCGACGTCCTCGGCCGACACACCGCCTTCGATGTGGTGGATGTCCATGAAGAGGGGCATCTGTTCGCTCTCCGTCTCGTGAGGTCCCGGCCGTCCCGGGCTCCCCTCATCGTGCGCTCTCACGTCCGAATCCGCATCGGGGGAACCTGCCCATTCGACGGGCAGGAACGCTCAGCGGGTCACCCAACCCCGTTCGAGCGCATGGCCGACCGCGGCCCGGCGCGTGGGAACACCGAGCCGCGTCAAGATCGCGGACACGTGGTGCTCGGCAGTCTTCTCCGAGATGAACAGCTCGGTCGCGATCTCGCCGTTCGTGCGTCCCGCTGCCAGCAACCAGAGCACGTCGAGTTGGCGAGCGCTCAATCCCGACGGATGCGTCGATGCGGCCCTGCTGCGGCTCGACACCCCGCGCCTGCGCCAGTCGCGCTGCGTAGCAGCGAGCACGCCGGCAGCGTCGACGGACTGCAAACGGTTCACGATGTCGTCAACAGGGGGTTCGGGCATCGCTGCCAGTGTCACCGCAGCATGGACCGGGCAGCCGAGGGCGTCCCAACCCTCAGCTGCGCTGGCGTGGTCGCCGGCGAGCTCGGCCGCGAAGGGACCGGCGACGTCGTCGACGACCACCTCACCCGTGAGGCGAAGCGCCCAGAAGCCGAGCCGCGTCCGCGCCCATGGGTCGTGGATCATCCACGACGAGGTCAGTTGCGTGTCGAGGCGGTCGAGGGCATCGGCACGTGAATGCACACCGATCCACGCAGCCTCGAGCGCGAGCTCCGTCGCGTAGACGCGGGTGTAGTAGAGGGGCTCGGGCTCGACGTCGGCGGCGTGGAGCGCGGCCGACACGCTGCCGTCCTCCGGCAATCCTCGGCGAAGCCTCACCGCAGCGGCGACGGAGAGCGCTTCGGCATCGGCTCCGTGGCACGAGGACATCGCCGGGTCGAACAGGAGGTACCGCTCGACGGCGTTCCAGTCGCAGGCGTACGCGGCAGCGACTGCGCCGGATCCCTGCATCGACGTGCGCCACGTGTCGAGCTGGAGCGCCAACGTGAACTCGAGACCACGCTCCACCGCGAGGATGGCCGCCGGCACATCGAACCACCACACCAGACCGGCGGCCAGGTTGTTGTGGGCGAAGGCTGCGTGGTCGTCGGCCCCGGCGCGCAGCGCGGCCGCGATCGCCGAGTGGAACATCGCGATGCCATCCCGGTCGCCCGCGGCGACGCGCACGCCGGCCAGGCGTGCCGATGCCCGCGCGACGAGCCCCGCATCGTCGGTGGTCCGGGCGACGTCGAGAGCGGTGGCGTACGTCTCGGTCGCTTCGTCCAGCCGACCAGCGCGATACGCGACGACCGCGAGGTCGGTGATCCGCTCGACTTCGATCAGCGGCGAGGGTGCCGGCGCCAGTGCGACGCTGGCCCGGATGAGCTCGCTCGATCGCGAGCACTGGCCCCGCTGGCTCGCCACGTCTGCGAGCTGCAAGAGGGCCGCTGCTCGGATCTCGTCGTCGGGCGCCAGGTCGAGCCGCTGCTGAGCGAGGGTTTCGGCATGATCGAAGCGCCCCGACAACATCAGCTCGGGGACGGCACGAGCCATCGTGACGTCGAGCTCGACGGGATCCATCTCCTCGCGGAAGCGGAGCGCCTGGGCGAAGTGATCAGCGGCCTCGCGATGGGCGCGAGCGCTGATGGCGGTCTGGGCAGCAGCCAACGAGTACTCGACCGCACGGCGGGCGAGCCCTCCGGCTGCACTGTGGTGTGCGAGCATCGCCACGTCGCGCGCCGTCCGGGCCCGCCCACCGACTGCGCCGACGATGTCGCGATGCAGCTGACGTCGACGCACAGGGGGGACCGAGCTGTCCACTGCACTGCGGATGAGCTCGTGCCGGCACCGCACGCGTCCGTCCTCGAACACGAGCAGCCGTCGTTCGCACGCGAGGTCGACGTGCACGCCGGCGTCCACGCTCAAGGCCGCGGCGGACTCGACGTCGATCCCCTCGGCGCAGAGCGAGATCGCCTCGACCACGCGTTGGGCCGCGAGTGGCAGGCGCCGCAGCCCCGCCGTCACGATGTCGGCGACCGAGCCGGGCACCGCCCCCCCCGGGTTCTCCTGCCGGAGCACCTCGACGACGAACAAGGGATTGCCCCCCGTGAGCCGGCGGATCGCCTCGGCATCGCCCACCCGGTCGGGCGCCAGTTCCGCGGCCAGCTCGGCGACGCCGTCGACCGTGAGCGGAGGCAGCGCGATGCGGCGACCATGGCGGCCCAGCTCGACGACCAGATCGCCCGCATCGCGGTTCCCCGGCAGGTCGTCGGCGCGGTACGCGGCGACGATCGCGCTGGGTACGTCGTGGATCCGGCGCGCGAGGTAGCGGACGAGGCCCGCAGTCGCCGTGTCGGCCCACTGAAGGTCGTCGATCAGCAGCACGGTCGGCTTTCGACGCAGCTCGTCCAGCACCGCCGCGAAGGCCGCGACCCCGCTCTCGCCTCGCCGGACCACGTCGCGCAGCTCGACCGGCATGCGGTCGAGCGTCTCGTACAGCGCCGAGTACGGCGCAGGCACAGCGAGCGCCTCGCAGCGTGACGACCACACCTGGACGTGGTCGGGAAGCACCCGACGCGCCTCGGCCATCAACGCCGTCTTCCCGGCCCCTGCCTCACCCTCGATCAAGGCGACCGCTCCTGCCGACGCGCGCATCACCTCGCAGAGCTCGTCGAGCTGATGCACCCGCTCGACCAGGATCGTGCCCAATCCGAGCATCGTCCGGAGCCTAACCCGCGTCTGATGCCCGGATCCCGGGAGCAGCGGTCCGTCGGGGTCGACATGGGACGAGTGCCGGCGTCAAGCTGCTCGAGTGTCCGACGCGGCCCTCGTCCTCGACTTCGCAGTGCGCGGCGCGTCCGGCAGGGTGACCGTCTCGATGTCGCGCAACGACGACCCGGTCTCGATCGGCTGCGATCCGGCGGCTCAGGACTTTCCGGTCTGCGAGGCGACCGTCACGACACAGCTGCGTGGGTATGCAGCGCTGCTCGGCTGGGTCCAGCTGGTCGGGACGTGCGCCGCGCCCGGCGCGGACCGGACGTTCGTCACCGATCCGCTGCAGATCTTCGAGCACCTCGACCTGCCGTTCGGCTTCTACGGCATCGACCCGACGCTGTTCGACGCACCGTACCGACGCGACCGTGGGCAGTACCTCGACTGGCTCGCGCACAGCTTCCTGTGTGCGTCACCCGACGGACCGATGCAACGTCATGTCCAACCGCTGGCCGCCTTCCAGTGGGGCTTCGTGCTCGAGGCCGGTTCCGTCCGCGTCGTCCCAGCCACGCCGCTGTCGCTCCGCGAGTGGGCCGTCCATCGGTCGCTTCTCGGCGCGGCTCATCCTTCCTGGGAGTTCTGACGGAATCAGGTGGTCCGCTCGTCCCGATGAGCGACGACCGAGAGGAACGTCGTCGGCCCGCTGTGCTCACCCACCCGAACGTCAGTGAAGCCGAGCTGCTCGCACCGCCCGGCGAACGACTCGGACTGTTCGGTGGTCCACCCATGGCTCGCCGTACCAGCAGCGCCTGTGTCGTCGATGCGACGCTCCAGCGCCACCATCCGACCGCCCGGGCGCAGCACTCGATGCGCTTCGGCAAGACCGGCGTCGACGTCAGACCAGTGGTGGACGGTCGACAGCGACCACCAGACGTGCGCCCATGCGTCGTCGACCGGCAGCGACTCCGCAGTCCCGAGACGCCAGTCGAGTCCGGGACCGGATCGCCGACGAAGCCGGGCGACCCGCAGCATGACCGGGGCCGGATCGACGCCGATGACCTCTGCGCCCAGCGATCGGGCTCGACGGACGGCGACACCCGGTCCGCACCCGACATCGACGAGATGTTCGCCGGGCCGAAGAGCCGAGAGCTCGATCGCCAACTCCGCCGACCGGTCACGGCCGAAGAGGAACGACACCGCGGCCACGAGCCCGCTCGGGCCGGAGAAGCCGGGATGGTGGGCGTGGTGGTTCGGCGACGGGAGGCTGCCACCGGCGGCCGGCTCGGTTCGATGAGAGGTCATGGCCACCACGATGAGGGTTGAACCCGGGTTCAAGTCAAGCCATGATGCATCGATCGAACCAGAAGCCACCCTCGCGATCGGTGAGGTCGCCGCGCTCGTCGGCGTCGCCACGTCGGCGCTGCGCTACTACGAGCGCAGAGGCCTCGTGGTCGCCGACGCTCGGGCCTCGGGGCAGCGCCGCTACGGCGAGGCCACGGTGCGCCACCTCGTGTTCGTGCAGATGCTGCAGGACGCCGGGCTCTCGCTCGACGACATCCAGGGCATCCTCGAGGCTGCCGACAACGCGGCGTGGAAGCAGATCGCCCGCCGACGACTCGAGCAACTCGACGACGAGATCGCCCGGCTCACCCACTCGAGAGAGCTCCTCGCGGCAGCGCTGCTGTGCCGTTTCGATCATCCGCTCGACGAGTGCCGCATCATGAACGCCGAGATCGATCGGCGGCTCGACAACGGCGATGGCGGATGACGCCGCGACCTGCGGCGGGCGGGTCCCTCGTGCCGCAGCGGTTCCAGCGGTCGCGGCGGAAAGGCAGTCGGCTGCCGGACGGCGTGGTGGTCGTCACCCGCCCGACGAAGTGGGGCAACCCGCACCCGCTGTCGCTCGGGCGCGACGAAGCGGTGCGCCGCTATCGAGCGGACCTGCTGGCCGGTTGTCTCGAGGTCGACGTGGACGACGTCAGGCGAGAGCTGCGCGGTCGCGACCTCGCGTGCTACTGCCCGCTGGACGGGCCGTGCCACGCCGATGTGCTGCTCGAGATCGCGAACGGGTGACGTTCGGCGAAACGCGATTGCTCCGAGCGCCCTCGCGTCGCGAGGCTGACGTCGTGTTCGAGGTGCGGCGTGACGACGGTGAGCTGTGCGGGTTCGTGGCGCGGCACGACGGTCGCTGGCGATCGTTGACGGTCTTCGGCTCCGCACTCGGCGATCACGACGACGAGCGCGACGCGCAGCACCACGTGATCACGATCGGACTGGCCGTCCTCGCCGAACGCTGGGTGTTGATCGACCGCACGACGGGCGACGAGCAGGTCGTGTGCATCCAGCACGCCAGCCCCGACGAGGTCACGCTCGCGCTCGACTACTACTCCGTGCCCGGTGTGCCGACGATGACGATCCCTGTCGACGAGCTGTTCAGCGGCCGGTGGCACATCGAGCGCACCGGCTGACAGCCGCTCACGAGCCGTTACTGGCCGAGTCGACCGTCGATGCGTTCGCGCAACAGGTCGGCGTGGCCCATGTGCCGCGCGTACTCCTCGATCATCCCGACCAGCACCTCGCGCAGGGAGATCGAGCCACCGCCGCTGCCGTGCTCGTTGTTCGGGTCGCCCCCAGTCACATCGAGGCTCGGTGCGTCGGCGACGTAGCGGTTGGCGAAGTCGACCTCGGCCCGCCAGGTCTCCCACGCCTCGGCGACGACCTCGGGATCGGCCACCGCGTCGTCGAAGTCGCCGTCGCGGTTCGTCTCGGACGTGTACAGCCGCGGCACGTCCTGGCCCGCCATCATCCTGCGGAACGTGCCGCGCTCGCCCTCCGCGAGGTGGCGTACCAGTCCCAGCAGCGACAGGGTCGACGGCTCGACCGCTCGGCGCGCCATCTGCTCGGCGTCGAGGCCGGCACACTTCAGCTCCAACGTGATGCGCTGGCACCGCAGCGCCTCCACCAGGGTCGTGCGCTCGTCACCGAGACGTGGCCCGTGTTCGCGTGGGTCGTCGTCGGAGGGATTGCCGTCCTCGGTGAACATGTCGGCGCGTCGAGTCGTTGCCATGCACCGATGCTTCCCGATCCGCCTCCCGACGTGCGACCGGATTACGCGGTTCGGTGGTCGTTCACCCGAAGAGGTTTCGAGCGGAGCGGCGTGGGTATCGACGCGCTGCAAGCCGAAACATCTCTCAGGAGGCACCGTCCATGTTGTGGTTCATCATCGTTCTCCTCGTGGTTGGCGTCATCTTCGGGGCCATCGCCAGGCTCCTCGTCCCCGGGCCGGATCCGATGTCGCTCGCCGGGACCTGGCTCCTCGGGGTGGTCGGCAGCCTCGTCGGAGGCTTCCTCGGCTACGCGATCTTCGGCGCCGACGTCGAGGACGGAGCCGTGCAGGCCGGCGGCGTCGTCGGCTCCATCATCGGTGCCGTCATCGTCCTGCTGATCTATCGCGCGACGCGAGGGCACAGCACCGCCCACTGACGTGGCGGGCGCCGGCCGCGTGCGAGCGGCCGGCGCCCAGCCATGCATGCGAGGGAGCACAATGACGGCATGCTCCGCGTGACCGATCGCCACCGGCGCGCTCGGATCGGACGTCGGCACGGGATCGCCGCGGGGCATCGGTTCGAGACGGTCGAGGCGGCCACGTCGGCGATGACGGCGCTGCACGCCACCGAGCCGACGACACCGCATCTCAGCCTGCACGCTCGGGTCGCGCAGGTGACCGTCAACGACGTCGAAGCATCGCTGTACGACGAGCGCTCGCTCGTGCGGGTGATGGCGATGCGGCGGACGCTGTTCGTCGTCACGCGCGACGTGCTCGACGCGGTGATCTCCAGCGCCGGACAACGTGTCGCCGAGACCGAGCGGAAGCGGCTCGCGAAGGAAGCCCACGACCACCGCACCGTGCTCGGGCCCGACTGGATCTCCACGGCCTCTGCCGAGATCGTCGAGCACCTCACAGGCCGCGAGCTCTCGACGCGAGAGCTGCGCGACGCGCTGTCGCACCTCGGGGGGACGTTCACCGCCGCGCCCGGCACCAAGTGGTCTGCCGAAGTGCCGACGATGTCGCGGCTCCTCACGATCCTGACGGCGACCGGAGTGGTGGTGCGCGGGCACAACGCGGGGAACTGGCGCATCTCGCGGCCGCTCTGGACCTCGATGGCCACCTGGCTGGGTCACGACGTCACCCCGGTCGACGCGAGCACGGCGTACGTCAACGTGGTGCGGCAGTGGCTGACGACCTTCGGACCGGCGACCGAGGCCGACCTCGTGTGGTGGCTGGGCTCGACCAAGACGACCGTTCGCTCCGCCCTCGTGGCACTCGATGCCGCCGAGGTGGCGTTCGAGGACGGTCGGACCGGATGGGTGCTGCCCGACGACACGGCCGACCTCGAGACCGAGCCGGACATCGAGCCCTGGGTGGCGCTCCTCCCGACACTCGACCCGACGACCATGGGTTGGCGCGAGCGCGAGTTCTACCTCGACCCGGCTCACACGCCGTACCTCTTCGACAACGCCGGCAACGGTGGCACGACCGTGTGGATCGACGGCCGCATCGTCGGGTGCTGGGTGCAAGACGACGGAGGTCGTGTTCAGCCAGTACTGCTCGAACCGTTGTCGCAAGGGGCGCAGCGGATGCTCGACGCCGAGGTCGCGCGCCTCGACGCGTTCCTCGACGGCCAGCGCATCACGAACGTGTTCGCGTCGCCGCAAATGAAGCGCCAACGGCTCCGTTGAACGATTCGGGAACCACGGCGAGCGACACGACGTCGAACTCGCCCGTGAAGCTGAGCCCCCTCCTTGCCGCCGCCTCGTGTTCGCTGCTCCTCGTCGCCTGTGGTGACGACGAGCAGGACAGCACCGGCTCACCCACCACGGTCACCGAACCCACTCCTGTCACCGATCCCGCTCCGACGACGCCAACGGTCGCACCGACGACCACGGGCGAACCGGCCGGTCCTCACGATCTGCCGACACGTCCGATGGAGGTGGACGACGGCGGCTTCACGACGCTCGAGGAGCTCGCAGCAGTCGGCGAACTGGTGGTGGTCGGCACCGTCACCGACGAGGTGTCCCTCGGCCGGCCGGACGCGGCGGAAGACCCGCATGCGGACGAGTTCCTGGGGCTGACGTTGCGCGTCGACTCGACGCTGAAGGGGTCCGCCACGACCGAGATCCGCCTCGCCTGGGACGCCTACCTGACCGACGAGACCGGCGAGCGAGTGGCCGAGATCGTCATGAACGGCATCCCGGTCCCCCACGTCGGGGACCAGCTCGTGTTGTTCCTGCGGCCCGCCGACGCACAGTTCGCAGCACACCTCGACGGCTTTCCCACGCACGCGCCGGTCGCGCTCGACGGAATCGGGTTCGTCGTCGACAGTGTGGTCACGATCACCGACACCAGCTCGCCGGCGACGCAGGCGTTGATGGGACAGAGCATCGAGCAGATCACGGCGTCGATGTGATCGACACCGACTTCTGACGTCTCAGCCGGGCGCGCACGCGCGAGCCAGCGCGACGAGCTCGTCGAGCGTGTCGTCCGGCGTGATCGCTCGCACGACCGTCTCGTCGAGCACCGCGTCGAACCGCTCGAGACCGGACTGCAACGTGGCACTGTCCGCTCCGACGACACAGGTGTCGATCGGTTCGGCAGCCATCCGCGCCATGTGTCGCTCGTAGGACGCGATGCCGGCGTAGCGGTCGATCTCGTCGCGCAGCCGGGCCTCGGCCCGCGGCATCAGCCCGCAGCGCACGTAGACCATCAACGTCGGCCGACGCCGCCCTGCAGCCGTCGCGGTCGCGACGACCGACCGTCCGTCTCGCTCGGCCAGCTCGGGTGTGAGCCAGTTGAACAGCACACCGTCCGATACCTCGCCGGCGAGCGCCGACATCTTCGGACCGAGGGCTCCGACGATCACCGGCGAGCCCACCTTCTCCGCGACGTCGGGCACGCCCGCGCGCACACGGGCCAGCTGACCCGGGCTGCTGCCGCTGCCCACACCGAGGATCAACCGGTCGAGGGGCAGCGCCAGGTCGCGGACGCGCTGCGCGATGACCTCCGGCGGCCTGCCGTCGAGCGGGATGACGCCGACGCCCAACCTGACACGGCTCGTCGCAGTCGCGGCGACGGCGAGGGATGCGAGCCCCTCTGCTTGCGGCACGTCGTTCACCCAGAACGAGTCGTAGCCCAGGCGCTCCACCTCTGCCGCGAGCTCGCCCACCACGCCATGATCGACCACCGCTGCCACACCGAATCCTCGTCCCATCGACACCACTCTTGCCGATGAGGCCGATCCTGCGCGCGACGTAGTATCAGCGAGATGGCGTGGGGAGGGCAGCGGTGACACCGAGCGGCGGGTCCACGGGATCGGACATGGAGGTCCGAATCGAGATCGTCGGCGACCTCGACGACCACGAGCTCGACCGCTTGCACCGCACGCTCAGGAGCGACCTCGACGAGAACGGGCTCGACGCCTCCTTGGTCCACGAGTCGCCGGTCGGGGGGTCGAAGTCCGGTGTCGGTGTCATCACCGGCGTCGTGGTCCCCTTGCTCTCGGCAGTCACACCGGTGCTCGGGACGACGCTCAGCGTGTGGCTCACGCAACGCCGGGGTAGGTGCACCCTCCGCCTCACCGGTCCTCAGGACTCGGTGATCGAGCTGCCGGCCGTCGAGTTGGAAGAGCTCGAGGAGGTCCTGAAGCGTTGGCGCGCGGCTGCAGGTGCTGCGGACGGCGCGTGACGGCCGGATCGGCGTTCCGGACGTGACGAGCTGACGATGGCCGGCCAGTCGGTCCTGCGCCGTCGAAGCCTGATCATCGCGACCGCGTCCCACGACGACGCACGCCTCACGCCTCTGTCCTCGCCGGCCGCCGACGCAGTCGAGGTGCACTCGCTGCTCGCCGACCCGCGTCGTGGCGACTTCGACTCGAGGCTGCTGGTCGACGCGAGCGCGGCGCAGGTTCGGCGCGAGCTCGAGCGCTTCGTCGTCGCAGAGGTCGATCGCAGGGACCTGATCCTCGTCTTCTACAGCGGCCACGGCGTGAAGGACGACGACGGCAACCTGTACCTCACCACGAGCGACACCTCACTCGATCTGCTCCGCTCGACGGCCGTGCCGGCGCGGTTCGTCAGCGAACTGATGGCGGCGAGCCGCGCCGCGTCGCAGATCATCGTGCTCGACTGCTGCTTCAGCGGGGCGTTCGGTCACGGCCTGACGCCGAAGGCCGATGCCGAGACTGGCATCGGCGACGCCCTGCGCCCACCCGAGGGCGGCAGCGGCAGGGTGGTCCTCACCGCTTCGAGCGCGGTGCAGTACTCCTTCGAAGCGATGGATCCAGCGGCAGAGCGGGCCCGGTCCGTGTACACCGCTGCACTCGTCGAGGGTCTCAGATCCGGCTCGGCCGACGCCAACGGCGACGGTGTGATCTCGACGAGCGAATGGCATCAGTACGCGAGCCGGCGGGTCATGGACGTCACGACGTCGCAGCGCCCCAGGATGTGGAGCTTCGACGTCGAGGACGAGCCGATCGTGGCTCGTGTGAGCGGGCCTGCTCGGGGAACGGGGCCGCGTCCGAACGCTTCGCTCGAGTTGCCACCACCGGCGCCGCCGGCTCCGCCGGCACCGTTGCCCGACGCCGTCCCATCGCGACGCCGGCTGCGCTGGGCGCTCGCCGGTGCATGCGCAGCCGCCTTGCTGGTGGTCGCAGCGGTCGTGCTCGCCCGGGGTGGAGGTGACGATGACGAGTCGTCCGCGGCCGACAACTCGTCGCCAGGCCTGGTCGAGACATCGGCCTCGGCCGCCCAGCCGTCGGTTGCCCCGACGAGTGACGAGTCAGCCGGCACGACGACTGCTCCCTCCGCCACCCAGCCGACAGCTCTCGAGGCAGGAGCTTTCATCCGACCCGTCGGTCTCGAGGTGCTCGCCGATTCGCAGTACCACGTGGCCGACTGCTCGCAGTCGACGATCTTCGGTCTCTCGGAAGGGCAACCCCTCTGGACGGCGTACCCCCGCCTGGGCATCGAGTTCGAGTGCCCGGCCGACATCACGGCGGTGCAGATCGACGGGACGTGGCACACGTTCATCACCGATCGCAACAAGAGCCGGCTCGTCACGATCGTCGATTCGAAGGCGAGCGTCGTGGAACCAGACCCGGTCGCGTCGTCGCGCACGACGTTCGACAGCCCCGGCGGGGCCGTCGGATCGGGTTCACGAGTGTTCGTCGCTGACGGAGACCTGCACTGCGTCCTCGAGTACGAGGTCACCACGAACGTCCTCACCGACCATCTCGGCCGGTGCGGCGCAGCGGGACGAGGCACGGGAGGACAAGCGCGGCTCGACTTCCTGCTCGACTCTCCCGACGGGATCGCGATCCATCAGGGTCGGCTCATCGTCGCCGACTCCGGCAACAACCGCATCGTCGCCGTCGACGCGGACGGTGTGGTCGAGATCATCGCCGGAGCCCCCGACGGGGCCGAAGGCTTCGCCGGTGACGGAGGCCCCGCCGTCGATTCGCTGCTGAACAACCCCTACCGCGTGGCGAGCGTCGGTGACGACCTCTTCATCAGTGACTACTCGAACCAACGGATACGAAGGATCGGCGCCGACGGACTGATCACGACAGTGATCGGTGGCGGACAGGAAGATCCGTTCGTCACCAGCGATCCACTCGCTGCTGATGTTCGTCCGGTCGCTCTCGATCAGCGCGACGGCGCGCTCGTCTTCACGAGCATCGTCGACCACCCGGGCGTGTTCATCGTCGAGCAGGGCCGGCTGCGAGCCATCTCACCCCAGCCGTGATGGCGAACTCCGATCACGTGGAGGCCATGAGCCGGTAGGCCTCGCTCAGCAAGCCCAGGAGCGCGTCGTCGAGGTCATCGGTCGATGCCACGTTGGCGACGTGCCAGTACCTGCTGCCGTACTCGATCACCTTGCGCGTGATCGTCCGGTGCTGGGCGCGGCGGTCGAGCGAGAACGAGACGGCGACCCATCGATCCTTGGGTCGCAGTTCGGCGAACTTGCGGGGGTTCTTCAGGAAGATCCCGACCGAGACCACATCGGCGTGCACCGGCCCGACGCTCGCGAGGTGGGCCATCACGGCATCGAAGATGGGCCGCTCGTGCGTGGGCCCGGTCGAGAAGTACTCGTCGAGGGCCATTCCCGGGGCACAGTCGTGCGATTGCCGCACGCGCCCGAAGAGCCGACCGCAGTCGGGGCACGTCCATGCAGCCACGGCCCCCCATCTTGGTCCGCGTCGAAAGCCCTGCAGCGACCGCACGTGCGGTCTCTCAGTGTCAACCCAGGGTTGACGATATCGATCCGTCAATCTATGGTTGACGGATGGATGCCTTGCCCCGCCTCGACGAGCTCGTCGCTCACATCGCTGCAATCGACGACCGCGCCACCCCGCTCGACCAGCTCGCATCCGCGGTGCGCACGGCCGAGCATCTCGGCGAGCTCGCCGACCACCTCATCGGGCACTTCGTCGACGCCGCCCGACAGGCCGGTGCGAGTTGGACCGACATCGGGCAGAGCCTCGGCGTCAGCAAGCAGGCGGTGCAGAAGCGCTTCGTGGCCAACGCGTCGAGCGATCTCGGAGACCTGACCTCGGGGCGATTCGCTCGATTCACCCAGCGGGCCAAGTCGGTCGTCGTCCACGCTCAGCAACAGGCAGGCGAGGCGGGGCACGACTCCGTCGGCTCGCTGCACGTACTGCTCGGCTTGTTGCACGAGCGTGACGCGCTCGCGGCGAAGGCACTCGTCGCGCAGGGGGTCTCCCTCGACGGCATGCGAGCGACCGTGCAGTCCGAGCTCGGACCCTCCGGGCCGCCTCGCGCAGGGCACATCCCGTTCGGCACCGACTCCAAGCAGCTGCTCGAGCGCACGCTCCGCGAGGCCCTGCTGCTCGGTCACAACTACATCGGCACCGAGCACGTGCTCCTCGCCACGCTGTCGGACCCCGGACAGGACGCCGGTCGGATCCTCGCCGAGGCCGGCGTCGCGCGCGAGCCCACCCGCGCCTGGCTGGTCGAACAGCTTCGTCAGCACTGACGTGTGCGGCGGCTTGCAAGCCGCTGCTCGCGGACTCCAAGTGGAGCCCATGTCGCTTGCAAGTCCCTCCTTTCAAGCTGCGTCCCGTCAACCACGACACAGCTTCGGAAAGGATCCGCCATGCACCCCGTCAGCAAGACCCACTTCGCCCCCACCCAGATCGCAGCCGACACCTTCGTCATCCACGACCACGAGGGTGAGGGCACCGACCCCGTCATCGTGCCGCTGAACACGATGGTCATCCGCGGCGAGCAGCCCGTCGTCGTCGACACGGGCATGGCCGAGAACCGGGAGCGATATCTCGCCGACCTGTTCTCGATCGTCGAACCCGACGACGTCCGGTGGGTGTTCATCAGCCACGACGACGTCGACCACACCGGCAACGTCAACGCCGTGATGGAGGCCTGCCCCAACGCGACCCTCGTCATCAACTGGTTCATGACCAAGCGGATGGGTGAGTCCCTCGAGGTCCCGCTGAGCCGCCAGCGCTGGGTCGGCGACGGCGAATCGTTCGACGTCGGTGACCGAGTCCTGCACGCCGTGCGATCCCCGGTGTACGACTCGCCGACCACGCGAGGGCTGTACGACCCGACGACCGGTGTGTACTGGGGCTCCGACAGCTTCGCCACGCCGGCGCTGCAGCCGGTCACCCACATCGACTCCGTCGATCCCGACTTCTGGGCACAGGGCTTCGCGATGTTCGCGCAGTACGTCAGCCCCTGGACGCTGCTGGCCGACGACGCGAAGTTCACCCAGACCGTGCGCCGCCTCGAGCAGCTCGACATCCGCACGATCGCCGCGTGCCACACGCCGACGATCGGCGCTGAGCGCGTCGGCGCGGCGTTCGAGCTCATGCACTCGTTCCGCACACAGGTCGCGCCGCCCGAACCCGACCAGGCCGTGCTCGACCAGATCCTCGCCGCGATGTCGATCGGCGCAGCTGCCTGAACCGCCGGTTGGTGGCAGCACCACCAGCGCTTCGCAAGGCAGTGCCCTGTCGGCACACCGTCCCGATGAGCTTTCGTGATGCCCGCCGACCACGAGTCCGCTTCCACAGACACGACCACCACCTCACAGCAGAAACCACGAACAGGAGCAACCCATGAACCCCCGCAACACCCTCACCCGCGTCGGCAGCCGGCGCATCCTCGCCGCAGCATCGCTCGTCGCTGTCGGCCTCAGCCTCAGCGCATGTGGCGGCAGCGACTCGCCACGTGTGCTGGCGGACCACGACACCAAGCCGACGGTCACCACGGCCGAGACAACCGAGCCGACCTTGGTGCTCCCCACCACGATCCCACCGGGCACCACGAGTCCGAGCACCACGCCGACGACCGAGGCCCAGTCGGGCGGCGGCCTCGAGGCGGTCGCCGCGTCGACGGTGCAGATCGTCTCCCAAGGCACCTTCGTCGACCCGGAGTTCGGGGCGTACGAGGCAGCGGGCAGCGGATCGGGCTTCGTGATCGATCCGAGCGGCCTCGCCGTCACCAACAACCACGTCGTGGCAGGTGCCGGCCTCATCCAGGTGTACGTGCCCGGTGAGGACAAGCCCCGCAACGCAAAGGTGCTCGGCGTCGCCGAGTGCTCGGACCTCGCGGTCATCGACATCGACGGCGACGAACTGCCGGCGCTGTCGTGGTACCAGGGCGACGTCACCCCCGGGCTGCAGGTGTATGCCGCGGGCTATCCACTCGGCAACCCCGAGTACACGCTCACGAGTGGCATCGTGTCGAAGGCAGACGCCCAGGGCGAGACCGGCTGGGCTTCGGTCGATCACGTCATCGAGCACGACGCGTCGATCCAGAAGGGCAACTCCGGTGGCCCGCTGGTCACTGCCGACGGCGAGGTCGTCGGCATCAACTACGCGACGTGGACGATGTCGAACACCGACCAGTTCACCGCGATCGAATCAGGTGACGCGCGGTCGATCATCGACCAGCTGGCCGACGGCAACGACGTCGACTCGCTCGGCATCAACGGCAAGATCGTCGAGAACGAGGACGGCACACTGACCGGCCTGTGGGTCTCCGCGGTCGCCTCGGGTTCACCCGCCGACGAGATCGGCATCCAGCCCGGTGACATCATCGACCGCTTCGAGGGTGTCTCGGTGGGCACCGACGGCACGATGGCCGACTACTGCGACGTCATCCGCACCCACCAGGCCGGTGACGTGCTGAGCGTCGAGGTCGTCCGTCAGTCCACTGGTGAGATCCTCGAAGGCCAGTTCAACGGTGACTACCTGATGACCACGTTCAGCTTCGCCGACGAGTTCGACGATCAGGCTGCCGATGCTGCCGACTACAGCGACTACGTCACCGTCAGCGACGACAGCGGCACGCTGTCGGTGTCGGTGCCCGTGGAGTGGTGGGACGTCGACGGTGCGCCGGTCGATCTCGATGGCGTCTCGGCACCCTCGCTCATCGCCAGCACCGATGTCGACAGCTACCGGACGGCGTGGGACGTCCCAGGCGTGCAGTTCGTCGCCAGTGAGGCATTGGCCGGCTACACCGCCGACGAGCTCCTCGACTTCGCCGCCAGCTCCGACTGCGTGTCGGAAGGCCGTGACGAGTACGACGACGGCGTGTTCGCCGGACGCTTCGAGGCGTTCTCGGACTGCGGCGGCACCGGTGCGGTGTCGATCGTCGTGGCGGCGTTCCCGGATGACGGCAGCTACGGCGTCCTCGTCGCCGTGCAGGTCGTGACCGACGCCGACCTGGTCGCCCTCGACGAGGTGCTGAACAGCTTCGACGTCTTCATCTGATCCGAACCCCCATTC
Organism: Ilumatobacteraceae bacterium; assembly: GCA_050248155.1. Lineage (GTDB taxonomy): Bacteria > Actinomycetota > Acidimicrobiia > Acidimicrobiales > Ilumatobacteraceae > VFMC01. The sequence continues at coordinate 32,581 of JBFWSW010000032.1, forward strand.
GCGAAGCGCTCCTCGGTCCGACCGGGGAGCGCTTCGCCGCGTCGCCTACAGGCGCAGGTGGCCGAGGACGAGGCAGAACGGATGGCCCGCCGGGTCGAGGTACACCCTGAACGTCGACCCGGGCTGCATGTCGGCCTTGCGGGCTCCGATCGCCAGCACCTCCTCCTCGGCTTCGTCGAGGTCGGCGACGTCGAAGTCGAGGTGCATCTGCTGAGGGTGCTGGTTGCCGGGCCAGACGGGCGGGCGATGGCCATCGACGCGCTGGAACGCGAGCGTGAAGCCGTTCGGCGACCGCAGCTGTACCCAGTCGTCCGCCTCGTCCCAGCCGGGCTCGTCGTCGTCGATCTCCCAACCGGTGAGGGCGGAGTAGAACTCGGCGAGCTCGAGCGGGTCGTGGCAGTCGATCGCCACGAGGCTGGGGCGTCCCACCGGGTTCATGCGCCGCCATGATCGCGCAATCGGCGACCCGAGACGAACGCCCGATCGTGCAGACTTCCGGCTGGTGGAGACGACGATCGATCCCGGGCACCGAGCGCCCCGACGCGAGGTCCGCACGGTCGGCCGCGACGTCGAGGTCGCTCGGTTCCGCGATCTGCTCGCTTCCTCCCGCACGGGCGTCGTGCTCCACGGAGCGACCGGTGTCGGCAAGACCCGACTCGCCGCCGACCTCGTCGAGCTCGCGTCCGAACTCGGACACGTCGCACGGTTCATCAGCGGCAGAGGCAGCACGACCGATCTCCCACTCGCGCCGTTTGCTCCCCTCATGCCGGCGGGGTTCGCCTGGTCGGAGGGCGTCTCGCTGCTCGTCACCGCGCGATCCGAGGTCGAGCGCCTCGGCAGCGGGTCCCCCGTCGTGCTCGGCGTCGACGACGCGCACCTCCTCGACCCGGCGTCGGCGACGCTGGTGCATCAACTCGTCTCGACCGGTGCAGCGCGCCTGGTCGCCACGGTGCGCGACGACGAGTGGGTGCCACAGCCCATCGTCGAGCTGTGGAGAACGGGTATGGTCGAACGCTGGTCGGTCGGCAAGCTGAACGACGCCCACGTACTCGAGGTCATCGTCGCCGAGCTCGGCAGCGACTTGCCGCTACGCGTGGCGGACGACGCCGTCCGGCTGTGCGCAGGGAACCCTCTGTATGCGACGACCTTGGCCCGAGCCATCACCGAGCGTGGCGTCGAGTCGTTCGACGACCTGCGGCAGGCGACGACCGCACCGACGATCGTCGACTTCGTCGAGTCCGAGCTGCGGACGTTGACGCCATCGATGCGCGACGCGTTGTCGATCGTGGCGCTGGCCGAGCCGATCGCCGTCGAGCTCCTCGATGCCGTGCTCGACGGGCCGGCGCTCATCGAGCTCGAACGGCGAGGATGGATCAGCATCGCCGATTCGGGCCTGCGCAGCGAGGTGCGATTGACCCACCCGTTGATCGGCGAGGTGCTCCGGCACACCATGTCCCGGCTCTTGGCCCGGTCGGTGTATCGCGACCTGGCCGAGGCGATCCGGGCGCGCGGTGCCCGCCGTCGCGAGGATCGGCTGCGGGTGGTGCTGTGGTCGCTCGAGAGCGGCGGCGGGCTCGCATCGGCCGAGCTCGTCGCAGCCGCGCGGGACGCGATCGGCGCCGGCGACCCGGCGCTCGCCCACCGGCTGGCCGAGGCGGCCTGGGAGGCCGATCGGTCCGTCGACGCCGGGCTGCTGCTCCTCTCGCTCGGCTCACCGGTGGCAGCGCGCGGTGCGCGCGGGCTCGGTGCGGAGCTCGAACGCACCGTCTCGCTCCCGCAGCAGCGTGCGATGCTCACTTGGGCGTCGGCCTTCGACGCCTTCATGGCCGACGGTGACATGTCCCTCGCCACACGTCACGTCGAGCAAGCACTGCTCCAGACGGACGAGCCGCAACATCGCGCGCAGCTGCATGGTCAGGAGGCGCTCCTGTGTGCTCACGGGGGTGATCTCCGCCGGGCGCGCGAGCTGGTCGCGACAGCGCGCTCGCTGCTTCCGGAGGGCGACCTCTTCTCGGTGGCGCACGCGGCCTGCATCATCGCCGTCGTCGAGGGTCGGCTCGACACCACGACGGCGGCGCTCATCGACGAGATCGAGCGGGCGCCGACCTTCGATCTCGGCGTCGGACCCTTCGCGCCGTGCGCCGTCCACGCCGTGCTCACCAAGCTGCTCGTCACCGACGGCCAGATCGAGCGGGCGGAGCGGTTCGCCCGCCGCGCAGTGGCTGAGGGCGCGAACGACCGTCGGCTCGCCTACATGCCGGAGGCCTGGCTCGGGCACGCGCTGCTGTGGCGCGGCCGGACCCTCGAGGGATACCAGTGGGCGCGCAAGGCGGCCGAGCTCCAGCGCAGTGCCGGGCTCGTGACGGCCGAACGATGGAGTCGACTCACGATGCTCACCGGTGCGGCGTACATGGGCGACCTCGACCTCGCCCGCGCGGCGCTCGCCGAGATGGAGCGCTTGCCCGACGGCCCTTCGACGTTCCGCCTCGGCGACGAGCTGTACGCCCGCAGCGTGCTGGCCGAGGTGGAGGGTGACCTGACGCGATCGATCGACTTCGCGCATGCCGGTGTCGCCGATGGCGTCGAGCGAGGCGCCTTCTACGACGAGCTGGTCGGATGGATGAGCCTCGCCTGGCTCGACCCGCCTCAGGCCGACGCCGATCGAGCCGTCGAGCTCGGCAGGCTGATCGGCGGACTCGGCACCTGGTATGCCGACTACACGGTGGGCCGCGTGACGAACGATCCGAAGCTGATCGGTCGATCCGTCGACGGCCTGATGAGCTGCGGGTGCAGCCTCGTCGCGACCGGATTCGCGGCGCACGCATCGACAGCGGCTGCGTCGCACGGCGACCACCGCGCCGCGGCGCGGTGGAGCCGGCGTGCCACCGAGATCGCCGCGGGCATCGAGGTCGTCAGCGTCTTCGCGCCGATCCCCGGTGCCGAGCCGCTGTCTCGACGCGAGCGCGAGGTCGCCGAGCTCGCAGCGGAGGGCTTGTCCGGGCGCGCCATCGGTGACCGGTTGTTCCTCTCCACCCGGACGGTCGACAACCACTTGGCGCGCATCTACGCCAAGCTCGGCATCGAGGGCCGCTCCGAGCTCGCCGCCGCGCTCGCCGCAGGCTGACCGGCCGGCGCAGGTCGGCCAGAATGCACGGGTGGCCGGGGTGAGGATCAGGGTGCGGGCCGACGACGTCGCCGAGCTCGTCGACGCGCAGGGCGAGCCCGTGTCGATCCGCCCCACCTCCGCACGCCTCCTCGCCGCGCTGCTGACCCGACCGGGACACGAGGTCTCGAGCGACGAGCTGGTCCGCCGCACGTGGGGCGACACCCTGCCGGGCGATCCGAGCGCGTCGCTGCACACGGCGATCGCGCGCCTGCGCCGGGTGCTGCCCGACGGCGCGGTGGTCCGCGGCGACCGGGGGTACCGGCTCGACCTGGTCCCCGAGGTGGTCGACGACAGCCCACCGGCGCCAACGCGTGCTCCGTCGCCGCGCATCACACCGACCTTCATGCCGACCAGCGCGCTCGTCGGGCGGGACGAGCTGCTCGAGCGGGCAGTCCACATCGTCGGCGAGGGCCGCGGTGTGGTGTTCCACGGCGATGCCGGTTCGGGCCGCAGCCGGCTGCTCGAGGAGGTCGTCCTCGAACACGCCCGCGCCGGCCGACCGGCGACGGTGCTGCGCTGCCGCGCCGTCGGTGGCGACGTCCCTCTCGGCGTCTACTCGCCGCTGTTGCAAGGCAGCCTGCCGAGCAGCGGGCTCCCGCTCGTGATCGCCGCCCGCGCCTCGATCGCCGAGCAGCTCGACGGCGAGACGATGGTGCTCGGCATCGACGACCTCCACCAGATCGATCAGCTGTCGGCGGTGCTGACGATGCAGCTCGTCCATGCCGGCCATGCCGTGCTCGTCGGCACGCATCGCAACATGCGCGTGGTCCCCATCCCCGTCGCCGATCTGTGGCACGACGGCTACTGCGAGCACGTCCACGTCGGCCACCTCGATCGCGTCGGTCTCTCGCTGCTCGCCGCTGCGCAGGCAGGGCGCCAGTTGTCCGAGCCGGAGCTCGAACAGCTCTGGGATCTCACCGATGGCAACCCGCTGTTCGCGACGACGATGTTGCAGCACCCGGACCTCCGTCTGATCGGCGGCGACCCGACGCTCGAGGCGGTCATCGCAGGGCAGCTCGCCGGGTTGCCGCCCGACCTGCGCGACGCACTCGCGGTCGTGGCGATCGGCGAGCCGCTGAGCATCTCGTTGCTGGAGCAGATCGTCGACGTCGATTCGTTGATCAAGCTCGAACGAGCCAGCCTCATCACGATCGACCGCAGCGGGCACCGCACCGATGTGCGAGTACGGCATCCGCTCTACGGCGAGCACGTCCGTGCCGGGACGTCCCGCCTCCTCGCGCGAGGCATCCGCGGCCAACTCGCGGTAGCGCTGTCCGCACACGGGACGCAGCGACGAGACGACCTCCTGCGGTTGGCCGATTGGTCGTTGGGTGGCGGGCGAGCACTCGAGCCCGGCGTCGGGATCGCCGCGGCGCGTGAGGCGATGCGGCACGAAGACCTCGATCTCGCCCGCCGAGCGGCACAGTCGGTGTGGGAGTCGAGCGCCGATGTCGACGCGGCCGTCGTGCTCGCCGAGATCGCGCTGCTCGAGAAGCCCGGCGAGGAGGCCGTCACCATCGCGCGCAGCGCATTGCCGCGAGCCGACGACCGCCAGCGCCGTCGCCTTCTCACGATCGCCGCCCGCGCGGCGGTCATGAAGATCGGTGACCCGGCGCTCGGTGACGAGCTGCTCCGAGACGCAGCGGACGACCCGATGTTGACGGCCGTCCGCGCACAGCTGCTCGCGTACCAGGGTCGAGCAAGCGAGTCACTGACCGCGCTCGATGCATCGGTCGGGGTGCCCGGCGACGAGGTGTACCGAGGCGTCGCCCGAGCGACGGCGCTCACCCAGCTCGGGCTCGCCGGCGAGGCGCTCGAGGTCCTCGACCGCGCACTCGACGCGTCGATGAAGGTCAACCGCAACGCGCGCTCCATGCGGCTCCAGATCATCGCCGCCCGATCGCGGCCGCTCATGATGCTCGGCCGGCTCGTTGAGGCCGAAGCCGTGCTCCGCGAGGCGATGGACGCCGGAGCGGAAGCCAACGATCCGCTGACCGAGGCACTGAACGCTCTCGCGCTCGGCGGTCTGCTGCCGTTCACCGGACGGGCGGCTGAATCGATGGCGCTGGCACGACGGGCAATCGATCTCCTTGCCCCGCGCGGGTACCGCATGCCGCTGCGCTGGGCGTGGCTGTCGTTCGGGTTCGGCGCATCGATGGCACGAGACCCCGCCGCGGCCCGGTCGGCGCTGGATGCGCTCTCCCATCTACCGATCGCCACGATGACGGATGGCGTCGAGCCACTGGTCGCGGCAGCGGTCGCACGCCTCGAGTTCGACCGCGAGCGGGCCGTTGCCGTCCTGCGCGAGGGGGCCACCACCTGCCTCGGACGGGAGCTCGTGCTCGAGGAAGCCGTCGCGCTGCACGACCTCGCCCGAGCCAGCGGGGGCATGGATCCACGGCTCGACGAGTTGGCGGCCGTCACCGGTGGCATGGTCGAGACCTTCGCGGTCCACGGCCGCGCGATCGACCGCGACGACGCCGCCGATCTGGCCAACGCCGCCGAGCGCTTCGCCGCGCACGGAGCCTGGCCATTCGCCGCCGAGGCAGCTGCACGCGCAGCGGAAGCTGCAGCCGCGTCGGGATCGCCGGCCCTCGCCCGCCGGCACCGCGCTCGCTTCGACGAGCTGGCGGCGAGGTGCGATCGAGGTGTCGTCGTTCCCCCGATCGTCATACCCGAACCGCTCACCGTGCGCGAGCGGGAGATCGCCGAGATGGCCGCCCGGGGTTGGACCAACCCCTCCATCGCGCAGCACCTCGACCTGTCCGTCCGCACCGTCGACAACCACCTGTCCCGGACGTTCGAGAAGCTGGGTGTCGGCGGCAGGAACGACCTGTCCACGCTCTTCGGCCTGGTCAACGTCTGACGCGGGGTCTGACAGACCCGGCGCCGAATGAGTACGTGCCACTCATGGCAGGCGGCGCCGCCCGCGGTGTGATGGCCGCATGACGCAACGATCGAGCCCGGCCGTCCGCCGGGAAACCAGCCCCTCGGGCTCCCGTCGACCCGGCAGATCGGCCAGACTCGGGTCGCCGTGGTCGAAGAGCGCCTCCAGCACGCCGCGTCGGATCGACGCGCACGTCCTCCGCTGGTCGGTCGCGCACTGGAGATGACCAGCTTCCGCGACTCGCTCGACCGGCGCACGACGGGCGTGGTGCTCCACGGACCGGTCGGCGTCGGCAAGACGCGGCTCGCCGAGGAGCTCGTGGCGACGGCTGATCAGCTGGGTCGGGTGACGCGCTTCGTGCACGGTCGCGCGAGCACGGAGGACCTGCCCCTCGGCCCCTTCGCGCCGTTGCTCCCCAGCGGCCTCGACCGGGTCGAGGGTGTGTCACTGCTCGTGAGCGCCCGCCACGCGATCGAGGCGATGTCCGATGGCCGCCCTGTCGTGCTCTGTGTCGACGATGCACACCTGCTCGATCCAGCGTCGGCGACCCTCGTCCACCAACTCGTGACGAGCGGCGCAGTGCTGTTGGTCGCGACGATCCGCGACGGTGAGTGGGTGCCCGATCCCATCGTCGAGCTGTGGCGCTCGGGCCGGGTCGAACGCCAGAGAGTCGACGGCCTCGACCCCGACGACGCGCTGGCCATCGCCGAGAACCTCGTCGAAGCGCCCATCCCGCCTCACGTCGGCGACGAGCTCATCCGGCTCACCGATGGCAACCCGCTCTTCGTCACGGCCATGGCCCGGGCCATCCGCGAGAGCACCGATCGCATCGATCGGATCGACCACGGGTTCGATCTCGACGCGACGACGGCAGCACCGACGCTCGTCGACTTCGTCGCCGGCAAGCTGTCCGTGCTCGACCCGAGCGCGCGTGACGCGCTGGCCGCCGTCGCACTCGCCGAGCCGATCGGACTCGCAGTGCTCGAACAGCTCGCCGAGCAGAGCGAGCTCGTGGCGCTCGAGCGCGCCGGCTGGCTGACCGTCGCCGACAGCGGCCGGCGCATGGAGGCGCGCCTCGCTCATCCGCTCTACGGCGAGGTGCTCCGCCGCAACCTCTCGCGCCTCCTCGCTCGCACCGTGTACCGAGAGCTGGCGATCGCCGTGCAGGCGCACGGAGCCCGGCGCCGGGAGGATCTGTTGCGCGTCGCGATGTGGTCGGTCGAAGGGGGCAGTCCCATGCCGGCCGAGCAGCTGATGCAGGCCGCGCACGAGGCAGCCACTGCGGGCGACTTCGGTCTGGCCACGCGCCTCGCGTCGGTCGTGTGGGACACGAGCCCGCGATTCGATGCGGGACATCTCCTGCTGTTCATGCACGCCGATCGGTACACCGACGATCGGGCCACCTTCCTGGCGACGCTCGACTCGTGCATCGACACCGACGCACAGCGCTCGATGGTCGCGACAGCGCACGCGTTCGAGGAGCTGTGGCGCAACGGCGAGGTCACCGCTGCGCTGGCAGCGCTCGACAAGGCCGGCCCGCATGTTCCCGGTGACGAGGCATCGGACGAGCTGGCCGCGCATCGCGCGACGTTCCTCGCTGCGTCGGGTCATCCGGAGGGGGCGCGAGACATCATCGAGTCGCTGCGGAGCACGACCAGCGCGCGAGCTCGCTTGACAGCGGTCATCGCCGAACGCATGGTCGAGACCGCCCACGGCGATCCCCGTCCGTTGGTGTCGCGGCTCGAAGAGATCGTCCGCGAGGCCGCGACGGTTGCGAACGACACGGGCATGCTGTCGCTGCGAGCCGTCCAGGCAGGGTTCTGCCGGGCACTCGTGCAGATGGGGCAGGTGCATCGCGCCGAAGCGATCGCACGCGACGCCCTCGCGGCAACCGCTGGAAGCATGCGCATGGCGGGGACCGCCGAGTACCACCTCGGCTGGACGCTCGTCTGGCGGGGCCGTCCCGTCGAGGGCTACGAGTGGCTGCGCCGCGCTGCCAGCATCCAGCACCAGCACGGCTTCCGTACGCTCGAGCGGTGGAGCCGCGCGGCGATGGCATTGAGCGCTGCATACGCCGGCCGCCTCGATCTCGCCGACGACGCGCTCGCCGTGGTCGACGCGCTGGCACCCAGTCCGATCACGATCGTCGAGGGCGACCTGTGGCAGGCGCGCTGCGTGCTCGCGGCCTTGCGCGGCGATCGAGCCGGCGCGGTTCAGCTGGTCCGGGAGGGAATCGAGCTGTCCAGACAGCTCGGGCTCCTCTACGACGAGGCGATGGGCTGGTTCGCGCTCAGCGGATCGGGCTTCGCCCACGAGGCACTCGACCGAGCTGTCGAGCTCGGTGACCGGCTCGGCGGGCTTGCGCATGGCTACGCGTTGCACACCCGCGGGCGGGTCGAGCGCGATCGGGGCCTGATGGGTGAGGCGGCCGAGCTGTTCGCCGCATCGGGAGCGATGGCGGTCGCGGCGGCGACCGCGTCCGACGTCGCCCGCGCTGCCGAGCGAGCCGGCGATCAACGCGACGCGACGAAGTGGGCCCGACGCGCTGCCGAGCTGGCGGGTCAGGTCGAGACCCGCGGCGAGTTCCTGCACGTGCCCGAACGCGCACCGCTGTCGCGGCGCGAGCGTGAGATCGCCGACCTCGCCGCCGAGGGCTTGTCGAGCCGAGCGATCGCCGAGCAGCTGTTCCTGTCCACGCGCACCGTCGAGAACCACCTCGCCCAGGCGTTCGGCAAGCTCGGCATCACCTCTCGCGACGACCTCGTGGAAACCCTCCGCACCACCGCCTGAGCCGACCCCGGTGCGTCTCGCCCGACCGCCGACGACCGCCCGACGACCGACCATGACCGCCCGATGACCGCCCGATGACCGCCCCGTACCTGCCGAACCTACATGACCACATAAACGCTCCGCGCCCCTGCGAGGTCACGCAGACTTCGGCGACCGCACCTACGTGAGCGCCCAGCGCTGCGGACCGTTCGTGCGATCGCACCAACCCAGCGGCGACGCTCTCGAACTTTCGTGACCACACAAACGCTCCGAGCCCGTGCGAGGTCACGCAGATTCCGGCGGACGCGTCCGCGTGAGCACCCGGCGCCGCGGATCGTTTGTGCGCGGCCGGCGGACGAGGCACGTCGATTGCGGACGAGGCGAGCCGGTGCGGACGAGGCGTCGAGGAAGCTTGCCATCTGTCTTCGACCGCACCACACTCCTCGCATGTTCGCTCGGCGTCGACTCGGCCGATGGCTGACCGGGGCGGCGTTCATCCCACTCGTGTCGGCGTGCGGGGCCGACCCGGGTGATTCCGCCGGTTCGGGGCCACCCGACGGACCCGCGTTGTACGCCACGCACTGTGCGGCCTGCCACGGGGCCGACCTGCGCGGCACGCTGAGCGGGCCGTCGCTCCTCCTCGAGGTCTACGGACCCACCGAGACCCCTGATCAGGCGATGCGCGATGCGGTCGAGGACGGGGTGTTGCAGAAGCGCTGGGAGTTCGGATCGATGGCGCCGGTCGCGGGGCTCGACGACGACGAGGTGACCGCGATCATCGCCTTCATCCGCGCCCAGCAAGACGGCTGAGGAATTTCTTCGAGTCGCGGAACTCTCGTGGCGCACCGTGCATCGGTCAGGTCACCGAGCCCACGCCGGGCACCACGAGCAAAGGAACCGACCATGAGCGACTTCGACGACTTCCAGGACTACCAGGACCTCAGCTGGCAGCTGCAGGACGCCTCGATGGACATGAACAACGCCTACATCGACTTCAGCAACATGGCCGACCAGGCGTGGATCAACGGTGAGTACGACACGTACCACCAGCTCTACATGATGTCGGAGAACTTCCAGGACTACTCGAACGACCTCTACCAGGCGTCGTGGGACGCGTGGTACGGCCCGGTCAACGCCGAGGGCTACACGGCCTACGACGCGTCGATGGGCTACAGCGCCTACGACACCAGCTTCATCGAGCCGGCGAGCAGCGCAGGCAGCATGTCGATGATCAGCGACTACAACACGAGCAGCACCCTCTGACACCCGGCGACTCCCCGAAAGCGGGCACCTCGCGGCCACCACGGCCGTGAGGTGCCCGCTTCTGCGTGGTGCCGGAGCGAATGCGGGCAGCAGATGGCCACCACGGCCGTGAGGTGCCCGGATCACCGGTGGGACACAGCCCGACTGTCAGGCGACGACGTCGACGGTGATCGAGTCGGACGCCTCGTTGCCGAGCGCGTCTTGCACGGTGAGGGTGATCGTGATCCGGATCGGTTCGGTCCAGGTGCCCCGGAAACCCTGGCTGTCGGGCGTCCACTCGTCACTCGTCAGCTGCATCGGCGGGCTGGTCGACCATCTACCCGACACGGCGTTGCTCTGCGTGACGGTCCACAACGTCTCCTCGTTCACGCTGATCTGAGTGGGGCCGTTCAGGGTCACGGCCACGGGCACCGACGGCAACTCGGCGGTCGTCGGCACGGTCGGACGGGCCGTCGTGGGCAGGACGAGCGGGATCGTCGTCGGCTCGGCGGTCGTCGCCGGCTCGGTGCTCGCGGACGCGGTCGACTCCGGTGAGGTGACCGATGCATCCGTGTCGTCACCGGCGCTGCCCGGATCGTCTCCGCCACGAGTGACGAGCACGAGAGCGATCCCCCCGACGACCGCCAGGATCGCGGCGGCGATCGCACCCGCTCGCCGATACCTCTGCGCGTCTGTCATCTCCGGCTGACCGGGCGATGACACGGGCTGCCCAGGATTCGACACGGGCGGTGGGAGCGATCCGGGCGACGACACCGGCACGGACGACGACGTGCCCGGAAGCGGCGCGCGGGTCGCCGGGTCGAGCTGCGCGAGCGCCGAGTCGACCTCGGCCTGCCACTGCTCGATCGTCTGGGTGCGCAGGTTCGGATCCGCGTCGAGGCCGTGCCCCAGCGCTCGACCCAATGCATCGGGGATGGTGGGCGGCAGCGGTCGACCGCTCTGCAGGCTGCCGTTGGAGATGCGGCGCAACGGGTCGGGCGGCTCGCCGGACGCGATCTGCGCGAGCAGCGCGCTCGCGGCGTAGATGTCGGTGCGGGTGTCGACCTTGGCGCCCGCGAGCGCCTGCTCGGGGGCCATGTAGCCGGCCGTGCCGACGCCGACGGTGACACCCGAGTCGAACGACAAGTCCTTCGCCAAACCGAGGTCGCCGAGCATCAACACCTCGTCGGGGCGCAGCAACGCCGGCTCGTCGGACGCTGCCGTCGTGCTGATCTTCGAACCCTTCGTCGTGATGAGGATGTTCGACGGCTTGATGTCGCGGTGCGCGATGCGCCGCTCGTGCAGGACGCCGAGCGCCGCGGCCATCGCGCTGACCACGGCGCGCAGCTGTCGCACATCGGGCCGCACCCCACGTTGCGCGAGCTCGACGAGACGCTGCTCGAGCGTGCCGCGGGTCGCGAAGTCCATCACGAGGTAGGGCCGACCGTCCTCGGTCTCGGCGATGTCGCGGATCTGCACCACCCGCGAGTCGTTCAACGAGCGCAGCAGGCGCGCCTCTTGGACGAAGCGCCCACGCACCTCGGGCTCCCACGACCACCGGTCGCTGAGCAACTTCACCGCCACGGGCACGTCGAGACGCTCGTCGTAGGCCTCGTACACCGTCGCGAAGTTGCCCGCCCCGAGCCGTCGGCGCACGACGTAGCGGCCGTTGCCGAACGAGCGCGGCTCACCCGGCGCCAGTCCCGGATCGCGCCGCTCGTCGCTCATGTCGGTCAGGCGAGCGAGCCGCCGCTGCGGAACTGCTCCTGGATGCGATCGGCGATGTACTGCCGGCCGCGGCTGATGCGCGTGCGCACCGTGTTGAGCGGGATGCCGAGCCGCTCGGCGATCGTCGCGTAGTCCATCCCGTCGACGTCGCACATGACCACCGGCTCGCGGAACTTGGGGTCGAGCTCCTCGAGCGCCTGGCGGATCATCGCCCGGCTGGCGACGATCGAGCTCATGTGCCGGACCTGCTCGGTGAGCTGCGTCAGATCTTCGCCGTCTGGCTGGGTGACCCGCTTGTTCTTGCGCAGCACCTGCAGCGCCTCGCGCTCGGCGACCCGGTAGAGCCAGGTCGTGAACCGCGACTTGCCCTCGAAGCTCGTGATGCCACGGGAGACCGCCATGAGGGTGCTCTGCAACGCGTCGTCGACGTCGCCCTCGTCGATCAGCATCTTGCGCACCGGCGCGAGCGCCAGCCGGTGCTTGTCGATGAGGCGCAGCAGGAAGTGCAGCGCATCCTGGTCGCCGGCGACCGCAGCCTCGACCACACCCGCCACGGCATGGTCGATCGCCGGGAAGTCACTGCGCGCACGGGCAGATGCCACCTCCGCGTCGACGCGGTGTTGCGTTCCGGCGTCGATCGCCATGGATAGGTAAGCTACCGCGAACGGCCCGAGGGCGTTGGAGGGTGGGTTGGTGAGCTGGGCCATCGGCATCGATTTCGGCACGTCCCGTTCGGCCGGCGCCATCGGTGAGGTCGCCCCGAGCGCCCAACCCGGCGACAACCGCTCCACCACGGTGTCACCACTCGAGATCGAGGGCAACCGCTGGATCTCCTCCATGGTGCTGCGCACCGTCGAGGGCGAGCTGGTGCTCGGCTCGGCAGCCGACAATCTCGCCGGCGTCCACCCGGACCGAGTCGAGCGCACGCCGAAGCGCTTGCTCGGGGCGGGCGCGCCCATCCTGCTCGGTGGCGAACCCGTCGACGCCCGTGACGTCGCCGCCGCCGTCATCCGCATGATCGTGGCCGAAGGTCGTCTCCGCTCCGGAGGCGTCGCACCGGAGCGGTGCGTCCTGACGCATCCCGTCCGCTGGGCCGACGTGCGCCGGGCGGCGTTGCGCGAGGCGGGCGAGCGGGCGGGACTGACCGGCATCGAGCTCATCGAGGAGCCGGTCGCCGCGGCCATCCACTACGCGGCCGAGCACGTGCCCGTCGGCGCCCACGTCGGCATCTACGACCTCGGTGGCGGCACCTTCGACACAGCTGTGCTGCAGCGCACACCCTCGGGCTTCGAGGTCGTCGGGGTGCCGGGTGGCGACGAGCACATCGGCGGCGAGAACTTCGACCATCGACTCTTCCGCTACTTCGGGGCCTGCCTGGCCGAGACGTCACCCGAGCTGTGGGATCAGATCCTCACGAGCGACGATCGCAAGTGGAAGCGCGCGGCGCTCGACCTGCTCGTGCAGGCCCGACGGGCGAAGGAGGCGCTGTCCTCCTACACGTCGACCCAGGTGTTCGTGCCCGTCGCCGACCGCGACATCGTGATCAACCGCAGTCAGTTCGAGGCAATGATCATCGACGACATCGAGCGAACCGTCGATCTGATGGAGGACACCATCGTCGACGCAGGCCTGACGATCGAGCAGCTCCACTCGGTGTTCCTCGTCGGTGGTTCGTCGCGGTTGCCCCTCGTCAGCCAGCTCGTCGGCGAGCGCTTCGGGTCGCGCGTCGTGACTCGGGACGAGCCCAAGGCGGTCGTCGCGCTCGGCGCGGCACGGCTGGCAGCGGCCGGCCTGGGGAGCGCACCCGCGCCCACCTCTGCCGGTCCCACGGTGCCCCCCACCCCGTCCGCAGCGCCGCCACCCGCACCACTCGCTCCGTCGCCCGCCCAGGTCCCCGCGCAGCCGTCGGCCCGGCTCGACAACTGGCTCGACCACCTCCCCCCGCCACGCCAGGAGGACCGGCTCGACGTGCCACCGGTCGCAGCTGCAGCCGCCCAGCCGGCCCCGGCTGTCGCCCGGCAACCGCCGGCCCCGACACCTGCGCCTTCACCGGTCCCGCTCGCTGCGCCGCCGGTCGTCGCGCCGCTGCCAGCTCCCCCGGTCGTCGCCCACCCCCACCTCCCGCCGCCAGCAGCCGCAGCACCGGCTCCTGCAGCCGCCGCCCCAGCGCCAGCCCCGGTCACCATCGCGTGGCGCGTCCCGCTCGCCCAGCAGCCGGGTCAGGTGACGGCCGATCTGCATGGGGTCGCCTTCGGTGATCGCGACGGCATCGTCCGCCTGCTCGACCCGCGATCGGGCGAGGCTCGATGGCAGGCGAGCATCGGCGGCGCCATCTGGGCAGCACCTGCGATGTCCGACGACGTCGTGGTGGCCGGCACGCTCGACGGTCGGCTCGTGGCGCTCGACCGTCCCAACGGCGCCGTTCGGTGGCAGTTGGCGACAGGCGCCGCCATCGCCGCCAGCCCCACGGTCGCCGGGCCGGTCGTGGTCGCCGCGAACGACGGCGGTCGCGTGCTGGGTGTCGACCGCGCCTCGGGCGCGCCGCGCTGGGAGCTGCCGGTCGGCGCAGCCGTGCGATCGGACCTGTGTGCCGCGGGCCAGATCACCATCGTCGCGACACTGGCGGGGCAGGTGTTCGCAGTCGATGCCTTCACAGGCGTGTGCGGATGGGGCTATCGGACCGGTGGGCAGATCGCGCACTCGCCGGCGATCGTCGGCTCGACCGTGCTCGTGCCCTGCAGCAACGGCATCGTGTACGGGCTCCGCCTGCACGATGGTGCCGCCACCTATGGCGTGCAGTGCTCGGGCGCTTGTGTCACGTCGATCACCACGGCCGGGGGCGGCTTTGCCGTCATCGACGAAGCAGGCATCCTCCGAGCGCACCGCGCCGACTCGGGCCAGGTGCTGGCCGAGCGTCAGCTCGCCGGCCGGCAGGCGGCCGGGGCCGTGCTCGTGCCCAACGACGCGCCGACGCTCGCCGTCGTCGAGACCGGGACGGGGGAGCTGGTCGCACGCGACATCGCCACCGGGGCGACGAAGTTCTCCGTCGCCACCGGTGACGGCAACCGGGCTCGCCCGGTCATGTCGGGTGGGTTGGTGATCGCAGCCACCACCTTCGGGCAGCTCTACGGCATCGTGCCGTAGCGCCGCCCGGCGGTGGTCCGCTGCGACGTGCTCAGCGGAGCACCAGGTTGAAGGGCAGCAC
>JBFWSW010000033.1:0-47066 GCA_050248155.1 Ilumatobacteraceae bacterium
AGTTCGGCGGTTCGGGCTACAGCTACGTCGAGCTCGGCATCGTGCTCGAGGAGATGGGCCGGTCGCTCCTGTGCGCACCCTTCTTCTCGACCGTTGTGCTCGCCGCCAACGCCCTCATCCACAGCGGCGACGATGCCGCCAAGAAGGCGCACCTGCCCGGCATCGCGAGCGGCGAGACCATCGCCACGCTCGCGTTCACCGAGCCGTCGGGCAAGTGGGACGAGAGCGGCATCACCATGGAGGCGACGCAGTCGGGCGACTCGTGGACGCTGAACGGCACGAAGATGTTCGTCATCGACGGCCACACGGCGAACCTCATCGTCGTCGCGGCCAAGACGGGCAAGGGCGTCAGCCTGTTCACCGTCGACGGTGGCGCGAGCGGCCTCACCCGTACCGCGCTCAGCACGATGGACCAGACGCGCAAGCAGGCCAAGCTCGAGTTCGCGAACGTGCCGGCCACGCTGCTCGGCGCCGAGGGCGACGGCTGGAAGGTGCTGTCGACGGTGCTCGACCTCGCCGCAGTCGGCCTCGCGGCCGAGCAGGTCGGTGGTGCGCAGAAGGTGCTCGAGATGGCGGTCGAGTACGCGAAGGTGCGCGTGCAGTTCGGCCGGCCGATCGGTTCGTTCCAGGCGATCAAGCACAAGTGCGCCGACATGCTGCTCGAGGTCGAGTCGGCCAAGAGCGCGGCGTACTACGGCATGTGGTGCGCGTCCGAGATGAACGACGAGTTGCCCTCGGTGGCCTCGCTCGCCAAGGCCTACTGCTCGGAGGCGTACTTCCACGCGACGGCCGAGAACATCCAGATCCACGGCGGCATCGGCTTCACCTGGGAGCACCCGGCGCACCTGTACTTCAAGCGGGCCAAGTCGAGCGAGCTGCTGTTCGGCGACCCCACCTACCACCGCGAGTTGCTGGCCCAGCGCATCGGCATCTGACGCGTTCCTGACGTAGCGTTGCCCACGTGGAACCGATCACGTGGGTCTTCGTCATCGCCGCGGCGATCGTCGTGTTCCTCATCGCCGCCGTGGTGGTGGGGCGTGAGGCGCACCGCCTCGACGCGGTCGCGCCCCGGTCGGTGTACCTGATCGACGAGGTGCTCGAGTTCGTCGCGGAGTACCTGCCTGCCGAGACGCAGGCGCGGTTGACTCCCGACGAGCTCGAGCAGCTCCTCACGTTCCACATGCGCTGGCTGCACGCGAAGGGCCTGCAGCCGACGAACGTGATCGACCGTCGTCAGGACATCCACGACCTCGTCATCGTCGGCGAGGACGACCTCACCGCGTACCTGCTCGGTGAGGCTGACCGCGCCGGCATCGAGATCATCGACGATGTCGACGTCGTCAACGTGGTGGACGCGCATCTCGCCTACTTCGACGCGATCGGCGCCGTCGGCCCGAAGGCCATCGACCTCTGACGGCAACTGAGGCAGTCCCGAGTCGGTCACCGACGGCGGACCGCCGGAGTTCGGGTCGGGCTCAGCGGCGGCGGTCGGCGATCGACCAGGCGGCGGGCAAGAGCGCGCCCGCCAGGGCGAGCTTGATCAGGTCGCCGATGAGGAACGGCGTGACGCCGTAGGCGATCGCGTTCGCTTCGCCGGTGGCGACGGGGATGCCGAGGTCGTGGGCGAGCCATCCGGCGCCGCACACGTAGATGACGACCGAGCCGAGCGCCATCGCCGAGAGCGAGGTCGCGAGGTTGCGGTCCTGGCGGCGCTCGGCGAGGTAGCCGATGAGGCCGGCTGCGACGACGAAGCCGACGAAGTAGCCGAGGGTCGTGCCCGTTCCGTTCTCCCAGCCCCGGTCACCGCCGGCGTAGAACGGCAGCCCCGCGAGACCGAGCACCCAGTAGAGGGACTGGCTGAGCGCGCCGCGGCGGGCGCCGAGGGCTCCGCCGGCGAGCAGCACGCCGAGCGTCTGGCCGGTGATCGGCACCGGCGTGAACGAGAGGCGCAGCTCGAGCTGAGCGAGGCCTGCGGTCAGCAGCGCAAAGCCGAGCACCAGGACCACGTCGCGGGTGATCGCCCTCGAACGATCGGTCGGACGTGCCCAGACGCGGTCGGACAGGACGAGAGCAGGGGCGTGCGACATCAACGACTCCTTCGGGTGGGGGGTGAATTGCCCTCCGATCGCTAGCACGTGGTCGCCGGCGCGACCAACCCGTCAGATCATCATGTTCAGCTGGTCGACCACTCGTCGGGCGAGGTCGCGGTCACCCTCGATCGTGATGTGGTCCGCGAGCTGCGTCGCAGTGCGCCGACCGAGCGCCAGGGTGGCGAAGGTGTTGCTGTCCATCGAGATGGTTGCCACCGGTGGCTTGGAGGGTGCGTCGACCTGGGTCGCCCGCCCGTCGATCACCTCGTAGGTCATCGACCGTTCGACCGGGCCGGTGAGATGGATCGCCACAGAATCACCCTCGGCCGTGCGGGCGCGCTTGCCGACCACGATCGGCAGCGTGCGGATGAGCCGGTCGATCGTGTGCGCGGCGCTCGCGTTGCCGTCGCTCCCGGGCAGGTCGAGCGCGCGCCGGATGTCCTGTTCGTGCGACCAGCAGTCGAGGACGCGGATGTGCAGGAAGTCGGCGACGGTGCCCGGACCGGTCGGCGTCATCGCTGGTGCATCGAAGTACGCATCGTCAGCACCGCGCAGCGTCGCCAGCCGCTGCTCGACGAGCTCGTCCCACTCGGCGAGCACCTCCGCTCCGGTACGCCCCCGGCGCAGGTCGACGTCGTTCTCGTTGAACTCGCCGATCGGGTTCTTCACATGGTCCACCTCGGGTGCGCGATGGTCGGTGCGCGGCAGGCCCTGGAGTGATCCTTCCGTGCCGATGAGGTGCGCGAGGTTGTCCTGCACCGTCCAGCCCGGCAGATCTGTTGCCGCCTTCCACTGCGCCTCCGAGAGCGTCGCCCCGAGCGCGCTGATGTTGCGGAAGGTCTCTTCGAGCTTGTCGATGGTGTCGGTGGGGATCGTCACGTGCGCGGTCCTGTCATGGTGCGGGGTTCTGGATGGTCTGCCATTCACGTGCCTCGAGGTACGGCCGGAAGGCGGTGGCGATGGTGCGGAGGTCGTCGGGACCCTTCGGCGTCTTCAGCTCGTAGAGGCCATGGATGCGCGAGTACGCCTCGGTGAGGTCCCACAGCGCGAGCGCATCTTCGCCTTCGGGTGCGGGCACGACGACGGGGCCGAACACGGTCCGTCCCGTCGGGAAGACGATGATCGGGACTCCGAACGCACCGTACGTCGTCACCGCGTGGTCGTGGTCGGCGCGGACGTCGTCATGCGTCGTGTCGTCGGCGAGGGCGCGATCCCACGTGTCGGCCGGCGCACCGATGCCCGCGAGCAGTTCGTTGGCCACCTCGACGTCGTAGAACCGCCTGCCCTCCACGTGGAGCGCCCGACCGCAGGCCTCGTACCACGCTCCGCAGAGCTCGTTGTCGATGCGCCGGAGCCACGCCGCGACGCGCATCGGGGTCCAGCCGTAGGCGATGCGGCGCTCCCACGGGTGCCGCTTGCCCTCGGGGCGGTTGATCTCCTCGAGCGAGAAGAAGCGCCAGCGGATGTCGAGCGGGCGCTGCTCGCGAACCCGGCGGATCCACACCGACGTCTGGTAGGCCCAGGGGCACATCGGATCGAAGAAGAACTCGATCCGGGTGGGTTCGCTCATGCGACGAACCTAGTCACAGAAACCCGGCTGACGCGGCAGCGGAGCTGTGCTTGAATGGGCCCACCAGAGAAAGGAGGTGGTCCAACTGAACAGTTCTTGTAGTCGGACTCTGGAGGTGGTCGGCCGCTAGGCCGGACAGGCTGGACCGCCTGGCGAATCCACGCCGACCTCCGCCGATCGACCCGCCGGACCTGGTCCGACCGGCGACACAGGGACGATCGGTCTCATCCAGACCAACAACTGAGACGGGACGGGCGCCGCGAGCGCCCGTCCCGTTTCGCATCTGGGCGGCCGGCGACCGCTAGCTTCTGAGGCGATGCAACGGCCGTCACGCTTCGAGCACACCCGTTACCTGGGCGACAAGCGCACCCAGCTCGTCTACGACCTCGACGAGTGGACGGAGCCCGCGATCATCGACGAGATCGTCGACGCCGGCGTCGGTCTGAGCTTCGGACCCGACACCCTCGTCGAGGCCCGCAACCGCGGCTACCGCCTGGCCCGGCCCGGCATGCACCCTCGGTTGCGCAAGCCGCGAGCCTGACCGCAGCAGGTGAACGGCACCTTCACCTCGAGCGGCCTGCAGCTGGCGCGCTACCTGGCCATGCCGGCCGGCCGGACCGACGCCCTCCCGGGCCTCATCCTCTGCCACGGCTTCCCGGTCGGACCGCTCGATGCGCGCCAGAGCGCGATCACGTTCCCGCAGCTCATCGACCGCATCGCCAACGAGCAGCGGTGGGCCGCGATGACCTTCACGTTCCGCGGGTGCGGCAGCAGCGAGGGCGACTTCTCGCTGCAGGGTTGGGTCGACGACCTGCGCAACGCGATCGACCACCTGATCGCCGAGGCCAACCCGCTCGGCATCTGGATCGTGGGGACGAACACGGGCGGGTCGATCGCGACCTGCGTCGCGGCAGACGACCCGCGCATCCGTGGGGCGGCGCTGCTCAGCCCCCGGGCCGACTTCGACGACTGGGCCGCGCAGCCTCGGCGGTTTCTCGAGCACGCCCGCGAGATCGGAGCGATCCGCACGCCCGGCTTTCCGCGGGCCTTCGACGAGTGGGCGCGCGAGCTGCGCCGCTTCCGTCCGATTGACGCGGCCCGCCGATTCGCTCCGCGCCCGATGATCGTCATGCACGGTGAGGACGACGAGAGCGTGCCGACCTCGGACGCCCGTCGTCTGGCCGAGGCACACGGCAGCGCCGAGCTGCGCCTCATCCACGGCGCGGGCCATCGCCTGCGCCACGACCCCCGAGCGGTCGCGGTGCTGCTCGGCTGGCTCGACCGCCAGAAGTCGCTGCTGGTCTGACGCGAGCTCGCGGTGGTCGGGTCTCGCGTGGCCGTCGTCTCGGCGCCAGCGCAGGTCGGGGAGCGCACGATGCGTGAGCCGCTCGTCGGCGATTTTCGCGTGACCACACAAACGCTCCGCGGCCGTGTGGGCTTACCCAGGTTTCGCCAACCCGGTTCACGTGAGCGCACGCGAGCGCGGAGCATTTGTGCGCGCTCGAGCCGGGGCCTGGGGGTCGAGGTTGGGGCCTGGGGGTCGAGGTTGGGGTCGGGGTTGGGGTCGGGTCGTCAGTCGCCGTAGCCGTCGAGGTGGGTGCTGTGCCAGGCCCAGGCGCTGGCGACGATGGCGTCGAGGTCGTGGGTGGCGCGCCAGTCGAGGGTCGCCTCGACCTTGGTGGGGTCGGCGTAGGTGGCGACCGGATCGCCCGCACGACGCCCGACCACCTCGTACGGCACCTGCATCCCACTGACGCGCTCGGTGGCGTGGATGACGTCCATGACGCTGCTGCCGACGCCGGTGCCGACGTTCAGCGCCACCGTCGCGCCGCCGCCGGCGAGGTGGTCGAGTGCCTTGATGTGGGCCTCGGCAAGGTCGTCGACGTGGATGTAGTCGCGGATGCAGGTGCCGTCGGGGGTCGGGTAGTCGTTGCCGAACACCTGCACTGCGGGTCGCTTGCCGAGCGTGGCCTTCATCACCAGCGGGATCAGGTTGAGCGACTGCGTCCAGTCCTCGCCGATCTGCGCGTCGGCGCTCGCGCCGGCGGCGTTGAAGTACCGCAGGCTGACCGCGCGCAGGCCACTCGTGACGCCGTACCAGCCGAGGATCTTCTCGACCATCGCCTTCGTCTCGGCGTACACGCTCTCGGGCGCGATCGGCATGTCTTCGGTGACCGGAACCGTCGGGGGATTGCCGTTGACCGAGCAGCTCGACGAGAACACGATGTCGCGTACACCCGCGGCGAGCAATGCTTCGACGAGATCGACCGAGCCGGCGACGTTGTTCATCCAGTACTTGGCGGGCTGCTCCATCGACTCGCCGACGCTCTTGTACGCGGCGAAGTGGACGACCTGATCGACGCCGTGGTCGCGGCACGCCTTCGTGACGAGATCGCGATCGCGGATGTTGCCGACCACCAGCTCGGCGCCGAGCAGGGCGTCTCGATGGCCGTACTCGAGCGAGTCGAGGACGACGACGTCGCGCCCTTGCGAGCGCAGCATGCGAACCGTGTGCGAACCGATGTAGCCGGCACCGCCGGTGACGAGGATGGTCATGGATCTCTCCAGGGGGTGGGTGAGACGAGAGGGGTCAGATCTGCTCGTGCTGGCGGAACCAGGCGATCATGCGTGACAGGCCCTCGTGCAGATCGATCGTCGGCTTCCAGCCGTAGCTGTCACGGATGAGCGAGATGTCTGGCTGCCGCCGTGCGGGGTCGCCCTCGCGCTCGTCGGGCAGGGGCACCGTCACGACGGTGCTGCTCGACCCGGTGAGCTCGATGACGTGCTCGGCGAGGTCGCGCATCGTGAACTCGTCGGGGTTGCCGACGTTGATCGGGCCGACGAGCGAACCGTCGAGCACGCTGAGGAGACCGTGCACCTCGTCGAGCACATGACAGAAGCTGCGGCTCTGGGCGCCGTCGCCGTGCAGCGTGATCGGCTCGCCGCGCAGCGCCTGGACGACGAAGGTGTTCACGACCCGGCCGTCGTCGGGCCGCATGCGCTCGCCGTAGGTGTTGAAGATGCGGGCGATGCGGACGTCGAGCCCGTGGACGCGGTGGTAGGCCATGGTGATTGCCTCGCTGAACCGCTTGGCCTCGTCGTAGCAGCTGCGCGGGCCGATCGAGCTGACGTTGCCGAGGTACGACTCGGGCTGGGGGTGCACGAGCGGGTCGCCGTACACCTCGCTCGTGGACGCAAGGAAGAACCGCGCCCGCTGGGCCGCGGCGAGGTCGAGGAGGTTGCGCGTGCCGGTGGAGCCGACGGCGAGGATCTCGAGAGGCATCGTGGCGAAGTCGCGTGGCGAAGCGGGGCTGGCGAGGTCGAGCACGGTGTCGAACGTGCCGCTCGTGACGGCGGCCGGGAGCGATTCGGTGACGTCGTGCTCGATCAGCGTGAAGTCGGGGTTCGTGTCCAGGTGGGCGACGTTCGACCTTCGGCCGGTGGCGAAGTTGTCGACGACCGTGACCGAGTCACCGCGCTCGAGCAGCGCGTCGGCCATGTGGGACCCGATGAACCCGCCGCCGCCGGCGAGGAGGTGGTGGGCCATCAGCGGCCGATGCCTTGGTGGGTGAAGCCCGCCCGCTGCCATTCGGCGCGATCGAGGATGTTGCGGGCGTCGACCACCTGGTGTCTCGTCATGCGCGAGGCGACTTGTGTCGGATCGAGCCACCGGAACTCGTCCCACTCGGTGAGGACCGCCAGCACGCCGGCGCCGTCGGCTGCCTCGTACGCGTCGCCACAGATGGTGATGCTGTCGGGGATGCCGATGCGCAGCGAGGTGACCGTCGGGTCGAAGGCGCGGATGGTGGCACCGGCTTGCAGCAGACGGTTGATGATCGCGATCGACGGCGAGTCGCGCAGGTCGTCGGTGCGCGCCTTGAACGTCAGCCCGAGAACAGCGATCGTGGCGCCGCTGAGGTCACCGCCGGCGGCGACGCGGATCTTGTCGGCGACCCGGTCGAACTGCTCGTCGTTGACCGCGATGACGCCGGCGAGCAGATCGAAGCGGTAACCCGCTTGATTGGCGATTCTCAATAGAGCATGAGAATCCTTCGGAAAACATGAACCACCCCATCCCGGACCCGGTCTGAGGAACTCGGTGCCGATGCGTTTGTCGTAGCCCATGCCGACGACCACGTCGTTGACATCGGCGCCGACGCCTTCGCAGATGGCGGCGATGGCGTTGATGAAGCTGAGCTTGGTGGCGAGGAAGGCGTTGGCCGCGTACTTGATCGTCTCGGCCGAGGCCGGATCGGTGACAACGACCTGTGCCTTCACACCGTCGTAGAGGTTGCCGACCTCGATCGCGGCGGCGCGGTCGTCGGCACCGACGACGACGCGATCGGGCTTGAGGAAGTCATCGACGGCCGAGCCCTCGCGGAGGAACTCGGGGTTCGACACGACTCGCACGTCGGGTCGCTTGAGCACCCGCTCGACCACCTTGGTCGAGCCCACCGGGACAGTCGACTTGTTGACGACGATCGACTCGTAGGGGAGCACCTCGGCGATCTCGGCGCACGCGGCCTGCACGTACGACAGGTCGGCCGAGCCGTCTTCGCCCTGTGGGGTGGGGACGCAGAGGAAGGCGATCTCGCAGTCGCCGACAGCGTTGGCGGCGCCGACGACGAAGCGAAGGTTGCCCCGCCGCAGGCCCTCGCGCACGAGGTCTTCCAGGCGGTGCTCGACGATCGGGATCTCACCCTTGTTCAGCCGTTCCACCTTGTCGGCGTCGATGTCGGCGCAGACCACGTCGTGGCCGAGGTGAGCGAAGCACGCCCCGGTGGTGAGCCCGACGTACCCGGTCCCGATGATGGCGAGGCGTGTCACGACCGGCCAATCTACCGGCCCCGGATGGGTCCGATCAGGGCGCTGGTGCGGGCGTTCGGGTCGAACAGAGGATGGCTGCGCAGAGTCCGGCGACGACTGCCGCATTGATCGCGATGAGGAGCATCGGCTCGATCCCCGGCTCCCATGGCAGCCGACCGGTGAGCCAGATCTTGCCCGCGGTCCCGACGGTGTAGCGGCGCAGGGCCTGCCAGAACGAGATGACCTCGGCGACGCCGAAGGCGAGGCACACCCCGAGCCGCAACCCGAAGGTCACGATGTCGGGTCGCTCAATCCGGTCGAGCACGTCCCGCCAGGCGCACATGCCGAGCACGCCGAGAGCGGCGAACATCGGGAGCGAGTAGCGGCCCTGCCAGATGAGGCCGGCGTTCTCGGCACTGACGACGTTGATCGCGATCGGGACTGCGAACAGCGACAGCGCGACCAGGGCGGTGGCGATCATGAGGCGCGCGCTTCGGCTCGCGATCACCCCGACCACGACCGTCAGCGACAGGAGCGCGAAGAGCACGTGGACGATCGGCGGCAGCGGTGTGTCGAGCCAGCCGAGGATGCCGATCATCGCTTCCGTCATCTTGGGCATGCGGTCGATCGTCTCGCGGACGACGTGGCCCGTCGTCCAGTCGACAGCGGTGCGAGGATCGTCGGCGGATGCACCTGAGTAGGCGGTCCACGCGGCCAGGGCGACGACCGCTGCGGCGCTCAACCCGAGTGCAGGTGCGAAGAAGCGCCAGCCGAGCGTGCGCAGGCGGCCGAAACTGACCATCACGAGGGCCACGACGGCGCCGACCGCGACCCACACGGCAGACGCGAAGCGTGAGAGCAGCAGTGCGGCGACGAGAGCGCCGACGATCACGCCGGCGCGTGTGCTGGCCGCGCGTGGTTCGGGCAGGTGGAGCACGAGGCTCCAGGCGAGGATGAACCCTGCGATCTCGAAGGCGTTCGGGTTGAGCGTGCCGGCCAGGAACACGGCCATCGGCGTCAGCCCGATCAGCAGGAACGGGCTCAGCGATGCCTGTCGTGAGCGTCGTGCCGATTCGAACGCGAGCGCGATGAGCGCCGCACACAACGCGGCGCTCGCCGCGCGGTAGGCGCGTTGGTGTGTCGATTGACCGGTGACACGTGCGACGCCGCCGACCACGCCGTACCACGCAGGGGGATACACGGCCGCTGTGGACGCCAGCACGCCGTCGTGACCCTGCGCGCAGTCAGCCGGCCGGTCGGGATAGCCGAAGTAGCAGTTGAGGCCGTGGTCGGGACTCGCCGGCGGTGCCATCTGTTGGGGCATGTGGAACACGCGGATGTTGGGTGACTGACCTGGCTGCAGGTCGCCGAGCCACTCGCCGTGCGCCGTACCATAGGCCTTGAACAGGTGGGCTGCTTCGTCGGGCGAGGTGTAGGCCGGCATGCCGATGGTCCACGTCGTGAACAGCGCCATCAGCAACGCCCCGATCACCCACACCGAGAAGGATCGAGGTCGTCTCGGCTCGTGGGCCTCGGGCAGGGGATCGGCCAGGCTCATGGACGTGGAGGCAGGTCGAACGTCGTGCCGGTGAACAGGATCGTGCACGCGCGCAGCATCGCCTGTGACGACGCGTACAGATCGGCCGACGGCCGGCCTCCTTGTCGTTGCCGCATCGTGACCGCGACCTCGCCGATCCGGTAGCCACGCCGTGCCGCCACGAGTACCGCCTCGAACGTGTCGCCGAGGTAGTGGTGGGGGAAGTCACCGGCGAACGCCTCGAGCAAGGGGCTGCGGATCGCGCGGAAGCCGGAGGTGGGATCGGAGATCTGGACGCCGCCGGAACGGCGGACGATCGTGGAGAGGAGATGGATGCACCCGCGGCGGATCGCCGACATCTCGTGCTGCCCGCCGCCGGCGAAGCGGCTGCCGACCACCATGTCGAGGTCGCGTTCGTCGAGCGCCGACAGCAGCTCGCCGATGTGCTCGGCCACGTGCTGCCCGTCGGCGTCGACCTGCACGATGCACGAGAAGCCGTGCGAGAGCGCGTACCGGAAGCCGGCCCGGAGCGCACCGCCGACTCCGAGGTTGATCGGCAGCGTCACGACGCGGGCGCCGGCCGCGCAGGCCAGTTGTCCGGTGCGGTCCGTGCTGCCGTCGTCGACGACGAGGCAGGCGAAGCCGGCCGATCGAACGTCGGCGACGACGTCGGCGATGCACGCCTCCTCGTCGAACGCGGGGACGACGACGAGGATGCGCGGCGGTGTTGTGGTCTCGCTCAGCGCGTCACCCGTCACGCCGCTCGAGCTCGGCCAACCGCACCGCGAGCAGGGCGTGTGCCTCGGCCGTCGTGCGCAGCCGCTCCTGCAACTGCGAGACGCTGATCGAGAGCTGCACGGAGATGAGCAGCAGCAGCACCGAGCTCATCGTCAACAGCACCGCGGTCGGGGTCATGTTGGCGAGGCGTCCGATCCGCCCGACGAAGGGCATCATCGCCGCCGCCGCGGCGATGAACGCGCCGACGCCGAGCCAACCGATCGCATAACGCGTCGTCAGGAACCGCCGCCGAGCGAGGCGCAGGATGAACGCCATGATCAACAACCCGCCGACGGCGAGGACCAGGGCCTGCTTCGCGGTGGTGGACATGCCAGCGAGCGTATGCGACGCACCATCATCTGTCCGGGTACCGGGTAGCGTGCGGACCTCATGGAGAGCGGTGATCCGGTCTCGGACTACCTGGTGCTCGTCCCCTTCTACAGCAACCTGGCGTACCTGCGCGAGACGCTCATGAGCGTGGTGGCCCAGACGGATGCTCATTGGCGTGCCGTCGTGGTGGACGATTCGCCGGTCGACCCCGGCGTGCGGGAGCTCGTGGCGGCCATCGCCGACGAACGCATCGAGATCGTGAGGAACGAGCGCAACCTCGGCGTCGCCGGATCGTTCAACCGGTGCTTCGACATCGCACACGAACTCGGAGCCGATCTGGCGATGATCCTTCATGCCGACGACCTGCTCGCGCCCGGCTTCATCGCGACGGTGCGCGGGGCGCACGAACGGTGGCCGGACGCTGCGTGTGTCGCGACGCGAGCCTCCATCATCGGTGCAGACGGTCGGCCGCGCCGCACATTGCCCGACACGGTGAAGCGCGGCATGTGGCCGCGGCGGGTCGATCGGCTCGAGGGCGAGCAGGGGCTGCGCCGCCTGCTCCGAGGCCAGTTCTTCTACTGCCCCGGTGTCTCGTACGACGTGGGCAAGCTCGCGCACCCGGCGTGGAACGAACGCTGGACGCAGGTGATGGATCTCGAGCTCTACGCCCGGGTGTTGTTGGATGGTGGTGCGATCCAGCTGCTGGACGAGCCGCTGTTCGTCTACCGGCGCCACGAAGGGTCGATGACCCAGGTCAACTCCGCAACGCTCGTTCGGACGGAGGAGGAGACCGCACTGTCGCGAGAGCTCGCCGAGGAGGCGCGCCGCCGGGGATGGCGCAGCGCCGGCCGGGCCGGGACGGCTCGCGTCGCAGTCAGGCTGCAGTCGATGCTGCGTGCGGGCGCGCTGGTGATGCGCGCCCGCCCGAGGTCGGCGTGGCGCGCGCTCCGGCTCGCGCTCAGCAGGTGACGCAGTGCGATCGCCCCAGCAGGTGGCTGGGAGCCTCGTCGCCCACCGATGCGATCAGGTCGAGCACGCTCACGCCATGGCGGAACTCGCCGGCGGTCTGACGGTAGACGGGATACGAGTCGTACTCGATCACGTCCACATCGACTCCGACCTCGGCGAAGCGGTGCAGCTCGAGGTAGTTGAGCCCGGCGGGGCCAGTCACATATCGATCGGCGCCGGTCTGTGTGCACAGCTGGACGAGCCGGCCGGTCGGTGAGTCGGAGGAGAGGGTGAACTCGCGATCGTCGACGAGAGGAGTCGAGATACCGAGCTGCGACGCGAGGCGGCCGAGGAACGTGACGTTGACGTCGTGCAGCAGTTCGTATTGCTCGGCCTCCTCCCACCACGCGGCCCAGAGGTCGCGAACGGAGGGGAAGGCCGGTCGGCGGGCCAGCACCTGCGAGATGGTCTGCCAGTGCTTGCGAGCCCAACGCCGATCGTTGATGACCGCTTCGTTGATCGGCTGCAGTGCCCTTCCGGACGTGGCGACGGGAATGGTGAGCCAGGTGGTGCCGTGTGCCGTCGGCAACACGTTCCGATTGCGCCAATCGTTCTTCGTGTACTGAACGCTGTCGTACACCACGAACAGATCGGACATGGCCATCAGATCGAAGTAGCCCTTCCACGGCACATAGTTCGACTGAAGGACGGCGAGCCTCATCGTGTGGGCGGAAGTCCGCGGCCGTGTTCGCGCGCGATGTGATATCGAGGTCTGGCGAGTACCTCGTCGTAGATGCGGAAGGTGTACGCGCTCAGGATGCCGACGGTCATGAGGAGGACGCCAGACATCAGGACCGTGATGGCGAGCAGCAGGAGCTGTCCGTTGACGAGGACGCGATAACCCCCGATGTACTGGATGATCAGTGTGACGAGATATCCGCCACTGAAGATGGTGAGCGATAGGCCGATCCAGGTGACGAACCGGTGGAGGAACGAGCCGTAGGAGATGATCGACGACATCGCCAGGGCCAACCGGCGCCGGAAGTTGTAAGACGACCGACCTCCCGCAGCGGGGTCGCGCAGGACGTTGACGTACGTGCTCTCGAAGCCCATCTTTGCCATCAGTGGCCCGTACACCGCCGAACGCTCCGGGTAGTCGAGGAGCGCGTCGCGCACGGTGGCTGTGAAGGCGCGGTACGTCCCGAGGTTGCGTGGGATGTGGACATCGCTCAACTTGGCGAACACAGCGTGGAACAGCCGGCTGGTGAGGCGAGACTTGCCACCATCTCGCAGCTCGAAGGTCGTGTAGACGATGTCGAGTTCGGGGTTCTGATCCAACGTTTCGAGCAGCCGCGGCATCTCCTCGGGCCGATCCTGCAGGTCGGCATCCATCAACACGGTGATGTCACCACGAGCGCGCGCCAGGCCAGCGCTGATGGCCGGATGCTGACCGAAGTTGCGGCTGAGATCGAGTACCACGCAACGATCGTCGGCTGCGGCGAGCGCCCGCAGCTCTGCTCGCGAGGCATCGGTGCTGCCGTCGTTGACGAAGACGATCTCGAACTGTCGTCCGGCTGCATCGAGCGTCGTGGCGATTCGCTGATAGAGCTCGCCGAGGGTCTCGGCGTTGTTGAAGACCGGGATCAGCACCGAGACCGACTGCGTCATGTTGCGAACCGTCGTACCACGTCGACGATGATCTCGACCTCGTTCGGCGTGATGTCGGAGAAGAGCGGCAACCGGGCCAGTCGATCGGACACACTCGTCGTCACCGGACACCCGAAGGGCGTTTGACCGAACCGTTCTCCTGCTGGGGAGGAGTGGAGCGGCAGGTAGTGGAACGTTGTCGCCACGCCGTTGGCGCGGGTGTGCTCGAGGAATCGTCGACGCGTGTCGAGGTCGCGGAACAGCAACGGGAACAGGTGATCGGGCAAGCCAGGAGAGTGCGCACGATGCGGCATGACCACGTCGTTGCTGTCGGCCCAGTCCGCGAGCTGTTCGCGGTACGTGCATGCCGCGCTCCGGCGGCGGCTCTGGATCGTCTCGCGATGATCGAGCTGGGCGCAGAGGATGCCGGCGTTGACGTCGGACAAGAGGTAGCTGGAACCCACGTCCATCCACGTGTACTTGTCGACCATGCCGCGGAAGAACCGGCTGCGATTCGTTCCCTTCTCGCGGATGATCTCGGCACGTTCGATGAACTGCGAGTCGTTGACGACGAGTGCCCCACCCTCGCCGCACGTCACGTTCTTGGTCTCGTGGAAGCTCAGCGTGCTCAGCGCACTTCTGGTTCCGAGTGCCGTGCCGCGGTCCGATCCGAACAACCCGTGCGCGTTGTCCTCGATGATCACCGTCCCATTGGCGGACGCACCTGAGATCAGCTCGTCGGTCACCGAGGGCACCCCGCCGTAGTTCACGGCAACGATCGCCCGTGTCCTCGGTGTGATGGCAGCAAGAGCCTGCGTGGCATCCAGGTTGAGTGTTGCTGGATCGATGTCGACGAACACGATGCGTGCGCCCATCAGTGCAAAGGCGTTTGCGGACGAGACGAAGGTGAACGAGGGGACGATCACCTCGTCGCCGGGACTCAACTCGAGCAAGAGGGCTGACAGCTCGAGGGCTGCAGTGCACGACGTCGTCAGGAGCACGGAGGATCCGTTGTGGATCTGGCTGAGCAGTGCAGCGGCGCGCTTCGTGAGCTCGCCATCACCCGAGAGGTGACCGGATGCAAAGGCTTGCGCGACGAGATCGAGTTGCCCGGGCGCAACGGTCGGCCGGTTGAAGGGGATCATGTCGTCAGCCTTGGTTTGCCTTGTACAGCCTCTGATCCTCGGGGAGGTAGTACTCCTCGAGCGACGTCGGCACGCGGACGTCGAACCCCAGGATGCGTCTGAGCGTCGGCGACATCGAGGTCGCCCGCTCGCTGCCGACGAGGCGCGGATAGTCGAAGCGCTGCCGCATGTACGCCCGGCACGCGTTCAGCGTGACCGCGTGCCGATCTTCGTCGGTCGTGTTGAGGCCTCCGTAGTGCCACGTTCGGGCGTTGAACACGACGAGGTCGCCCCGTCGGGGGTGAACTCGTTCGGCGTCGGCGAAGAACTCTTCCTCGGTCGGGGGGTCGAGGCGTTCGAACGAGCCGGGCAGGAAGAACGTCGCTCCGTTGTCGTCACGGAAGTCATCGAGCGCGACGATGACCCCCAGGTTGGTCATGTAGCCCGGGATCACCCGTGGGCTGTCGACGTGCACGCGCCGCGAGTAGTTCGAGCCTCCTGCCGGCATGCTCGACGAGGTGTAGGCGTAGAGGATGCTCGTCGGCCCGAGGAAGGTGTCCAGCGCGTCGACGATCGTCGCGTTCTCGAGCAGGTCGAAGAACCGACTGTCGCTCATCATCGGGTTGTGGACCATGTAGTCGTCGATCTGGGTTCGTTCGTTCGCTGCGGCACGCTGGTCGGCGACCATCGAGGCGAGTGATGCGCGCAACTCCGTCGCGAAGGCCTGATCGACGGCGGCAGGCACGACCGTGAATCCCTTCGAGAACACGTTGTGCGTGTGCTCGGGACGAAGCGCTGTCATCGCTTGGTGCCGGTGAGGACGAGGTACTTGTACAGGTTCGCCGACGTCGGGAGGAGCCGGCGGAGATGGTCGTCGACGAGCTGTGACGCCTCCATCGAGATGCCGTGCATGACGACGGCCTGTCCCAGGAACCACTCGAACCGGATGTTGGCGTCGAAGCCTGCCCCCGTCGTCTGGGCGCGCAGCTCGTTCGCGTCGAAGCCCTTGCCTCCGGACTTCGCAGGCTCGGCGTTCTGCCAATCGATGGGGTCGATGCCGAACTGATCCTGGAGCTTCTGCTCGTGGTTGACGAGCTCGTTGATCTCGCGCTCGACGATGGCGTCGAGCGGTCGTTGGTCGGAATCGGCTGCGGCGTAGATGGAGTTCCAGAACTCACGGTTCGGGATGAGGTCGACGTACAGCTTGCCGCCCGGCTTCAGGACCCGGTTGGCCTCGTGGAGCACCGGGACGTGATCGGCGAGATGGTCGAGGAAGGAGTAGGCCGTGACGACATCGAAGGTGCCGTCCGCGAAGGGGAGGTGCTCGACGACACCGAGGTGCAGGGTGATGTTGCCCGGGGACAGGTCGACACGGTCGAGCATGGCCTGGGTGGCGTCGACTCCGTCGATCGAGTCGAAGAGATCGTGGCTGAGGTTGAGCAGGAAACCGGTGCCGCACCCGAGGTCGAGCATCCGAGCCCGCGAGGGCGCGGCCTCGGCGAGCTCTTCGAGCCGCCGTCGGACCTTTGCCTGGTTCTCGGGCCGGAAGTGCGGCTCCGTCTCGTTGTACTGACCGGCCAGCTGGGAGTGCACACGTTGGTTGGCCTCGACCACGATCGGGTTTGCAGGCGCGGACTGGTCATCGGGGGTGCTGGCCACGGCGGGGAGTATATGGCGGGGGCTTCGACGGTCCGGGGGTGATCGGCCCGTGGCACGTAGACTCTCCGCTCGATGTCTGGCGAGGGAACCGTGATCAGGGCGGTCGAGGCGGCCGACCTGGCGAAGACTCGCCAATGGCGGAACGATCCGAGGGTCGCAAACCCGTCGCTCGGTCGGCGGTTCCCGATCACCGAGGGCGGCGAGCGCGAGTGGTTCGAAGGCCTGGGTCGCGGCGCGTTCCCGACCCAGCTCACCTGGGCCGTCGCGACCGAGGAATCGTCCATCGTGGGACTCGTGCAGTTGCGCGACATCGACTGGATCCACAGGACCGCCGAGTTCGGCATCTGGATCGGTCCGGAACACTGGGGGCAGGGACACGCGACGCGGGCGACGCGGCTGGTCTGCGCGCATGCCACCCGCGGGCTCGGGCTGCGCCAACTGCGGCTCCGGGTGGTCGACGGTCACGACGCCGCGGTGACGGTGTACGAGCGCAACGGCTTCGTCCGCGAAGGCCTCCAGCGCAACGCCGTGCTCGTCGACGGCCGCTTCGCCGACCTCGTGCTCATGGTGCGCGACGTGGCCGACCTCGACGACCGGGTGGGATGATCGATGAACTTTCGAGAGCGGGTTCTCTCGTATCCGTTGGTGTACCGGACCTTCAAGCGAGTCGTGTTGCCACCGGGCGTCCTGCCTCGTCTGGTCGCCGAGCACTATGTGGCGCCGGACGGCGGCAGGGTCCTGGATCTCGGCTGCGGGTTCGGCGACTACGCGCAGTACTTCGCAGGCCGGTGCGACTACGTCGGGATCGACCACAACGAGTCGTACATCGAGACGGCCCGGTCGATGAACGCCGGATCCTCCGCACGGTTCATCGTGGCCGACGTCGGAGATCCCATCGTGCGCGAGTCGGGTCCCTTCGATCTCGTGATGATCTCCGGTGTCCTCCATCACCTTCCCTCCGACGAGGTGCGCGCGCTCGCTCGCCTCGTGTCGCCGCTGATCTCTCCAGGGGGCCGGTTCGTGGCGCTCGAGCCCGTGTTCGACCCCGACCAGCCGCTCCTCGCACGGCTCACGATCGCAGCCGATCGTGGCCGCTTCGCGCGTGACGAGGAGGGGTATCGAGCGTTGCTCACCGACACCTTCGGCAGTGTCGAGACGACCATCGTCTCCGGGTTGCTCCGCATCCCGTACACGCACGTGCTGTTGAGTGCGACACCCTGATCTCGACGCCTTTGACGAAGAGGAGCCGATCGAGCGGGCGGGCTGAACAGGTTTCAGCCTCTGCACACGCCTGCCTCGAGCTACGAGCAGATGAGGGGTTTCCCGTCATCGCCCGTCGAGCAGGGGAAGTCTCGCCACGTTCCAGCCGCGCGTTCGAGCAAGATCACGTGCGCGGCCAGGTCGCCGCGGCTGAATGCTCGCTTCCACGCAACGCTGTACGGCGCGAGCGCGGCGATCTCCGCGGCGCCCAAGTCGGCGTCGCTCTCCTGTCCGTCGATGATCACGATGAATCGCGGTCTTCTGTCGAGCACGCGTTCCCGCACCGTCGCTGTCATCTGGGGCATCGGGGCGTCGGCCGGTCCTTGAAGCGCACTTCGATACCAGACGAACGGGGCCGTCAGTTGATCGTAGGGTTGGGCCGAGTCGAACCACACGAGTAGTTCGCCGCGCTCGGTCGGGAGGCTCGGCAGGGCTCGTGACAGCTGGTCGACCATCTCGACTCGGTCCATGGTCGAAGGGTCGTAGGCGAAGAACATGTCGTCGTAGAACGGATCGGTTCGATAACCCCCTGGCGTTCCTGGAAAGTCGTGAGGCGACGACACCGACGCCCATGCGGCTGCAACGAGGATCGCCCCCACTGCGAGCCCTCGAAGGCGGGTCACAGTCATGGATGCGACACCGAGGGCCATTACGACGATGGAGCCGGAGAGAACGATCGCGTACCTTCCCCCGATCTGCGACCCGAGCACGATGGCGACGAGAATTGCCGCAACGAGCGCGACTCCCAGAACCCGAGTGTGCTGTGTCTCACGTCGAATGACGGCTGCGCTCGCGAGCGCCAGCGTCACGGTTCCGAGTGAAAGCGGCAGCGCTGAGTAGAAGTACGTCGCGAGGAGTGGGGAGTTCTGCAGCCATTGAAGGCTCGCGAACAATGCGAGCGACACGCCGGTGAACACCGTCAGTCTTCGCAGCACAACACGCACGAACTCGTCCGCCTCGGTGCGCCACGCCAAGGCACCGGCAACCAGTCCGAGGGGCCCGACGAGGAGATAATGACGCCAGGAGAGCCAGCGAAAGCCCGGCTCGAGGAAGAAGCCATCGGTCGATCTTCGCGATTGCGCGAGACTGGGGCCGTACACGTCCCAGACGCCGAAGCGCAGGCCGTAGATCAAGACTCCTCCGGCGACGACCACAAACGTTCCGATGGCAAAGGCCGCGCAGTACAAGGCGAAACCCTTCAGCGGATGCCGCGGTCGCTGCACGACGTGATCGACGACGAAAGCAGCGAACACGACGATGCCGATCGGCAACGCAACAAAATGCGAGTTCCACGCCACGGCGACGGCGGCCCCGGCCATCGCCACACGCGCGAGGCCGCGACTGTCGAGGTCGCGAACGGTTGCAAGCAACACTGCCCCGATGACGAAACCGAGGACGGCGGTGGCCATGACATACGTGTTGAACGTTGCGACGGCAATGATCGGCGACGTGCTCACGACAACGGCGGCGAAGAGAGCCACCGACGGGGCGAGTCGACCGCTCAGCCGCATGATGAGGCAGATCGAGCCGAGGAGGCCGAACCGCAACAGGAAGAAGCCGGCCTCGACGCCGAAGAGTCGATTGAGGACCCATGACGGAAGGATGTAACCGAATCGCATTCCGTAGTAGGCGTCCGGAAATCGGGCGAGGAAGTCGTACGGACGTGCGGAAGCACCGGCGTAGAGGTACCCATCCTGGCCGTTCATGGCTTCGATCGCTCTGACGCCGCACGCGAAGAACAGCACTCCTGGTGTCACGAACACCAGGAGTGGCCACCAGCGCAGAGGTGTCGCTCGTCGAGCAACAACAGACGGTGCCGTGACGTGTAACTCGTCGATCATGCTCAGAGCGGGGCTCGCAGAGCGGACGACGGCACGAACGCAGAGCGTACAGCGTGCCCCGGTCCGACCGTCGGAGCCCGTCAGCGGCCGGTCGCCATCCGCAACAACCGGCGAACTCCACGAAGCGGCCGAGTCAGGCGCCAGCTGATGGTGTGGCTCATCGCTGAAACGAGCTCATCCAGATCGGCGCTGCGGAGGCGCCATTGTTCGAGCTCGTGCGCGAGCTCGAGTGCGTGCGCGTTGCGCTCGGACAGCAGGCGCTCGTGATCGTCGCGAGCGCGGACGAGATCAGAGGTGGCCGTCTGCAGCGCGACGCGCGCAGCCTCGTAGAGGTCGCTCACTCTGCCGTACTGCTGGTCGCGCTCTGTGTAGGCGGTAAGCGTGCGCAGGTACTCCGCTTCGAGCCTCGAGCGGCTCGCGACGAGTTCGAGGTACTGCGCTTCGAGTGCCGAGCGACTCGCCAACGCCTGGTCGTACTGCTCGCTGATGTGTGCGAGACCCTCGAGCACTTCTGCATGTGCAGCCTCCAACCGCTCATAGGCATCGCGCAGCTGGTCGAGCTCGTCCTTGCGGCCGGCGTACGAACCGTCGAGCGCAGCGCTCACCAACGACAACCACTCGACTGCGAGCGACGGCGCGGTCTGTGCGGGAGCTGACGTGTCGCCCACTGCGAGCGTCGATGCGACGTCCTCGAAGAAGCGCGGCTCACGCGGTCGGGACAACTTCGCCACGAGCAATTCCCCAATCCGAGGTGGCACGCGATCGAGATCGAGTGACAGTCCCCTCGGCTGGTCGACTCCTGTTTGATCGTGCTCGCCGGTCCACAGAGCGATCGTGAACGCCACGAAGGAGTAGGCGGCATCGTGGGGCCACGCAGCGTCGGTGGGTTCTTGAAGGATCGCTCCATGGTCGATCAGCCATGCACGGCGGGCGGAGGCATCCCAGACGACGTTCCAGGTCCGAAGATCGGTGTGGAACCACCCATGCGCTTCGAGCTGGACAAGTTGTTCGAGGACCTGCTCGAAGATCATGCCCCGCTCGGCATCTGACAACTCCGGCCCCAGCTCACTCACCAGCCGGCCGGGGTAGGTCGTTTTGGCGATCAAGATCTCCGCGGACGATTCGTGGAACTCGAGGATGGTCGGAAGGTCAGGGAGCACTCCCTGCAGCTGATCGATGACGATCGACTCGTGGCGCATCTCGTCACGGATGTCGGCCAACTGCTCGCGATCGACGACGGCACCGAAGTGCGCTGCGATCTTCACGATTCCGCCGTCGATGTCGTAGTAGCGCCGCTTGCCCGACAACACCTCGGCCGCTGCCGGGTGCGAGGTCTCCGCAAACCGGGTGATCGCGTGCAGCTCGTCGTTGACGAGTGCGTGCGTTCGGCTGCAGAACAGCAGGGGGCGTTCGATGTCGGAGAGATGCGTCGACGACCACGCCACCTCTCGGATGAACTCGTACGGGGCCAGCGTGACCCGAGGATCGGCCGGCAGGCTGTCGGCCCAGTAGACCGGCTCGGTGCGCAGCGCCATCTCGAAGATGCCGTGGGGCACCTGGTCGCGCAGGAGCTGCACCATGGCCATGGCAGCGTCGTGCCCGTCGCGGAAGGCGATGTGGTGGAGCACGGACAGGCCGAGGACGACGTCGAAGTCGCCACCTGAGAGCACGGCACCCAGGTCCGACAGATCGGCTTCCACGAACTCGACCTTCAAATGTGGATGGCCTTCGTGGACAGCCCGTGACACCGCCACGTTGATGGGCAGGTAGTCGATGCCCGTCACGTGATGCCCGCGCTCGGCGAGTAAGAACGCGTAGTAGCCCTGAGCACTCCCGAGATCGAGGATGCGCAGCGGTCTGTCCGTCAGGCGGGCGACCGAATCGACCGTCGAGGCAATCGCACTGCTCCGGGGGGAGTCTGCTGCGCGCGAGGTGGAGTCGTCCTCGCGGCCATAGATCGGTTGGTAGCGCTCCGGAAGTTGAGCGATGAGTTCATCGAGCGTGCTGTGCGGCATGGAGGTCCTCGGAGCGTCACCCTCCGCCGGCACGGCGCTGGCGGGGAGGTGTGGTGATGATGCGATCGTAGAGATCGTTGGTTCGCCGGCCGACGACAGCCCATGAAGTGCCAAGGGCACATGCGCGAACTCGGGCAGCGACAGCGGCGCTCGTCGTCGGGTCGGCCCAGAGCTGCTCGAGCACATCCGCCAGAGCCTCGGGTGTGACCGGCCTCGGCACCTGCATCACGGCTGCGGCGGCATCCCCGAAGATCGGCAGGTCGGAGGTGACGATCGGACGGCCAATCGGCAGCAGGAATCGCAGGGCGGCACTGGACGATTCGTTCGTGGACTGGTAAGGCAACGCGAGAACGTCGGCTGCCGAGAGCAGATCGCGAACCTCGCCCTCCGGCATGTAGTCGGCGACGAGCCGCGCAGTCGACCCGAGCCCGAGCCGTTGTATCTCTGCCATGCACTCGGCGAGATGTTCGGCCGAGGAAGGATGAGGGTGCAACGCGCAGGCCGCGACGAGACGGGCGTCGATGCCGCGTCGTTGCAGCTCGGCGACAGCACGGATCAGCTGGAGCGTCCCCTTGTGAGGGAGCAGGAACCCGAACGTCGCGACGACGAACGCCGATCGAGGTAGGTCGTGCCGGTCTCGGGCGTCCTGCATATCGATGTCGAGGGGAGCGTCTGCGCCGATGGGGACGAGGTGGACGTTCGCATCGACGCCTGCGTCGGCCAGACGGGCCACGTCATGCATTTGGTGCACGATGACCGCGTCGGCCAGGCGCAACTCGGCGGAGATCTGTTCGATGCGCGCCGACACGTGGGTCGTCTCGAGGTCAGAGGTCCGGTGCAACGTGACGACCACGGGCCGACGCGGCGCCTGATGGCAGATGATTCGCCCGAGCTCGGGCAATGTGAAGAAGCCGAAGTTGTGCTGAACGTGGACCAGGTCGGCGGAGCAGCGATCGAGAGCCCGGAGGAGCTCGTCGACCGGTTGTCGAAGGTGGTTCGCCCAAACTCGGTCGACCGATTCCTCGACGAGCGGATCGATCGGTGTGCCGTCGACATCGGCGAGGATCGAGGCATCGATGCGCGGACCGAGCGAAGCGCGTAGATCTGCGCTGTACTCCGCGATGCCGCATCGGGAGTTGTAGGTCGTCACCATCGCGACCGTCAGACCCCGACGGTGCCGACGACGCTCGCGGATGAAAGAGCGCCACCTCGTCGCCACACTCGGCCACGAGTACTCAGCTGCGATGAGGTCTCGGGCGGCGACCACTCGCTCGACCCGCAAACCCGCACCCTCACCGTTCGCCACCGATCGAAGCTCTCGAACGAGGTCGTCACGGTTGGGTTCGACCCACATGGACCCTGGCACACTGAGATGACTGGCAGCGACCGCTGGCCGGTGTCCGACGACAGCGGCGGTTCGATCCGACACGAAGTCGGCCAAGCCGGTGGCGGCAACAGCGATGACGGGCACCTCTGCGAGCATGGCCTCGGCCACCGGAAGACCGAATCCCTCGCCGCGGGCGGGATGGACGTACGCGGTCGCGAGGCCGTACATCGCATCGATGCCGGCTCGGTCGAGGTCGCGGTCGATCCAGCGAACATCCGGGATTCGACCGTGTGCCGAGCGCAGCCGATCGAGCACTGACGCCACGTCGTTGTGGGGATTGGGAAAGGTCTTGAGGATGAGGGTCACGTCGGCATCTGGCTCGAATGCCTCGACGAACGCCTCGAGCAGCACGTCGACACCTTTTCGTGGGAAAGCCGAGCTGATGTGAAGGAAGCGGGTCGTACGGAGATCGGCAAGCTCTCGAATGTCGAGGACGGCGTCCGGGTCCGGCCGGTGCACGCCCACTCCGACCACCGCCGTCGGCACGGTGACTCCTGATTCGGCCAGGACGTCGCGGACGAAGCTCGACATCGTCCCGATCCCATCGAGGTATCGGTTGAAGTCAGCGACGTACTCGGCCGGCAGCCTGCTCTCCTCCCAACCGAAGTACTGCATCGTCAGACCTGCCGTCGAGTCGTGGACCCGAGGTGGATACATCTGCCGGATCGCGACGTCCGGATAGGTGACCGCACCCGACTTCGCGTACAGCGCTGCCGCGGCTGGATGCGCAGCAAGATCGGAAGGTGCCGGCTCGTAGTCGCCGGGACCCTCTGTGGCGTAGATCGAGACGTCCAGATCCGGATCGGACGCGAGCGCGAGCGACAGCTCGCGGTTCAGGATGGCCAGGCTGTAACTCGTCTCGAACGGTCCCTGGATCTGCACCGACAAGGGGGTCGGACCGCCCATCGCACGGGCGACGATGTCGCCCAAGAAGACGTCCACATCGAACCGCTCCAATCGGCGAAGGCGTTCGTCCTGGTGGTGGACGAGCCGTTCACGCAGATCGGAGTCAACGGCGATCGTGTGGGCGAGCGCGGCGACCACCGACGGGTCGGAGCTGTCGATCAGCACCCCTGCGCCGCCCAGGGTCTCACCCACAGCCGCGGCGTCGCGGGCAATGACCGGTAGCCCGGCGGCCATCGCCTCGAGAAGCGGGACGCCGAACCCCTCGTGCTCGCTGAGGCAGACGAAGAACCCCGAGTCTCGATAGTGGGCGAGCAGCGCGTCGTCATCGACCTTTCCGTGCATCGCAACGCGATCCGACAAGTCGAGACGGTCGATCTCGTCGGTCACGGCTCGGACGTAGCCATGCAGTGAGAGGTCGCCGATCAGGTGGAGACGAGCCGTGGTGGAAAAGGCTCTGGAGTAGGTGGCGAACGCTCGCACGAGCTCGAGCTGACGCTTGTTGGGTACGACTCGACCGACGAAGAGCCAGTCGTCACCGGCGGTGGACCCTCCTCGAATGGCCCGAAACGCTGAGTAGTCGGTCTTGACCGGCAACACCGATACGGCATCAAAGCCGGCGTCGTACATCTGCTCTCGGTTGTGGTTGGAATCGGCGACACCGAACAGCGAGCGGTCGGCCAACCGGCGAAGCTGCGCGAAGCCGAGACGGATGTACCGCCGGAGACCAGCGTCATCGAAGAAATGAGCTGGTGTGATGCTGTGGAACACGGTGACCATGGGGACGTCGAGTCGCATCAACTCGTCGAAGGCTGTGTGTCCCATGGAGTGGTGGACGAGCAGCAACGCATCTCTGTGATCCGTCCACCCCGACAGAGGCCGGATCGCGCCTCGAAGCTCGTCCGGGATGTGCTCGGCGAAGATCTCCGACTGGAAGCCCAGCCGCCGAAGCCGTTCTTGCAGGAAGAACATCTGCGAGGTGATTGCGTCACCGACGGCCGTGCCGGAGTGGAACTGGTGGACTGCGGTGACCGATGAGCTCATGTGAAAGGCGTCAGGTCGCTGTTCTCGGGGGCGGCCTCGGAGCGCTGGAGGTCGTGTAGGCGGCGATGAGCGATGGAGACCGACGTCTGCAGCCGCTCGATCTCCTGGCGCAGGTCGTCGATGGCTCGAACGGAGTCA
Organism: Ilumatobacteraceae bacterium; assembly: GCA_050248155.1. Classification (GTDB taxonomy): domain Bacteria; phylum Actinomycetota; class Acidimicrobiia; order Acidimicrobiales; family Ilumatobacteraceae; genus VFMC01. Next base: position 25,077 of record JBFWSW010000033.1, read on the forward strand.
GTGGCGAACCGGGCGAGCTCTGCGTCGATCTCGCGCTGGGCCCCCCAACGCGGCTCGATGTACCAGCCCGTGGCTCGCTGAACGACGCGCTTCATCACTCGGCTCACTCGGCTCCTTGCGTCTGCAGCGGGAGCGAGGGGAGGTTGGACGACGGTTGCCCAGAGGTGATGCAGGTGCCCTGCCCGAGCGGATGCAGACCTGAGGGCGGAGGGCGGGCGAGATCCTTCGGCGATCGGTTCATCGAAGGACACCGAAGCGCCGTCGATCTGCGACAGGGCTGCGCTCAGGCGACGTTCGAGTTCGTCGGCTGAGACGACCCGAGGTGAGACGCGGACGCCGAAGCGGTGGCCGTGCGCGCTCATGCGGGCGAGGATAACCGGGCCGCCCGAACGGGGAGTCGACGGGCGACCGTCACTTCACCGTCCACTCCGGCTCGAGGGTGACGACGCCGCCGGTCTCGTGGCGCCGACCGGTCATCACGTCGATGCGCAGGTGGGACTGCACGTGGTCGTAGACGAACGAGCGGTTGAAGTCGGTCACGCTGGTGTGGATGTCGTAGGTGCCAGGCAGGATCGGCACCGACCCGAGCTTGATCTCGACCACGCCGTCTCCGTCCACCGAGTTCGGCACCAGCCCGACATCGCGGGTGCACGGCGACGTGACGACAGGTCCACCGACCTGCTCGATGGCGAACCCGAAGACCGGTCGCGGGACTGCCTTGATCGCGCGGTAGTGCAGGCGCAGCGTGACGTCGTCGCCCGTGCGGAACCGCTTCACTGGGGTCGAGCCGTCACCCACGAACAGCTCGATCGCCACGTTCTGCACCTCACCCGAGCCGCGACGGATGCTGCCGTCGGACCGCCGCTCGCGGTCGCCCAACATCGTCTCGGTGTACGCCTCGACCAGCTCCGCTGGATCACCTTCACCGGTCACGACACCGTGGGTCAGCCACACCGCTCGGTCGCACATGTCGCGCACGGTGTTCATCGCGTGTGTCACGAGTACGATGGTGCGCCCTTCGTTGCGGAACTCGACGAACTTCTCGAGGCAGCGCTGCTGGAAGCTGACGTCGCCGACAGCAAGGATCTCGTCGATGATCAAGAGACGTGGATCGACGTTGATCGCGACGGCGAACGCGAGTCGTACGTACATGCCGGACGAGTACGTCTTGACCGGTGCGTCGATGAAGCTCTGCAGCCCCGAGAACTCGACGATGTCGTCGAAGCGGGCGGCGATCTCGCGGCGGGCCATGCCCAGGATCGCGGCATTGAGGAACACGTTGTCGCGACCCGAGAGCTCGGGGTGGAATCCGGCGCCCAGCTCGAGCAGTGCCGACATGCGCTTGTGCACCCGCACCGTCCCGGAGTTGGGCTGCAGGATGCCGGCCATGCACTTGAGCAACGTCGACTTGCCCGAGCCGTTCTCGCCGATGACGCCGAAGACCTCGCCCTCCTTCACATCGAAGGTGACGTCGTTGAGCGCGGTGAACTCGTCGTACCGGTTCCGGCCCTTCCCGGCGATCAGCTCCTTGAGCGAGTTCGCCTTCTCGTGGTGGAGCCGGAACGACTTCGTGACGTGGTCGACCTCGAGCGCCAGGTCGGTCATCTCACATCTCCTCCGCGAACTTCGGTGACAGGCGGTTGAACACCCACGCCCCGACACCGAACGACACGAAGCTCACGACGACCAGCTGTGCGAGCCGTCCGATGCCCGGCATGCGCAAGTCGTAGAGGATGTTGTGGATCGCCGTGATGAAGCTGCCGGTCGGGCCGTAGTTGGCGATCCACCTGACGACGGGCTGTTCGACCGCCGCGGCGTCGTAGATGACGGGCGTCGTGTAGAAGAGGATCTGGGCCAGGATGCCCCAGAGGTAGTTGACGTCGTGGTAGAAGACGTTCGCCGATGCCAGCAACAGGCCGACGCCCGTGGAGAAGAGGGCCAACAGTCCGAGCACGAGGAGCAATGGGACGAGCCACGGCAGAACCATGTGCCCGACGATCAGCATCGTGACCGCGAGGACGCTCAGCTCGATCAACAGCGTCACCATCTGAGCGATGACGACCGAGAAGACGAGATGCTCGTGCGGGAACTGCACCTTCTTGATGAGGCCCGCGCCCCCCTGGACGGACCCGATCGACATGCCCACGGAGATGGAGAAGAAGTTGAAGGGGAGGGCACCACTGAGGAAGAAGAGCGGGAAGTTCTTCAAGCCACTCGGATCGCCGACGGGCGGCGGAGCCTTGAAGACGTAGAGGAAGATCACCGTGAAGATCCCCATCTGCGTCAGCGGGTTGAGCAGGCTCCACACCCAGCCCAGCACCGACTTCTTGTATCGGGTGCGCAGCTCCTTCAGCGACAGCAGGTACAGCAGGTTGCGGTGCGCGACCGCTGTTCGGAGTGACATGGCGCCGGACAGTGTACCGATGGTGACCGATCGACTCCGGGCACGTGGCATGTGCCTCAGCCTGCGGTGACGCAGGCCAACGATCGGCGTCGCCACCCTGTGTCAGGTCGGCACGACGGGCCATGGCAGACGGGGATGGCGGGCCCGCATCGCTTCGATCGCCTCGTCGGTCGCAAGGTTGGTGAGCGCGATCATCGAGCCTGCCTGCACCCGGTACCGACCGAGGATCTGCGGCACCAGTGAGGCGTGGCCACCCGTGCCGGCCAATCGCAACCAGAGGTCCCAGTCCTCCCACCCGTGCACGTGCTGATCGTCGTCGCGGTATCCACCGAGGGTGCGCCACGCGTCGGCGCGCCACATGGCCTGGGCGTCGATGTAGTTGGCAGCACACAGACGATCCACGTCCCACGGGAAGGCGCTGCGAACGTGCTGTTGCGATCCGAAGTCCTCGAGGATCGCATAGACGGCCGACGCGGTGGGCTCGATGGCGAGCCGGTCCGACAGCCGACGCAGGCACAGGGGATAGACGGCGTTGTCGGCGTCCATCACCATCACCTTCGACGCGCGTGCCCGCTCGAACCCGGTGTTGCGTGCTCTGGCCAGTCCGGCGTTCGCGTCCTTGGCCACGAGGAGGATCGGCACCGAGGGGTGGTCGGTCATGAACCGGTGCACGACGTCTCGGCTGCGGTCGGTCGCGTGGTCCTCGACGATCACGATCTCGTAGGCCACGTCTTCACTTGCGGCGATGCTGTCGAGCGTCTCGACGACCACCTCGGCGTAGTTGTAGACCGTCACGACGACGGAGACCTCGGGATCGACCGCGTCGTACGCCGGCGTTCTGCTCTCCTCGATGTGCTGCGGCGTCCCATGGCGCAGAAGACAGGCCGCGCCATCGAGAGCTCGGAGCGTGTCGTTCTCGGCGAGCGCGAGCTCCTTCGCGCGCCGTTGCAACTGGAGGTACGGACGGAAGGGACCGAGCCTGACTGGCGGCGGCACCTGGCTCGCGCCCAGTCGCCACACGCCGCGCGTGGGCCGGCTCCGTTGCACGTGCCCGCGCAGGCGCGGAACCACCTCGTGCTCGATCCGGTCGAGGATCGGCCCGAGCGAACGTCGCAGCGCGAGGGGGCCCTCGATCTCTGCGCGAGCAGCGGCCGCGATGGCCTCACGCTCTTCCTGGGCGACGAGCAACTGGTCGATCGCATCCGCCATCGCGTCGAGGTCGGCCTCGACGAAGTGGACCCCCGGTCGCAGTGGTGACGTTCCCTCGGAGGGCTCGGTGAGCACCACACATCCATTCGCCATCGCTTCGACCATGCGCGCCCACTCGAAGTACGGAGCAGTCTGCTGCTGACGCGACGAGCGCTGCGGAGGTCGAGCGCGGTGGACGTTCAGGAGCAGCTTGGCCGAGGAGAGCAGGCGGTACTTCTCCGCACCGAAGAGGAGCCCCGGCGTGCCGGGGGTCGCAGGTCGGTCGAAGCGGAACAGTCGCAGCTCGGTGGTGCGACGGTGGAGGCGCGGAGCGAGCCGTGCCAGGGCTTCGCCGCGGCGGTCGTCGAGGCTTCCGACGAAGAGCACGTCGATGGATCGGTCCTCGGCGGCGCCGACCTCCATGGATGGCACCCCACCCAGTTGCAGGTGCCATGTGGTCACACCCATCGAGCTGAGCGCGACCTGGCCCTGGGTGCTGATGTCGAGCGTGAGCAGCCCACGTGCGCAGGCGTCGGACGCGAACCGGAACCACGTGGTGCCCGGCTGTTCGGTGTTCACGCAGATGCTCGCCGCGGCGGCGCGCTGCAGATTGCCGATCGGGTGCCGCGTGAGCTCGAAGAACTCGTGCGGAGCGACGACCAGATCGATGAGCTCGCCGTCAGGCAGCGACCCGTCCGACACCACCTCTGCGGGTCGACCCGCCTCTCGTGCCGCTTCGGCGAGCCATGTCGCGATGTCGGTCATGAAGCCGTTGCCGTCCGGCGACACGAAGATGCGGACGGCCATCGGCGATGGCGAAGGTGTCATCGATCGCGACGCAGGATGATGCGGACGGCCTTCCGTGGCGCACGCCCGACCTTGCGCACCGCGCGGCGGATGGTGCCCGGCTTGTCGGGATGATCGCGCAGGTCGCGGAGCATCCCCAGGACGAGCGCGTGGCGGCTCATCGCGGCTGGCAAAGCCTCGGCCATCGACCTGATCTCGGCTCGTCGCTCGAGGGCTTCGGCGCGCAGCTGCGCGATCTGCTGGTCGGCCAGCTCGATGCGGCGGCGGAGCTCGGCGTTCTCGGCGACGAGGTCGTCGATGTCGGCGGAAGTCACTGTGCCAAGATAGGGCGCGGATGAGGATGTTCCGGTGGTGACAGGCCGCGCAACCGGCGACGCTCATCGGTCCGAGACCCACCACGTGTGCCTCGTCGTACCGAACGGCACTCATCGCCCCGATGCGCTGGCTCGGGCCGTCGAGGCGACGAGCGGACCCGTGGACATCGTTGCGGTCTGGTGCGGAGATCCGCAGCTCCGTCCGCGCACGTCTGTTCCGTGGTCGAGCCAGCCCACCGAACGGGATGCCGACTGGCATCGCGTGCTCGTCAGTCGTCCGCCGGTCGTGGCCGAATGGCTCGGTGCGCTGGCCGCTGTGCGGCATCTTGTCGCCGCCGGTGCCGGCACGGTCACACTCATGTGGGTCGGTGAGGTCGGTGTGCTCGACGATGTCAGCTTGCTGTGGCGCGGTTGTCGCGCGATGCGCCTGGTTCCGCGAACGCTGGAACCGCTCGCCGTCGACGGATCGGCACCTGACGCTGCCGACCTCGCTCGCTGCGGCGTCTTCAGCGACCGAGTTGCCACGTTCGCCGATTCCGGGCTGGGTGCGGTCCGTTGGATCGAGCAGCGGCTGTCCGACCGCACCTGCGACGACAGCGCCGTCGGGAGGTGGCTCGAGCTCGCATGGCGACTGTTCGAGGGTGACTCATGCGAGGACGAACGGATCGGTGCGGGCCGCTTTCGATGGAGCGACGGTCCACCGGCCCTGCTGGATCTGTCCGGGTTCGACGCAGAGACACCGTGGTCGCTGCAGCCACGCGAGCAACGCCGAGCACGTGTGTCGCTGGTGGGTCATCCTGATCGGGCCCGAGCCATCACCGAGGCGGCACACCAGATCGCAGGCGCCCGGCAACCCCTGTCTGCACCGGGTGGCGTCCGCATCGACGACGCGGTTCGTCGGGTGGTGGACGGAGCTGACCCGGCGTCGGTACCGTCGCCGTGGCTGTCGCCGGGCGACTTTCGTCGCTTTCTGGGACAGCGGTTCTGGTCGAGGCTGCACGCGGGTCGCCGCGACCTCATCGCTGCGTTCCCGCGTCCGGCGACCGACGATGCGCCGAGCTTTCGCACGTGGACGCGGCGCGCCGTCGTCGACGACGGTCTCCCATTGCTCGTGCCGCCACTCGGAGACGGTTCGACGGGTGTCGAGGCGTTCGAGATCACCTCGCCCGTGCGGCGCGACGGCCTGAACGTCGTCGGCTACTTCCGATACGAGTCGAGCCTCGGTGACATCGTGCGTCGGTTCGCCGGCGCGCTGTCTTCCGCACCTGTGCCGTCCGCGCTGCTGGGCCACGATCGAACCGGCAGCCCGAAGGTCAGCGGTTCCATCCATCTCGATCGCCACATGGAGTTCGACACCACGGTCGCCGTCGTGAACGCCGATCAGTTCGAGGCCTTGGAGCAGGATCATCCGGAGGTCTTCACTGCGTCCCGCCGGTTGATCGGGTACTGGTTCTGGGAGCTCGAGTACATCCCTCGGGCCATGCGCGAGGTGCTGCCGAAGGTCGACGAGGTGTGGGCGGGCTCGCGCTTCGTGGCCGACGCATTCCGAAGGGTTGCCACGATCCCGGTTCGGCACGTCCCGATCCCCCTTCCTGCGCCGGACGTCTCGGCGCGCGGGCGATCGTCGTTCGCGCCTCTCGCGGAGGCCGACGACCGCTTCGTGTTCGGCGTCGTGCTCGACCACTTCAGCGTCACCGAGCGCAAGAACCCGATCGGTGCCATCCGCGCGTTCCGTCAGGCGTTCGGTCCGGACGAGGGCCCGTTGCTCGTCGTCAAGACGATGAACGGCGACCAGCGCTGGCCACAGCACGAAGCCGTCCGGGCCGCGGCCGAAGGTCGGCCGGACATCGTCGTCTGGGACGAGCACCTCGACCGGGGCGACCACATGGCCTTCATCCGCTCGCTCGACGCGCTGGTGTCACTGCACCGCAGCGAGGGCCTCGGCCTGCACCTCGCCGAGGCGATGTGGTTGGGCACGCCCACGATCGCCACCCGATATTCGGGCAACCTCGACTTCATGGATGACGACAACTCGTTGCTGGTCGATGCGGCGCTCGTGGCCGTCACCAACGGCGAGGGTGTGTACCCGGCACGGGCGCGTTGGGCCGAGCCCGACCTCGACGCTGCCGCTCACGCAATGCGCCGCATCGTGAACGAGCCGCAGTTGGCTGCTCGACTTGCGACCGCTGGCCGCGCCACGATGGACTCGCAGCCGTCGCTGGCCGACACGGGTCGCCTGATCGCCGAACTGCTCGGACTGGAACGCGGATGAACACGATCGCAAGGAGGGTCTGACGATGGGCGTGCGAAGACGTATCGGCTGGATCGTGCGTGGTGGAGCTGCGATCGACGCTCTGTCGGCCGATCTGAAGGCGTTGCAGCGCAACGTCGAGACGTTGACGGCGACCGTCGACGACCTCCGCCGCGAGCAGGTCCGCGTGTCCGAGCGGCAGCTCGACGACCTCGACACGATTCGGGGCGCGGTGGCAGCGGCGACCGACGACCTGGTCGCACGGATCAACGCGATCGACGACCGGACCCGGAGCGCGACGTGAGCGTCGACGACCGGCTGGCGCGGTGGGCCGAGCGCGACGCGGCCATCGGGCTCGACGCCGAGCTCACCGAGGCGCGGGCTGCGCTGGCCGCGCGCGACGCCGAGATCGCAGATCTGCGTCAGCGCAACGAGCAGCTCGCCCAGCGGGTCACGCAGCTGACGGCCGAGCGCGACCGGCTGGCCGGCCAGGTCGGGACGATGCACCGGCGACCCATATGGCGTTGGGCGTACACCCGCGCCCGTCGGCTGGCCGGTCGAGTGCTGCGCGCCCTCGAGTCGTAGGCATGGCTGCCATCGAGGTCAGCGTCGTCGTGCCCAGCATCGGCGCGTCAGGCACCGTGCTCGGGTCGCATCGCGTCTTCCTCGTCGAGGCGGTCAGGTCGGTGGTGTCGATGACGGCAGTGGTCCTCGAAGTGATCGTCGTCGCCGGGCGCTCGATGCCCGGGTTGGTGCTCGACGAGGTGACGCAGCTCGCGCCCGGCGCGGTCCGCGTCGTGCCGTACGACGCCGAGTTCAACTTCTCGGCCACGATCAACCTCGGCGCCGCGCACGCACAGGGTCGTCACCTGTTGCTGCTCAACGACGACACCGAGGTGATCTCGCCCGGCTGGCTCGAGACGATGCTCGACGCGACGGGCCCCGATGTCGGCGCCGTCGGGGCGCGCCTTCTGTTCGAGGACGGCACGTTGCAGCACGCCGGCCACACCTACCGCACGTCGCTCGACCACGTCGCGTTCGGCCAGCCGGGCGACGCCCCGGGGCGCGGCGACATCCTGCGACGCAGACGCGACGTCGCCGGCGTCACCGCGGCGTGCATGTTGACGCCGGCAGCGGTGTTCGACGAGGTCGGTGGGTTCACCACCTTGCTGCCGCGCAACTACAACGACGTCGACTACTGCATGAAGCTGCGCCACGCCGGCTATCGCGTCGTCTACGAACCACGAGCCGCGCTCTACCACTTCGAGTCGCGCTCCCGGGTCGCGGGCATCGAGCCCGAGGAGATCGAGGTCATCCAGCGGCGCTGGCTCTCACAGCTCGTCGCCGATCCGTACACGCCGGCCGTCGTCTGACAACCGTCCACCCGGCGAATGCGGGCAGCAGGCGGCCATCGTGGCCGTGAGCTGCCCGCTTCAGGCGATCGCCACCGCCCGGTCGAAGCGGGCGTATGGGGTCCACAGGGTGCGCGCGCCGTGGTCGAGCAGCGCTTGCGACAGGCGGCGTCCGGCGTCGTCGAACCCGCCCGATGCGTGGTGGCCGAACTCGCGCCAGTGCGCCATCGTGAGCGCGGCCGCCGCCAGGCTGACCTGCGTGCACTCGCGCTCGATCAGCAGATCGTTGCCCGACGTCGTGCTGCCGACCTTGCGACCCGTCAGCTCGTACCACCGGTAGTTGGGCACGTCCCACCCGGCGTGCAGGACGGTGTCGAAGCGGTCGGCGATCATCGCGCCCGCCATGCCGGCTCCGGCCGAGGTCGCCAGGCCGACCATCGCCTCCAGCCAGTCGGGTGTCTGATCGATGCGCGGCACGAGGCCCGGCGCCACGACGACCGCGACGTCGGCCGGGTACAGCGTGAGCGCGCGGTCGACGGCGTGGGCGATGGACCAGTCGGCGGCGACCGTCGCGACGTGCCACTCGGGCGTGAGCTCGTCATCGAGCAGCTGGGTCAGCTCGGCGAGCGCGCCCTCGGGTCGTGCCACCACGAGCCGGACGTGCAGGCCCGCTGCCTCTGGCCCTGCTGCGATCGCCCGCAGCGTGGGCGCCGCCGCGAGCGCGAACGGTCGTTGCGCGGACTCGTCCAACCGGGTCGGCACGACGATCGTCACCGACGTCCCGGCCGGCGGCCGGCGCACCACTCGGTAGCAGCCGGCGACGGTGCCGTGCTCGACGGTCGCGTCGATGCCCAACCGGTCGCACTGCTCCTGCACGGCGCGGCGACCGTTCTCGACCGCCCGCGACAGCGTGCTGACGGCTCGCGAGACCGAGCTCGAGATGTTGCGCCAGTGGTAGGCGAGCACCGGCACGTGGGCCACACGCCGGCCGTGCGCAGCGATGTGCTCGGTCACGCGGAGGATGAGGTCGTGGTCCTGCGAGCCGTCGAACCCCGTGCGGAACCCACCGACTTCGTCGACCACCGCTCGGCGGAGCACCGAGAGGTGGCACGTGTACATCGACGACCTGAAGCGCTCGGGCGACCAGTCGGGCTTGAGGAAGTGCGCCGACTCGCGGCCGTCGGCGAGCACGTGCGCTTCGTCGGTGTACAGGTAGTCGACGTCACCACCGGCGGGTCCGTCGAGGGCGGCGACGACATCGGCCAACGCGGTCGGCACGAGCGCGTCGTCGTGATCGAGCAGCACCACGAAGTCGCCGTCGGCGAGATCGAGGGCATCGTTCGATGCGGCCACGATGCCGCCGTTCTCGTCGCGCCAGCGCACCGAGATACGGGGGTCGCGCGTGGCGAGATCGTGCAGAGCGTCGCGCACCTCGGCGCGTGTCGAGCAGTCGTCGACGAGGCACCACTGCCAGTCGGGATGGGTCTGCCCGAGCACCGACTCGGCGCACGCGAGGAAGGCGCCGAGAGGTGGATCGAACACCGGCGTGATGATGGAGAGCCGTGTGGAGATGACCGAGGAGGCTAATCGGCCACTGGTACCGTGCACTCGTGTCCCGGCGCGTTTTCGTGAGCGAGCACGGCAACGTGTTCATGCGGGAGATCGCCGAGCACCTGGTCGAGGCGATGATCGCCGGCGGTTCGACGGCCGAGCTGGTCACCGATCGGCTCCCCGAACCCGGCGTCGACCCGCTCGATCAAGTGGTGGTCGCACCGCACGAGTTCTTCGCGCTCTTCCCGAGCGCCGAAGCCGATCGTGAGCGAGCAGCCGCTTGCTCGGTCTCGCTCAACACCGAGCAAGCGGGCACGCCGTTCTTCACGACGGCGATGCAGTACGCCGTCCGGGGACCGGTGGTGTTCGACATCAGCCCGTTCTCGATCGATGCCGTGCGGCGAACCGGATCTCCTGCCGTGCACCTGCCGCTCGGCTACGTCGCGTCGATGGATGCGTGGCAGGGGAGCGCACGCCCGAGGTCGGTCGACCTCGCCTTCCTCGCGGGTCGAACGCCTCGGCGCGAGGCGTTCATCGGTGGCGCGGCGGGGCAGCTGTGGGAGTGGCGCACCGACCTCCGCTTCTTCAGCTGGCACCGGCCGGCCCGTGCCCACCACGACACGTTCACCCACGGCGTGGCCAAGTACGAGTCGCTCGCCGATACGCGCATCCTGCTGAACGTCCACCGCGGCGACGACCCGTACTTCGAATGGGCGCGCGTGGTCGAGGCGGTCGCCAACGGCTGCGTCGTCGCGACCGAGACCTCGATCGGCATCGCGCCGCTCGTCCCCGGCCGGCACATGCTGATGGCGCCGCTCGAGTCGCTGGCCGAGGAAGCCGTCGCGCTCGCGTTCGACGAGCCGCGACGCGACGCGATGGCTCGCGCTGCGCACGAGGTCCTCGTGCGCGATCTCGATCAGGCGAACCTGGTCGACCGTGCCTTCGCCGAGGCGCGCCGGCTCGTTGCCGACGACCGCGCCGCGCACGGCGGGCGAGCCGGCCGGCGGCACGCGCCGCGACATGCCCGAGCCCGCGTGCACTCACCGCGCCCTGCCACCCCGGATCGGCAGGTCCTCGAGGCGACGGCGAAGGACCTCAAGCAGGCGTATCTCACCCAGCTCGAGTCGATCCGGGCGATCGAACGGTCGCTCGCCATCGTGCGCCACGGCGACGCCGACCACGCCACCACCGTCACCTCGCCTGCCTACGAACCGACCGCCCCGGCAGTGTCGGTCGTGATCCCGCTGTACAACCAGGGCGCCTTCCTCGCCGAGGCGATCGACTCGGTGGTGGCCGCTGCCGGCCCCGCCGATCCGCCCCTCGAAGTGGTCGTCGTCGACGATCACTCGACCGACGACTCTGCCCACGTGGCCGAACGCCTGCTCGGCCGCGTGCCCTGGCTCGCCTCGGTGCTCGTGCGGCGTTCGGCCAACGGCGGCTTGCCGGTCGCGCGCAACAGCGGCTTCGCCCGGGCTCGCGCGCCCTACGTGTTCGCTCTCGACGCCGACAACGTGCTGTACCCCAACGGGCTGCGCGTCCTGGCCGAGCACCTCGACCGCTCGCCGGAGACCACGGTCGCCGCGTACGGGGTGCTCGAGCGCTTCGACGACACCGGCTCGCTCGGCCTCACCAGCCACCTGCCGTGGGACGTGGACCTGCTCGTGCGCGGTGCGTTCATCGACGCGATGGCCTTGTTCCGCCGCCAGCAGTGGGCCGAGCTCGGGGGCTACGCCGACAACTCCCTCGTCTACGGCTGGGAGGACTACGACCTGTGGCTCGCGGCCGCCGAGCGCGGCTGGAGGGCCGACCTGGTCCCGCAGGTGGTCGGGCGATACCGTGAGCAGCCAGGCTCGATGCGCAAGATCAGCGACATCGACATGGCGACCAACTTCGTCACCCTCCGCGAACGACACCCGAGGCTCGCATGGCCCAGCTGAACGACGACCCGGCGACGCAGGTCCAGCCCGCGCTCTCGCACGACCTCGAGCGAGAGCTCCGCGCGCGGATCGCCGAGCTGGAGGCGTTGCTCGCGGCCCGCACCCAGACGATCGTCGGCATGGGCGCGCGCCTCGCCGAGCTGCAGGGCAACCCGCCGCCTGCGCTCGCCGACCGGGCGCGGCAGGCCGAGGCGGCGCTCGAGCAGCTGCGCAACACCAAGGTGGTGCGCTACACCGAGCTCCCGCGTCGCCTCTACGGCAGGATCGGCCGGTTCCTGCGTGGCTGACGAGCCCGTGAGCACGTCGTCGACCGGCGCGGCGGCCGAAGCGCTCGTCGCCGAGCTCGAAGCAGCGCTCGCGACGGCACGCGAGCAGCAGGCACTCATCCGGACGTCGCTCGGCCGGGTGATCGCGCAGCTCGACCCCGATTCCCCCGGGTGAACCCGTAGCATTCGACGTCAAGCACCGGGCGATGGGTGCCGATCCTCATCCTGGATCGAGTTTCGCTGGAGGTCCGTCCTGTGCTGGTTCGCCGATGGTTGGTGGGAACGTTGCTGTTCTCGACGTGTCTCGTCACCCAGGTCGCTGCTCATCCGGGGCCGAACATCCCGCCGCCGATCGCCCCTCCCGCAGCGCTCTCGACGAGCGGTGACTACGCGACCGACGTCTTCTCCGACCCATGGGACTTCTCGAACGACGAGGACGTCCCTCCGCAACCGCTGATCGGTTCGGAGAACAGCCTGGGCATCAGCCGCAGCAGCGACGGCCTGCTGACCGTCCGGTCGCTCAACAACTCCACCATCAAGCTCGTCCGCACATGGGGTGTCGAGCTGCCGTGGGGACGCGACGGCCAGCTGCGTCCGGTCGACGCCGATCGATACCGGCGCATCTCGTTCCGGATGTACGTCGGCGCGAACCTCAACATGGCCGTGCACTACTGGACGGCTTCCGGTGGCCAGGGCCTCTACCCGTTCTTCCCTGACGCCGGGTGGAACACCTACTCGTTCGACCTGAGCGACAGCAGCAAGAACCCTGCTGCGTTCCCCGGTCCGTGGGCCGGTCAGGTCGTCCGGCTCGAGCTGCTGCGCGGCGGGACCCGCGCCGGCGGCAACCCCGAGGTGCCGATCACCCTCGACTGGGTGCGGTTGCACCGCGCCGACTCGCCCGACCAGCCGCCGAGCAACGTGCCCGTCCCCGTCGTGCTGAGCCCGAACGAGGAGGGTGGCGAGGACTTCGCCTCGACGTCGGGGAACCCGTGGGACTTCGCCGGCCCCGACGATGTCGCGTCGATGGGCGACATCACCAACGTCGCGTGGACCGGCAGCGACATGACGGGCACCACCTACGCCAACGACTCCTTCGTCGAGCTGCCGATGCGGAGCGACCTCAACCCCGATCGCTATCACCGTGCGACGGTCGACGTCTGCTACGACGGCCAGATGAGCTTCGCCAACGCACCCGGCGGTGGCATGAACGCGCGCTTCGCCTGGCTCGCCAAGGGTGCCCCACGGTGGAGCGAGACCCAGGACATCATCATCTACCCCGGCTGCAACCGGATGACGGTCGACCTCGCCACCGAACCGGCGGTGGCCGTCAACGACGAGAACACCGTGTACAAGAGCGGCTGGCGCGGACAGCGGTTCTGGCACCTGCGGTTCGATCCCAACGAGGACCCGGGCAACCGCAACATCGTCCTGCGCGACATCAGGCTCGCCGACGACGCCGCATTCAGCACCAGCTATCCCATCACCTTCGCCGACAACGCGGGTGTGGGCAGCACCGCCGACATCTACGTCACCACCACCCAGGGCTCGTTCCAGGGCACCCGCATCGCCCGCAGCGTCAAGGTGAACGGGGGAGTCAACACGTTCCAGTGGAACGGGACGAACGAGGCCGGGCAGGCCATGCCGAACGCGACCTACTGGGTGTACGTCGTGATGAGCGGTCCCGGCGGCACTGTGGGGACGGCGATGTCGACCGGACCCGTGCGTCTCGAACGGCCCGTGCCGTCGGTGCCGAGCTACTTCGTCCCGTTGAACCCGGCGCGGCTGCTCGACACGCGCACGGGCATCGGCGGCAACCTGGCACCGCTCGACGAGCAGGTGTTCACCGAGTTGGACGTCACCGGGGTGGGCGGGGTGCCCGACGGCGACGTCACGGCCGTGGTGATGAACGTGACGGTCGATCAGCCCACCGCGTCGGGCTACTTGAGCTTGTGGCCGTCCGGCGAGGGACAACCCGTGGTCTCCAACCTGAACTTCGTCCAGGGCCAGACCGTGCCCAACCTCGTCACCGTGAAGGTCGGTGCGAACGGGCGCGTGAACGTCTTCAACTCGACCGGCGCGACCAGCGTCGTCGCCGACGTCGTCGGCTACTACACGACCCATCAACCGCAGACCGGAGGTCGGTTCACGCCGCTGACACCCGCCCGGCTGCTCGACACGCGCGACGGGACCGGGCGAGGTGGCGTCGTCGGACCCGTCGGGCAAGGCCAGGCGATCGACCTCGCCGTCACCGGCGTGGGCGGCGTCCCGGCCAGCGGGGTGACGGCGGTGGCGTTGAACGTCACCGTCGATCAGCCGACGGGCTCGGGCTTCCTCACCACGTGGCCGACGGGCGAGGCGCTGCCGACGGCGTCGACGCACAACTTCGTCCCCGGCCTCACCGTGGCGAACCTCGTGCTCGCCAAGGTCGGAGCGGGTGGCAAGGTCTCGATGTTCAACTCCGCCGGTGACACGCACCTCGTCGCCGACGTGATCGGCTACTACTCGTCCTCGGGTGGAGCGTTCGTGCCGGTCGCGCCCCAACGTCTCGTCGACACGCGTGAGGGTCTCGGTGCGCCCGCCGGTCCGCTCGGCCAGCAGGCCTCGATGACCGTCGGTCTTGCCAACGGCGCCCCCGTGCCGGCCTCGGCGAGCGGCGTCGTGGTGAACGTCACCTCCGCCGACAGCACCGCACCGTCGTTCCTCACGGCGTGGCCGACCGGGGTCGAGCGTCCCTTCGCCTCGACGCTCAACCCTCGTCCAGCCGTGCCCGTGCCGAACCAGGCCTACCTGAAGCTCGGCGACGGTGGCGCACTCGACATCTTCAACAACACCGGCGCGACGAGCGTGATCGTCGACGTCTTCGGCTACTTCACCTGACCCTGCGCACACCGCGCCACCAGCGCGACGGCGACGGCCACGGTGGCCACGTGCACGACCACCCACGTGCCGGGAGCGAGCCATGCGGACGAGCGGAACGCGCCGTCGAGCCACCAGGAGCCCTCTGTGCCGACTGCGTAGCGGCGGACGGACGCCCAGTACGTCGCGACCTCGGCGAGCCCTGCGACGGCGACGACCACGATCGCCGCGCGTGCCGACGGTGCAGGCCAGGGTGCGATCGCGACGACGCCGATCAGCACGGGGATGCTGTAGCGACCCTGCCAGATCGGGCCGACCGAGCCGGCCATCACGGTCTCGAACACCACGGGTGAGGCGACGAGCACAGCGAGCCACGCGATCGGCGCGCGCCATCGTGCGAGTCGCGCGTCACCCCGAGCTCTCCAGGCGAACGTGGCGGCTGTCGCGATCCAGATGAGCACCCATGCGACGGACGCGGGTCGCGGGGCGAGGAACTCGTTCCAGCCGAGTGAGCCGACCGCGTCGTAGGCGATCTCACCGAGCGATCCGAGGCTGTCGGTCAGGCTGTCGAGGAAGGACCGGTGCACCGCAGTGCGCGGGTCGTCGATCTGGGTGCCGACCGCGAGGCCCCACGCGAGCACTGCGACGGCAGCCGCGGCGATCGGGGCGACGAGCACCAGGCGACGTCCCCGCGCACCGCGGCGGAGTTCGATCACCACGAGCGCAGCGCACGCGGTGACCGCTGCGACGGGCCGGACGGCGACCGCCAGCGCGAGGGGCGCAGCGATCCACCATGCGTCCGTCGTCGTCGGTGATCCCGACTCGACGAAGCGGGACACGCCGACCCAGGCGAGGAGCGCGAGCGCGATCTCGAGCGAGCTGGGGTTCACCACCCCGAGCAGGAACCAGGCAGCAGGCGTGAGCGCGGCGATCGTCGCGACCAGCATCGAGCGACGCGCCCGCTGCATGGCGAGGGCCACGACGACGGCGTGCAGCACGGCCGCGGCGACGCGGTACCACGCAGTGTCGGCCGGGTCGCCCACGAGACGCACGAGCCCGCCCACCGCGAGGTGGTACAGCGGGGGCGTCAGGCCCGCCGACGTCGCGACCCGCACCCGACCGTCGCCGGGGCTCGCCGTCGCGCAGGCCGAGGTCGTCGCCGAATCGTGCCGGTAGCACGCCGGGTCCCCGCTCGCGAGCCCCTCGGGGACGGAGACGGTGCGGTAACCAGGTGGGAGCGGATCGGCGGGATCGCCGGTGAGATCGCCGTGGGCAGCCGCGAACGATCGGATGACGTGCGCCGGCTCGTCCGGGCCGCCGTACCGTCCGATCCCCAGCGCCCACGTCAGCAGCAGCAGGAACACCAGCACGAAGCGGACCGCCGCGGCCGGCAGCGCGTCGCGCATCACTGCTCGGGCGTTCGGCCGACGACGATCGTCTCGTTGTGGGTGAACCACGTTCCTGCGATGGCGGGGAGCGGGAACGACGCCGTCCGCTCGATCCGCACGCCCACATCGGCGAGGATCGCGTGGATGACGCTCGGAGGCATGAACGTCACGTGCGTCGGGTCGGAGCGCTGCCCACGCTGCTGAGGGCAGATGACGACGACACGCCCACCGGAGCGCACGAAGGGCAGGTGCTCGCGTACGAGGCTGGTCGCCTCGTCGACCGTCATGTGCTCGAGGACGTGGGCGAACAGGACCGTGTCGAAGGAGTGAGCAACGGCATCCGGTGACGACGCGAAGTCTGTCGTCGTGTGCGCGCGCAGGCCTCGCGACCTCGCGATCTCGACCGCCGTCTCGTTGTGGTCGACGCCGACGCCGTTGCCGTCGAGATGCGCGAGGTTGCGGCCAGTGCCGCAGCCGACGTCGAGCACACGTCCGAGGTGGAGCCTGCGGATGTTCCAGCGATACGGCCGTTGTGGATCGAGCCAGCGCCGCCAGCCGCGTCGTGGTGCTGTCGACGCCGCCAGCCGAGCTGCGTACTCCGGGCCGCGGGTCGACGACTCGTCCACGGTGCAACGCTAACGGTCGAGCCGGGGACGCGCCCCATACGCTGCAGACCGTGATCGCCGTCGTCGTCCTCACCTACGACGCGCCTCCCGGCATGCTCGACGCGTGCCTCCGCGCCCTGCGCGAGCGCTCGCCGGTCGGAACGAGCGTGATCCTCGTCGACAATGGTCGCGGGGCGCGGCAGCTCGACGGGTCGACCCGTGCAGATGTCGACGTCATCGAGACCGGCCACAACCTCGGCTTCGCCGGTGGCATGAACGTCGGGATCCGTCGCGCGCTCGCGACCGGTGCCGACGGGGTGTTCGTCATGAACGACGACGTGCTGGTCCAACAGGGCTGGCTCGAACCGCTGGTCGCCGAGCTGGGCCACGATCCGCGTGTCGGTGCCGTGCAACCGATGCTCGTCTTCCCGACCGAGCCTCCGACGGTGAACAGCATGGGGGTGCACCTCGGTCGCGACGGCGCGGGCACCGATGCCGGCATGGGCGTCCTCGAAGCCGACGCTCGCCGTGACGCCCACGACATCGAGCTGTTCACCGGGGGCGCCGTGCTCATCCGCGCAGCCTTCCTCGACGACGTCGGCCTGTTCGACGAGCGCTACTTCATGTACTACGAGGACGTCGACCTCGGCCTCCGCGGGCAGCGGCGCGGCTGGCGCTACCGGTGCGTGCCGTCCAGCACGGTGGTGCACGAGGGCGGCGCGACCGTCGCTCGGTCGAGCGATCGCGGCGCATACCACCGTGAACGGAACCGGCTGTGGATCCTCTTCCGGTACCGTCGGCTCCCCGACATCGGTCGGGGCGTGTGGTTGTCGGTCCGACGGCTCCGCTGGCCTCCACGGCTGGTGCACGCCCGAGCCTTGCTGGCCGCGCTCGCCGCCGCTCCCCGGTTGCTGCTGGCGCGTCGGCGTCAGGTCTGAGGGCCGTCGAGCTCGGCTCGCCGCGCCCGCAGCCGAGCTTCCGACTGGAGTCGCCGGCTGGCCGCCATGAGGTCGGCCAGGAACGCGCCCACCCAGATCTGCACGGCGATCATGACGAGCACCGCGGCCACCACGAGGCTGGGGACGTGGCTCGAGTACTCGTCGGCGAAGGCCCAGAGCAACAGCCACCGCACGAACAGCGCGAGACCCAGCAGGAACGGCAACGTGCCGATGGTGGCGAAGAACTTGAACGGCCGGTACAGCGCGAAGGTGCGCGTGATCGTCTGTGCCGACGACATGACGTACTGCCGCGTGCTCTTCACGAGGCGTGACTCGCGGGTCTGCGGGTTCACACCGATCGGCACCGACAGCACGGCCAAGCCCTCCTGGCCGGCCTGCACGAGGGTCTCCATGGTGTAGGTGTAGCGACCGAACACCTGCAGCCGCATCGCCGTGTCGCGGCTGAACGCGCGAAAGCCGCTCGCCGCATCGGCCACGGTGGTGCGCGAGAACTTCCGCACCACGTAGCTGCCGAATCGCTGGAGCCGCTTCTTCAGACCGGAGAACTCGGCGATCGACTCGATCGGCCGTTCGCCCACCACCATGTCGGCCGTGCCCGCGACGACCGGGGCGACGATCGCCGCGATGTACGACGCGTCGTACTGGTTGTCGGCGTCGGTGTTCACCACGATGTCCGCGCCGGCGCGGAGCGCTGCATCCAGCCCCGTCATGAACGCCGCCGCGAGCCCGCGGTTGCGGCGGTGCTGCACGACGTGGTCGACCCCGAGCGAGCGGGCGACCTCGGCCGTCCGGTCGGAGCTGCCGTCGTCGATGACCAGCCACTCGACGACGTCGACACCGGGCACGTCGCGCGGCAGATCGGCGACGGTCGCGGGCAGGACCTCCTCCTCGTTGAAGCACGGGATCTGGATGATGAGCTTGATCGGCCGTCGCGCCATCTCGTCAGCCATGCTCCATGCTCCCTCGGCGGTGGTTGCGGCGCCGAGCGCGCGTGCGTAGCGTCCCCCGGCGACCATGCAGAACGTCGCCGGCAACCACTACGACAAGTACTCGTCGACCAACCCCATCGAGCGTCGGATGATGCAGGGGTTCTTCGGTGCGCTGGCTCGGGCGCTCGGTGATGGCAGGCCGGCGAGAGTGGTCGAGATCGGCTGCGGCGAGGGCCACGCGACCGCGTACCTGCGCGAGCGCTTCCCCGATGCGGACATCGTGGGACTCGATCTCCCCGACGACCGCCTCGCAGAGCACTGGCGCGAGCTGGGCATTCCGATGATGTTCGGCGACATCCATCAGCTGCCGTTCCCCGACGCCAGCATCGACCTGGTGGTGGCGCTCGAGGTCCTCGAGCACGTGGCCGACCCGGCGCGAGCGCTCGACGAGCTCGTGCGGGTGTGCCGCGGGGATGCGGTGATCTCGGTGCCGCGCGAGCCGATCTGGCGCATCGGCAACATGGCGCGGGGTCGGTACGTCTCGGCGCTCGGCAACACACCGGGCCACGTGAACCACTGGTCGGCACGGAGCTTCCGCAGCCTCCTCGGCACGCGCTTCGACGTCATCTCGCTGTCGAAGCCGCTCCCGTGGACCATGGCCCGCGTGCGGCCGCGGCGAGGCTGACGCGACGGGGCCGAACGACGAGCGCGGGCAGGGGGCGGTGGCGCGGGGTCGAGGTTCCATGCGGGCAACCGGCGGCTGGCCGGACCCTCGACTATATGTCCCGGCTCGACGAACGTGACCGATGACCAGCTGGATCCTCGACTCCCGTCATCCAAACCTCAAGATTTCCTCCAACCGACAGCGCGCCGTGGGCGGTGTGCCGATTGGGCTCAAGGCTCGAGAACCCCACGTCGAAGACCTGCTTGACAAAGCGGTTCGAAGACGGAGCGGGACATGGCACGTGCATGGCGTTCGATGGTGGCATTGGTGGTGGGTGCGCTCGCGCTCGGCCTCAGCGCGACCAGTTCGTCGGCGAGTGCCGAGGCCCAGCCGGCGTTCATCGCGACCGATTCCGACTGGTTGACGGTCGTCAACTACTTCCGCGAGATGTCGGGTCTGTCGCCGGTGACCGAGGATCCGACGATGTCGTCGGGCGCATACCTGCACTCGTGCTACATGCTGCAGAACGGCATCGCCCACGACGAGGTGGCCGGCAACCCCGGCTACACCGCCGAGGGTGACGCGGCCGGCAACAACGGCAACGTCGCCGTGTCGAGCGCCTACGGTGCGTCGGCCCGGAGCCACATCGAGCTCTGGATGACGGGTCCGTTCCACGCGATCGGCGTCCTCCGCCCCAACCTGCAGACCGTCGGCTTCGGCAAGTGCGACGACCAGAGCACGTCGCCGTGGCGATCAGGGGCGACGCTCGACGTGCTGCGCGGCCTCGGCCCGCGGCTGCCGCTCGGCGCGCCGATCCTCTTCCCCGGGGACGGCTCGACGACCAGCCTGTCGAAGTTCGTGGTCGAGTCACCCGATCCGCTCGCGTTCTGCGGTTGGTCGGGCAGCGCCGGGCTGCCGGTCATCGCGATGATGCCCGAGACGGTGACCGGCCCGGTGACCGCGTCGATCACAGGTCCCGATGGTCCGCTGCAGACCTGCGGTCTCTCCGGGCTCAACACCTCCGGTGTCGCCCAGCAGATCCTGCAGGGCGACAAGGCGGTGATCGCGATCCCGCGGAACCCGCTCGCCCCAGGCACCTACACCGTCACGATCACCACCGGCGCACGGTCGGTGAGCTGGAGCTTCACGGTCGATCCGGCAGCAGCGCTCGGTCCGACGGCGCCCTCGCAGGCGCAGCCATCCGGTCCGGCTGTCGGCTTCCAACCGATCACCCCGGCACGTGTGGTCGACACGCGTGAGAACCTCGGCGGCACGCGCCTCGCCGCGGGCGTCACCAAGCGGGTGCAGATCACCGGGTTCGGCGGTGTGCCCGACGGCAGCAGCGCCGTGAGCGCGAACTTCACCGTGGTCGACCCTGCCGCGGCGGGGTACCTCACGGTCTGGAACTGCGCGAACACACGGCCCGTCGTGTCGACGTCGAACTTCCGTGCCGGCGAGATCTCGCCGAACGCGGCGACGATCCCGCTCGACGGCGACGGCGGTCTGTGCCTGTTCTCGAACGTGGCGACCGATGTCGTGATCGACGTCAACGGGTACTACCAATCCGACGGCGGCGCACGCTTCTCGCCGATCACGCCGACGCGGCTGCTCGACACCCGCGAGAGCGGCAACCGCCTCGCCGCCGGTGACCGGATCGAGCTGCGCGTCGCCGGCGAAGCGGGGATCCCCGACGAGGTCCAGGCGGTCACGCTCAACGTCACGAGCGTCGACCCGTCACGAGACGGCTACGTCACCGTCTACCCCTGCGACCGCGAGCGCCCGACCGTCTCCAACCTCAACCCCCACCCCGGCAAGGTGCGGCCGAACCTCGTGGTGACGCCGGTGGCCGACGACGGCACCGTGTGCCTGTTCACCTTGCAGGACGTCGACCTGGTCGTCGACGTGACCGGATACCTGAAGGTCGGCACCGGCAAGCGGTTCACGCCGTCGACACCGTTCCGGCTGATCGACACCCGCGAGCGCACCCGGCCCGAGCTGCAGGCCGGGACCAGCGGGTCGCCGGTGCAGGCCGGCGAGACGATCACGGTGCCGATCGCGGGGGTGCGCGGCGTGCCGACGACCGCGAAGGCGGTCTCCCTGAACCTGACCGTCACCGGTGCCCTTCGCTCCGGGTTCGTGACGGCGTGGCCCTGTGGCGACCGGCCGACGACGTCGACCGCGAACTACGAGCCCGGCGAAGCGGTCTCGAACGGAGCGCAGCTGCCGCTCTCGTCGACCGGTGCGCTGTGCGTGTACTCGATGCAGGACGCCCACGTCATCATCGACGTGAACGGCTGGTGGAGCTAGTGGCGCGTCAGGCAACGTTTGCGCGCTTGATCAGCTCGCGTAGGGCGCGGTCGTGTGCGTTGCGGTTGCGCCAGGCGATGTAGTAGCGGATCATGCGGGCTTGTTCGTGGTGGCTGGGGTGGTCGGTGCCGTCGAGCGCGAAGTAGCGCAGTGCTTGGAACTGGGCTTCGATCCGGTTCAGCCAAGACGCGTAGAACGGCACGTAGGCCAGC
>JBFWSW010000034.1:0-46841 GCA_050248155.1 Ilumatobacteraceae bacterium
GGGTGGATGGCGTTCACGCGGATGGCGTGCTGGGCGAGGTCGGACGCGGTCATCTTCATCAACCCGATCAGTCCCCACTTCGAAACGGTGTACGACGTGAACGCGACGTCGTCGTTCGACACGGTCTGCAACGCTGCGGTCGACGAGATGACGATGATCGAGCCACCGCGGCCGCCCGCGACCACGAACGGAGCTGCCACCTCGATGGTGTTCCAGACGCCGGTGAGGTTCACGTCGAGGGTGACGGTCCAGACGTCGAGCCGGCCCTCGTCGTCGGTCGGCTGTTCGGGGCGGACCGCCCAGATGCCGGCGTTGGCGACCACGACGTCGAGCCGGCCGAGTCGATCGACGCCTTCCTGCACCGCGGCACGCAAGCCCGAGCGGTCGCGCACATCGGCCGCCACTGCCACGATCCGTCGGCCGAGCCCCTCGACGCGCGCCGTGGTCTCCGCGAGGTCGTCGACCGTCGAGAGCGGCACCGCGACGTGCTCGATGTCGGCGCAGATGTCGACGGCGACGATGTCGGCGCCCTCCTCGGCGAGCCTGATCGCGTGCGACCGGCCCATGCCCCGCGCGGCACCGGTGATGAGCGCGACGCGTCCGTCGAGCTGTCCCATGAGCATCCCCCTCGCACTGCCGAGCTCAGCAGATCGTATCTGATTGCTCGGTCAAGAGCGATGCAGCGTCGCCGTGAGGTGCAGCTGGAGCGGCTGGCCGACAGCCGCCATGCGGACCTCGTAACGGAGCACGTCGTCCTCGACCGTGAAGTCGCGCTCCAGGGCGGTGACCTCCTTCGCCGTCGAGGTGCGCGAGATCACCGTCGATCGGAGTCGGATCGATCGTTCCGCTCCGTCGACGACGAGCACGCCGTCGTCGACCTCGACGATCCCCGTCGGGTGGGCGAGCACGAGCTCGACGGCGTCCTGCCGTGGCAGGCGCCAGTAGCCGGACTCGGCATGGAGGGGGCGACCGTCGTCGGTGGCCGTGGTCCGCTGGGTGTAGGCGAGGAAGGGCTTGCCCGACTGCGCGAACGTGATCGTCTCGTCGTAGTCGAACGGCATGATGGTCGGGTAGACGCCGTGCCCGTGTCCCGTCCAGGTGCCGAGCAGGAATGCCAGCGGCTCGATCTGAGGATGCAGGTCCGGCGTCATCGACCCGATCGTACGCGTGTCCGTCGCCGGCGTGATCGGTGGGATACCTTCGACCTTCGATGCCGGACACTCGGATCGTTCGCGTGCCCGGCGTCTGGGTCCGTGGTGCGCTGCTCATCGTCGTCGTCGTGGCCGCAGCGAACCTCTGGAAGCTCGCCGCCGGGCTGGACTCGAACCCCCTGTTGCACCGCGCCGCCCTCTCGTACATCGAGGACGACGGCATCCTCCCCGGCGAGCACACGATCGACCCGAACGACGGCTACACGCTGCAGGCGCTCGCTCGTGCCGCCGGCGACCAGTGGCTCGACGGCGACGTGCCCTACTGGAACCGGTACGAGGGCATCGGCACCCCACTCGCCGGCGAGATGCAGTCGATGGCCATGCATCCCTTCGTCTTGCTCCACCAGCTGCCGAAGGGGTTCCTGCTCGCGCAGATCGCGATGGAGTCGCTCGCCGGCATCGCCACGATGCTCCTCCTCAGGCGACTCGGCATCGGTCCGCTGGTGTCGATCGGCGCCGGGATCGCATACGCCTTCAACGGCACGTTCGCGTGGCTGTCCAACGCGGCGGCCGCCCCGGTGGCCTACCTGCCGCTGCTGCTGCTGGGCATCGAGGTCGCCCGCGAATCGTCCCAGCGGGCCCGACGCGGCGGTTGGTCACTGATCGCCGTGGCGATCGCTGGCTCGCTGCTGAGCGGGTTCCCCGAGACCGCCTACATCAACGGCCTCTTCGCCGTCGTCTGGTGCCTCGTCCGGATCGAGCAGATGCCCCGCCACGCGATCCGATCGTTCGCGATCAAGCTCGGCCTCGGGATCGTCGCCGGCGCAATGCTCGCCGCTCCGGCCGTCGTCGCGTTCCTCGACTACCTGCCGAACGCGAACATCGGTGGCCACGAGGGCACCCTCTCGCGTGCGTTCCTGCCCCGCGAGTCGATCCCTGCGCTGTACCTGCCGTACGTGTACGGACCGATCCACGCCTTCTCGGGGCACACCACGAGCCCGAACATCGTGGGGTTCTGGTCGAGCGTCGGCGGCTATCTCTCGAGTGCGCAGCTGATGCTCGCAGTGCTGACGTTCGGGGTCCGCCGCCTGCGGCGAGTGCAGATCGGCATCGGCATCTGGTTCGCGATCTTCCTGTGCAAGACGTACGGGTTCCGACCCGTGACCACCGTCGTCAACTGGTTCCCCGGGATGAACGAGCTCGCGTTCTTCCGCTACTCGCAACCGTCCGTCGCGATGGGGATGTTGATCCTCGCCGCGTACGGAGCGCAGCGAGCGCTCGATGAGCAGCTGTCGCGGCGTCACGTGGCCACGGCTGCCGCCGCGGTGGCCGTCGTCCTGCTCGCGCTGGGGCTGTACGCACGCACCGAGACCCGCCACTTCCACGGTGCTGCGCACGCGACGTGGTACTTCGCCGGCTCGATCGTGTTCGCCCTGGGTTCGGTCTGTGCTGCCGGCGCGCTGACCGCGGTGCGTCGGATTCGATGGCGCGCCGTCGGGTTCGCGAGCGTGCTCGGTGTGGAGGCGATGGCGCTGTTCGTGCTGCCGCAGCTCTCCACCGACCGGATGAGCCCACCCGACATGGCGCCGGTCGAGTTCCTGCGCGACACGCTCGGGCTGCACCGCTTCTACACGCTCGGGCCGATCAGCCCGAACTACGGATCCGAGTTCGGCATCGCGTCGATCAACCAGAACGACCTGCCGGTGCCGAAGGCCTGGGGTGAGTACATCGTCACCCATCTCGACGCCAACGCCGATCCGCTGCTGTTCACGGGGTTCTCCCGAGCCGTGCTGGAGGGGCCCTCGGCGGTCGACGAACTGGTGCGCAACCTGTCCAACTACGCCGACGTCGGCACGGCCTACGTCGTCGCCTGGGCCGAGCCCACCACGACCGAGCGGCTCGAGGCCGCGGGGCTGACCGTCGTGTTCGACGACGGCTTCGTGCGCATCTTCGCCGTTCCGAACCCGGCCGACTACTTCCAGATCGTCGACAGCTGGTGCGAGCTCACCCCCGTCGACTGGAAGACGGCGGATGTCAGCTGCGTCGAGCCTTCCACGTTGATCCGGCTGGAGCTCGCGGACGACGGCTGGTCGGCGAAGGTGAACGGTGACGAGGTCGAAGTGGTGACCCACGACGGTGTCTTCCAGTCGATCGCGGTGCCGGCCGGCGACAGCAGGATCACCTTCGGCTTCGCGCCGACGCACATCGGCTTGGCGTGGCTCGCGGCGCTGGTCGGCGGCCTCGCGGCCGTCGGAGCATCTGTCGCATCGCGGCGCAATCGGATGTCAATCGGTCCCGAGCTCGAAGCCCGCGAACTCGAAGCCGGGGGCGACCGTGCACCCGGCGAGCGTCCAGTTGGCGAGGGGCCGGGCTGATTGCCACTGCCCGGCCGACACCACGATCTGTGGTCGCTGACCGGCGGCCAGGTCGTCGCCGAGGATGTGGACGTCGCCGTCGATCGTGAGCTCGAGCGGACCGCCGGCATAGTGGTGCCACACCTCGGCGGCATCGACGCGGTGCCGGGCCGAGACGTCACCATCCGCGAGCAGGTACAGGATCGCCGTCGACCGAGACCTGCCACCGGGATCGGTCGCCGGGTCGCGGAAGGTCTCGGCGAACCAGCCGCCCTCCGGGTGTGGTGACAGGGCGAACCGGTTGATGACCGCGGTCACCTCGGGCGACGACTGAGGATGATGTGCCACACGCACAGTGTGCTCGGCCGAGGGAAAAGGCCGTTTCACCCGTACCCTGTGTGGGCTGCTTTCGGGTCCGAAATCCCTCTCTCTGTGAGGTCGCGCGTGAAGTTCAAGAAGGGCGAAACCGTCATCTACCCCCAGCACGGCGCGTGCATCGTCGTCGGGACCAAGAAGATGGACGCGTTCGGCTCCAGCCAGGAGTACCTCATCCTGCGCACCGTGATCAACGAGATGACCTTGTCGGTCCCCACCTCGAAGGCGGCCGAGGTCGGCGTCCGCCCGCCCGTGTCGAGCGACGAGCTCGAAGACCTGGTGTCGGTGCTCTCGAAGGCCGACCCGCGCGTGCCCAGCAACTGGAGCCGTCGGTTCAAGAACCACCAGGAGAAGCTGAAGAGCGGCGACGTCTACCAGGTCGCCGAGGTCGTGCGGAACCTCGCGGCACGTAACCGCGACGCCTCGCTGTCGGCCGCCGAGCGCACCATGTACGACCGGGCACGCATCAACCTGATCAGCGAGATCGCGCCGGCGTTGAAGGTGAGCGCCGAGGAGGCCGAGCACTACCTCGACGAGGCGCTCGCCAAGGGCGTGCTCAAGCCGGCGAAGGAGCCGGCCAAGAAGAAGGCCTGACCGGCCGGGCTCGTGCCCGTGTCTACGCTCGGTCGATGACCGAGCTGACACCGATCTTCGCTCTCGCCGACCGCTTCGTCTCGGAGTCGGCCGCGCTCGACCCGTACTCGGCGACGGGCCGCGGCATCCCGGGCTACGACGATCTCGTCACCGACTACTCGCCCGACGGCGCCGCTGCGCGCGCCGACCACGTGCGCGCCACGTTGCACGAGCTGGGCAACCTCGCGCCGGCGAACGACGACGATCGCCTGGCGAAGGACTACCTCGGCGAGCGGCTGCATGTGATGGTCGACGCGTACGACACCGGGGAGTGGATGCGCGCGCTGCGAGCGATCGCGGCGCCCGCGTCGACCATCCGCTCGGTGTTCGACCTGATGTCGCGCGACGGCGACGAGGCGTGGACCCACATCGCGTCGCGGCTCGAATCGGTCCCCGACGCGCTGGCGGGGTTGCGGGCATCGCTCGAAGCCGGACGGGCGTCCGACATCGTCGCCTCGCAGCGTCAGACGGAAGTGGTCGCTGCCCAGTGCGCCACATGGGCAGACGATCGGTGGTTCGACAGCCTGGCGGCCGAGGCGACCGCACGCGACGACCTCGATGCCGAGCTCGTCGCTCGCCTCGCGGCCGGCGCGACCACCGCGATCGAGGCGTTCGGCGCGTTCGCGGGCTACCTGCGCCACGACTACCTGCCCGACGCGACGCCGGTCGATGCGTGCGGTCCCGAGCGCTACTCGGTGGGGATCCGAGCGATGCTGGGCGCCGAACTCGACCCGGCAGAGATGTACGAGTGGGCGTGGCACGAGTACGCGTCATTGCGCCATGAGATCCATCGGACGTGCGAGTTCATCCAGCCCGGCGCGAGCTTCGCCCAGGTGCGCGAACTGCTCGACACCGATCCCGATCGTGCCGTGCACGGGGAGGACGCGTATCGCGAGTGGCTGCAGGCGATGACCGACGAGGCCCTCCGCCGGGCTGCGGAGCACTTCGAGATCCCCGCGGCCATGAACCGCTGCGAGGCGCGCATCCCACCGGCCGGCTCGGCCGCGGCGGCGTACTACACCGGCCCATCCGAGGACTTCACCCGGCCAGGACGCACGTGGTACCCGACGCTCGGGCGCACCAGCTTCCCGAAGTGGGGCGACGTGACGACCTGCTACCACGAATCGGTTCCCGGTCACCACCTGCAGATCGCCTACGCCAAGCTGCAGGCCGACCACCTGTCGCGCTTCCAGCGCGGCTCGTTCGTGTCCGGCCACGGCGAGGGCTGGGCGCTGTACGCCGAGCGCCTGTGCGACGAGCTCGGCTGGTTCGAGGATCCCGACCATCGTCTCGGGTTCCTGTGCGGGCAGCAGCTGCGCGCCGTGCGGGTGATCGTCGACATCGGCATGCACCTCGGCATGACCATCCCCCACGGCACCACGCTGTCGGATGGCAGCGCCTTCCACGGCGGCGAGCTGTGGACGCCCGATCTCGCCCTCGAGTTCGCGATCAGCGAGACGGGCCAGGGAGAGGACTTCCTGCGCAGCGAGATCGATCGGTACCTCGGGTGGCCGGCGCAGGCGATCAGCTACAAGATCGGCGAGCGCGAGTGGCTGGCCGCGCGAGCCGATGCCCAGTCGCGCCTGGGCGGCGAGTTCGACCTGCGCCGGTTCCACACCCTCGCGCTCTCGCTCGGTCCGGTGGGGCTGGCCCAGCTCCGCTCGGAGCTGAGCACCGCCATCTAGTCTGCGCCGCATGTCCTCCCGCGTCCGCGTGCCACGAGAGCTGCTCGAAGAGAAGATCCGCGACGGCGAGATCGACACGGTGCTGATGGTGTTCCCCGACCTCCAGGGACGCCTCGCGGGCAAGCGCACGACCGGTCGGTTCTTCCTCGAGCACGTCGCCGACGACGGCACCGAGAACTGCGACTACCTCATCGCGTGCGACATGGACAACAACCCGGTGCCCGGCTACCGGTTCACGAGCTACGAGCAGGGTTACGGGGACATGCTGGCCCGCGCCGACTGGGACACCGTACGGATCATGCCGTGGGTCGACCGCACGGCGATGATCATGTGCGACCTGTTCGACGTCGAGACCGGCGAGCTGATCGAGGTGGCGCCGCGCACCATCCTGCGCCGCCAGGTCGAGGCGGCGGCCGCGCAGGGTTTCCTGCCGATGGTCGCCAGCGAGATCGAGTTCTATCTCTTCAAGGACAGCTACGACGAGGCCCACGAGAAGGGCTACCGCGGCCTGCAGCCGCACTCGCCGTGGCTCGAGGACTACCACATCCTCCAGACCACCAAGGACGAGTACGTCCTCGGCCAGCTGCGCCGTGGGCTCGAGGCCGCCGGAGTGCCGGTCGAGTTCAGCAAGGGCGAGGCCGGTCGCGGGCAGCACGAGATCAACCTCGACTACGCGGCCGCCGTCGAGATGGCCGACCGGAACAGCGTGTACAAGACGGCTGCGAAGGAGATCGCCCACCTCCACGGCCGGTCGGTGAGCTTCATGGCCAAGTACGACTTCGCCGACACCGGCTCGTCGTGCCACATCCACTCGAGCCTGTGGAGCCTGGACGGTCAACAGGCGCTGTTCGAGGGCGGTCCCGACGACCCGCACCACATGAGCCCGCTCTTCCAGCACTACCTCGCCGGCCTCGTCGCCACTGCGCGCGAGTTCAGCCTGCTGTGGGCACCCACGATCAACAGCTACAAGCGGTTCCAGCCCGGGTCGTGGGCACCGACCGGGATCGGCTGGGGCGTCGACAACCGGACGCTGGGGTTCCGGAAGGTCGGTCACCGCGAGGGCACGCGTGTCGAGTGCCGCATCCCCGGCAGCGACGCGAACAGCTACTTCGCCTTCGCCGGCACGATCGCGGGCGGGTTGTACGGCATCCGCCACGAGCTCCCGCTCGGCGAGCCCTACGTCGGCAACGGCTACGAGGCGACCGACATCGACCGCATCCCGTGGAACCTGCCCGACGCCATCGCCCTGTGGGAGCGAAGCGACGTCGCCCGGGAGTGCTTCGGCGACGACATCCACCACCACATCCTCACGATGGCCAAGGCGGAGTGGGAAGCCTTCAACCAGACCGTCACCGACTGGGAGCTCCGCCGCTACTGGGAGCGCATCTGACAGAGTGACGCGCCGTGGTTTCGATGCAGCGAGCGTGGTCGACGGAGGTTTGACAGCGTGGCTCGCCGACGGCCGGCCGGTGTCCTCGGATGCGCCGGTGCAGCCACCGGCGACCTTCGAGGCCCACCTCCGTCCCGAGCTCGTTGCGAGCCGCGACGAAGTCGAATCGATGCTCGGCTCCGACTCGGCCTGCCTGGTCCACGCCCTGCCGCAGCCCTTGTTCAGCGGGAAGGTCCCGATCGCCCACGGCAGATCGGGTCGCATACCGGGGAGCGTCAGTGTCCCTGCTGTGTCACTGACCGATCCGGCGACGAACCGTCTGAAGCCCCTCGATCACACACGCGAGCTGTACGCCTCGACGGGCGCGCTCGACCCCGAGCGGAGGATCGTCGCCTACTGAGTTGGCGGCATCGCTGCGACCATGGCTGCCTTCGCGCTGTCACTGGTCGGACGCGACGACGTCGCGGTGTACGACGGTTCCTTGGTCGACTGGGCCGCCGACCCGGATCGGCAGCTCGAGACGGGGTGACGGGTCATCCCGGGACGAGCTCGACCGTCAGAGGGAGATGATCGCTGAGCTCACGCCAGGCATCACCACCGTCGGGGACGTGCGCGTCGACCACCGTCGCGCGTGCGGGCACGAGCACGTAGTCGAAGCGGCGACGAGGTGACGTCGAGGGGTGGGTAGGACCACTGCCGGCGTCGCGCAGGCCGACCGCGTGGAACGGCCGGATCACCTCGACCTCGCCGTCCGCGTTCAGATCGCCTGCGACGATCACGGGAACGGATTCGTCACCGATGATCGACGCGATCCGGCCGGCCTGGTCGATGCGTGCATCCGGTTGGTGGTGCGCCGCCAGGTGCGTGTCGTGGACCCGGAGCGACTCCTCGCCACGACGCACGGTCGCGATCAGCACGACTCGATGGCGGTACGTCCACGTCGAGGTGCCCGGCGTCAACGAGCGTGACGTGGTCGACTCGAGCGGATGAGGCGACAGGATCGCCAGCCCCTCGGCTGTCCACCACGCGAGGGGTGTGTACGGGTAGTGCTTGCGGGTCCAGACGTGCCGCCAGCCGAGCGCCGCGGCGAGCGCTCGTGCCTGGCCGCGGCGCACCTCCTGGAGGGCGACCACGTCGGGCTGTTGCCCTGCGATCACCTCCGCGATCCGGTCCGGATCGGGTCTGGCCGACCCACGGATGTTCCACGTCATCACGCGCCACGTCATTCCTGCTCCAGTCTGGCGCACCGGCTACCTTCGACCGCCATGAGTCGTCTCGCGGGCAAGGTTGCCCTCATCACCGGTGCATCATCCGGACTCGGTCGCGTCGGCGCCGAGCGCTTCGCCGCCGAGGGCGCGCAGGTGGTGATCGCCGACATGGCCGACGGCGACGAAGCCGTCGAGGCGATCGCGGCCGCGGGTGGCGAGGCCAGCTACGTGCGTTGCGACGTCACCGACGACGAATCGGTCCGAGCCGCGGTCGAGCACGCCGTCGAGACGTTCGGCGGCTTGCACGTGCTGTACAACAACGCCGGAGTCATGTTGGGCGACGACGACGACCCGGTCACGACGAGCATCGAGACCTACCAGAAGACGATGGACATCAACGTCCTCGGCGTGCTGCTCGGCTGCAAGCACGCCATCCCCGCGATGCTCGATTCGGCGAAGGCGAGCGGGCAGAGCTCGTCGATCATCAACGTCGCGTCGTTCGTCGCGCACATGGGTGCGGCCACGCCGCAAGTCGCGTACACGGCGTCGAAGGGCGCCGTGCTCGCGATGACCCGCGAGATCGCGGTCATCTACGCGCGCCAAGGCCTCCGAGCCAACGCGCTGTGCCCCGGCCCGATCATGACGCCACTGCTCGCCAAGTTCCTGAGCGACGACGCGAAGCGCAACCGCCGGCTCGTGCACATCCCGATGGGACGCTTCGGCGAGCCCGCCGAGATCGCCAACGGCGCGCTGTTCCTCGCGAGCGACGAGTCGAGCTGGATGACCGGCCAGTCGCTCATCATCGACGGCGGCATCACCGCGGCCTACGTCACCCCTGAGTGATGCGATGACCCTGCACGGTCCCGGCAGCGCCACGGGCGATCTCAGCGACCGTGCGAGCGAGTGGATCCGCGCACGGCTCGCGCACTCGCCCGTCGGCGTCGTCGGCGACAAGCAGCACCTCGACGCGCAGCTCGCGGCCACGATCACCGAGGAGGGCCTCGGACTCGATGCCGCATGGGAATGCTTCACCGACGTGGTGGCACCGAACAACATCGGGCTCGACAGCGAGCGGTTCCTCGCCTTCATCCCGCTCTCGCCGTCCGTTGCCGGGGTCTGGATGGATGCGGTGGTGAGCGCGGCGAACTTCTCGGCCGAATCGTGGCTCGAGGGCGCAGGTGCGGTCGCCGCCGAGAACCAGGTCATCGAGATGCTCTGCCGAGCCGCCGACATGCCCGCGGGTTCGGCCGGGTGCTTCATGAGTGGTGGCTCGATCGGCAACCTGTCGGCGCTGGCCGTCGCCCGCGACCGAGCCGGCAAACGCCGGGCGGTCGCGGTGGCCGACACCGCGCACGCGTCGGTCGACAACGCACTGCACCTGCTCGGCCTCGAGCCGATCGTCGTGCCGACCGGACCCGCCTGCGTGCTGACGGGTGAGGCGTTGCGCGCCGCGATCGGCAGCCGGAACGATGTCGGCATCATCGTCGCGTCGGGTGGCTCGACCAATGCCGGGGTCATCGACGACCTCGACGGATGCGCCGACGTTGCCTCGCAGATCGGCGCGTGGTTCCACGTCGACGGTGCGTACGGCCTGGCCGCGCTCTTGCTGCCCGAGCTCGCGCCGGCCTTCACCGGCATCGGTCGGGCCGACTCGTTCATCATCGATCCGCACAAGTGGCTCTTCTCGCCGGCCGGCTCGTGCGCGTTGGTGTACCGCGACCCAGAGCTCGCTCGCGCCACGCACACGCAGCACGGTCCGTATCTCGACGTGCTGCGCACCGACGACGGCGCCTACAACCCGAGCGATCTGGGGTACCAGCTCACGCGCCGAGCGAGCGGCCTGCCGATCTGGTTCGCGCTCGCGCTGCACGGCATCGATGCGCACCGCGACGCCATGCGCGTCGGTCTGCGACTCGCCGAATCAATGGCCGACGCGCTCGACGGATGTGCCGTCACGGAGCTGATCATGCGACCCCAGCTCGGTGTCGTGCTGTTCCGACGCGACGGTTGGGGACCAGGGGAGTGGCGGGGATGGGCCACTCGCCTCGTCGAGGACGGTGTCGCCTTCGTCGCTCCTTCCACGTATCGAGGTGAGGCCGTGGGGCGCCTGGTCTTCATGCACCCGCGCACGCCACCGACCATCGTCGACGAGCTGATGGCGAGCCTGACCGGCGGTCTCCGCGGCTGACCGCTGGCTAGCGTGACGCCGTGCTGCGTGGGGCGAGGCGGGCGATCACGAGCGTCCTGTCGACCGCGGCCATCGCGATCGTCGTGGCGATGGTGTTCGACCGGCTCGTCGCCGGCGCGCGGTGGGTCATCGCCTGGCCTGGTGACGGAGACGTGTGGTGGTCGGCGGTGATCGTGGCCGGCGCAGTGATCTCGATGGTCATCACCCAGCGTGCCCGAGTCGACGGACGGAGCGTCGGTGTGTTCGTCGACGACCTCGTCGATCCGCCTGCCGACATTCGTTCTGCGCCGGCGCGATTGGTGGCGTCGATGACCGGCGTCGGACTCGGCACGCCGCTCGGCCTCGACGGGCCAGCGCTGCACCTGGGCGGTTCGCTCGCGGCTGCTGCCGCGCGGGTCCTCCGTCGGCGTGAGCGTCCCTGGCTGATCGCCGGCGGGGTGGCCGCGCTGTCGATGGCGCTCGACGCGCCCCTCGCCGCTGCGTTGCTCGTGGTCGAGCTGGCGCCGCGGCGAGTGCCCCGCCGCATCGACGTCATCCCGATCGCCGTCGGGGCGGGAGCGGGGTGGCTCGTTCGTCGTCTCGTCGCCGATGACGGCGGGATCATGGGACCGGCGCCGAACCTGCCGGCAGCCACCGTCGTGCCCTCGGGCCTGGTGCTCGGCGCCCTCTGCGGCGTGGCAGGCGGCGTCTACTCGCACGCGTTGATGCGTCGCGGGCCGGTTCGCCGCGCACTCGCCGGTCGCGTGGCGATCGTCGTCGTGGTCCTCGGTGCAGCGCTCCCCATCAGTTGGTGGGCGACGGGTCGCCCGATCCTCGCCGGAGCCGGAGATCGCGCCTTCGAGTGGGCCGCCGGTTCGAGTGGGTTGCCGGTCGCGGTCGCGGCTGCAGCCGGCGCGGTCGTCGTGGCGACCTTGATCTCGGCGGACGTGACCGGTGGCCTCGTGCTCCCGGTCCACTGGCTCGGTGGGATGGTCGGGATCGTGCTCGCGCACACGTGGCTGCCGAGCAGTTCGCCATCGTTCGCCGCTGTCGCCGGCGGCTGTGCGCTGCTCGCCGCGGCGTGCGCCATCCCCGCGACGGCGTTGGCACTGGGGTTCGCCGCGTTCGGCTGGTCAGCGGCGTCCGCGGCGGTCGCCGTCGCCGTGGTCGTCGCCAGCGCGTCATCTCTCACGACCCGCCGACCGCTCGTGTGCTCGTGACCGGCAAGACTGTGCCGGTGAGCTCCGTCGCATTCATCGGCCTCGGGGTGATGGGCACACCCATGGCCCGCCACCTCGCCGCCGCCGGTCATCAGGTCACCGTCTACAACCGCACACCCGAGAAGGCCCTCGCCTGGGTCGCGCTCTACGGCAACCGTGCGGCGCCGACGCCGCGTGAGGCAGCCGAAGGAGCCGAGATCGTGTTCCTCTGCGTGGGCAACGACAACGACGTGCGCGACGTCGTCTACGGCCCCGATGGGGTCCTCGCAGGCGTGGCGGCCGGCGCCGTGCTCGTCGACCACACCACGGCGTCGGCAGAGGTCGCGAAGGAGCTCGCCGAGGCGTGCGCCGAGACCGGCGTCGGGTTCGTCGACGCTCCCGTGTCTGGTGGTCAGGCGGGCGCCGAGAACGGTCAGCTCACCATCATGTGCGGCACCGACGACGAGGCGTTCTACGAGCTCGCCCGGCCGGTGATGGGCGCGTACGCGAAGGCGTGCTCGCTGATGGGTGCTGCCGGCTCGGGCCAGCTGACCAAGATGGTCAACCAGATCTGCATCGCGGGCATCGTCCAGGGACTGTCCGAGGGCATCAACTTCGCGATGCGCGCCGGGCTCGACCCCGACGCCGTCATCGACGTCATCCGCTACGGCGCCGCGCAGAGCTGGCAGATGGAGAACCGCGGCCGCACGATGTCGCGCGGCGAGTTCGACTTCGGCTTCGCGGTCGAGTGGATGCGCAAGGATCTCGGCATCGTCCTCGACGAGGCCAACCGCAACGGCGCGCGGTTGCCGACGACTGCCCTGATCGACCAGTTCTACGCGCAGATCATCGCCCGCGGCGGTCGGCGCTGGGACACCAGCAGCCTCATCCAGCTGCTCGCGGTCGACTGATTCAACGCAGGCCGAGCGGCAATCGGTCGACGCCCCGGATCGTCAACCGATCTCGCCAGCTCGGCTCGCCGGCGAGCTCGAGATCGGGGAAGCGGCGGATGAGCGAGCCGATCGCCACGGTCGCCTCGAGCTTGGCGAGCGACGCACCGAGGCAGTAGTGCACGCTGGCCGCGAACGCCAGGTGCCGGTTCGCGTTCGGCCGGTCGAGCCGCAGCCGGTGGGGCTCGTCGAACACCTCGGGGTCGTGGTTCGCGGCACCGAGCACCGTCATGATCGTGGTGCCGGGCTCGATGTCGACGTCTCCGAACCGCACGCGCTCCATGGGCACGCGCACCGTCTGCTGCACGGGGCCGTCGTAGCGGAGGAGCTCGTCGATCGCGTTCGATTCGATCGAGGGGTCGGCGACCCAGCGACGAAGCTCGTCGCGGTGGCGGAGCAGCGCGAGGGTGCCGTTGCTGATGAGGTTCACGGTCGTCTCGTGGCCCGCGACGTAGAGCAACGTCACGAACGCGAGCAGCTCAGCGGTGGTGAGGCGATCGCCCGCCTCCTCGGCGACCAGCAGACCCGACAGCAGGTCGTCGCCGAGGTGGTGACGGCGGTGCTCGACGACCTCCCGGAGGTACTCGGCCATCTTCGCTCCCGCGACCTCCGCCTGGTCGAGCGTCGTCGTGTCGGCTCCCGGCTCGAGCGCGGCGGTGAGGCACTGCGACCAGTCGCGCACCTCGCCGGAACGCTCGGTCGGCAGGTCGAGCAGGTCGGAGATCACCTGGAACGGCACGGGGAACGCGAGCTCGTCGACCAGCTCCATCTCGCCACGCTCGGCGGCGCAGTCGAGCACCTCGTCGACGAGCTGCTGGATGCGCGGGCGCAGCCGCTCGATCGCGGTCGGCGTGAACGCCAACGACACGAGACGTCGCAGCCGTGTGTGATCGGGCGGGTCGAGGTTCAAGATGGTCTTGGCCGCCCGGCCGCTCTCCCGGCGGGCGCGGATGCGGTCGAGCCGGGCCTTGCGGACCGGATCGGTGGGCTCGGCGCCGTTGGCCTCGATGTCGCGCGAGAACTCCGAGCCGCGCAGCGCTCGTGTGACGTCGTGGTACCGGGTCAGCACGGTGAAACCGAACGGCGTCACGTGCACGGGCTCGACCTCGCGCAACCGGTCGTAGAAGGGATACGGGTCGGCGCGGAACGCAGGGTCGAACGGGTTGAACGTCACGGCGTCACCGGTGAGGCTCATCAGCCGATGATCCCGGCGGCGGCGTCGCGGCGGCCTGCGGCGCGATCCTCGGCGAACTTCTGCAGGTTGTCCTCCAACTCCTGGTTGCCCGTCGCTCGAGCCCACTGCTTCGGGAGCGCCGGGAACGAGTAGTCACCGATGTCCTTCCGCTCGTACACCTCGGCCCTGCGCGCCATCGCGGCCTCGATCGCCGGGGCGAGGCGCGCGGCCTTGGCCGCGACCTGCGCGTCGTCGCGCTCGGCGAACTCCGGCAGCACCTCGCGGCCGAAGATCTCGATCGACTCCATGATGTGCTCATGGCGGTTGCGGCCGGCCTGCAGCACGAAGATCACCTGGTCGACGCCCGCCTCCTCGAACCGGCGGAGGTACTCGCGCACCTGTCCCGGGGTCCCGACGCTGCCGCGCAGGCCGGTGGTGTCGCCCGCCGCCTGCTTCGCGCCGAGCGCGTCGCTCTTCAACGCTGCGGCGACGGCTTCGGGGTCGTACCCCTGGGACGCACGCCGCTCGACGTACTCGGCCCACACGTCGGTGCGACCCGGCTGATGCTCGCCGAACACGTAGAAGTGCCCGAGCGAGTAGCCGAAGAAGTTCGAACCCTCTGCGCCTCTGCGGATCGCTTCTTCTTCGTCGTGGTGCATCATCATCGGGCTGACGCAGGCGACCTGCGGGTTGACGGCGAAGCCGACCGGGACGCACTCCTCGGTGAACGTGCGCTCGTACTCGGTCACCCAGTTGACGGCCTCCTCGGGGTCGATGAACGCGAACGTCAGCGCGCCCATGCCCTTCTGCGCGGCGAGCAGGATGGTGTCGCGGCGCGAGCACGCGACCCACAGCGGCGGGTGCGGCTTCTGGACCGGCTTGGGGATGACGTTGCGCGGCGGCATCGTCACGTACGTGCCCTCGACGCCGGTGAACGGCGTCTCGGCCATGCACCGCACGGCGACTTCGAGCCCTTCGAGCCAGGCCTCGCGCTTCTCGAGCGGGTTGATGCCGAAGCCACCGAGCTCGGCCTCGCTCGACGACTCGCCGCTGCCGAACTCGACGCGACCGTTCGACACGAGATCGAGCATGCTCACCCGCTCGGCGGTGCGGGCGGGGTGGTTGAACTGCGGAGCGGTGAGGATGATGCCGTGGCCGAGTCGCATGTTGCGCGTGCGCTGGCTGCACGCGGCGAGGAAGACCTCGGGCGCGCTCGAGTGGCTGTACTCCTCGAGGAAGTGGTGCTCGACCTCCCAGACGTACTGGATGCCGAGTGAGTCGGCCAGCTCGACCTGCTCGAGCGCGTCCTGCACCAGGCGGCGTTCGGCGTCGTCATCCCACGGTCGACCCATCTGGTGTTCGTAGAAGATGCCGAACTTCATGGACCGCATGTAAACACGGGTGTATACATATGTCAATGCACGCGACCGACACCTCCGCACCGCCATCTCGGCGCCTGCCACGAGCCGAACGACGCGAACAGGTCGCTCGTGCTGCGGCGGCGGTGTTCATGCGTGGCGGGTTCGACGGCACGTCGATGGACGACGTGGCGCGCCAGGCCGGTGTCACGCGGCCCATCGTCTACCGGATCTTCGAGTCGAAGGAGGTGCTCTACCGCTCGGTGCTCGACCTGGTCATCGACGACCTCGAGGACGCGTTCGATCCGGTCGCGAAGCGGCCACGCGGCGACCACGCCGAGCAGACGATCGCGGCGATGGTGCTCTCGGTGGCACGCCGGCATCCCGATGCCTTTCGCCTGCTGTGGCGACACGCCGCGCACGAGCCAGAGTTCCGTGACTTCGCCACGCAGTTCAAGACCGCCGTGATCGACTACGCGATCGAGTTGCTCGGAGCGTCGATCGCCGACCCGGTCGTGCGCCGTTGGGCGGCAGAGTGCGTGGTGAGCCACCTGTACGAGAGCGTGTGCCTCTGGTTGGACGACGGCGACCCGTCACGAGACGGCGAGTGCGCGGTGATGATCACCGCCGGCATTCGCGCCGTCGTCGCGGCGTGGACAGCGGGCTGAGGCTCAGCCGGGGAGGCTCCGCTCGATCGCCTTCACGAGCGGCTCGGCGTCTGGGGCCACCATCGGGCTGAAGCGCGTGACCGAGCCGTCGGGTGCGATGAGGAACTTCTCGAAGTTCCAGCGGATGTCGCCGCTGTGGCCCTCGGCGTCGGCGACCTTGGTGAGCTCATCGTAGATCGGGTGCCGGTCGTCGCCGTTGACGTCGATCTTCTCCATCATCGGGAACGTGACACCGTACGTGGTGGAGCAGAACGTCTCGATCTCCTCCGGCGTGCCGGGCTCCTGCGCACCGAACTGGTTGCAGGGGAACCCGACGACGGTGAATCCGCGGTCGGCATAGGTCTTCTGCAGCTCTTCGAGCCCGGTGTACTGCGGCGTGAGCCCGCACTTCGAGGCGACGTTGACCGCGAGGATCGCCTTGCCGTGGAACTGCTCGAGCGAGGTGGGCTCGCCGCGGAGGGTGTGGATGGGTGCGTCGAAGATCGTCATGCAGCCATCATGCCTCGTCGCCGCGGGCGACGTGTCCTCGTAGTGTGACGGTGATGGGTCTGACGTCACGGTGGATGAACAAGGCCAAGCAGGCTGCCGCCTCGTTGAAGGCCGAGTACGAGGCCGGCAAGCGGGGCGACGACACCCCGCCCGAACCCATCTGGCCCTCACCTCGCCAGCAGCTGGACGCGCTGCTGTCGCTGTGGAGGTCGAAGCCGGCCGACGAGGCCCCTGCCGACCCGGAGGGCGAGGAGGCGGAAGCCGAAGAGGTGGCGACTGCGATGCGTGGCATCGATTGGTCGTCCGTGCGAGCGGCGACGAGTGAGAAGACGGGCGAGGCGGCGCGCGCCATGCGATCGGCGGCCGAGCACGTGGACTGGGGCAAGGTGCAACCCGTCGCCGCGCAGGTGTCGAGCGCGCTCATCGCAGCCGTCGCGTCCGGTCGACTGCCCGTCGGCGGTCGCCTCGGCTCGACCGTCGCCCGCACGATCATCGATCAAGGCGGCCTCGCCCAACGCGTCGCACACCAGCTCCGCGACCAGCCCGCAGCCATGCCCCCCGACTTCCGCCACGCCATCGAGACCACCTCCCGCGACACCACCCCCACCGACCCCTGACCCGCAACCCGAACTTTGGGGCTGGAGGGCGAGAACCTCGCCCTCCAGCCCCAAAGTTGGGATCCGAGGCGGTCATGGATAGCTTTCGCGTCGCTTCCCCTCGTTGCTGTTCTCTGCTGCGAGGTGAACATGGGCTTGCTGTTCCCGTCGCTCGCGACGTGGCTGCGAACGCATCACGGCATCGTGAACCGAGCAAAGCTCCTCGAGCTCGGCATGACGCCGGCCCAGATCAAGCGTCTGGTGTCGACAGGCGAATTCGTTGTGGTCCACGAGGGCGTGTATCGCCACTGCGTGTGGCCGGAGACGCTCCTCTCCCGGTGCGTCGCCCTGTGTGCAGCCGACGATCAGGTTGTCGTCACGTGTGGCGGCGCGACTCGACTGTGGGAGTACCGACGTTGCGGCGGAGTCGGACTGCACATCACGACGACCTCGACATGGAGGCCGGTCGAGAGCGAGACCGTCGTACACCGGTGCCCGGTGATGCCGGCTGGTCACGTCCACGAGCGCCCTGACGGGATCCGCGTCACCAGTCCTGCCCGAACGATGTTCGACATCTCGAAGCACGTCGGGTTCGAGACGTTGGAGAGCATCATCGAACAGGGTCTTCGCCGCTCGCAGTTCGACATACCCACGCTGTACGACGTCGGACGGCTGCTCTGCCGTCGGGGCCGAGCCGGCTCGAGGCTGTTCGCCGACGTGCTCACCTCTCGTCCGACGTGGCGGAGGCCGGCCGACTCACACCCCGAGATCGTGCTCCGGAACGCGCTCGCAGCGCAGGGTCTGCGACTCCAGACGCAGGTGAAGCTCGAGCTACCTGACGGCAGCACGATCCATCCCGATCTCGGAGATCCGGCATGTCGGTTCTACATCGAGATCGACGACCACGAATGGCATGGCGGACGTCTCGCGCGAACGTATGACGCCTACCGGGATCGCCAGGCGCGTCTCGTCGGAGCTCGTGTGGAGCGGGTGAGCACCGACGAGATCTCGCCGATGAGGCGCGGCCTGATCACCGAGCTGGTGACGGCGTACCGCCAGCACAGCGCAGGTGTCGCTCCCAACTTCGGGGCTGACGGGCGGGAATCTCGCCCCTGAGCCCCAAAGTTGCGGAAGGGGTCGGTGGGTGGGCGGGTCAGTGGGGGGAGGCGGCGGTGGCGAGGGTGTCGACGATGCGGTCGATCTGGTCGTCGGTGATGACGAGCGGTGGGCAGAACGTGAGCGTGTCGGTGTTGATGGCACGCGTGATCACGCCGGTGGCCAGCATGTCGTCGCGGATGGTGACCGCGTTCTGGTGCGCGTGCAGACCTGCCGCCCACATCGCACCTTCGCCACGCGCGTGATCGATGACCCCGTCGGCGGCGAGGGCCTGCAGCCCGCTGGCGAGGCGCTGCCCGACGTGCGTCGCCCGCTCGACCAGGCCCTCTCGGCGCATGATCGCAAGGTTGGTCAACCCCGCCGCACACGCCGTCGGGTGACCCGAGTAGGTGAACCCGTGGCGCAGGAAGAAATCGGGGTCGGACTCGAGCGCCGCCTGCGGGGCCGGCCCGACGAACAGGCCGCCGAGGGGTTGGTAGCCGCTCGTGATCGCCTTGGCGAAGGTGACGAAGTCGGGCCGCACGCCGAAGTGCTGTGCCGCGAACCACGAGCCGAGGCGGCCGTACCCCGTGATCACCTCGTCGAAGATGAGGTATGCGCCGTGCTGGTCGCACAGCTTGCGCAGCTGCGCGAGGTACTGCTCGCCGGGCGGGTAGATGCCGCCCGCACCCTGCACGGGCTCGGTGAGGACGGCGGCGACCGTGTCGCTGCACTCGGCCATCAGCGTGGCCAGCGCCTCGACGTCGTCGGAGGGCACCTGCACGACGTCGGCGACGAACGGTCCGAAGTCCTGCCGGTTGGGAGCGATGCCCTGCGCGCTCGTACCCCCATATGCCACCCCGTGGTAGCCGCGGGTCCGCGAGATGATGAGCTTGCGCTGCGGCTGTCCCGCCTGGACGTGCGCGATGCGGGCGAGCTTCATCGCCGTGTCGATCGATTCCGAGCCCGAGCAGCAGAAGAACACCCGGCCCCCGCCGGTCGGGGCGATGGCGTGCAGCTCGTCGGCCAGCCGGTCGGCGGGCTCGTTGGTGAACGGGTCGAAGCAGCTGTACGCCGCGAGCGTGGCCGCCTGGGCGCCGATCGCGTCGGCCATCTCCTGCCGACCATGGCCGATGGCGCAGTACCAGAGGCTGGCCATGCCGTCGATCAGCTCGTTGCCGTCGGCGTCCCAGAGCACAGCTCCCTCGCCGCGGACGATGCGCACGAACGACTCGCGGGTGGGCTTGGCGAAGGGGTGGAGGAAGGCGGGAGGCACGGCCGCACAAGCTACCCGCGGCCTACACTCGCCCCGTGGCGCCGCTCACGACATCGGCAGGACGCCTGGCCGGTGAGGCGGTCGCCTGGCTTCGCCGTGCGGTGCGACTGCGTTCGGGTGACTCACCCACGCAGCTCCAGGCGGCGACCGCGCTCACCGTGATCTGCGCGATCGCGATGTCGATCGGCGGTTGGTACTCGATCGACCGTCGCGAGCGAGCGATCGACGACGTCGCCGCCGCGGCCGGTCAGCTCATCCGCGTGCAGGACGTCCGGGTGCTGATGGTGCAGGCCGACTCGATCGCGTCCAGCGCCTACCTCGAAGCCGGCCTCGAGTCGGCCGACCAGCGCCAGGCCTACGAGGATCGCATCGCCGGCGCGACCGCTCGGCTCATCGAGGTGGCGGACGCGGCGGGTGGTGTCGACGAGTCGCTGCTCGGGTCGATCTCGGCGCAGTTCGCGACCTACGTGGGCCTGGTCGAGCAGGCGCGCGCGAACAACCGCCAGGGCTTCCCCGTGGGCGCCGCCTACCAGCGTCAGGCGCGCGGTGAGCTCGAGCAGATGGTGGCATCGCTCCGCACCATCGAGCAGAGCGCCCGCACACGCGTGAACGACAGCGTCGAGGACGCCCATCGGGCCGGATGGTTGCTGGTCGTGACGACCGTGCTCCTGCTGGTCGTCCTGGCGCTCGGCTCGTTGTGGCTCGCGCAGCGGTGGCACCGCATGGTGAACGTGCCGATCGCGATCGCCGGTCTGCTCGCGATCCTCGTGCTCACGGCCGGCGCCGGCGCCAACCATCGCGCGATCTCGCGCACCGACGACACTGTCAGCTCGTCGTTGGCCGTGGCCGACCTCCTGGCGCAGGCTCGCGCCGCCGGCTTCGACGCACGGTCGAACGAAGCGCTCACGCTCATCGCCCGAGGCAACGGCCAGGCATACCAGACGCAGTGGAGGGTCGCGAACAGCATCGCGAGCTTCGCGCTCGACAGGGCCTGCAACGACTTCCGGCAGGGTTGCGAGGCTGCCTCCGACAACGAGCTCTACGGCATTTCGCACGAGCTCCTGCGGCAGCTGGACGACGAAGGATCGTGGGACGAGGCCGTGGTCGCCGTGATCGACACCGACACCGACCCGCTGCAGCTCAACGCGCGCTTCGAAGCGTTCGCCCGGTCGGCCGAACGCGATCTCGCGAGCAGCACGGCGTCCGCGGTCGACGGGTTCGACGACGCGACCAGCTCGCTCGGCACGCTGCGGATCCTGGTGGTGCTGGCCGGTCTCATCGCCGCCGTCCTCGCGATCGCCGGATACGGCCAGCGATTGAGGGAGTACCGATGATGCGGAGAGGCATCGTCGCGCTGTTCGCCGTGTGCATCGTCGCGTCGTGCGGTGGCGCCGCGACGCTCCCGACCGAGATCA
Source organism: Ilumatobacteraceae bacterium (assembly GCA_050248155.1). Classification (GTDB taxonomy): domain Bacteria; phylum Actinomycetota; class Acidimicrobiia; order Acidimicrobiales; family Ilumatobacteraceae; genus VFMC01. The sequence goes on from JBFWSW010000034.1 coordinate 21,184, forward strand.
CGGGTGAGGTCGAGGTCACCTCCGCGCCTGCGACCACCGCACCGCCGTCGTGCCCGCCGTCGGAGAACGAGCGCACCGACAACGTCCGTTCGTACCCGCCGCTCGACACCCTCCCACAGCCCGGCGCGATGCCGATCGGCAGCACGATGGCCGACATCGCCGAGCGCGGCCACCTCATCGCGGGGGTGTCCGCCGACACGTTGCTGTTCGGTGCCCGCAACTCGCTGACCGGCAACCTCGAGGGCTTCGACATCGACATGGTCACCGAGCTCGCCCGGTCGATCTTCGGCGACGACCTCGACGGACGCATCGAGTATCGCGTCATCACCTATGCCGAGCGGCTGCCCTCGCTGGAGTCCGAGGCGGTCGACGTCGTCGCCCACACCATGACGATCAACTGCAACCGCTGGCTGCGGATCGCGTTCTCCGCCGAGTACTTCGCCGCTGGGCAGAAGGTGCTCGTCACCAAGGGCTCGGGGATCGACACCATCGAGGAGCTCGCCGCGGCCGGCGGCACGGTGTGCGCACCCGAGGGCAGCACGAACATCGACGAGGTGCGCAGCGGCAAGGCGGAGTACGACGGCCTGGTCGTCGTGGGCAAGCCCGACATCAGTGACTGCCTGGTCGCCATGCAGCAGGGCGAGGCCGACGCGACGACCGGCGACGACACCGTCCTGGCCGGGTTCGCCGCGCAGGATCCGAACACCGAGGTCGTGGGTGACACGTTCACGAGCGAGCCGTACGGCCTCGGTTTCAACGCCGGCAACGTCGACTTCGTGCAGTTCGCCAACGCCGTCATCGACGACATGCGCGCCGATGGCAGGTGGAAGACCATCTACGAGCGGTGGCTCCCGGCTCCAGCGCCGGCCCCGCCCGTCGCGCTGTACACGAGGCCGCTGCCGTGAGCGCCGCCGACGACACACAGGCCGTCCTGGCGCACTGGGACGAGTGGATGGCCCGCGTGACCGACCGCTTGATCGATCTCGACGCGCGGAGCGCGAGTGGCACCGACGCAACGCGGCTCGACCTCGCCGCCGCATTCGTCTGCCGCAAGGCGATCGCGGCCCGGGTGGCAGCCATGCACGACGAGCCAACGGCAGCGGCGGCCCTCGCCACGCAGCGCGTCATCGACGACGAGGGCAAGGAGGTCGCAGCCGATCTCGCTCAGGCAGCGACCCTGCTGGCCGCCGTCCTCGACCGCGTCGAGTCCATCGTCGGCGCGACGGAAGCCGACGCCGCGCAGGTCGCGGCGGATTCGTCGGCCGCCCGGACCGATCTCGACGTGGGGGAGCGGCTCGCCGTCGAGCTCGGACAGCACGTCCAGCGAGTCGCCGAGCTGCGTTCACAGCTGGACGCTGCAGGCCGGCGACCAGGCGCGCTGCGCGAGGCGGCCGCAGCAGCGGCGTCCGTCCGTGCCGAGCTGGAGGCATCGGCAGCCCAACGCGACGACCTGTTCCGACGATGGCAGACGGTCGACATCACCCTCGAACGGCTGCGCGAGCGTGAGACGCAGGTGCAGCTGGTCGTCGCGCGGTGCCGAGAGAAGGTGCGTCCCGTCCCGGGCCTGGCCGTTCCGTCGGTGGCGGCTCTCCCAGCTCTGCCGACGCTCGACGAGCTCCGCGCCAGGCCGTGGCCCGCGGCGCGGACCGTGATGATCGAGCAGCTCGATCGGCTCGAGCGCCTGGCGGCAGCGTTCGACGAGGTCGAGCGCCGGCACGCCGCACCGCTCGCGCGTCGCGACGAGCTGCGCGGGTTGCTGCAGGCGTACCGCGACAAGGCAGGCGAGTCGCGTCTCGCCGAGCACCCGGACCTCGACAGTCGCTATCGCGCTGCGGAGCGCGAGCTCTGGTCGGCACCGTGCGACGTCGAGCGCGGCCTCACGCTCGTCGACGAGTACTGCCGGATGGTCAACGAGATGATCGGGACAGCGTCGCGTGCGACCCGAGACCGAGGAGCGACCTGATGCAGTGCACGCAGCCCGGCTGCACGGGCTCCATCGTCGACGGGTACTGCGATGTGTGCGGCATGGCCGCGGCCGCCGCTCCGGTGGCACCAGGTCCCGCGAACGGTGCGTCGACGGCGACGGGCGCCCCCACGGGGTCGACGCGGGTGAGCACGGTGACCAACCGCTTGGGCCTCGTACCGATCGGTTCGTCGCGCAGCGCCGGCGGCAGCCGTCCGACGCGACGGCTCGGCCCCCGGCGGCGCGGTTCGCGACTCGGAGTCGGACTCGTCGACATCGCGCCCGTTCCCGTGCTCGACCCGCGAGAGGCACTCATGGATCCGCCGGTCGTCGCCGAGGAGAAGCGGTTCTGCTCGGCCTGCGGCAGTCCGGTCGGGCGAGCACGCGACACCTCGCCGGGTCGCACCAAGGGCTTCTGCCCGAAGTGCCGCACGCCGTTCGACTTCGATCCCAAGCTCCAGCCCGGCACGCTGCTCGGCGGGCAGTACGAGATCGTCGGCTGCCTCGCCCATGGTGGGATGGGCTGGATCTATCTCGCTCGCGACCGCAACGTGAACGACCGCTGGGTGGTGGTGAAGGGTCTGTTGAACGCCGGCGACCCCGATGCCTACCGAGCCGCCGTGGCCGAGAAGCAGTTCCTGGCCGAGGTCGAGCATCCCTTGATCGTCGAGATCCACAACTTCGTCGCGGCACCCGACGGGGCCTCGTACATCGTGATGGAGTACGTGGGCGGCCAGTCGCTCAACAACCTCCTGAAGAGCCGGATGAAGGCGAACAGCGGTGCGTTCTCACCGATCCCGGCCGACCAGGCGATCGCCTACATGATCGAGGTGCTCCCGGCGTTCTCCTACCTGCACGGCCTCGGCCTGCTGTACTGCGACTTCAAGCCGGCCAACCTCATCCAGGTCGGCGACGGGTTGAAGTTGATCGATCTCGGCGGAGTGCGCCGCATCGACGACGAGGTGTCGCCCATCTACGGAACCGTCGGGTTCCAGGCCCCCGAGGTGCCGTCCGACGGGACGTCGGTCGCGAGCGATCTGTACACGGTGGCGCGCACGCTGGCCGTGCTCGTGTTCGAGTTCAAGGGCTACCAGAACCGGTACGTCGACTCGCTGCCGCCCGCCGACGACGTGCCGCTGTTCGCCCAGCACGATTCCTTGTACCGACTGTTGCTGCGTGCGACGGCGCCGCAGCCGGAGGATCGCTTCCAGTCGGCGGAGGAGATGCGCGTGCAGCTGCTCGGCGTCCTGGGCGAGGTGACGGCCAGCACCGCCCGTGGTGCGGTCACGCGCAGCACGCCGTCCACGGTGTTCGAGACGCCGAGCATGTCGTCGGATCGCCTGGAGTGGAGCGACCTCCCTCGCATCGCGCCGGACCCGGACGACCCGGCCGCGGGATGGCTCGCCACGCTGACGGCCGACGAACCGGTGCAGCGACGCGAGCTGCTCGCCGGCGCGCCGACCTCGTCGGCCGCCGTCGAGCTCGAACGTGGCTACGTCGCCCTCGACCTCGGCGACGTCGTGGCAGCCGAGGCTTCGGCGCATGCGCTGCTCGAAGCCGACCCGTGGGACTGGCGCGGCGTGTGGCTGCAGGGTCTCGCCGCGCTCGCGTCCGGTCGCAGCCGTGATGCCGTCGGCGCGTTCAACACCGTGTACGGGCAGCTCCCAGGTGAGCTCGCGCCCAAGTTGGCGCTGGCACGCGCCTGCGAGCTCGCCGGCGACCTCGACGTCGCGGACCGCACCTACGAGGTGTGCGCCCGCACCGATGCGGCCTACACCGCAACGGCCCTGTTCGGTCGGGCTCGTGTCGCGTCGTTGGCGGGCCGCACGACGGCGGCACTCGAGGCGCTCGACGCGATACCGACGACCAGCCGCGCCTTCGGCGAATCGCGGCGCATGCGCGCTGCGCTGCTCGCGAGCGTGCCCGACGACCGGCGCACCCTCGCGACCCTCGATGCCGCGGCGCGCGAGCTGGCGCAGGCGACGATCGACCCACGCGAGCGCGTCGCCATGCAGATCGAGATCCTCGAGTCGGCTTTGGAGCACGTGGTCGCGAGTGGTGGCGCGCCGGGTGCGTCGATCGGGGGGATCGGGGCGAGCGAGCCCGAGCTCCGACGGGGCCTCGAGTCCGCATATCGTGCGGCAGCCGACCTCGAGCAGGACAAGCGCCGCCGCGTGCAGCTCGTCGACGCAGCCAACCGGGTTCGCGTGTGGACCGTCACCTGATGTCGCGCTCATGACCTGCCCGAGTTGTGGCGCCGAGGCGAGCGACACCGATGCGTTCTGTGAAGCGTGCGGGCACGACCTCGGCCGGGTGCCGATGGCCGTCACCGACCCGGTCGCTCGCCCGGCGTGCGAGCTCTGCGGCGCCGATGTCGAGGACGGCTTCTGCGTGGTCTGTGGCGCGAAGGCGCGCACCGAGCGCGACCACTGGACCGAGTCGCCGAGCGACTGGGTCGGGGGTGTCTGTGATCGCGGGGTCGAGCACGCCCGCAACGAGGACGCGATGGCGCTGAGCAGCTCCAGCGACGGGACCTTCGCCGTCCTCGTCGTCTGCGACGGCGTCACCACCGCGCCCGACAGCGATCGTGCCAGCCTGGCCGCCGCCCGCGAAGCGGGCCGCGTGCTCTCGGATGCGCCGCGGCCGAGTGGGTCGACTGCGGGCCGGGTGCATGCGTGGCAGGGCGTCCTCGAACGCGCCTGCCGCGAGGCCAACGCCGAGACGCTCGCCATCGCGCGCACGCTCGGCGATCCGCCCGAGCCACCCTCGTGCACGTTCGTCGCCGCAGTCCGCGACCACGACCTCGTGGTGGTCGCCTGGTGCGGGGATTCCAGGGCGTACTGGCTGGCCGACCACCGCGGTTCGAGCTCGCAACTCACCACGGACCACTCGCTCGGCACCGAGATGATCCGCGCCGGGCGGTCCCGTGAGGAGGCCGAGGCCGATCCGGCGTGCCACACGATCACCCGCTGGCTGGGCGCCGACTCGGTCGACGCGACGCCCGAGGTCCGCTCGGTGTCGCTCGACGGTCCGGGCTGGTTGGTGGTGATGAGTGACGGGATGTGGAACGAGGCGTCGACCATCGAGCAGCTCCACGACCTCCTCGACCGTGCCGCCGCAGACGGTGCGTCGACGCCGACGTCGTTGGCCGAGTCACTCGCGGGATACGCCAACGAGTGCGGCGGACACGACAACATCACCGTCGCGTTGGCGCGGTGCGAGGCCGCGCCCGGTGGCGCGGCACTACCCTGAACCCGCGTGGCAGAGTTCCGGACCGAGGTCTTCCAGAACGAGTACCTGAGCGAGGGTGCGACCGACGTGCACGGCGTCGTCTCGGTCACGTGCACGGGGGCAGGCGTCGCCGGGCGGAGCAGCGGCACCGAGGCGGCCGAGATCGTCATCGTCGACACCTCGGGCTCGATGGACATGCCTCCGAACAAGATGGCTGCAGCGCGCCGCGCCGCCAAGGTCGCGCTCGACGAGATCGTCGACGGGACGTGGTTCGCCGTGGTGGCCGGCCACACCGTCGCGCAGATGGTGTATCCGTCGCACCCCGGCCTCGCGAAGATGACCGAGGTGACGCGCCGCGAGGCGAGCGAGGCAGTGGGCGGGTTGCGCAGTGGGGGCGCGACGGCGATCGGCGCCTGGATCGCAGCGGCGACCGAGCTGTTCGAGCAGGCTCCGGCCGGGCAGCGCCACGCCATCCTGCTGACCGACGGCAAGATCGAGGGCGAGCCCGAAGGTGCGCTCGATGCTGCTTTGGTGAACGCCGCCGGCAAGTTCCAGTGCGACTGCCGCGGCATCGGCAGTGACTGGGTGGTCGACGAACTGCGCACCATCGCCCACGCGCTGATGGGCACGGTCGACATCGTGGCCAAGCCCGAGGACCTCGAAGCCGACTTCGAGCAGATGATGCGCGCAGCCATGCAGCGTGGAGTCGCCGACGTCCGGTTGCGAGTCTGGGCTCCGCAGGGGAGCGAGGTCCTGTTCGTCCGGCAGGTGGCGCCGCAGGTCGAGGACCTCACCGCCAAGGCGGTGCGCATCAGCCCGCTCGTCGTCGAGGTCCCGACGGGGGCATGGAGCGACGAGTCGCGTGACTATCACGTGGCAGTGCGCGTGCCCACTGCGCCGGTGGGCAACGAGCGCCTCGCCGCCCGGGTCGAGGTCGTCGTGGCCGATCAGGTGCTGGCGAAGGGTCTGGTGAAGGCGATCTGGAGCACCGACACGAACCTCACCACGCGCATCGATCCTGCGGTCGCCCACTACACGGGACAGGCGCAGCTCGCCGACGTCATCCAGCGCGGGTTGGCCGCGAAGTCGTCCGGTGACGAGCGCACGGCGACCGTGCTGCTCGGCGAGGCGGCCAAGCTCGCCCATGACACGGGCAACGAGGACACGACGCGGTTGCTGGCCAAGGTGGTCGACGTGGTCGACGTCGAAGCGGGGACGGTGCGCTTGAAGCAGGCGATCGACAAGACCGACGAGATGGCGCTCGACACGCGCAGCACCAAGACCACCAGGATCCGCCGAGAGCCATGACCGCGGTCTGCCCGAACGGCCACACCTCCGCCGACCTCGAGTGGTGCGACACGTGCGGTGCGCCGATGGCCGGTCAGCCGGCACCGACGCCCTCTGCACAGATGCCCGGGCCACGGGCGTCTCCCGCGGCGATCGCCCCCGTCGCGTGTCCGCACTGCGGCGCGATGAACAGCGCCGACAACCTGTTCTGCGAATCGTGCGGCTACGACTTCACCACGGGTCAGGTCCCCGAGCCGGTTCCCGCCCCACCGCCGGTGACGGTCGCACCGGATGCGGCTGTGCCGGCTCTCGTGGGAACGTGGGTGGTGATCGTCGAGGTCGATCCGGTCTGGCACGCGCTGAAGGGCGACCTGGCCGATCGTCCGGTGCCGGCCGGATCGACGTCGACGGTCGCGGTGTCGCAGCACGCGTCGCTCATCGGGCGCACGAGCCAGTCGCGTGGCCTCAGACCCGAGATCGCGCTCGACGCCGACACGGCGGTCTCACGCCGGCACGCGCAGCTGATCCTGGAAGGCGACCGGCTCAGCGTGATCGACCTGTCGTCGACCAATGGCACCTACGTCGTCGATGGCGGCGTGGTGCCGACCGCCGAGGCCACACCGCTCGCCGCCGGCGTTGCGGCCGTCCTCGACGACGGCGACCAGATCTTCCTGGGTGCGTGGTCGAGGTTGACCGTGCGTCGCACCTGATGGCGGATCAGGCCGGCCCGAAGCCCAGCAGCGCGTTCTCGACCAGCTCGCCCAGCGCCGGGTGGATGTAGTACTGGCCGTTCGCCATCTCGTCGATCGTCGAGCCGTGGGTCATGCCCTGCACGAGCTGCTGGATGAGGCTCGACGCGTGAGGTCCGAGGATGTGCGCGCCGACGAGGCGGCGCGTGCCGCGATCGGCGATGAGCTTGCAGAACCCGGACGTGTCCTCGAGCGCCCACCCGTATGCCACACCCGCATACGGCTGCGTCGACACCATCAGGTCGACGCCTCGCGCGACGGCTTCCCGCTCCGTCATGCCGACCGACGCGATCTGCGGGTTGGTGAACACCGCGTGTGGCACGGCCCGATAGTCGGTGCGCCGCCGATCGTCGGGGTGGAGGAGGTTGTGTGCGACGACCCGCGCCTCGTGGTTCGCCACGTGCTTCAGCATGTACGGCGAGCTGACGTCGCCCAGGGCCCAGACACCGGGTGCGGACGTGGCCTGCGTGAGGTCGGTGACGATGCGGCCGTCGGGATGGGTGTCGATGCCGACGTCCGCCAGCCCGAGCCGGTCGCTGTTGGGGATGCGTCCGGTCGCGACGAGCAGGTCGGTGCCTTCGATGGTCGTGCCATCCGACAACGTCACCTCGACCACGTCGCCGTGTCGAGCGACCCGGGCGAGCGTGGTGCCGCAGTGCAGGTCGAACCGCTCGGCGAAGCAGCGGGTGATCGCGTCGGACACGTCCTGGTCCTCGGCGGACAGCAGCCGGCTGCTGCGCTGCACGATGGAGATGGCAGCCCCGAACGAGCCGAACACGTGCGCCAGCTCGCACGCGATGAACCCGCCACCCACCACGATGAGGTGCTCGGGCACGTCGTCGACCCGCATGATGTCGTCGCTGGTGTAGAACCCCGCTTCGACCAGGCCCGGTACGTCGGGGACCATCGGGCGTGCACCGGCGGCGATGACGACCTGCCTGCCCTCGACGAGCACCGGACCGTCTCGCAGAGCGACCTCGAGCGTCCGCGGGCCGACGAACCGCGCGTGCCCGTCTCGCACGGTGACGTTCGGGGAACCGGATCGTCGGTACTGCTCGCCGCTCTCGGCGATCGGATCGATGCGGTCGAACACCCGGTCACGGATGTCCTTCCAGCGCACGCGATCGAGTGTGACGTCGAGGCCGAACGCGGCGGCATGCTCGATCGTGCGGGCCATGTCGGCGGTGTGCACGAGGATCTTGGTCGGGATGCAACCTCGGTTGAGGCACGTCCCGCCGAACACACCGTCCTCGACCATCGCGAAGCTCAGGTGGTCGTGTTCGGGGCCGATGATCGTGTTGCCGCTCCCGGCTCCGATGATCACGACGTCGTACTGCTCGCGCTGCATCGGTGGCCACGGTATCGGTGAACTCATCCTCTCGACCGCTCGGTGAACTGACGAACCCCGGAGGCGAGGATCGAGTCGTGGCCGTACCGGACCACGGGACGGGCCACCCACGACAGAGCTCGCAAGGCGCGTGATCGGGGGGCGAGGTCGGACACGAGCCGGATCGTGCAGCCCGAGGCGGTGGGTGCGATGGAGAGCGACGCCGTGCCGCCGATGTCACCCGAGACGTGGGCTTCGATGCGATCGGGCCGGTCGACCTCGTCGAGGTGGACCGCGAAGGTGACGCCGTAGGGGACCGGCGGCCGAACCCTGCACACCCAGCGCTCCCCACTCGCCAGCGGCGTTGCCTCGAACCGGCGCAGCCACGGCCACCAGTCGCGGTACTGCTCGACGTGCTCGATGCGTCCCCAGAACGACGCGACGTCGAAGGGGAGGTCGTAGGTGCGATCGGTGCGCAGCTGCATCGCGGCTGGCACCGGTCAGGCCGGCGATCGCCCGATGGCGCGGTGGAACTTCGACATGAGATGTGGGCCCGCCTCGACGGGAGGGTGCGACGGCTGCTCGCCGGGGCCGAGGCACGTGGGCAGGCACTCGATCACGGCGTGGTAGTTGGCGTTGTGGAAGAAGGCGATGCTCTGGCGGCGTGTCGAACCCTTGGAGGACGGAGGCGGCGTGACGACGCGGTGCAGGGTCGAGCGCCATCGTTCGTTGGTCCACCTGGCCATCAGATCGCCGAGGTTGACGACGATCGCACCATCGCAAGCCGGAACAGGTGTCCATGCACCGCTGCGTGGGTCGAGCACCTCGAGGCCGCCGGGCGCGTCGTCCTGCACGAGCAGCGTCAGCGTGCCGTAGTCGGTGTGGGCGCCGGCACGGAACTGATGATCGCTGATCCGGTCGAGCGCAGCGCTCTCGAGGTGGGGGTAGTCGATGATCCGCAGCGCGCTCGGCGACTGGTCGATCAACCCGTCGAACCAGTCGGGCGGCAGGTCGAGGGCCATGGCGAAGACGCGCATGAGTCGCGTGGCCAGGTCGAGCATCGCTCGGTGGTACGGCTCGAGGGCCGCGCGCAGCTCGGGCATCGACGGCGGCCACGGCGTGTCGCCGAAGGCCCAGCGTTCGCCTTCGTCACGCAGCACAGCCGGCCGCTCGAACGGCCCGACGTTGAACGTCTCCTTCAGATCGGGAGCGGTGTCACCGCCGGTGTCGAGCGATCGCGTGAGCGCTTCTGTCGCCAACGGGATGTAGCCGTAGGCGTCGCCATCACGTCGACGCGCAGTGGCCAGGCGCTCGGCGGCCGGCAGGTCGAAGAAGCGCCGCGATGTCTGCCACGCCCGGTCGATCACGCCCTGCCCCACACCGTGGTCGGTGATCTGGAAGAACCCGACGTCTCGGCACGCGGCGCCGACGATGCCCGCCACGTGAGGCCCGGCGTCACCCAGCGAGACGGTCGGGATGGAGGTCATCCCGCCCTCCGACGGGGCCGTGCGAACAGGGCCTTCAAGTAGGCGCCCTCGGGGAACCCGATCGGGTGGTCGAGCGCATGGCCGGTTCGTCGGATCTCGTCGAGATCGAACCCTGCTCGCGCCGCGCCGGCGTGCACGGCACGCACGAAGGCTGCTTCGTCGACCCGAGCCGAGCACGACGCCTGGACGAGGGTTCCGCCGTGCTCGACCAGCGCGACGGCAAGCGCAGCCAGTCGTTCGTACGCAGCGATCGCGCGCGGCACGTCGATCGCAGAACGGGCGAACGAAGGAGGGTCGACGACCACGATGTCGAACCGGCCGCGTGATTCGCCCAGGCGTTCGAGCTCGGTGAAGGCCTCGCCGGTGATCGTGCTGAAACGGCACGCGGCAACCGCAGCTCGACCAGCATTGCGACGCATGTTGCGTTCGGCCGCCTCGGTGGCGAATGGACTCGAGTCGACGGCCAGCGCCGAGCGGGCGCCCCCGGCCGCGGCGTGCACCGAGAAGCCACCACCGCAGGAGAAGACGTCGAGCACGCGTGCACCGCTCGACATCGCGCCGACGAGCGCCCGGTTGTCGCGCTGGTCGAGGAACCACCCGGTCTTCTGCCCGTGGACGACGTCAGCCTCGAAGGTGAGGCCGAGCTCGCGGAACTCGACGGGTCGGTCGATGTCGGGTCCGTGCAGCGACATCCCCTCGTGCAAGCCGTGGAGGTCGGGGTCCGAGAGCGATCGTGCCAGGCGCAGGACGATCGAGCTGATCGGCAGCAGGTCGGCCAGGGCAGGCACCACGTTCGCGAGATGTGGGATCCACGCCGCCGAGTAGAGCTTGACGACGGCGACGTGCGCGTACCGATCGACGACCAGGCCCGGCAGACCGTCGTTCTCGCCGTGCACCACGCGATACCCCGTCGTGGCCGCCTCCGGGCCGGATCCGGCGAGCGGCGCTCGGCGCCCGACCGCCGCGGCCAGACGCTCGCGGAAGAACGCACCGTCGATCGGTTCTCCACGCCCGTGGTGGAGCACCTTGACCCGGATGGGCGACGAAGGATCCCACAGGCCGATGGCCACGAACCGCCGGTCGTCGTCGAACACGACGGCCAGGTCGCCGGCGGCGCCCTCGCGGTTGACCGACCGGATCGACCCGTCGAAGAGCCACGGATGGCCACCCCGCAACCGCCGGACCGCATCGGGCGTCACCCGCACCGCCAGGCGCGTGGCGGAGGGCGCGGGGAGTCGGTCGAGGACGGACATGGCAACATCGTGTCGCGTTCGTGACGATTCCGGGCAACACTGGGTGCATGCGCATCCTGGTCACCAACGACGACGGCATCGATTCGATCGGACTGCACGTGCTCGCACGCGCGATGCGGCCACACGGCGAGGTGGTCATCATCGCCCCCGATCGCGAGTTCTCCGGCGCCAGCGCGGCGCTCGGCGCCTTGAACCTGATCCAGCCTGAGGTGCGCCGGTGCAAGCTCGACGACCTCGACGAGGCGTGGTCGGTGTCGGGCCCGCCGGCCCTGTGCGTGATGTTCGCCCGGCTCGGGGCGTTCGGGCCGCCGTTCGACCTCGTGGTGTCGGGCATCAACCCCGGCGTGAACGTGGGACGATCCGTGTACCACTCGGGGACCGTCGGCGCCTGCATCAGCGGCCGGAACGGCGGACTGTCGGGTGTTGCCGTCAGCCAGGCCGTCGCCGGGTTCGGCGTCGAAGGTCAGGCGTGGGACGAGATGCTGGTCGGCCAGAAGTGGGAGACCGCCGCCGCCGTGGCCTCGGCGTTCGTCGAGGGTCTGGTCGCGTCGATGCCGACCGAGCCGGTGGTCGCGAACCTGAACGTGCCGAACGTCGAGATCGACGAGATCAAGGGATGGCGGCTCGCCGAGGTCGGCACCGAACCCCCGCGGCGCATGTCGTCTGCCGAGCTCGTCGCGAAGGAAGGCCAGAGCGGCGTCTACAACGTCAACATGACGTGGGGTGAGGAGATCGACCTGCCCGTGCACACCGACGGTGGGGCCGTCGAGAACTGCGAGGTCGCGATCTCGTACCTCAGCCGCATGTCGGCGACCCCGCGTGACGACCTCGGCGCTTCGGAGGAGGCCATCAGCCGTCTGCTGCAGCGCTGAGGCAACACGAGGGATACGGTCGCCACATGGCCGAGCACATCCGCTACGAGACCGACGGCAAGGTGGGCACGATCACGATCGATCGGCCCGAGAAGCGGAACGCGATGACCTACCGGATGCTCGGCGACTTCATCGACACCGTGCATGCCGCCGACGCCGACCCCTCGACGGTGGTGCTGGTGATCACCGGAGTACCCGGCGCGTTCTGCGCCGGCACCGACCTCGCCGACCTGGCTTCGGTGCCCGGTGAGTCGCGCGGCCTGCGCGGAACGGCCGAGGAGCGCTCGGCGTGGTGGCCGCTCGTCGAGTGCTCGAAGCCCACGATCTGCGCGATCGACGGTCCCGCGGTGGGCATGGGCGCCGAGTTCACCTCCCAGTGCGACATCCGCATCGCCACACCGAACGCGCGCTTCGGCTGGAACTTCGTGCATCGCGGGCTGGTGCCCGACACCGGCGCGGGAACGTGGTTGCTCCCACGCATCGTCGGTCTGCAGCAGGCGCTGCGCCTGCTGTACACGGGCGCGATCATCGATGCCGACGAAGCGGTCCGTCTCGGCTACGTCCACGAGCTCGTGCCTTCCCATGAGCTGGCGTCGACCGCCCGTGCTCTCGCCGAGTCCATCGCGGCCGGGTCACCGCACAGCATGCGGCTCGTCAAGCAGCTCGTCTATGCGGGGCTCACCGCGCCTGTCGGCGAGCACATGCAGCGACACACCGCGGCGATGACAGCGTGCTTCGCGAGCGACGATCACCGCGAAGGCGTCGCGAGCTTCCTCGAGCGCAGACCAGCGGAGTTCACCGGCCGGTGACGGTCAGTCCGTCACGTAACGTCGCACCGCCTGGATCACGTTGTCGTTCGGGATCAGCCCGAGGCGCACGACGTCGCCGGCGCGCGGGGCCTGGATCCACTGCCACGAGTTGATCGCCAACCCCACGTGACTGATCACGCCCGGGTTGTTGCTGCTGAACATGAAGACGAGATCCCCGGCCTTGATGTCCTCGGTGCGCCAATCGACCGGGACACCGCGATTCGACTGCATCTGGCTCTGGTGGGGGAGCGAGACCCCGATCTGCGCATAGGCGGCGGCGGTGAGCCCCGAGCAGTCGAAGGCCTCGGGGCCGGCAGCGTTGAAGCGGTACGGCTTGCCCAGCTGCGCCCTGGCGAACGCGATGACGGCGTCGATCTTGGTGCCGACCGGTGCGTCCGCCGGCGGGGGAGGCGGAGTCGATGCGACGGCGCCGGCGGGCAGCTGCAGGGTCGCCCCGGGCAGCAGCGTGCTCTCCAGGGTCAGGTCGTTCAGCTGCAGCAGGGTGGAGATCGGGATGTCGTAGTTCTTCGCGATCCCGAACAGGTAGTCGCCCGACTTCACGGTGTACGAGGCGGTCGCCTGGGTGCCCGACGCGCCGGTCGACGTCGACGTCGATGCGGCCGCTGCGCCTGCGTTCGGGTTCGTCGCGCTCGCGGGGACGTTCAGCTGGTCCCCGGGGAAGATGACCGACTCGTCGGTGAGCCCGTTCGTGGACAGGAGGTCGCCGAACGGAGCTCCGAGCTTGCGGGCGATCACGAAGAGCGAGTCGCCCGGCTTGACGGTGTAGGTGGCGGTGGCAGCAGCCGCCGATGCGCCGCCGCCAGCGGGGCTCGTCGCTCCCTCGGGGATCAGGAGGTGGTCGCCTGGGTGAACGACGCTCGTCACGGTGAGGTCGTTCACGGCCAGCAACTGGGCGAGCGAGGTGCCGAGCTTGCGGGCGATGCCGATCAGGTAGTCGCCGTCCTTGACGACGTACTCGGCGGAGGGTGCAGCCGACACGGTGTCGGGAGCGATGGAGGAGAACACCAGTCCGCTCGACAGCACGACGGCGAGCACGATGTTCTGACGGCGGCGGAACATGCGAGATCTTTCGGCACACTCCGGCGGTGACTTGACAGATCCTTGAAAATTGGGTGGCTGACCTGGGGTCATCCGAGGCCCTCCTCGTGCCGCTAACGTCCCGCCGCATGGCGACATCGACGGTTCGCGGCGCGCAGATGGTGCTCCCCGGAGCGCCCTTCGCCGAGACCGTCGACTTCTTCACCCAGCGCCTCGGGTTCCGTGTCGATGCGATCTTCCCGGCGGATGCACCGTCGGTGGCAGTGCTGTCCGGACACGGGCTCACGGTCAGGCTCGAGCCCTCCGCCGAGGGCACGGCGAGCAGCACGATCAGGTTGATGTGCGACGACCCGCTCGCGCTCGGCGGCGGCGCGCGCGAGCTGGTCGCGCCCAATGGCACGCTCGTCCGGCTGATCGATGCCGCGCCCCAGCTCGCGGTGCCGCCGGAGTCGCCGTCGCTCGTCGTGACGCACCTCGACGAGCGTTCCGGCTGGGGCACCGGTCGTGCAGGCATGCAGTACCGAGACGTCATCCCCGGTCGTCAGGGTGGACGGTTCATCGCATCGCACATCCGCATCCCCGGCGGCGGACCGGTGCCCGACTACGTGCACTACCACAAGGTCCGCTTCCAGATGATCTACTGCTACAAGGGCTGGGTCCGCCTGGTGTACGAGGACCAGGGCGAGCCCTTCGTCATGGAGGCCGGCGATTGCGTGCTGCAACCGCCGGAGATCCGCCATCGCGTACTCGAGAGCGGCGACGGCCTCGAGGTGATCGAGATCGGGTGCCCGGCCGAGCACGAGACACTGGCCGAGCACGAGATCGGGCTGCCGACCGGACGAGTGCTGCCGGACCGCGACTTCGGCGGTCAGCGTTTCGTGCGTCACGACGCGTCGAAAGCCACGTGGCACTCGTGGCGGGTGCCCGGATTCGCCGCTCGCGATCTCGGCATCGGCGCGGCCACCGATGGGCTCGCCGGGGCACGCGTCGTGCGACCGGCCGGCTTCGGCGCGACGCAACCGGTGCTCAGGACCCACGACGCCGAGCTCGTGTTCACCTTCGTCCTACGAGGAGGTGTCGCGTTCGAGCACGGCGCGGGGCCCGGGGTCGACGAGCCGGCGCGCCACGAGCTGGGCGCCGGCGACACGGTGGTGGTCCCGGCGGGCATGGCGAGCCGCTTCGTCGACTGGACGACCGACCTCGAGCTCCTCGACGTCACCCTGCCCGACCGCGTCGCACTCGAGCCGGCATGAGCGAGTCGGACGACGGCGAGACGACTCGCCTCGAACAACGTCTCCAGTGGATCTACTCCGCCGGCAGCCCGCAGGAGCTGCGCGACCGATACGACGAGTGGGCCTCGAGCTACGACGCCGATCTCCACGGCATGGACTGGCTGGCGCCGCTGGCAGCCGCCTCGCGCTGCGCGGCGCATCTCGGCGCCGACACCACCGCGGAGATCCTGGACGCCGGCTGTGGCACGGGTCTGGTGGGATGCGCGTTGCGATCCCTCAGCAGCTGGCGGATCGTCGGCTTCGACCTCTCCGCCGCGATGCTCGAACGGGCAGAGTCGACCGAGGTGTACGCCGAGCTCCATCAGGGCTCGCTGCTCGATCCGCTCCCGTTCGGTTCCGGCCGGTTCGGCGCTGTCGTGTCGGTCGGCGTGTTCACGCACGGCCACGTCGGCCCGGCGGCCTTCGAGGGTCTTGCCCGCGCAGTCCGGCCGGGAGGCCACGTGTCGATGACCTTCCGTGACGATGCGGTCGACGCCCTCGGCTACCGAGCCGAGTCGGAGCGCCTGCAGGCCGTCGGCGTGTGGACACTGGTCGAGCGCACCGATCCGCAACCGCTCATCCGAGAAGGTACAGAAGGCGCCGACATGCGCGTGTGGACCTGGCGCGTCAACTGATCGGAGTGGCGAGCCCCTCGACGACCGTCACGTTCTCGAGCGCCAGGAGCGTGGCGGGCGGTGCGAGCACCTTGATCGAGCGGCTGCCGCCACCGAGGATGATCCGGTCGCGCCGCGCCACCTCGGCATCGACCCAGATCTCCATGTCGGACGGCATCGCGAACGGGGTCACCCCGCCGATGGCCATGCCGGTCGCCGCCATCGTGTCGTCGGCCGAGGCGAACGATGCCTTGCGTGCACCCAGCCGCCTGCGCACGGCACCGTTCACGTCCAGTCGTGTCGTCGCCAGCACGATGCATGCGACGAGCCGTGGCGGGTCGGTCTTGCCGATCACCACGATCGTGTTCGCCGACTCGTCGAGCGAGTAGCCATAGGCGTCGCAGAACGCCGCCGTGTCGGCGAGGCTCGGGTCGCACGGCACGATCTCGTAGGGCTGACCGGTCCGGTCGAGGGACGCGCGAACTTCCGCCTCGATGTCGCTCATCACATCATTCTGGCGCGCGAGTACCGTGACCGTCGTGGCTCGACCGACCGATGAGCGAGCCGATGCCGTGGTCATCGGCGCCGGCATCATCGGCGCGTCCGTCGCGCTCGAGCTCGCCCGGAGTGGCCGATCGGTGGTGTGCGTCGATCTCGGGCCCGGAGCCGGAGCGGGTTCGACGAGCGCATCCTCCGCGCTCATCCGCTTCAGCTACTCCACGCGCGACGCCGTCCTGACTGCGTGGGAGTCGGCGCCGTACTGGTCGAACTGGGCCGACCACCTCGGAGACGTCGATCCCGACGGGATGGCCACCTTCGTCCGGGCCGGCATGCTGATCTTCGACGAGCCAGGCGGCACGATGGGACGGGTCACCTCGTTGTGGGACCAGGTCGGTGTGCCCTACGAACGACTCGACGCCGCCGAGATCGTGCGGCGCGTTCCCTCGCTCGACACCGGTTCGTACTTCCCGCCGAGGACGATCGACGACCCCGCCTTCGGCGAGGAAGCGACCGGCCGGCTCAGCGCCGTGTTCGACCCGAACGCGGGGTACGTGGACGATCCGCTGCTCGCGGCGCGCAACGTCGCCCACGCGGCGCGGCGCCTGGGTGTCCAGTTCCGATTCCGCGAGCGGGTCGTCGGCGTGTCGACAGCGGACGGGCACGTGCGAGCCGTCGAGTGTGCGAGCGGGCGGTCGATCGCGGCTCCGGTCGTGGTGAACGCAGCAGGTCCGCACTCGGGGCAGCTGAACCGGATCGCGGGCGTCACGGACGACATGCGCATCGGGCAGCGGTGCCTTCGCCAAGAGGTGTTCGTCGTGCCCGCTCCGGGCGAGCTGTCGCTCGAGGCGGGCATGCCCATCGTCATCGACCTCGACCTGGGGCAGTACTTCCGCCCGCAGCCCGGGCCGACGCTGCTCGTGGGGGGCACCGAAGCGGCGTGCGACCCGCTCGAGTGGATCGACGATCCCGACGACTTCGACGAGCATCCCACGGTCGAGCGCTTCGAGACGGCGACGTTGCGCCTCGCGCGACGCATGCCGAGCGTCGGGGTGCCGCTGCGACCCGTCGGCCTCGCTGCCCTCTACGACGTGGCCGACGACTGGGTGCCGATCTACGACAAGTCGAGCCTCGGTGGCTGGTACCTCGCGTGCGCCACGAGTGGCAACCAGTTCAAGAACGCGCCGCTGGCGGGGAAGTTCATCCGCGCCCTCGTCGACGCCGCAGCCGAGGGGCGCGACCACGACCGCGAGCCGGTGCGGTTCCGCGGGCAGCTGACCGGGCTCGACATCGACCTCTCGTCGTTCTCGCGGCGGCGCGACCCTGCGCCCACGTCGGGCACCGTCATGGGGTGACGTCGAGCCAGACGTCCGGCGGCAGGCTGCGTCGCGCGACCAGCGTTGCGTTGGGCTCGTCGACATCGGCCACCCAGCGGCGGGCGGCCTCGGGAGAACGTCCGTGGGCGATGTGTCGCGCGACGAGCCGCTCGACGCGCTCGCTGTCGCCCAGGCGCAACATCCACGTCTCGTCGAGGTGCGCGACCACCTGCGACCAGGGAGGCTCGTCGAGCAGGAGGTAGTTGCCCTCGGTCACGACGAGGTCGACATCGGGCTCGATCCGGATCGAACCGGCGATCGCCGCCTCGATGTCGCGGTCGAAGCGTGGCACCAGCACGTCGTCGTGACGAGCGCGGACGCGCGCGAGCGCAACGACGAAACCTGCTGCGTCGAAGGTGTCGGGGGCACCCTTGCGCTGCAGCGATCCTCGGCGAGCCAGCTCGTCGTCGGCGAGATGGAAGCCGTCCATCGGCAACAGGCGAGCGCGGTCACCGAAGTGGGCGACGAGCACCGCAGCGAGCGTCGATTTCCCTGCGCCCGGCGGACCGGTGATGCCCAGCAGGCGCCCGCCCCGTGCGACGAGCGCCTCGGCCAGCTCGATGGCAGCCGTGGAGGCCTCCGCGATCACGGCCGGAATCTACTGTGGGCCGGTCATGTCCGAGCCCGACATCACGCTGACGCTCGACGAGGTGCTCGATCTCGCCGGCCAGGCGCTGCGGCGCTCGGGCGCGTCCGAGCTGCAGGCGGGTGCCACCGCGCGCAGCATCAGGGACGCCGAGGCCGATGGACTCCGCACGATCGGGCTCGACTACCTGCCGACGTACTGCGATCACGTGTCGTGTGGAAAGGTCGCCGGCTCCGCCGTGCCCGCAGTGTCGCGCCCGCGGTCCGCGACGGTGGTGGTGGATGCAGGTCATGGGTTCTGCCATCCGGCGTTCGAGGCGGGCTCGCAGCCGCTCGTCGATGCCGCGCGTGCGTGCGGCATCGCCATCCTCGCGATCGAGCACTCGAGCTCGGCCGGCGTGCTCGGCTGGTTCGTCGAGCAACTCGCACGAGACGGATTGGTTGCGATCATGTTCGCCAACTCGTCGTCGTTGATGGCCCCGGCCGGTGGGTCGCGACCGTTCTTCGGCACGAACCCCATTGCCTGGGCCGTGCCCCGTCGAGACGGGGACCCTGTCGTGGCCGACCTCTCGTCGTCGGCCGTGGCGTGGGTGAAGGTGCGCGCAGCAGCCGAAGCCGGCGAGCCGATCCCGCTCGGATGGGCGATCGATGCCGACGGTGCGCCGACCACCGATGCCTGTGCTGCGTTGGCCGGCTCGATGCTGCCGGCCGCCGGTCACAAGGGCTCGTCGCTCGCCCTGCTCGTCGACATCATGTCGGGTGGCGTCGCGGGATCGAACTTCTCGTTCGAGGCCGCTCCGTTCGCGGGCACGTCGGGCGGACCTCCCGACGTCGGACAGGTCGTGCTGGCGATCGACCCCACAGCGACGATGGGGGATCGGTACGTCGACCGCATCGAGGTCGAGCTGCGCGCGCTGCAGGGCGAGCCCGGCGCGCGCCTGCCGGGGGACCGGCGCCTCGCGCAGCGCCGCCTGGCAGCCGAACGCGGCGTCCAGGTGCCTCAGCAGCTGATGTCGGTGCTGCGCGGCTACACGGCCGGTTGAGCCGTCAACGCCGCGCGCGTCGGCTGGTCCGCAACAGCTCGTCGAGGTAGTGGGACACCTCGTTCGGTTGCACGACGGCGCCGCGGATGAGGTCGTCGAAGTGCGCCGTGAGCGTGCGCACGTGCTCCGATGACGTGAGGACGAGGTACATCTGCCCGATGTACAGAGCTGCGCGCTGCGGACCGAAGATCGTCACCGGCGCCGCGTACCGCTGCAGCCCGTCGAACAGGAACCAGCGAAGCGACGGGTAGAGCTCGTCGGTGAGCTCGACCATGTGCTCCATCTGCGCGGTCCGCACCGCGGACGGCAGCGAACGCCAGATGCCCTCACCGCGGGCGAAGGACTCGACCGCTTGCAGGCTGTTGCAGCACTCGAGATCGCTGCCGGGCCCACGGGTCCGTGCGAGTCGCGTCGCGGCGATCTCGATCTTCTGCTCCGGCCGAGTCGACGGGTAGTGGGTCAGCTCGTGGACGATCACCTCCTCCGTCTTCAGCAGGTCGGGCAGCGTGGACGGGACGTAGCGGATCTTGTACCCCTGCGCCTCGTCGAACCATGCGATCAGCCGCTCGTCGTTGGGTGAGAGCGCATCGTGCTCGAACGACGTCTGCTCGTGCAGCATCTCGGCCTGCATCGAGCCGGCATGGGTGAAGCCGAGCAGCCAGTCGATCGACACCTGCTGCGTGGTCGCGATCTCGGCCAGCGTCTCGACCCGCGGCAGTCGCCGGTTGGTGTCGCTGAGGAGCTGAGAGAGCGTCGACCGATCGAGGCCGTTCTGCTCGGCGAACTGGGATCTGGTCAGCCCACTGCGGTCGATGACCTGCACCAATCGTTCGCGGAACGCTGACAGCACCGTCCGTCGGTCGATCACGGGTGAAGTGTATGCACCACGCCTGTTGTGGATCCACCACAATCGCTGCGCTCATGCTCACAAGTGCCACGTTCTGTGCGCATGATCTCACCCGAATGGGCGTGACATCCGCCTCACGTGCTGCACAATCACACGCGTGAGGGACGACGCCCCGCGCCCGGTTGACATCGAGTGGCCGACGGTCGTCGTCGCGGTCGTGTTCGTGCTCTCCTTCACAGCGGTGCTCGTGTGGCACGAACGGCTTCCGGGTGTCCTCGTCGTCGCTGCGTTCGCGTACCTGGGCGGCTGGTACATGTCGCTGCAGCACGAGGTCATCCACGGGCATCCCACTCCCTGGCGGCGGCTGAACCATGCCGTCGTCGGGATGCCTCTGGCGTTGTGGCTGCCCTTCGAGCTCTACCGTGAGTCCCACCTCGCGCACCATTCGTCCGACCTCACCGATCCCGACGACGATCCCGAGAGCTTCTACGTGTCGCCCGCGCGGTGGGCGTCGGCTTCGTGGCTGCACCGACTCGCGCTCCGTGCGAACAGGACGTTGGTCGGGCGGATGGTCATCGGGCCCGTCATCGGTCCGCCGGTGCACGTCGTGCGCGAGTTGCGCGCAGCCGTGCGACGCCGCGACCGTCGGCGGTTGTGGGCCTCGCACGTCGCCCTCGCCGCAGTGACGGGCTGGTTGGTCGTCGCCGTCGCCGGGGTGCCGGCCTGGCAGTACCTCTTGGGCTTCTGCTACCTCGGCATGTCGGTCACCTACCTCCGCTCGTTCGTCGAGCACCTTGCCGTCGAGGCGCCTGCACCACGGTCGGCGGTCGTGCGCAGCAACTGGTTCTTCGGTCTGCTGTTCCTGAACAACAACCTCCACCACACGCACCACACGCTCCCCGGTGCGGCGTGGTACCGGTTGCCTTCGCTCACCCGCGAGATCGCCGCGGACGACGCGGCGGCCGCCGGAGCCGGTTGGTACTCGGGGTACGGTGAGGTCGTGCGTCGCTTCGGTCTCCGGTCGTTCTCGACGCCGGTGCATCCGTTCGCTGAACGCTTCGCCGACAGATGAACAACCGGGCCGGCGACGGTGGCGCGACGGCTGGCGTGGCGAACCTGGGGATGTATCCCTTCGCCGACATCCGATGGGCCCAGGACCGCTTCTACGAAGCGTTGCGCGAGCGGCTCGGCTGGCTACCGGAAGCGCTCGACCACGCTGCGGACGTCTACGCGACGTGGACACGGCCCGACCTCGCGCTGGGACAGGCGTGCGGCTGGCCGGTCGCGACGACCCTGCGAGACCGGGTGCGGGTGCTCGGCACGCTCACGGTCGCCTGCCCCGAGGCCGACGGCCACCTGTACCGAAGCGTCATCGTCTCGCGTCGCCCCGCCGGCCTCGCCGATCTGGCCGGCAGCACGGCAGCGGTGAACTCCTTCGACAGCTTGTCGGGGTGGATCAGCCTCATCGCCGCCGTGCACGGCGGCGGCGGAACCTGGCGGGGACCGACCGTGCACACGGGCGCCCACGTCGAGAGCCTGCGCGCCCTGCAGGCCGGTCGCGCCGACGTCGCCGCGATCGACAGCGTCACCCTCTGGCACGTGCAGCGCAGCATGCCCGAGCTCGTCGACGGGCTCGAGGTGGCGGGGCTCGGTCCGCTCATCCCGTGCCTCGCCCTCGTCACATCGGCCGGCACGTCCGAGCACACGGTCGTCGAGCTGCGCGAGGCGCTGCTCGACACCGTCCTCGATCCGCTGGTGGAACCCGCTGCGCGAGCGATGTGCGTCAACGGGTTCGTCCCCCTCGAGACCGAGGACTACCTCACCGTGCTCGCTCTGGGTCCTGCCTGATCTGGAGCGGGTTGCATTCCTCGCCTCGTTAGGAGTACCTTACGGGCATGGCCATGGTGTGCCTGTGCCGGGGTGTGTCGGAGCGCAAGGTCGAGCGCGCCATCTCGCACGGTGCGCTCACGGTCGACGAGGTCGGTGCGGCGTGCGGCGCCGGCACGTCGTGCGGCACGTGCCGCGAGACGATCCACGACATGCTCGAGGCTCGAGTGGTGGTGCAGGCTCGCCCGTCGTTCGCCTGACGAGCATTACCATGTCGCCATGCGCGGCAACGATCGGATCATCGAACTGCTCAACGAGGTGCTGACGGCCGAGCTCACCGCGGTCAACCAGTACTTCTTGCACGCCAAGCTCTGTGAGCACTGGGGTTATCGTCGTCTGGCCCACCACATCCGCGACGAGTCGATCGACGAGATGAAGCACGCCGATCGCGTGACCGACCGGATCCTGTTCCTCGAAGGCATCCCGAACTACCAGCGGTACTTCCCGCTACGGATCGGCGAGACGGTGATCGAGCAGTTCCAATCGGATCTGCAGCTCGAGTACACCGCGATCGAACGCCTCAACAACGGCATCGCGACCGCGGTCGAGCTCGGTGACAACGGCAGCCGCGAGCTGCTCGCCGACATCCTGGTGTCCGAGGAGGAGCACGCCGACTGGCTCGAGACGCAGCTCGAGACCATCCGCCAGGTGGGCGTCGAGAACTACCTGGCCCAGCAGATGCACGACTGAACTCTGCCCCTGTCGGTCAGCGGACCGGCCACACCACGTCGAGCCGATCCGGCTTCCGGAAGACGGTGCCCGCCGGCAGAGGCGGTGGCGAGCTCGGATCGAGACGGATGCCGGGGAGCGCGTCGAGGACTGATTCGATCGCGTGGCGGGTGCCGAGTCGAGCGAGGTGCATCCCGGGACATGTGTGGGGCCCATGGACGAACGTGAGGTGCTGCTTCGCGTTCGTTCGTCGAACGTCGAACCGATCGGGCTGAACGAAGACCGACGGGTCGCGGTTCGCTCCGGCGAGTGACACGATGACGAGCTCGCCGCGGTCGATGGCTGCGCCCGCGAGTTCGACCGATCGAGTCGCGAACCGGTCGACGCGCACGACGGCAGGTTCGAGCCGTAGCGATTCCTCGATGGCGTTGTCGATCAACGAGCGCTCGGTCGCCAGCTCGTGCCACGCACCTGGTTCCGCCAGGACGTGAGCGAACGCGTTGGTCGTCATGCCCTCGCTCGTCTCGATGCCACCGAAGAGCATGACGCCGGTGTTCGACACGACCTCGCCGAGGGACATCGACCGTGCCGCGTCGGCCAGGACGCCATCTCCGCGTGCGACTGTTGCGCGCACGCGACCGGCGAGCTGCTCGACACCACCTGGCACGTGCGCTTGTTGCAGCGGACCGGTCGACGCCTCGGTGACAGCGGCGACGATCTCGTCGTACCAGCCGAGCAACTCGGCAGGGTCGGTGTCGACCAGGTCGAGCGCGAGCACCATGACGCGCACTGCGAGCGGACCGGCGAGGTCGCGACGGAGCTCGGCACGTCCCAACGGCTGCAGCGCAGCCACCATCTCGCGGGCGATCGCACCGACCCGCGCATCGAAGCGCTGTTGCACCTCGCCGAGCCGGAACGGCCCGGCGAACGGGTCGCGGTGTCGGGCGTGCTCCGTGCCGTCGAGCGAGAGCATGCTCGGGCCGAGCACCTGCGCGGTGGAGAAGCGAGGATCGTCGACCGTGAACGTCGTGGCGTCCCGCAGCACCTGGATCGCCACGTCGCGCTGGGTCACCACCCACGCGTCGAGCGACGGGAGCCACGAGACGGGCTCGGTTTGGCGGAGCCGGCGGAGGACGCCATGGAAGTCGGCGTCGAGCTCGGCCCGGGTGACCGCAGCGCCGGTCGGGAAGTCGAGGGCTCGATCGGCCATCGTGGTCAGGGGATCGGGTCGGGCATCGCGTCGCCGAAGCTGATGCCCATGTCGCGCGCCGTGAGCATGGTGTCGCACGACAGCTCGACGACCTTGCGACGTCGCGTCGCGTCCTCGAGCGGGACGTAGTCGACCGTCGGCGGGTTCAGCGCGACCATGATGCCGTCCTGCCCCTCCTCGAGCGCCCGCACCGCAGCGGCGCCGAAGCGCAGGCCGAGCAGTCGATCGAACGAGGTCGGCGAGCCCCCGCGCAAGAGGTGCCCGAGGACGACCGTGCGCGATTCCTTGCCGGTCAACTGCTCGAGCTCGAACGCGACCTTGTTGCCGATGCCGCCGAGGCGCTCTGCCTGGCCGATGGACGTGCTCTGCACCGTCACATGACCGCCGATCGGCGCAGCACCCTCGGCCACGACGACGATCGAGAACTTCGAGCCGCGACGTTCGCGCTCGGCGATGGTGGCGGCAACGGGCTCGAGCGAGTAGGGGATCTCGGGGATCAGGATGGCGTGCGCACCGGACGCGACTCCCGCTTCGAGCGCGATCCATCCCGCGTAGCGACCCATCACTTCGACGACGAACACGCGACCGTGTGACGTGGCGGTGGCGAACAGGCGGTCGATGCACTGCGACGCGAAGCTGACCGCCGTGTCGAAGCCGAACGTCGCGTCGGTGGCGTCGAGGTCGTTGTCGATCGTCTTCGGAACCCCGATCACCCGCATGCCCGCGCGGTGCAGGTGCGCGCCGATGGTGAGCGATCCGTCGCCGCCGATCGTGATGAGCGCGTCGATGCCGTGCCGCTCGAACTGGGCGAGGAGCTCGGGCGTACGATCGACCTCGACCCACGAGCCGTCGGGCTGCTGCACTGGGAACCTGGTGGGATTGCCGCGATTGGTGGTGCCGATGATGGTGCCACCTTGGTGGACGATGCCGCGCACCGAGTCGCGCGTGAGGTTGATCACACCTCCGTCGCCGTAGATCTCGGGATACAGCAGCCCGTTGAACCCGTCGCGGATGCCGACCACCTCCCAACCACGGTGCCGCGCCGCCAACGTCGCGGCACGGATGACTGCATTCAGGCCAGGGGCGTCCCCGCCCCCTGTGCTGAGGGCGATCCGCCGAATCGAACTGCTCATCGCCCGCGATGCTACGCCGCTCCGCTGTCACACCCCCGTTGCATGATCGGAACCGTGGTGGCGGGTCCGGATGAGTTGGGTGATGCGGAGCTCGTGGCTCGTTCGCGGGAGGTGGAGGCGAGGCGGCGGCGGTGTGAGGCCGAGCAGGCCGTGATCATGCGCGAGGTCGAGCGTCGTCAGTTGTTCGTCGCGGATGGTCATCGGGATGTGCGCGGCTGGTATCGGGCGACGCATCGCTGGTCGACCCGTGACACCAACCGGTGCCGCCGGCTCGGCAAGCTCGCCACCGCAGCACCAGCGATCCTCGACGCATTGGCGGACGGCACGATCGGGGTCGTCCAATCGCAGTTGATCGCGGATGCGTTCGCGAACCCGCGGGTCGCCGACCAGGTCGTCGACGCGGCAGCACAGTTGATCGAGCACGCCCAGCACCTGTCCGCGGTCGAGTTCGAGCAGATCGTGCGCCGTTTCGTGCTCCTCGTCGACCA
>JBFWSW010000035.1:0-43506 GCA_050248155.1 Ilumatobacteraceae bacterium
GCGATCGCCACCAGCCAGTCGTCGACGGTGCTCACCTCGGCGCTCACCTCGGGTCGAGCGCCCGCGGGCCAGAGCTCCGGCGTCGTCACGCCGACGCTGGTCGCGACCAGCGGCTCGTCGCTCAGCTGGTCGAGCGTCACCGCCTTGCGCCGGGCCAACGGGTGGGTCCGGTGCAGCACCGCCATCCGGTGCTCGCGATCGATCACGACGGACCGGAACCTCGCAGGATCGGGTGGGCCTCGCGTCAACGCAGCATCGACCGCCCCGAAGGTGAGCCCGGCGCTGCGATCGTCACGCCGGATGACGACGATGTCGCACGCGCGCGGCTGCGCGTTCCATGCGCGCAGGATGGTCGCGAGGTGGATGCCGGCGGACCAGCTGTGGCCGAGCCGCAGGGGCAGCCCGCGTCCGGTGACGTCGGCGAGCGCGGTCTCGAACGCTCTCATGGCGTCGAAGGCGCGCGCCTCGAACCGCTGTCCGATGTCGGTCAGCTCGACGTGGTGCGTCGACCGATCCACGAGGCGGGCGCCGAGCAGGCGCTCGAGCTGCGCGAGCGTTCGCGAGAGCGCCGGTTGCGTGACGTGCAGGCGGGACGCAGCTCGTGTGAGGTTCCGCTCCTCCGCGATCGCGAGGAACGCGCGGAGGTGGCGAATCTCGACGGTCATGCGCGCTGAGCATAACCAGGCCTGAATCGGCATTTCCGTTCCGTTCACGACGCGATCATCCTGACGGCGTGGAACTCTCGCTCGCCGCGCCCGACCATCGGGCACGGTTCACCTCGATCGACCGCACGTGGCTGCTCGGCGCGTCGATGGTGTCGGTTCAGATCGGTGGTGGCGTCGCCGCCAGGATGATGGAGCACATCGGCGCACCCGCTGTCGTGATGTTCCGGCAGGGCGGAGCGGCGCTGGTGTTGCTGGCGTGGTGCCGCCCCGCGCTGCGAGGGCGCTCGAAGCGCGAATGGGCCACGATCGCTGCGTTCGGGTGCGTCCTCGCGGTGATGAACACGAGCTTCTACTCGGCCGTCGAACGGCTGCCGCTGGGTGTCGCGGTGACGATCGAGCTGATCGGTCCGCTCGGTCTGGCGGCAGTGCTGTCGAGGCGCGCCGCCGACCTCGGGTGCGTGGCGGTCGCGGTGTGTGGGGTTGCGCTGCTGGGCGGGACGGGCGGTGGGCTCGATCCGGTCGGACTCGTCTTCGCGCTGGTCGCCGCCGGTGGGTGGGCGGGCTACATCCTCCTCAGCCGATCCGCCGGTCAGCAGTCGTCCGGCGTCGGCTCGCTGGGCCTCGCCATGGCCATCGCGGCCGCGCTCGTCGCTCCCGCCGGTCTCGGTGCCGGCGCGGCACTCGTCCACCCGCGGATCCTCGTACTGGGGGGCTTGGTCGCAGTCCTCGCCGGGCTCGTGCCCTTCTCGCTCGAGATGGTCGCGCTGCGCCACGTCCCGGCCCGGGTGTTCGGCGTCCTGATGAGCCTCAGCCCGGTTGCTGCCGCGCTCAGCGGGCTCGTGTTGCTCGATCAAGGGCTCTCGGCCCGAGATGCCGTCGCAATGCTGATGGTGATCGGCGCCAGCGTGGTGACGGTGCGGTCGAGCGCAGCGCCGGCTCAGCGGACGGCGAAGGCTCCGTAGCCGACGACGGAGCGCCGGTCGCCGGCGGTGTCGCCCGAGCTCCGCCGGTCGAGCTCGTCGATCGACAGGTGACGTCGCCGCACCGACGTCAGCAGCCCTCGCAACGGGATCGCGCCGCAGGCCGCGTCGGTCGTGACGAGCTCGGGGCGGAGCGACACGATCGCGGCGGAGGTCTGCGCGTCCAGACGTGCAGCATCCGCGTACGGGTGGTAGTGCGACAGGTCGGTGCTCACGACGACGAGCGTCTCGTCGGACCACAGCGCGTCGATCGCCGCGGCGACCTCGTCGTCGCGCGCGCGGCCGACGACGATCGGCACGATCACGAAGTCGTCGAGAACCGTCTGGAGGAACGGGAGTTGCACCTCGATGCTGTGCTCGGGGGCGTGCGGGATGTCGTCGACGTGAGTCGAGGTCACGTCCTGCAGCTGATCGAGCGCCTGCGAGTCGGTCGGCACCGTGCCGAGCGGCGTCGACCAGGCCCGCGCGCTGCTCAGGGCGAGGCCTCGCAGCGGCACGCGATGGGCGGGTCCGAGCACGACGACTCGACGGATCGACGTTCGGGGGGCCTCGAGCAGCAGGTATGCGGACGCAGCGACAGGACCGGAGAAGACGTAGCCGGCATGTGGCACGACGATCGCCCGTGGCATTGTCGATCCCTGGCGCGGCGCGACCGCATCGCCGAACGAGGCGTCCAGCGCGGCCCGCAACGACCCTGGGTCGGCGGGATAGAACGAACCGGCGACCGCGGGTTCGCGGACGACGTCGGCCGACGGCGCCATCACGTGCCGCTCCGCTCGAATCGGTTCATGTGGACGGGCAGGCGCTTGCTGCCCCAGCCGCCGGCGGGCCCGTCGAATCGGCCGGGGATCACGGTGCCGCAGGTGATGCAGTGGCCGGTGTCGTCGAGCCCGTACCGCCCGATCGTGTAGCCGTCGCGCTCGACCACCGTGGCGTTGCAGCCGGGGCACGACGTGCTCTGCCCGCTCGGGTCGAGCACGTTGCCCGTGTACGCGTACGTGATCCCGTTCGCGAGCGCGATGCTCCGGGCTCTCGTGAGGGTGGCGGCCGGCGTCGGAGGGCGGTCGAGCATCTTGAAGCTCGGGTGGAACGCGGTGAAGTGCATGGGCACGTCGGTGCCGAGGTGCTCGACGACCCACCGGGTCATCGCGTCGAGCTCGGCGTCGGACTCGTTCAGGTCCGGGATGAGGAGCGTCGTGAGCTCGAGCCACACCTCGGTCTCGTGGCGCACGTACTCCAGCGTGTCGAGCACCGCGGCCAGCTCTGCCCCGCACGTGTGGCGGTAGAAGTCATCGGTGAAGCCCTTGAGGTCGATGTTCGCTGCGTCGAGGTGCGAGTAGAACGCCGCCCGCGGCTCGGGGCAGATGTAGCCGGCGGTGACTGCGACTGTTCGGACGCCGCGGTCGTGGCAGGCGTCGGCGACGTCGATCGCGTACTCCATGAAGATCGTGGGATCGTTGTACGTGAACGCCACGCTTCGGCATCCCAGCTCGACCGCGGCGCGGGCGATGGCCTCGGGTGACGCCTCGTCGGCGAGCGTGTCGATCTCCTTCGACTTGGTGATGTCCCAGTTCTGGCAGAAGCGGCATGCGAGGTTGCAGCCGGCGGTGCCGAAGCTGAGCGTCGGGGAGCCGGGTAGGAAGTGGTTGAGCGGCTTCTTCTCGATCGGATCGACGCAGAAGCCGCTGGATCGTCCGTACGTGGTGAGCACGATCCCCTTGCCGCGGCGGCCCCGAACGAAGCAGACACCGCGCTGGCCGTCGTGCAGCTTGCACGCCCGTGGGCACAGATCGCATTGGACCCGGCCGTCGTCGCGGGCGTGCCAGTAGGCGGTCGGCACGGTCGACGTGTCGTCGATGGGTTCAGTCGGTGGGATCCTCGTCATGTGGCTCGTCCCCCGTGGACGGGGTGCTGCCGGTGTCGTCGAACTGCGTGGGGTCGACCTCGTCGAGGAAAGCCCGGAAGTCCTCGACCGCCCGGTCGATGTCCTCCTGGTCGAGCACCTCGTCGTCGGACTCCTCGACCGGCACGCTGCCCGCCTCGTCGAGCACCTCGTCGGCGACGAACAACGGCGCGCCCAAGCGGACGGCCAGCGCGATCGCGTCGGACGGCCTGGTGTCGAGTCGACGCTCGCCGACAGGGCCACGCAGCGTGAGGTTGGCGACGAAGGACCCGTCTCGCAGGTCGGTCACCTCGACAGCATCGAGATGCCCGTCGAGCGTGTCGACGAGGGCAGCCATGAGGTCGTGGGTCAGCGGTCGTGGCATCTCCTGGCCCGACACCCCGAGCGCGATCGCGGCGGCTTCGGGTGCGCCGACGAAGATCGGCAGGAGGCGGTGTGGTTCGTCGGACTCACGGAGGACGACGAGCGGCGTACCCGACACCGCCTCCATCCCGACTGCGGCGATGGTGACCTGCTTCATGACCACATGCTACGAGCGAGTGCATGAAACCTGATCGAAGGCGGCTCAACGCACCCTGCGTCACGCGTCACGCGTCACGCGATGACGAGTGCGGTCTCGACGTCCCGAGAAGGGGGAAGCCTCCGATGACGCGTCCGAGGGCAGCCAGCCGTCTCGGACGAGGCCGTGATCCCACCGCCTACGATCGCACGATGCGGCTCGGCGCGGCGAGGATTCGTTCGACGTGATCATCGGTCGGGAAGCCGTCCTGGCGGACGTGGCTCGGCGCTTGCGCGAGTCCCGGCTGGTCACGATCACCGGGCCCGGCGGGATCGGCAAGACCACCGTTGCCGACGCCACCGCTCGCGCAGAAGCGCACCGATATCCACTCGGGTCGCTGCGTGTCGACCTGACACTGGTCGAGGACGACCGCGATGTCGGCGCGGCGATGGCGGCCCAACTGGGCTTCGGGTCGTTCCGGGCACTGCTCGATTCGCCGTCGGAACAGCCCGCCCTCGTCGTGATGGACAACTGCGAGCACGTCCTCGCAGCTGCCGCGGACGCGATCGAGGCGCTCCTCGACGCGTGTGCGTCGCCGACCGTCATCGCCACGAGCCGGTCGCCGCTCGGGGTGAAGCGGGAGTCGATCGTCGTGCTGGCGCCGCTCGAACTGCCCTCGACCGTCGGCGACGAGCAACGGTCGCCGGCGGTCCAGCTCTTCCTCGAGCGGGCCCGCGACGGCGGAGCCGTGATCGGCGATGCCGATGTCGCCGCAGTGGGGCGGCTGTGCGGCCTGCTCGACGGAGTCCCGTTGGCGATCGAGCTCGCCGCGGCGCGCTCGAGGGTGTTGACCCCGGACGAGCTGCTCGGCCGGCTGGGTGATCTCGACACGTTCCGGCTCGCCCGATCTCGCGGCGCAGCGCGGCACCGCAGCTTGCGGGACACCATCGCGTGGTCCTACGCGCTGCTCGACGAGGAGGACCAGGAGTTCTTCGATCGGCTGTCGGTGTTGAGCGGCCCGTTCACGATGGAGGACGCAGAGGCGGTCGGTGGCTCGGGCGATCGTGCGGCAACGATCGATCGACTCGACCGCCTCGTCGCCGATTCGCTGCTCGCCACATCGGTGGTGGCCGGCGTCACCCACTATCGGCAACTCGAGGTCGTCCGCGCGTACGCCCGCGAGCGGCTCGTCGACGCCGGGCGGTGGGATGCCACGTGGCAGCGCTTCGTCGATCGTGTCGTGCGCCGCTCGATGCGACTGGCGACCGAGGGGTCGGCGCGGTGGGACCGATCGTCGCTCGCGACGCTCCTCAGCCGCGTCGATCAGCACCTGGCCGCGCTGCGGTGGTGCCTCGATCACGACGACGCGCCCGACCGGTCGTTCCTGCTCGTCGCGACGCTCTGGGGCGTGGTCCACCAAGGTCGGGTCGACGAGGTCGCACCGCTGGCCGAGCGCGCGCTCGAGCGTTGGGACGACCCGTCGCGCGAGGGATGGGCAGACGCTGTGGCGACGGTCGCGACCTGTCGGTACCTGAGCGGGCACGCGGACGCGGCGATCGAGCTCGCCGAGCGGGCCCTTCCCTTCGCTGATGCGGCGCACTTCGCCCCGTGCACGCTGCGGCGCGTGATCGGGCACGCGTCGGTGGCTGTCGGAGATCTCGCGGGCGCGGTGGACGTGCTCTCCGCTGCCATCGACATCGCCCGCGACCGCGTGCCCGCACTGGCGTCGGAGATGACCGTCAGCCGCGCCGAGCTGACGTCCACTCTTGCCGAGGGCACGGCCGCCGCGGCCGAAGTCATCTCCCAACAGCTCACGATCGTGCGCGCCGTCGCCGCCGACGCGAGTCGCGCTGGAGGGCTGGTGAACGAGATCTGGGC
Source organism: Ilumatobacteraceae bacterium (assembly GCA_050248155.1). Taxonomy (GTDB): domain Bacteria; phylum Actinomycetota; class Acidimicrobiia; order Acidimicrobiales; family Ilumatobacteraceae; genus VFMC01. Next base: position 5,926 of record JBFWSW010000035.1, read on the forward strand.
TCGATCGGTCGAGGCGACCCTCGTTGCTCGCTCGGATCCCGAGCAAGCTCGGCTGCTCGCGGAACGTGCGCTGTCGGCGGCAGTCACCGCCACGTATCCGGCCGCGGAGTCGGTCAACCTGCACACGTTGGCGACCCTCGCGATCGACTCGGCGGATCTCGCGCAGGCGGCGTCCCTCACCCGCCGGCTGATCGACGGCCTCGTGGCGCGCGGCGCCGACGGCGAGCTCCGCAACGGCCTCCACCTGGCGGCGGTGGTGCTCGAGCGAGCGGGTGACCCGACCTGGAAGGGTGTCGCCGCGACCGCCGGATCGCTCCCGGTCGTCAGCCTGTTCTCGGTTCCGGGTCATGAGCGGCATGCGCTTCCGCCGTCCGATGGTGTGCCGACAGAGGCGCGCGTGGCGGTGAGCACCGCACGCGTCGGGCTCGACGCCGTGTCGTCGAGATCTGATGCGAAACGGAGGGAGACGGCCCCGATCGGCGCGGCTCCGCACGGGTCGGCCGTGCGCAACGAGTGGTGCTGCGAGGGCGACATGTGGCGGCTGACGTACGACGGTCACACCGTGCACGTGCGATCGTCGAAGGGCCTCGCGAGCATCGGGCGCCTCCTCGGCCGCCCCGACACCGACCTCCACTGCCTCGACCTCGCCGACGCAGCTGTCGACGACGGTGTAGGGGGCGAGGTGATCGACGCCCGGGCTCGGCGCGACTACGAGCAGCGGGTACGAGATCTCCAGGCCGAGATCGACGAGGCCGACGCTCACGCGGACATCCATCGCGCGACTCGAGCCCGGGCAGAGCTGGACGCGATCGTCGACCACCTCACCGCCGCGCTCGGCCTCGGTGGCCGGGTTCGACGCGACACCGGCACGGTCGAACGGGCGCGCTCCGCCGTCACCCAACGGATCCGGTCGACCATCCGTCGGCTCCGAGCGACGCACCCATCGCTCGCCGACCACCTCGAGGCGTCGATCCAGACCGGCGTGTACTGCCGTTACCGGCCCGAGCGGTCGACCGAGTGGTCGACCGCCGGGCCGGAACCGTGACGAGGGGTCGTCACGATTCGATGCTCCGCCAGAACTCGCGCACGAGGGCGTCGAAGGCCTCTGGCGATTCCTGGAACGGCTGATGGGCCTCCTCCTCGAGGACGACGAACCGCGCGCCGGTGATCGCCTCGGCCACCACGCGGCCGAGGCGCGGCGGGCAGATGAGGTCCTGGCCACCGGCGATCACCAACGTCGGCACCTCGATCGTGTGCAGGCGATCGAGTGTGTCGTGCCTGCGGAACGCAGCGAGCTGGGCGACGAAGGACTCGGAGGACTGGGGGTGTGGGAAGGCGAGCGCCTCGTCGATCAGCATCTCGACGAGCCCGCTCTCGTGCGCCCGCGCCGAGTACACCCACACGAAGAACGCCTCGAAGAAGGCACGCCCGCTCGGCGCCCGCTCGGCCATCCACGTCCACGCGTCGACAGCTGCATCGAAGTGCCGATCGGCTCGTGCCCACGTGCCGATCAGGGTCAAGCTGTCGACGCGAGTCGGATGTCGCAGGGCGAGCTCCTGCGCGATCGCGCTGCCACCCGAGAACCCGACGACGTGCGCGTCGGCGATGCCCAACTCGTCGAGCACCGTCGCTGCGTCGTCGGCCATGGACGCCATCGTCAGGCCGGCGGACGGAAGGGCTGAACGTCCGACGCCGCGGTTGTCGAACGCGACCACGCGATGCGTCGCACCGAGGTCGGCCAGTTGCAGCTCCCACGCCTCGGCGGGGTCGCCGAGCCCGGCGATCAGCAGCACGGGCTCGCCGGTGCCGCGCTCGTCCACCCAGATCCCGCTCGGGGTCATGCGCGCCGTGGTGCTCGCGCCCGCGACGTCTGTCGTTGCGCTCATGACGCGGCTCCGGTCCGGTCGGTCGCGACGAGCGCCTCTGCGATCGCTGCGACGTGCTCGTGGTCGGTGCCGCAGCAGCCACCTGCGACGCGCAGCTCGAACATCTGGCCCAGCGCCCGATACAGCTCGGCGAGCTCGGCCGTGTCCCCGCGGTCGAGCTCGGTCGCTTCGTCGAGCTCGGCGTGGCTGAGACGCGACGCGTTCGCGCGGACGCCCTTCACGCGGGTGATCCACGCAGCGTCGGTCTCGAGGACCGATGCGAAGTGCGTCGGGTGCGCGCAGTTGATCATGTAGTAGGCCGGTGCACCGCCGGTCGCCGCCTCGACCTCGGCGATGGCCTCACCGAGTGGCTGGCCAGAGGGGAGCACGCCGTCGGTCTCGACGGTGAACGAGATGACGACGGGAAGCCCGACAGCCGTGGCCGCCCGCGCGACGCCGATCGCCTCGGCCGCGTAGGTCATGGTGATGGCGCTGATCATCTCGGCGCCTGCCTCGGCGAACGCTCGCGCCTGGAGGCCGTGGTAGGCGGCGGCCTCGTCCGCCGACATGGTCGCACCGACGACGTAGCCGTCGCCGCGCGGGCCGATCACGCCGTTCGTGACCACGAGCAGATCGGGTCGCGCGTCGGCGAGCGCGCGGACGAAGCCGACGGCCTCTCGGTTGATGGTTCCCAGCCGCACGTCGTCGTAGTCGAGCCGCGCGCCCCAGTCGAGGCTCGCCCGCCACGTCGGGGTGTCGAGGACGACGCCCACGCCGAGGCGCTCTGCGATGGACAGGTACGGGTCGTAGTAGGCGGCCAGTGCCCCGCGTCCTGCCTTGTCGTCGAGGAGGGGAAAGGCGGCGAAGTGAGCGAGGTCGATGCCCGACTGGAAGACCAGCGAGGTCTCGAGGCCTCCGTCGGAGATGAACGGCCGTGCGTCGGTGAGTTGGGGAAGTGTCATTGGGTCGATTCCTTCTGGTTCAGAGTGGTCAGCGCCGGATCGGGCGCCGCCATGTGGGAGAGGCGTGAGAAGCAACGTCACGTTGTGAGCCCCGACCTCACGTCGTGTGGGCATGACGACGAGGACGCTCATCATCCACCGTGCCGGCACATCCGTCGACTGGGCGGACGCGGCTGCGCTCGTTCGTGAGCACGTGGAGTGGATGGCCGCCCACGCGGGCTTCGATCCGCTGCGGGTGCAGCCCGCCCTCCGGAACGACCTCCGCGACCTCGCAGCGGCGTACCGCTCGGGTGCTGCGCTCTTCCTCGCGCGCCACAGCGACGCGGCTGTCGGCATCGTGGCGCTTCGCCATCACGACGACGGGAGCACCGAGCTGAAGCGGATGTTCGTGCAGCCCCGAGCGCGAGGCCGCGGTGTCGCCGACGGGCTCGTCGCTGCCGTCGTCGACGCCTCGTCGGAGCATGGCAGCCACAGCGTGTGGCTCGAAACCGTTCGTGGTGCGATGGACGCGGCGATCGCCGTGTACCGCCGGAACGGGTTCGTCGAAGTGCGCGACCGTCGCCCAGAGCTCGAGATCGCAGGTGTGCTGGTCATGCAGCGCACGTTGACGGCGGCGTAATCTACGCTGGGTAACTTCGACATGAGCAGGAGTGCAGATGGCCACGATCCTCGCCCACATCGTCATCGTCGAGGGCAAGCAAGCCGAGTTCGAGGCGATCGCTGCCTCGCTCTTCGAAGCGAGCCATGCAACCGAGGGCCGGCTGCGCGCGTACGGGTACTGGCGGGGGCAGGAGCCGCGGTCGTACTACACGCTCCTCGCGTTCGACGACTACCTCGGGTTCCTGGCGCACCAGACGAGTGCTCATCACGAGGCGGCGAGCCCGCACCTGGGGGAGTGCATCGAGTCGATGTCGCTGGAGTGGGTCGATCCGGTCGAGGGCGCGTCCGGGCTCGTCCGGAGCGATCCGCAGGACCTGCCCCTCGATGCCTCACCGCTCATGGTTCGGTACGCCGAGCGACTGCCCCCTCGGGTGGCCGATTGGTGGCGGCCGCTCCGTGCTGCCCGATCAGGTCGCGCGAGCGAGACAGCCGAGCCGTCGGTCGTCGACGAGGGACGATGACGAGATGTCGTCATGCATCAAGCACGTGAACCACGCGTTGAGCCCCATGGCGTGCCCCGCCCGCCTGGAGGACGTGGACCTCTTCGGCGAGGGCGCGCAGGAGCACTGGTACGAGGCCTACGAGATCCTCCACCGTGAGCAGCCGGTCCTCCGCATCGAGGGCGGCGGGCTGACCGAAGGAACCGACGCCTTCGTCCTGACCAAGCACGAAGACGTCACATCGGTGGTGAAGGATCCCGCCCGGTTCCGCGTCATCTCGACGATGCGGGTTCGCCAGCTGGCCGACCAGGGGCTTTCCCCGTCGGAGGCCTTTGCCACGACTCGCAACCTGATGCAGGCCTCGATGGTGTCGTTGCGTCCGACGCAGGAGCTGTACTTCCACCACCGCCGCGAGCTCACCGATCCGTGGGTGGGAGTCGGAGCGCTGCGGCACCGAGACCTGATCGCGCGTCACGCGAACGCGCTGGTGGACGAGTGGATCGACGACGACCAAATCGAGTTCATCACCCGGTTCGCGCGACCACTGCCGCAACGGGTCATGGCCGACGTCCTCGGCTTCCCGCAGGCAGACGTCGGGCAACTCGCTGAGTGGGGCGACGCCGTCGTCACGCCGTTCGTCCACGGGACGGGTCTGCGGCACGAGCTGACCGCCGATCAGGCATCGGAGATGCATCGGCGGCTCGAAGGCTTCCAGGACTACATCTACGAACACGTCACCGCCAAGCGGCGCGATCCGCAGGACGACATGATCAGCTTCCTGTGCGACGTGACCTATGAGGCCCTCGGCCGCAAGCTGACCGACATCGAGATCGCAGGAATCGTCCACGCGATGATCCTCGGAGGCCTCGAGACGACGCAGTACGCGCTCGAGGAGCAGGCGCAACTGCTGTGCGAACACCCCGGAATGTTCGATCAGCTCCGCGCCGACCGCACGAGGTTGCGCGCGTTCGTCGAGGAGTCACTGCGCCTGCGGGCACCCACGCACGGTCTGTCGACACGGATCACCACCCGCGACGAGGTGTTCCAAGGCGTCGCGGTGCGGGCCGGATCTCTGCTGCACCTGCGTTTCGCGGCCGCGAACGTCGACGAGGACGAGTTCGAGTGCCCCTTCGATCTCGACCTCGACCGTCACGGGATCGGCCGCCACCTGACGTTCTCGACCGGCCCACGCGTCTGTCCGGGTGCCACCCTCTCGCGTCTCGAGCAACAGGTGGCATGGGGCGTGTTGCTCGACCGGTTGGAGTCGATCGAGTACGGCGACGGCAACGACTGGTTGCACCAACCGGGCATCATGCTCGGCACGATCAAGCTGAACGTGCGAGTTCGACCCGCTGGCGCGGTCTGATCACGGCAGCCGGAGGTCGAGCAGCATCTTGCCGTGGTGGCCACCGCTGAGCAGGGTGCGCAGCGCGTGGGGGAACCGTTCGATGCCGTGCTCGACGTGCTCGTGCACCGTCAGCCGGCCCTGTTCCAGCCATTCGGTGATCGCCGCCCGGGCCTCGTCGAACCGGTCGGCGAAGTGGGTGACGGCGAAGCCCTCCATGCGGGCGTGGCGCTCGGCGAGCTTCAGGTAGTTGCTCGGACCGGTGACGTGGTCCATGTCCTGGTACTGCGAGATGCCACCGCAGATCACCACGCGCGACCCCTCGGTGATGTGCAGGAGCGCGGCGTCGAGGATCGCGCCGCCGACGTTGTCGTAGAACACGTCGATGCCGCCGGGCACCAGCTCGCCGAGCCGCGCCGCCACATCCTCGTGGCGGTAGTCGATGGCCGCGTCGAAGCCGAGCTCGTCCACCAGGAACGCCACCTTCTCGGAGCTGCCGGCGATGCCGACCACCGTTCCTGCGCCGGCGATGCGGGCCATCTGCCCCGCCACCGAGCCGACCGCACCGGCGGCTCCGGACACGACGACGGTGTCGCCGGGGTTCACCGCGCCGACGGCGACCACCCCGAAGTACGCGGTGATGCCGGTGGTGATGCCCAGCGCGCCCAGGTAGGTGCTGGGCGAGACCCGACTGGTGTCGACCCGTGTCAACGCCGCAGCGGGCAACGTCGCCATCGTCTGCGCCGACAGCGGACCGACCACGACATCGCCCGGCAGGAAGGCGTCGGTCGCGCTGGCGATGACACGGCCCACGCCGAGCGCGCGGACGGTCTCGCCCAGCCGGACCGAGCCGTGGTAGCTGCGCTCGTCGAGGACCGTGCGGATGAACGCGTCGATCGACAGCACGTCGACACCGACGAGCACCTGGCCTGCTCGCGGCGGTGTGATGTCGTCGTCGAGCACCTCGAAGTCGGACAGCTGCGGCATGCCTGCGGGTCGCGAGACCAGGACGACTCGCCGGTTGCGCGGCGCACTCACGATCACATCCCTCCGTCGACGGCCAGGATCTGACCCGTGACCCAGCTCGATGCCGGTGAGGCGAAGTACAGGACCGCGGCGCCCAGATCGTCGGGTGTGCCCAGTCGGCGCATCGGCAGACGCAGCATCCGCTGGAGCCCGGGGAGGTCGGCATCCTGCAACTGCAACGCCGTCATCATGATCTCGGTCGGGACGGCACCGGGCATGATGCAGTTCACCCGGATCCGTGGCCCGAGCTCCTTGGCGAAGGTCTGCGTGAGCGAGTTGACGGCGGCCTTCGCCGCGCCGTAGTGACCGCTGCCGGCGAGTGGCGTGACCGCGACGCGGGACGAGATGTTCACGACACGGCCGTCGTCGGCCATGTGGCGTGCGGCGATGGTGGTGCACATCCACACGGCCGTGAGGTTCAGTCGGATCGTGGCGTGCCATTCGTGCTCGTCGAGCTCGATCAGTGGCGCCTGCAACGGCGACCCACCGGCGTTGTTGACCCAGATGTCCAGCTTGCCGAACTCGGCCACGGCGGCAGAGGCCAACGACTCGACCGCGGCGCGGTCGGTGACGTCGGTGGCCACGGCGAGCGCGCGCCCGCCCCGGTCGCGGATCGCGGTCGCGACTCGCTCGATCTCGTGACCGCGCCGGGCCGCGCACACCACCGCGGCGCCCGCGTCGGCCAGCACGCCGGCGATGCCTTCCCCGATCCCGCGGCCGGCACCGGTCACGACGGCCACGTCGCCGGTGAGGTCGAACAGATCGCGCACGGTCATGACGACACCTCCGCTGCAAGGTCGACGACTGCCGTTCCGGTGACGACGCGATCTCCGTCGCGCTCCAACCACACCTCGCAGGTCGCGAGGTGCTGCAGTCCCTGGCGCGACACGGCGGTCACCGCGCCTCGGGCGGTGACCGTGTCGCCGTCGAGCACCGGCTTGCCGAAGGACACCGTCAGCCGGCGTACGCACGCGGGCCCCGCCCACGCCATCAGCATGTTGGCGATGTAGCCGACGTTGAGCGGACCCTGGTTCACCACTCGGCCGTGCAGCCCGATGCGGGCGTTGGCCTCCCGGTCCCAATGGACCGGGTACGGGTCACGCAGGAGAGCAGCCATCGTCTTCATCCGGGCGGCGTCGACATCCGCCATCGTCCAGCCGGGGATCTCCTCGCCGACGCGCACCGTGCCGAGGTTCGTCACACGCGCCCCCGATGGCACTTCCAACGGTTCGTGATGCGGGCCGCCAGCTCGTCCGCGTCGTCGTACAGCTCGATGTTGAACGCGATCTCGTCCACGACTGCTCCGTCATCCGTGGTGACCCGCTCGACCTCGACGATGCCGCCCTCGCAGCGGTACTCCACCTCCTCGCGCAACGGAGTGAAGTACTCCCAGTCGTAACCGAGGAGCTTGACGCTGCCTGCGCCGGCGACGCCGAGCAGCGCGAAGATCTCGCCGATCGACGTGCCGGCACCAAGGATGGGTACGTGGAACAAGGCGATGGGATGCACCAGTCCGTCGCCGAGTTGGTCCGCGCCGGTGCAATCGGTGAGCAACCAGTTCTCCCAATGGGCGATCGTGTACCGCCCACCCGGGAAGCGGTGCCCGACGAGCAATCCGGTGCTCGTCACGAGCGTTCGGACTCCCGCGCTCGCTGGGCAGCGGCCATTCCCTCTGCGGTGAACGCATGGAACTTGGCGGTGTCGAAGGCGACGACCAAGTCGGCTCTGGTCTCGATGATGACGCGATGCGGTGAGTCGAGGAACGTTGCGAAGCTCTGCCGGTACGGGTCGTCGGGATCTGCGTCCAACCGTGACAGCGCCCGGTAGAACCAGGTCTTCAGCTCGTCGAAGCCGTCATCACCGTGCGCGTGGACGATCGACGTGCCCTTGAACGAATCGGTCTTGCCGCGGCTGTTGATGACGATGCCCGACTGCGGCCGCGCTCGCAGCGCCGGCACGCGCTTGCGTCGCTCGGCGCACGTCGTGAAGAAGGTGCCGTCGCGATGCACGAAGGCGACCACGACCCCGACCGGGTACCCCTCGTGCGTCGTCCAGTTGAACACGCACTCGCCACCCGCTGCGAGCAACGCGGCCACCTCGGCGTCGTCGAGCCGCATGGTCGTCAGGTCTTCGTAGTCGACGTTGCCGTCATCCATCCACCGAATGTACCACGGGTAATTTATGGGCGGTGCTTGGGGGTGCGGACCGCCCCGCTGATGCCCGACCACCACAGATCCGTCAGCTGGTCGGCCAGCTCGTCGAGCGCCTGGTCCGCGTCGCGGAACCAGCGGAACGTGGCGAACTGCAACGCTCCGATGAACGCGTAGGACAGCGTCGCCGCGTCGGCATCCGCCACGCCGATGTGCCGCAAGAGGGCACCGAACGGCTTCGCCGAGCGGTCAGCGAGCTGCAGCACCCGCATGACGCCGTCGGAGCCCGACCCGTCGGACACGACGAAGAGGTAGATGTTGCGCTCGTCCGCCACGACCTCGAGGTAGGAGGTGATCACTCGGTGGATCTGCGTGCGACCGGCAGCCTTGGCGTCGAAGACCGAGCTGGCCGCCGCGTTGATCCGCGTGACGAACCGATCGGCCAACGCCGCCACGACGGCATCACGATCGCCGACGTTGCGGTACAGGATCGGCTTGGTCACGTTCGCGGCGGCAGCGAGCGCTTCCATCGTGACGTCGGGCCCCGTCGAGCGGATCAGCGACTCGGCGGCCGTCAACAGATCCTCTCGGTCGGCGAGCAGGCCCGCCCCCGGAGGCCGCCCACGCCGGCGTGGCCCGGCGAGCACCGACTTCTTCTGCCTGGCCGTCACCCTCCCCAATGTACCGATGCACGCCTTCGACGGTCGTTCCTCACCCGACGCGCACACCCAGCAGACCGACGACAGTCGCTGCTGCGATTCCGATGCAGCACGCGAGGAGCCACCGGCGACGATCACGAGCGCTCGCCAGTGACGCCCGTCCAACGCCGACGAACAAGATGCCTTCGAGCAGGAACCATGGCTCGAACAGCACGAGATCCCAGACCACCCACGGATGGGTCGACAGCTCGAACGACTGTCCCTCGATGTCGATGACACCCACGATGTTCAGGACGCGGTACGCGATGCCGTACATGCCGTGGCTTGCCGCGATCGTCGCGCCGACCAGGGTTGCGACCAGCAGCACTCGGTGGGGTCGAGGACGTCCGCGGAGGTGCACGAGCCCGATGGCGAGACCGACCGGAACCAGCAGCACGACGGAGGCGATCGCGTTGATCTCCTCCCACCTCTCCAGCTCGGTGGCCGAGGGTTTGAGGAGCGAGAAGCCCGCCCGTCCGCCGAGGGCCCAGTAGACATGCGCGATCGCGTACAGCGCCGACCAGACGGCGAGTGCGGCTCCCCACACCCGAAGCCTGGCGACTCGGCCGATGTCCAGCCCGGCCGGCTGTCGCGCCAGAGCCACCCGAAACGCGGCCTCCGTCGCCACGGGCAACGGAGGCGTCTGCTGATCGGCGCCGATCGTCATGGGTCGAGAGCGAGTTCGAACACGGGATGGAGCCCGGCCTCAGCGACGAACGCGTCGGTGGAATCGTGTGCCGTCGCGGAGAACGCGGATCGAGCCTTCGGGGCGACCTCCACGTATCGCTTCAGCACCGGGCCCGCTTCCGACGCCGTCGCCTCGCGCGCCCAGTACTGCGACGTCGCTCGTCCGTATCGGATGGTGACGCGCTGGTTCGATCGCACGTTCCGAACCCATTGCACCTCGCCGTAGGGTGCGACGAGCCATCGCCGACCCGCCTCGTCCACCGGCACGACAGGAACGGTCGCCGGTCGACCGGTCCGCCGTCCTCGTGTGGTCAGCAGGTGGATCGGTCCGACGCCGAACCGTGCGAGCGCGCTGACGATTGAGTTGCCTGCGCGCCAGACGAGGCCGCGGAAGTCGGGTTGAGGTTGGCGTGTCGTGGACATGGCGATGCCCTCCCCTCTCCGCCGTCGGTCCGATGCATACCCGGTCGTCGAGCACATGGAACACGTCCGACTCGCGAGCGCGCCTCCTCATCCGCCGATCGCGCTCAGCGGGGGAGCTGGTGGTACCAGGTCGCGATCTGCGTGCGGTTCGAGAGGCCGAGCTTGGTGAGGATGTGCTGGACGTGGTTCTGTGCTGTTCGGTTCGAGACGAACAGCTCCGTCGCGATCTCACTGTTGGTGAGTCCACGGGCGACGAGCCCAGCCACCTCGAGCTCGCGGGCGGACAGTGGGCTCGACGCGACCTGATCGTCGCTGTGGACGAGTTGCCGGAGCTGATCCAGCCACGGGTGCATCCCCAGCGCGGCGGCCTGCGGTTCGTACCCCCGTGCGAGTTCGGCGGCCTCGGCGAGGTCGGCAGGCTGTGCGCGTGCGCGGTGCGCTCGGGCGAGCAGCGTCGCGGCGCGGACCTCGAACGGCGGAGTCGTGGCCGACGCAGCAGCGCGCACGGCGGTACGGAGCTCGACGATCGCTCGGTCGACATTGCCGAGGACGAGCGCCGCGTGGCCGAGGTAGAGCTCGACGCAGCCGAAGTACGAGATCGGACCACCCCCACCTGCCACGTGGCGACCGCGGTGCGGTTCGAAGCGCTCGACGATCGGAACGATGTCGTCGCGTCGGTCCAACTCGAACGCCGCGAGCAGGCGCATGGTGTGGATCGGGAGCCACAGGAACGGCGGCGGTGACCAGTCGGCGACCGGTGGCAGGCGGCCGTAGTCGCGCTCGGCGTCCGTCCTCCGGCCGAGCGCGAGCTTCGCGAGGAGAGGGAGGATCGTGGGGATGTCATCGACGTAGGCGGGTGCCTGCGTGAGGTCGAGACGGTCGTGCTCGTCCAGCACGTCCGCGGCAAAACCGATGTGCATCCCGATCGTGGTCTGCAGGGCGAGCTCGAGCGCCGTCGCGGCGCCGGCGCTCTCGTGGCGAGCGTGGATGTCGCGTGCGAGCGCCCCGAAGTGGCGGGCATCATCCCATCGGCCGGTTGCCGAGGCGATCACGGCCTCGGCGCGCATGAGGTGCCACGTGGACATCGGATGACGAACCGACGCAGAGAGGCGTCGGAGCGCGGGGACCTCAGCGGCGGCCTCGTGCACACGTCCGAGCTCGAGGAGGGCGTCGATGCGCCAGAGCGCCTCCCATTGCGTGACGGACGGGTCGCGGAGCGATCTGCCGGCGTCGCCGATGGTGCGCGCCAGCTCCAGGCGTTCGTCGGCGTGCTCGGGCCCGAACCGGACCATCTGGCGGGCGCGTGCCGCGGCGACTTGTGCGTGAGGTGAGCCAGATCGACTCGCCTCCTCGGCGGCGTCGCGGCTGAGCGGCTCACATCGCGATGGATCGATGTAGAACCAGAGTGCCGTCAGGAGCCCGAGAAGACGAGCTCGGCGGGTGTGATCGAGCGAGTCGACAGCTGCAAGAGCTCGCTCGGCGATGTCGATCGCGGTCGTGACCTCCGCGCCGCCGCTGCCACCGCGACCCTCGATGAGGAGGGCAGCGTCGGCGGCGAGGTCGGGTCTCTCTGCGGTGAGCGCGGCGTCGGCCGCCTGCGCACAACGGGTCACGGCGAGCGGGACGAGGTCGCTGTGCAGCAGACAGCGCGCGGTGCCGAGCATTCGTCGATGTCGGGTCTCCGGTGGCGTGTCGGCAGGCGACAGGACGAGGGCACGTTCGTAGAGGCGGAGGGCCTCCTCCCATGCGAGTGCGCGCTCGGCGGCGCCGGCCGCTCGCTCGTTCCACGTCGCCGCGTTCGCAGCGTCGCCGAGGACGGCGGCGTGATCCCAGTGACGCGCCAACTCGTGGACCTGGTCGTCGCCGGTTCCCTCGTACTGCTCGATCGCGTCGGCCACACGTCGATGCAAGGAAGGCAGGTCCGCTGCCGGGATCGTGGCTTCGATGATGTCCCGCACGAGCAGATGGGTGAACCGGAACCGTCCCGGTTCGTGGGTTCGCTGCACCAGCCCCGCCCCGATCCCCTCGTCGAGCACGGCGAGGGTGCCGAGCACCGGACGAGCGGTGGCGTTCGCGACCACGCCGGCAGCGAACTCCCGGCCCACGACCGATGCCGTGCGGAGCGTCTCGGAGCACGCGGTGGTGCGCGCCGCCAACCGCTCACCGATCAACGCACGAAGTGATGCGGGAATCTCGGCGATGTCGGATCCAGTGGCGAGTTGACGCGCGAGCTCGCTCACGAAGAGGGCGTTGCCGCCAGTGAGCTCGAGGACGCGGTCCACCGTTGCAGGAGACGCCGCCGCGCCGAGCAGCTGGGCGACCGCTGCTCGATCCAGGCCATGGCACTCGACCGATCTGCGCACCGAGAGGCCGAGCACGTCCTCGAGCAGCACACCCAGTGCGGAGCCGGGCGTCGGGGCGGGGCGATGTGTGATGGCGAGCACCAGGGGAACGGACTGCAGCCCGATGGCGAGGTGAGACAGCAGGCGCACCGAGGGCAGGTCCGCAGCGTGCGCGTCGTCGATGCCGATCACCAGCGCGCCCACCGTGGCCGCGAGGTCGCTGATCCAACGCACCGTGTCCTCGAAGATCGTGAACCGCTGTGCCGGCGCGTCGCTGGCCGATGCGTCGCTGAGGAGCTCGGGTGCGTCGAGCTGCTCGAGCACGCGCCGCCACGGCCAGAACGGGGGTGCCCCTTCCGACTCGATCGCGCGGCCGGTCGCTGTTGCGACACCACGCCGGCCGGCATCCTCGATGAACTGATCGAGGAGCCGTGTCTTGCCTGCGCCCGCCTCGCCGGAGATCAGCACCACCCGTGGCGACCCGGCCAGCGCCTCGTCGAGCCACGCGTGCAGGGCCGAGAGCTCGGAGTCGCGACCTGCGAGCATGCCGACCACCGGGGCAGCGTACTCAGGCCCGATCGGTGCGAGATGAGTGATTCGGCGGATGCCGGACAGGACGACGCCGGTGCACGATCGCATCCATGACCTACATCACGTGCACCAACATCGTCGACGGCAGCGCTGACGACTACGCAGCCGTCTCGGCCAACCTCTCCACCACCGAGCCCGACGGTCTCATCTCGCGCTTCGCCGGGATGGCGGACGGCACGTTCGTCGTCGTCGCCGCATGGACGTCCAAGGCCGCCTGGGACCGGTTCGCGGCCGAGCAGCTCGGCCCGGCCGTTCGAGCGGCCGACCCGCGCCATGGCTCCGCCACCACCCTCGAGTTCGACGCGACCGACGTCTTCATCGCCGACACGACGAGGGCGACGTGACCGTCGACGCTCGTCGCTGAGCGCGTCGTCGAGGCTCGGCGTGTGCGCCGTTCGCATCCTCGACGATGAGGCACACTGCCGTGGTGGACGTCCTGCCCGATGCAGCGATCGAGGCGATCGTGGACCGTGTCGAACCGTTGTCCACGGTGGTCGCGACGGCCGGTCTACCCGGTGGGCTGTCGTCATGGATGACCACGATCGAGGTGGAACGACCCGACGGAGACCACCATCGGCTCGTGGTTCGCCGCGGACGGCGACCCGACGCGGATCGGCACACGCTGCCCTTCGGCACGGAGTTCGCGCTGCTCCGCCATCTGCACGCGCACGGCATCCCCGTGCCTCGGCCGCGGATGTTCGACGACTCCTGCACGATCCTCCCGCAGGCGTTCGTCGTGCTCGACTTCGTGCACGGGGCGACGTGCTTCGCCACCGAAGATCCAACGCGGATGGCGGTCCGCATGGCCGACGTCATGGCGGCAATCCACGATCTCGATGCCACGGATGCGTGCCAGCCGACGCTGCCGCTCCACCTCGAGCACATGCAGGGCTGGGTGATCACCGACCTCAGCCGCCGGGCGCCCGACCCCTCGCTGCGCGAGGACCTCGTACGCCGTCACCTCGACCGGCACTGGCCGCCGCCGCCGGCGGAGGACTGCCTCCTCCATGCCGACTTCTTCCCCGGCAACATCGTCTGGAACGAGGGTGCCGTCGCCGCAGTGATCGACTGGGAGTCGGCTGCGATCGGTGATCCCATGGCCGACATCGCGACGACCCGCCTCGACCTGCGCTGGGTCCACGGCGCGGAGGCGGCGGAGGCGTTCACGCGTCATTACCTGACGACGACGGGCCGCTCAGCGGCGACGTTGCCGGTCTGGGAGCTCGTCGTGTCGCTTCGGCCCGCCGGTGCAACATCGCTGTGGGCGACGGACATGGCCGCGCACGGCCGCCCCGACATCACCGCCGACCGGATGCGATCGGAACAGCACGCCTACGTGGACAGCGCGCTCGCCAGGCTCGCCACGACCCGGGAGACCGGGCCACGGTGACGACGAGCCGACTGGGAAGACGTCGTGGAGGTTGCGTCACTGGCCGGCGACACCGGCGGCCACGTCGATGTCGAGGTCGGCGGCCACGGCCTCGGCCCGTCGGGCGAGTGCGTATGCGCCCTGTCGGTCGCCGGCGGTCACCGCTGCCGTGAGGCGTTCCACGGCGCGCGTGGTGTCCCCGGCCGCGGCGGCCACGACGCCCTCGGCGATGCACACGGGCACTTCGTTGACGGCTTCGCCCGTCTCGACGATCTGTTGGCGAGCGCCCACGGTGAGCTCGGCGGCATCGGCGACGCGTCCTCCGGCAACGAGCTGCTCGGCGAGCAGCGCCTGGCACGTCGGGAGGCCGGTGCGGCCGCCGACCGCCCGGTAGCGGGCTCGCCCGTCGGCGAACGTCGCGAGCGCCGCGTCGAGCTCACCGCATCGCGCCTCGACCAGCGCGCGGTACAGCAGCAGCTGACCGCCGAAGAACTCGAACTCGGCGGCCGGGTCGAGCTCGAGGGCCCGAGCGACGAGGGCGTCGAGGGCATCCCAACGCAGGTGCACGGCAGCCACCCGGCAGGCCAGGGCGAGCACGAGCTGATGGCGGCCGTCGACTGCTTTCGGCGGCAACGCGTCGAGCAGCTCATCGAACCCGGCCAGCGCGTCCTCAGGTGACATCGTGCCGTGGGCGGCGTGGCAGTAGCGACGGAACGACTCGGCGATCAGCGGTTGCTCGCGCTCGAGCGGGCTCGACGGTGGAGGCGCGTCGTGCAACAGCGACACCGCGCGATCGAGGTCGGCGATGGCATCGGGCATCCGCCCCTGGCTCCACGCGGTCACCCCCTCGACGATCGCCGCGCTCGCGCGGACGTGGGGACTGGGGTCGTCGCTCCACCTCGCCACGTAGCGCTCGGCGATCGCCTTCGCCTCGGCCACGTCGGCCCGTCGTGACACGGCCGCCCATTCCGACCACGTGAGCTCGCGGCTGACGCCGTCGTGCCCGAGCCGGGCGGCGAGATCCTGTGTCGAGTGCAGCAGGTCGCGGTCGGTTCCCGAGAAGTAGCGGGTCGCCTGCATCACCTCGAGCAGGCGCACCTGGGCGCGCAGCAAGGATTCCTGCGCCTGGGTCGAGGTCCCCGCGCCTTCCCGCAGCTGGACAGCGCGGCGGATGAGCATCTCGGCGGACTTGTACGCGGCCCGACCCACGGCGACCTCGGCGGCGCGCTCGAGCGCAGCGGCAGCCCGCTCGCCCACGCCCAGCGCGGCCGCTTGCCACAGGTGGTCGGCCAGCAGCGCGATGTCGTCGTTGCCGACACCGGTCTGCTCCATCGCGTCGGCGACGTGCAGGTGCAGCTGGGCGCGCCGGAGCGGCGTGAGGTCGTCGACGAGCACCTCGCGCACGAGGGCGTGGCTGAAGCGGAGCGCCGTCGCAGCTGCGGGGTCCGCGACGAGGATGCGGCACTCGGCGGCAGGGTCGAGGCGATCGACGCACTCGCCGAGCTCGATGCCGGCAACCGCTGCCACCGTCAGCAGGTCGACGTCACGCCCGACCACCGCAGCGACCGACAGCAGATCGACCGTCGCCTGCGGCAGCAGGCCGAGCCGACGCCGGACCGCGTCGCGCACGGTTGCCGGTACCTCACCCTCCACACCCCCCGGCTCGTCGAGCAACCGCGCCAGCTCGAGCGTGTAGAACGGGTTGCCCTCGGCGCGATCGTGGATGCGGTCCGGTAGCTCGTGCCCCACAGGCTCCTGCGAGAGCGCGGCCAGCAGTTGCCCGGTGGCAGCGCGCGAGAGCCCGTCGAGCCGCAGCCGCCGAACCCCCGGTCGTCGGGCGATCGCGCCGAGTGCATCGGTGACCTCGTCGCGGCGGCCGATCTCGAGCGTTCGCACGGTCACGACCACGACGACCCCGCGCCGAAGCCTGGTGACGAGGAACTGCAGCAGCTCGAGCGACGCCGGATCGCACCACTGCAGGTCGTCGAGCAGGATCACCAGCGGCGCGACAGCGCCGGCACGTTCGAACAGTGAGGCGAAGGCATCGAACCGTTCGAACTGGCTCGCGCCGCCGCGTCCGGCAGGCGCCGCGTCGCCGGTGAGGAGGTCGTTCAGCAGGGGCGGCGCCTCGTCCACGAACGGGACCACTGCGCGCAGCGCCTCGAGCCAGGGCCACAACGCTTGTGTCGCGCCGAGCTCGTTGGCGCGAGCCCACACCGTGAGCGACTCGCGGCCCGATGCTGCCGCTGCGAACTCCTCTGCGAGGCGGGACTTGCCGATGCCGGGGTCGCCCTCGACGACGATGAACTGGGCGTCGTCGGCGGCTTGCGCGTAGGCGGCGAGCATCTCGTCGAGCTCTCGTTGGCGCCCGACGAACGGGCTGCCGACCTGGTCGTCCGGGCGGACGGCGACCGGCTCGGGCGGGTCGAGCGAGGGGTCGTGGTCGAGGATGCCCTGCTCGAGCTCGCGCAGCGCACGGCCGGGCTCGAGGCCGATCTCGTCGCGCAGCATCCGGCTCGCGTCGGCGAGGGCGCGCAGAGCCTCGGCCTGGCGACCGCCGCGGTACAGGGCGAGCGCGAGCCGTGCGTGCAGGCCCTCGCGCAACGGGTGCTCGGCCGCCAGCACCTGCAGCTCGGCCACCACCTGGGTGTGGCGCCCGAGGGCGAGGTCGGCGTCGATGCGTGCCTCGAGCACGCTCATCCGTTGCTCGTCGATGGTCGCCGCCTGGCCGAGGGCGACGCCCTGATCCACGAGATCGACCAACGCCGGGCCGCGCCACAAGGCGAGCGCGGCGCTCAACGCCCGTCGGGCGGCGACCGGCCGCCCGTCTGTCAGCTCGACCTGTCCTGCCGTTGCCAGCTCCTCGAAGCGCTGGAGGTCGACGCTGTGCGCCGCCAGGTCGAGGCGGTACCCCGCGTGGTCGAGCACGAGGTCGGCGCCGAGCGTGCGGCGCAGACGGGAGATGTAGCTCTGCAGGGTTCCTGCCGCCGACGCCGGCGGGCGATCCGGCCACACCGCTTCGATCAACGCGTCGACGCTCACCGGCCGCCCGCCGGCCGCGATGAGCGTCGCGAGCACGATGCGGGGTTGCCGACCCCCGAGGTCGACCGCGCTCCCGTCCTCATTGGTGACCTGGAGAGGCCCGAGGACTCCGAAGCGCACGGGCCGCAGCGTAGTGGCCGTTCCTCGGTCGGGCGGAGGAGCCATCGGCGGCTTGCAGCCGGCCGATCAAGCGCTCATCAAGCGGTCGATGCGAACACTGATCTCGCGATCCCGCACTCATCGAAAGGAACCACCATGACCACTCTCGACCTCACTCAGGCGTTGCCCGACGTTCCCGTCGTCGTGCCGCAGCGCATCGCTCCGGACACCTTCCTCATCCCGAACGTCACACCTGCCCAGCCGGGAACGTTCGTGTTCGTCAACTCACTCGTCATCCTCGCCGCCGAACCGGTCGTGGTCGACACCGGCGCCCCACTGTTCCGTGAACGCTGGTTGGAGTCGGTCGCGTCGGTCGTCGACCCGGCCGACGTCCGCTGGGTGTTCCTGTCGCACGACGACGGCGACCACATCGGCAACCTGGCCGAGATCCTCGACCTCGCCCCGAACGCGACCGTCGTGACGAACTTCTTCAGCAACGAGCGAGCGACTCTCGACCGACCTGGCGAGATGCCCCTGGGGCGTCAGGTGTGGCTCGAGGCCGGCAGCAGCTTCGACGCGGGCGACCGTCGCCTCCACCTGTTCCGCCCGCCGATCTTCGACGGACCGACGACGCGCGGACTGTACGACGAGCGAACGGGTGTGATGTGGGCGGTCGACTCCTTCGCCGCCCTCACCACTGGTGCCGTCTACGACGCAGTCGACCTTCCCTCCGACCTCTACGACGGGTCGTTCCAGCTGTTCAACAGCCTGGTCTCACCGTGGCACGAATGGCTCGACCCCCGCGCGTACGGCCGCCACGTCGACTCGATCGAGGCGATCGCACCGACGACGATCGCGTCGGCGCACGGTCCGGTGCTGCGCGGCTCGTTCATCCCGGGCGCGTTCGACCGAGTGCGCGCGATGGCCGGCGCACCGATCGTCCCCTCGCCCGGCCAGGAGACGCTCGACGCTCTGCTCGCCCAGACGCTCGACGCCTGATCGGTGGGAGCGTTCCCCTCCGGCCGTGGCCCCCCTGGGGCGTCGACGTCGACGCACGCGCCGAGGAGACCGGCGCGAGGTCCAGCTAGGTGTGGGTCGTGATGCCGAACCGGAGTTGCTCCTCGAGGCTGGTAAAGCCGTGCGCGGCCATCCAGGCGCGGAGCAGGTGCCGTCGCTCGTCTGGATCGTCGTCGTCCTCGAAGGCCTCGCGTGCGTGGAGGATGCGACCGTTGTTGAGCAGTTGGACGTCGCCGGGTCGGAAGTCCATCTCGATGTGGAACGTCGGATCGTTGGCGATCTCCTCGAGCAGCTCGATCGCCTCGTGCTGCTCGGGCGTGAGCCGGGGCACGTCCTGGTGGCGCTGCGCGTCTCGGATGTACCACCCGAGGTAGAACAGCCGTGGTCCGTCGGGCAGATCATTGATCGGGGCGAGCCTGAACCAGCGATCGCCGACTGCGTCGTCGCCTTGCCGGTCCCAGTGGAATGGCAGGTACAGCACCTCGAGCAGGTCGGGGCGGCGACGCAGGAGCTCGTTGTAGAGGGCGAGCGAGCTGACGACCATGCTCTCGCCGCCGGTGCGGGCGCGGTGGAGGCAGAGCAGGGCGATGACGTCGGCGCCGTCGGTGTGGAAGTCCTGGCGCTCGTTCGTGCGGTACTTGCGGATGTGCGGTCCGGTCTGCCCGAGCCGGTCGTCGCGGATGTGCGTCAGCAGCTCCCCCGCGGCGTTCTGCGGGACGAGGGTCCCGAAGTGGTTGCAGAGCCCGGCATATGCGACCTCGACGAGGGCCGGATCGAGGAGGTCGATCGGAAACCCGCGCAGCAGCAACAACCCGCGGCCGCGTGCGATGGCGTTCGACCATCGAGCGACGGCGTCCGCCAAACCGTCGAGGAGGAACGTGTCGCGCGTGACGGTCGCGAACGTGGCGCCGCCTGCGGCAGCCTCTTCGGTGGCGGCGACGATCAGTCGGCGCTGGTGGTCGTCGAGCTCGACGCACCATTCGTCGTCGCGCAGCTCGCCTGCGCGCCACACCGGCGGCCCGGTCTGCAGCCGGCGCACATTGGATCGACGGTCGTCAATGTGAGGAGTATGCCGACCTCGACGCGATCCGTCAAAGGGGGACCGGTCACCCGCTGGCGACTCCCGTGTCGGCGATGGTGGCTTCGGATGTGACTGACGACGCCTTGACGGATGACGATTCATCGAGCATCGTCGATGTCGGTCAGTCGACGGTGTCGCACCACGTGAAGATCCTGGGTGACGTGTGCTTCTTGCTCGTCGAGCGAGACGGTACATCGAACGACAGGAGCCCAGCATGACCATTCGCGACGTCAAACAAGCCGTGCAGGACCGCTACGGCGCCGCTGCCCGCGAGGTGCGAAGCTGCTGCGGACCGGTGGGCGGCTGCGATCCGATCACGGCCGACCTCTACGCAGACGATCAGCGGGGCCTCGTCCCGCTCGAAGCGATGCACGCATCGCTCGGGTGCGGCAACCCGACCGCGCTCGCCGACCTGCGCCCAGGCGAGATCGTGCTCGACCTCGGATCTGGTGGCGGCATCGATGTGCTCCTGTCGGCTCGACGGGTCGGCCCGGCGGGCAAGGCGTACGGCCTGGACATGACCGACGAGATGCTCGCCCTCGCAGAGGAGAACAGGGCACGAGCCGGCGCCACCAACGTCGAGTTCCTCCGCGGCGAGATCGAACACATCCCGTTGCCCGACGCCTCGGTGGACGTCGTCATCTCCAACTGCGTCATCAATCTGTCGGCCGACAAGGATCAGGTGCTCCGAGAGGCGTTCCGCGTGCTGCGACCCGGCGGCCGGTTCGCCGTGTCGGACATCGTGCTGCTCGGACCGCTGCCCGACGAGGTGGCTCGAGTCGTCGGCGTCTGGACCGGCTGCATCGCGGGAGCGCTCGAACGAGCCGAGTACGAGGCCAAGCTCGCAGCGGCCGGGTTCACCTCGATCGAGATCGAGTCGACCCGCGAGTACGGCGTCGACGACGTTCGTGCCCTGCTCCACGGTGAGCAACTCGACCTCGACCTCCTCGCGCCGCAGGTCGCGGGGAAGGTGATGAGCGCGTTCGTCCGCGCGGCAAAGCCCTGATCGGCTCCGCTCGCAACCGGCCTCGTGACGTTGGCCCCTGTCGAGTGGACACGGCCGCGGCGCACAGTGACCTCGTGACCGTCATCGAGCACGGGCCCCCCGTCCAGGCCGACGTGCTCCACCGCCTCTCACAACTGAACCGGTTCCTCCCGATCTGGATCGGCGCAGCCATGGTGACCGGCATCGTCCTCGGACGCCTGATCCCCAGCCTCGACGAACGGCTCGACAGCGTGAAGGTCGGCACGGTGTCGCTCCCGATTGCGATCGGGCTGCTCGTGATGATGTACCCGGTCCTCGCCAAGGTGAAGTACGCGCGCATCGGCGAGGCACTGGCCGACCGGCGCGCGATGGGCGTGGCGATGTTCTTCAACTGGGTCGTCGGGCCGACGGTGATGTTCGCCCTCGCCTGGTTGATGTTGCCCGACCTGGAATCGTACCGGACCGGACTGATCATCGTCGGGCTCGCGCCGTGCATCGCGATGGTGCTGATCTGGAACGATCTCGCCGGCGGCGACCGCGAACTGGCCGCGGTGCTCGTCGCGATCGACGCCATCATCCAGATCGTCGCCTATGCACTGCTCGGTTGGTTCTACTTGCAAGTGTTGCCCGGCTGGCTCGGCCTCGACACAGCACACCTCGACGTGACGATCTGGGAGATCGCGAGGGTGGTGCTGGTGTTCCTCGGCATCCCGCTCGCTGCCGGCTTCCTCACGCGCACGTTCGGCGAGCGGTCGAGGGGCACCGAGTGGTACGAGCAGACCTTCTTGCCGCGCATCGGCCCCCTCGCCCTGTACGGACTGCTGTTCACCGTCGTCGTCCTGTTCGCGCTCCAGGGTCACACCATCACCGAACGACCGTGGGACGTCGCCCGCATCGCTCTGCCGTTGCTCGCGTTCTTCACGATCATGTGGTCGGCAGCGTTCCTCGTCGCCCGGAGGATCGGTCTCGGCTACCAGCGCACGACGACGGTCGCGTTCACCGCCGCCAGCAACGACTTCGAGCTGGCGATCGCTGTTGCCATCGGTGTCTTCGGCGTCACGTCAGGTGAGGCGCTCGCCGGCGTCGTCGGCCCACTGATCGAGGTCCCCGTACTCGTCGGGCTGGTCTACGTCGCGCTCTGGGCTTGCCCACGGTTCTTCCCCGGTGCCGAAGCAGCCGACGCCGACACGATGGCATCACCCGATCCGGCTGGACGAGACACTGCGTGACGGAACACGGGCGCGGGCCGAGCCTGGTCCGAATTCACTCCATGACGCGGAGGGTCGACGGAAGGTCCATGCGGCGGATCCGGCGCACCAGGAACAGCGGTGCGAGGCTGACCGCGACGATGCCGATGCCGGCAGCCCAGGCCAGGGTGGCCGGAGCGATGTACCGACCGATGCCGAACTCGGGCAGGGTACGCGCCGCGAGCGAGCCGAGCATCCAGTCGAGCATGACGGTGCCGATCGCGACCCCGATGAGGGTCGCCAGCGCGCCGATCACGACGCTCTCCTTGGTGATGATCCCGAGGATCGAGCGCACGGGCAGACCGAAGGCGCGCATCGTCGCGTGCTCCCGTCGTCGCTCCTCGACGGCGATGCGGGCGGCGTTGAAGGCGATGAGCAGGGCGAGCACGAGAACTGCGACGGCGACGACGAGGAGGAACCCGGTGAAGGTCGCGAGCGCGTCGTCGAACGCCTCACCGATCCGAGCGACCGGCATCGTCGAGGCGACCCCGGCCCGTCCGAACAGAGCCCGCTGGACATCGTTGGCGGTCATCGAGCTCTCCGGTGTGACCGACACCAGGTTCGTGGCACCCTCGAGCCCGAACAGCTCGGCGGCGACGTCCACGTCGAGGTACGCGAACGTGCGGAGCGGGTTGTCGTGGATCGCGCTCACCTGCACGTCGGATTCGACGAGCGCCAGGCCCTCGCCGGCACGTACCGGGTGCCTGATGCGGATCGAGTCGCCGGGTCGGACGTCGAGGTCGTCGGCTGCCTTTCGCGCGAGGACGAGGCCGCCCGATGTGCCGGTGGTGCCGACCGGCAGGGGAGTCCAGACGGAGCTGTCGAAGTCGTAGCTGTCGATCAACAGCTCGAACGCGTCGTCGCCATCACGGATGGCGGTCGCAGGAAGTCGAAGGCCGAGGTCTGCGGTTGCGATGGATGGATCGGCGACGATCGAGCGAACGCGAGGATCATCGACCGGCATGAGGGTGGCGAGTTGGACGATCACCCGGTCGCGATCGCCGCGTGTGATCTCGCTGTCGCTGACGTCGATCGCACGCCCGAAGCTGTCCAGCATGCCCAACACGCTCACGAGCGCAGCGATGGCGACCCCGACGCCCGTGGCGGTGAGGATGGTCCGTCGGGGGGTGCGGAGCAGGTTCCGCAGCGGGATCACCCTGATGCTCGATCCCGGGAGGCGGATGCGTCGCGACAGGTCGGTCGACCGGCCGGCGCGAGCGGTGAGATGGCCCGTACGGATGGCTTCGATCGGCTCGACGTGCACGGCGCGCCACACGGGCCACGCGCTGGCGAGGATCGGGATCGCCACCCCCAGCGCGGCCGCCCGACCGAATGCGCCGACCTGGAACGGCGTCCGGTACTCCGGCAGCGGCAGCACCGACTCGAGCATCCCCTGCATCGCGCGTGCGACCACCCATCCGACGACGACTCCTGCGATCACGCCGAAAATCGCGATCTGGACACCGACCATGAGCGGGCGGACGCTGAGCTGTCGCCCCGGGGCTCCGAGCGCCATGCCGATGCCGATCTCGCGGCGCTGAGCCTCGACGATCCGGTTGACGAGGTTGAACGCCGCGAGCGCTGCTGCGACCAGGACCAGCACCGCGAACGCGG
Organism: Ilumatobacteraceae bacterium; assembly: GCA_050248155.1. Taxonomy (GTDB): domain Bacteria; phylum Actinomycetota; class Acidimicrobiia; order Acidimicrobiales; family Ilumatobacteraceae; genus VFMC01. Next base: position 29,569 of record JBFWSW010000035.1, read on the forward strand.
TGAACAGCTGTTGGTCGTTGTCGATGTCCTCGTAGAGGACTCGGTGCGCATCGACGGCGTCGCGGCCGGTGACGGTGAGGCCGGCGCCCGCGACGTGCGCGGCTGCGGAGCGCAGCTCGCGTTCGACCTCGCCGACGTCTCCGCCGGGAACGACGGTCAGCACGACGTCATTGACGGACTCAGGCCGCCCGAGCAACGCCTGTGCGTCGCCGAGATGCATGTACACGGTGGCGAGATCGGCCTCGCCGATGATCGTGCCTTCGGGGCCGGCGACGTAGAACTCCTCCGGGCCGACACCGACACCCGTGTAGACGACGGTTCGATCACCCGCGATGGCGACTGTGCCGCTGGCCGAGAGGTCGTGGAAGTCGGCGAACTTTGTTTCCAGCACGGCGCTCGCCGACCCCGGCGCGGGTGTCGCACCGTCGCGCAGCCAGACCCGGTCGACGGCATCGGGGCCGAGCGTGCCGCCCACGATGCGAGATGTCACGAGGACGTCGCCCTCGACGCCTTCGGCCTCGAGTTGGCTGTCGACGACCAGTCGCTCGGTCACCGTCTCGATGTCGGCAGCCGACGGGATGGACCCGACGAGATCGAGGAGGCTTCCCTCGTCGACGAACCTCCCAGGGGTCGTGGTGACCCTGAGGTCGTGGAGGTTCCCGGCCGCGAAGCTCGCATCGTTCGAGAGCCGCCGCCACGTCGAGGTGCTCGACAGACCGGCATACACACCGGTGCCGATCGCGATCACCACGGCGATCGCGAGCACGGCCACCCAGTGCGCACGCAGGTCGCGCAGCGACCACCGCATCCAGAACCACGGGGAGACACCGCTCACCACTGCAGCTCCGAGAGCTCCGCCTTGCCGTCGGCAGGCGGCCCGTCGCCGACGATCCGCCCACTCGACAGCTCGATCACGCGGTCGGCGACGCGGGAGATCTCACGGTTGTGCGTCACGACGAGGACCGACAGGCCGGCTCGAGCCTGCTCCTCCAGAACTCGCAGGATCTGGACCCCAGTGGTGAAGTCGAGCTCGCCGGTCGGCTCGTCGGCCAACATGATCGGGTTGCCGGTTGCGAGCGCACGAGCGATCGCCACCCGCTGCTGCTCGCCGCCGGACAGCTGGTGTGGGAAGTGCTCCAGTCGTTGCGCCAGCCCGACTCGCTCGAGCGCGTCCTTCGCCTGGTCCGCTGCGTCGGGGCGTCGCGCCACGTCGGCACCGAACCGCACGTTCTCGATCGCCGTCAGCCCGGGGAACAAGTTGAAGCTCTGGAACACGAAGCTCACGCCGGTGCGACGGAACGCCGCCCGCTCGTTCGCCGATGCGTTGGTGAGGTCGACGCCGGCCACCCGGACCGTGCCGTCGGTTGGCCGGTCGAGCGCTCCGATGACGTTCAACAGTGTGGTCTTGCCGCTTCCCGAAGGTCCGAGGATCACCACGAACGCCGCCTCGTCCACGTGGAGGTTGACCCTGTCCAGCGCCGTCACGGTGGTCTCGCCGATCCGGTACGTGCGGCTGACCTCGTCGAGATCGATCCGGGATCCGGCGTGCCCTACCCGCGCGTCGACGCTGACCTCTGCGTGTGGGCTGCTCGTTCTCGTCGCGCGCTCATCGAGGCTCATGGCACCATCGTCCGCCCGCGTCGTCGCCGTTGGTCAGGGCCGAAGGTCAGGATCGTGAGTCGTGCGAACGCTTCCAGGGCTCTGACCACGCGGTGGTGGCAGCGGCCGTCATGACGAGCAGCCACCAGTGCGGCGGGAAGGGGGCGAGGTGGAGCAGCTCGGCCAGCGCTGGGACGTAGACGACGGCGGGCGTGCTGACGATCAGGGTCGCGACGACGACGGTGAGGGTTCGCGTCCATGGTCGTCCGCGAGCCCAGAGCGGTCGCTCGGGGGAGCGCATGCTGAGCAGGAGCACGGGTTGGCTGGCGAGCAGGGTGGTGAAGGCGAGCGCGCGGGCCTGATCCTCCGGCCAGGTCCCGAGCGCGACGAGGTAGATCGTGAGGACCACGCCTGCCAGGACGAGGCCGACGGCGTAGGGGCGCGCAAGTGCCCTGAGACGCAGCGCGTCGCCGACCGGGCGGGGCGGCCGTTGCATCGCGTCGGGGCTGGCCGGGTCGGCCTGGAACACCAGCGAGACGATCGGATGCAGGAGCAGCTCGAGCACGACGAGGTGGATCGGCAGGAGCAGGAGCGGCTGGCCGATCAGCGGAACGACGAGCGAGCCGATCAGCAATGGAGGATGGAAGGCGATGAGATAGGCGAATGCCCGGGTGAGGTTGTCGAAGATGCGTCGTCCATCGCGGACAGCACGGACGATCGTGGTGAAGTTGTCGTCGAGCAGCACGATCGATGCCGACTCTCGGGCGACGGCTGTGCCGCGCTCGCCCATCGCGACACCGATGTCGGCCTCGCGAAGAGCCGGTGCGTCGTTGATGCCGTCTCCCGTCATGGCGACGACCTCGCCACGACGGCGGAGCGCTTGCACGAGGAGGTGCTTCTGCTCGGGTCGGGTCCGCGCGAAGACGTTGGCGGTCGCAGCGAGGTCGTCGACGTGGTCGGGGTCGGCGCCGTCGAGGTCGTCACCGGTCGCGATCAGGTCGCCGCCATCGTGCTCGTGCGGGAGCCCGAGCCCTTCGGCGACAGCGTGCGCGGTGGCGGGGTGATCGCCGGTGATCATGATGACCCGGATGCCGGCTCGTCGGCACTGAGCCAACGCGTCGTCGACGCCGTCGCGGACGGGGTCGCTGAACGCGATCAGCCCGCTGAGTCGGAGCCCGTCCTCGTCGTCACGACGGGTGGTCGCAGAGGCGGGAGCGGTGCCGGCAGCGACGGCGATGACACGCATCCCGTGACCGGTGAACGCAGCGTTCGCAGCCAGTGCCTCGTCGCCGACCCCCCACTCGGCCGAGCTGTGCCGGATGATCCCTTCGATCGCGCCCTTGGCCGCGACGGACCGGGAGCACGGGAGCGTGGGACCTGCGTCCGCGATCCACGCGTGGGTGAGGTACTTGTCGACCGGATCGAACGGCCAGTCGGCGACCAACCGGTCGCGGTGCCGCCGGTCGACATCGATGCCATTCCGCCGCGCTGCGTCGACGATGGCGAGGTCGAGCGGATCGAACGGTGTGGGTTCGCATGCGCGCACGGCCGCCACGAGCAACTCGGTCGCCGGCGCTCCGTACGTGTCCGTGGCGGTCTCCGTTCCACCTGTCGGTGTCCAGATCGCGGTGAGCGCCAGACGACCCTCTGTCAGTGTGCCGGTCTTGTCGGTGCAGATGACCGTCGTCGACCCGAGGGTCTCCACGCTCGGCAGGCGTCGCACGAGCGCACGATCCTGCGTCAGCCGCCACGCCCCCAACGCCAGGTACAGCGTGTACACCATCGAGAACTCTTCGGGGATCGCGGCGATGGCCAGGCTGACGCCGGCGATCACCGCTGCACCCCACCCGTCTCCATGGAGCAGTTCGGCCGCGATCACTGCCACGCAGAACGCGAGTGCGAGCAGCGAGAGGTTTCGCACGAGCCGAGCGAGACCGTGCTGCAGTGGCGTCAACGGTGTTCGGGCACCGGCGACGAGGTGGCCGATCTGCCCGTAGCGCGTCGCCGTCCCCGTCGCGACCACCTCGATCATGGCGCTTCCCGACACGACGGTGGTGCCCGCCCACACGCACGCGTCGTCGCCGGTCACCCCGACCTCCTTGCTGACCGGCAGCGACTCGCCGGTGAGCGACGACTCGTCCAACAGCACCTGCGTCGACTCCCGCACGACGGAGTCGGCGGGCACGATGTCGCCCTCGTGCACGACGACGAGGTCGCCGACCACCACCTTCTCGACCGGGACCGGGCTCTCCTCCCCGTCGCGCACGACCGTCGCCGTCGGCGCGGTCAACCGACGCAACTGGTCCAACGTGCGTTCGGCCCTCGCCTCGAGCACCCATCCCACTGCAGCGATCGGACCCAGCGCCACCAGCGCCACGATCGCGTCGTCGGTCTCGCCGATCAGCAGATACGTCGGCGCCGCGACCAACAGCAGCAACACCATCGGATCGGCCAGCGGGCCGAGCAATCGCCGCCAACGAGACATGCGTGCCTCGGGCACGACGATGTTCGGCCCGGCCGACGCGAGGCGCGTCGCGGCATCGGCGGAGGACAACCCGCGCGCGCCGGCCATGTGTCGAGCGTGCCCCTCTCGCCGCCCCCGCCACATGGTCGAAGGTCACGATTCGCCGGGCCAGGTGCACCGTTGTCCTTCGTCAGCGGTAGTTGGTGCCGGCGGTGGTCGGCTTCACTGCTCGACCACCCGGGTGAGCGCGAAGGTCGGGTGCCGTGGTGCTTCCGCGGCGATCTCGGCGTCGGTGGATCGAGCAGTGACGGCGAAGTGGCGGCGGACGAACAGCGAGGTTGCCTTTGCCAGGTAGGCGCGCAGCACCGGAGCCGCCGCGACCGCATCGAGCTCCCGAGCGTCGTAGCGCGTGCGGTCGTCGCCTCGGCGCAGCTCGACCCACCCGGCGGCGCGCACGTTTCGGGCCCACCCGGTGTCGCCGTAGGCAGCGACGAGCCACACCGATCCGTCGTCGCCGAAGACCGGAGCGACCGGTGTCGTGCGGGGCGTGCCGGTGCGGCGCCCGGCGACGGTGAGCAGGCGGAGGAACGGCGGTCCCTTCCCTCGAGCGAGCACACGCTCGAGCACCCGGTTGGCGAACTTCAGCACTCGAGGCGGTGGTCGGTCGGCGGCCGCGGTGCCCATGCCGTCACCCTCCGACGGGCGCCATGAAGCTGTACTGGATGCCGGCGATTCGTCGCTGGCCTCCTTCGGCGGGGACGACGACGAACGACACGCGGGTGTCGCCGGGCACCGGGTTGCCGCGTGCTTCGCCGGTGGCGTGCTGGCGGGCGACCACCACGGTGGCGTCGCCGTAGTCGCGGGCGGTGATCTCGTCGAGCTCCAGGTGCTCGTAGCGCAGGTCGGGCCCGAACCGCGCCAGCCACGCCGGCTTCGGCAGCATGAACCCGACCGGGCCGATGCCGACGAAGTCGTCGGTGAGCAGGGCATCGAGGCCGTCGCGGTCGCCGTCTCGTTCTGCGGCGGTCCATCGGTCCACGATGTCATGGAAGTCTGTTGTCGTCATCGTTCCTCCTGTGGTTGGTGTCGAGAGGCGTTGTCCGCCAACCGCTGCAGCAGACGTCGCAACGTCGCCGCGTCGCGGTCGCTGAACCCGGCCCGTAGCCAAGCGTCGAAGTCGCGCGCCACGCCGACGAGTGACCGGAAGGTTCGCTCGCCCTCGGGGGTCATGGCGACGTCGTGCACTCGGCGGTTGCCCGGGTTCCGGGTGCGGGTGACCAAGCCGGCTGCCTCCATCCGGTTGAGGTGATGGGTCAGCGTGGCGCCCTCGATGCCGAGCTCGTCGGCGATCTCGCGCTGGGACTGGTGCAAGCCGCCCGTCAGCGACGACAGCACCAGCCAGGTCGCCAGCGATGCGCCCGCGCCGGCCAGCTCGGCCTCGAACGCGCGGCTCAGCTCTCTGGCTCGCCTGGTGACGAACAGTCCGATCGGCTCGGCTCGGTCCATAGCAAAAGCATAGATACCTAATCGTTAGATATCAATGCTCAGGGCTGCCGATCTTCGGCGTCGGGCGGTGACACGGCATCCGTAGCTGCGCGCCCGCATCATCCAGGCAGCGACGGCGGTCGAGTCGTGATGCGTGGATCGCTGGCGGACCGGAGCTGCCCCACGGTGCTCGCTTGCATCTGATTCGTGCTGTCTCCTCAGAACACCATGGGTTGGACGTCGTGCCCGGCGAGGATCGCGCCTGCAGTGATGAGCGTGTCGCGGCGGACGACGAAGTGCTGTGCGAGGGCGTGGATGTCGCGCAGCCGACGTTGGAGCGGGCAAACGGAATAGACGGAGGTTCCGCCACCAGCGCGGTATGCGGTGGTGACCACTGATGTCGCCCGCTCGATCGTCCACACGGCGGACGCCCGAACGTGGGCTCGATGCTCCATGGTGAGCGGATCACCTGAGGTGGCTGAGGCCCACAGCCGCTCCGCCTCGTCGTAGAGCAGGCTCCGAGCCGCACGAACATCCGTGTCGGCGGAGGCGAGCTCGAACTGGAACAACGGGTCAGCCTGCAGGGTGGTCGGGGAGAGCAGCGGCACCTTCTGCGCGGACAGGACGGTGATGTCGTCGAGAGCGCCTTGGGCGATGCCGAGCGCGACGCTCGCAATGACCTGGGAGAAGACCGCGGGAGGCGGGAGGTGAACGATCGGTGCGTCGACGCAGGGCTCTCCGTCCATCGGCGCGTAGGTGCGCTCGGCTGCGACGACGGCACCGTCGACGTGGAAGTGGTGGCTCCCCGTGCCGCACAGGCCGGACACCGACCAGGTGTCCTCGATCACGATGTCGGCTGGAGCGAAGATCGCTCCCCGTAGCTGCGGCATCCCGTCGACAACACCTTCGATGGCGTTGCCGAACAGCACGTCAGCGTGTTGACATCCGCTGGCAAAGCTCCAACGCCCGCTCACCTCGTATCCCCCGTCGACGGCTGCGATCGACCCGGATGGGTTGAAGACGCCAGCGGTGATGGCGTCGGGGTTGGTGGCGTACAGCGCGTCGAACGTCTCCCGCGGGAGGTGCGCCAGGTCGATCCACGACCCCGCACCGATCATCACGGTCCATGCGACCGAGGCGTCGGCCCGGGCGAGCGACTCGAACGCGCGCATCGCGTCGGGCAGGGATGCTTCGAGACCGCCGTACGTCGCTGGGCGTACGAGCCGGAAGCAGCCGGCGGCCCGAAGGCTGTCCAGCATGTCGGTGGGGACACGGCGTGCGGTTTCGATCTCGGTTGCTCGGTCGAAGATCGACGGCGCCAGCTGGCGGATGGCCCGGAGGACCGTGTCGACCGTCATCGTGTCGTGGGTGATTGTCATCGTCGCTCCTTCAGGGTCGCAGCATCGGCGCTTCGGCGGCGTGGCGGGCACGCAGTTCGTCGTCCCAACCGCCGTTGCAGTAGCAGGTCGCCTCGACGATCTGGCCGTCGTGCACGATGCAGTGCCACAGCTTCCGAGCCACCTCGGTCCGCTCGCCGTGCTGGGTCTCCTCGTGCTGCATGAGGAAGCCGTCGGCCGTCGGCACGACCTGCAGGATCCGCGAGGTGACCTCGCAGCCCTGGCTGATCGCGCGGAGTTGCTCCTGGATGGCTTCGCGTCCCTGGAGCTGGAAGCGCCAGAAGGGCGGGTAGAGGTCGAAGAAGACGTCGGATGTGAGGACGCCATCGCTGTCCTCACACGTCTCGAGACAACGGTTGAAGCCGACGGCGAGGCGTTCGACCGCGGCAGCGTCGGGGCTGTGTCGGGTAGGTGCGATGGTCATGCTCGGATGGTGCGTCCGGCCGGTTCGCCGGCGCATCGCCAGGATCCGCCATCCTCGTTTCTGGCCGTGTGGTGCGTTCACACCACGCGGCCGCGACGACTCAGACCAAGTGGTGCTGGTAGCCGTACGCGGTGGCCGCCGCGCGGGACGTCACGCCCAGCTTCATGAACATGTTCTGGAGGTGACGGGACACGGTGTGCTCGCTGATCACGAGCTCGGCCGCGATCTCTCGGTTGGTCCTGCCCGCGGCGACGAGCCGGAGGACCTCGCACTCCCGGTCGGTGAGGACACCTGGCTTCGTCGGCGACACGGACGCGATCCGCGCCAGATCGACGGCAGCGCCCAGTGATGCGAAGGTGGCCCGCGCGCCGTCGAGCTCGAGGTCGGCGGCGTCACGGTCGCCGGCGGCCCGATACGCGAGCCCGAGCTGGAAGCGAGCTCGCGCGACCTCGTATGGCGCCTGCAGGTTCCGCCACGCCGTGCAGGCAGCACGTAGCGCCGCAATCGCCGAGGCTGCGTCTCCGGACGCCAGCAGAACGGTCCCGCGCGCGAATGCCGCAGAGGCAGCCAGCATCTCGGTGCCCGACTCCTCCGCGACCGACGCGAGCTCGTCGGCGAGCTGACGTCCGGTGGTGGTGTCGCCGGTCGCGAGCCGCACCTCCACGGCGGCTGCGAGGAGGCGCGACCTTGCCGGGCCGACCCCGTGCTCGTCGAGCATCCGCGTCGCAGCGCGCCCCGCGCCGTCGACGTCGCCCTGCGCCAGCCGCAGCAGCGCGAAGCCAGGGACCGGGTCGTGTCCGTGCCGGCTCGCCTCGCGGTAGGCCTCGGCAGCGGCATCCATCTCGCCGCGCAGCCGGTGCAGCTCGCCGCGCTGGTAGTGCGCGAGGCCGAGCGCCGGGTGGAACGGGTCGGCCAGCCGCTGACACGCGCGATCGGCTTCGCCGGCCGCCTCTGCCCATGCTCCCTGTGCGAGGAGGACTTGCGACCGGTGGACCATGCATTGCCCCCGATAGGGGACGAGGTCGGGCTGGTCGGCGCACCAGCGGCGCAGGGCCTCGGTCCATTCCGCCGCACGCCGCAAGTCGCATGCCTCGACACACCCCTCCACCACAGCGCAATAGATGATCCCCGAAGGGATCGGTGAGACGTCGCCCGTCGTCACGCTCACCATCACGTCGTCGAAGAGGCGCATGCTGTGCGGGATGTCTCCTGCGACGAGCGCAGCCTGGGCGGCGGCGAGGCGGCCGAATGCCATCAGATCGGGCTCGTGCACTGCGGTGGCGATCGAGATGATCTGGTTCGCGACCGAGAGGGCGGTCTCGGCGTCGCCGCTGCTCACCGCCGCGAGGGCGGCCGGAATCAGCAGCATGCCCCGTGCGGCGACCGGTACGTCGACTCCCAACTCCTCGACGATGCGCTCCGCGCGTGTCATCCACCCACCCGCTTGCGCCATGTCGCCGCGCAGCAACAAGGTGAGCGCCGCCCAGCACGCGCTCAGCGCGGCCTGATCAAGACGGCCGTCACGCAGGTGCTCTGCATGCGCCCGCTCCCATGCTCGAATGCTGTCCTGATCACGCCCGATCAAGTTCGCCGCCACGGCGAGCATCTCGAGCAGGCCCGCGTCGAGGTCCTCAGCCGAGCCGTCGAGCAGCGTGTACACCTCGAGCCACGAGTGCCGACCGAACGCTTCGCGCGCAGCCTCCACCACGCCAACCGTAGACCCCGGCCCCGGCGATCACACGCGGCCGGTACGACAGCGAGGTCATTCGCCGGAGGTACCGACGAGCCCCCTGGCAGTTGCGTGGTGCCGGCGCACGAGATCGGGGTAGCTACGGGTGAAGTAGTTCCACAGCTGTTGTCCGTAGGTGTCGGCCGGGGCCGACGACGTGCCTCGAGCTCCGCCGAGCAGCTCCTCGCGCCGAGCCATGAACCCGGCCTCTCTGTGATGGGTGCTGGCGGCAACGGCATCGGCGTATCGCCGATCGAGCGGCAAGGGCTCGAGCTGGGTGGAGAGCTCCGGTCCGTGGAAGTAGCCGGAGGAGTAGCGCTCGCGCGATGTGACGACACGATGGGTGGTCGCGACGAAGTAGTTGCCGGTCATCGACTGCAGCATCTCGCCGAGGTTGACGACGATCGAGTCGCCGTCAGCGGGGACGTCGATCCAGTCGCGGTCCCGGTTCTCGACCTGTAAGCCCGGCACGCCGTGCTGCCACAGCAGCGTGAGGAACCCGGTGTCGTGGTGTGCGTTCACCCCGGCTTCACCGGCGGGTGTCGGCGGGTAGTGGATGAGCTTGACGAGCGACATGCCGCGCTGGCCGAACAGCCGCTGCAGGTGGTCGTCCGGAAGCCCGAGGCCGACGCACATCGCCGCCATCAGCCGATCGGCGATGGCGCCCATCTCGGTCTGGAAGCGCTCCACCAGCCGGCGGAATCCAGGCGCGATGTGCTCGTCGGGCCACTGGTTCGGTCCCTCCAACCGGAGGTACGCCGGTTCGACGTCGGGCTCCCGAGCGTCGAGCTCGGTCCAGACGTCGATCTGTTCCCGGTGATCGACGCGGTTGTCGGTGAGCTCGGCCCCGACTCGCTCCCACCCGCGGAACCACCGGGAGTTCGTCTTCTCGATCGTCGCCTTCGTCGCCTCGGGCAGCGCGAAGAACGAACGGATCGCGTGGAAGTACTCGTCCATGAACGCCGGGTCGACGCCGTGGTCGGCGAGGTGGAAGAAGCCGACCTCGTGGCAGATGCGGCAGAGCTCGTCGGCGAAGGTGGCGCCGCCGTCCTCGGCGTCGATCCAGTCGGCGAGCGACACCACGGGGATTTCCTGGAACGACATCGATGGCACCGTATCCGGCCTCGATCTGCTTGTGCTTCGACCTGTACTCCTTCGCTTGCTGGTGTGTCTGTGAGGTCGCATCTCGCTGCACGTGGACCAACCCGTCTACGCCTTCCGGCGAGACCAGGACGCCTTGCTCTCGCGCACCGGGCGTCGAGTCGCGCCCGATCTGCGCCGAGACGAGACCCGGCTGCCGCGGCTGTCCCGGCCTGGCTCCGCCCACGCTCTGTGATCGCCCGACGTTCGTCACGAGCTGTCTCGAATGCGAAGTTGCGCCGCCTGGACAACGCTGAGACGAGCGTCAGACGACGATCAATTCGATGCCGGGGTCGAGGAGTCTGAGGTCATCGGGGTCGGAGGTGACGACCCGTTGCGCTGTTCGACGCGCGCACACCACGACATGGGCATCGACGACATCTGAGGTACCACTGGCCTCCAGCAGCCGGCCGACGTGGACGGCGTCGACTCGATCGAGCGGGACCAAATCGCTCGAAGGTTGGCGGATGAGCCGAGACAGTCGCGCCTGTCGTTCCGGCCGACGGATCGCCTGGGCGAGCGCCGATGCTGGGATCGTCACTCGGCTGTTCGTCTCGGCAGCGCGGGCGAGCAGTACGACGATGTGGCGATCGTCGCGGTCAAGTGCGATGAGTCCGCCCGCGTCGAGGGTGACACCGGGCATCAGGCTGCTGGCCGGCGACGCCGCTTGGGTACCCCGAGCACCGTGTCGGCCCACGCTCTCTCCTCGGCAGACATCGGTCCACCTGTGTCGTCGAGGGCACGGGCGAGCATGGCTCCCCATCCGGCAACATCGTCGAGTGCGACACCAACCGCATGCTGGACGAAGCCCGAGACGCTCGCAGCTCGGCCTGCGCTGACCAGATCTCGTATCTGCAGGACCTGTGCTTCGTCCAAGGTGATGGTGAGCTTCCTCGACGCCATACCAGCTACCATACCATCCGTGTCCTCGGAAGCGCACCGTGGGTCGACCCCACGTGAGCGGTCGGGTGGGCGTTCGACGACCAAGGGCAGCACGACCACCGCCGCGTGAATTGCGATGCGGGCGATGGGATACCGGAGGACCGTGACGCTCGGCTCGTACACGGGGCGAACTTCCACGAATAGCGAACGCTGCGCGCCGTGTCCTGCGCGTGTCGCGTAGCTGGACGCCGACATGCGCGCATCTCCTGAGCTGGGCACATGCGCCTTCGGCGGGCGGTGGAGCTGGGGGGAATCGAACCCCCGTCCATCAGGCAACGAACGCCCGTGATACGACCATTCCCGACTGTCTCCCTGACGCAGGGAGGCCGGCGGGTCGGCTGGCCGTCACGCTAGGTGGCGGCCCACGACTCGTCTTTCCGAGCCGTCATCGGTCTTCCCCGACGCCAGCGGTCTTTCCCACTGCCATCCCCCGCTTCTGTTGCCGGGCTGCGGTGGATCGGCCCCGTGCGCCATTTCTGGTCACGATGTCTCTTCACTCACCTGAGAATCAGGCGGCGAGAGCGAACTGCTCGTTGGCAATTCTTTGGGTTGCCCCGTTTAGCGAGTCTGAGCAACTCGGGTCGCACGCTCGTCCGGAGAAACTGATGTCGAAACCTGTCAGCCCCGTGTGAGCACCCACCAGGCTACCCGACCTGACGCCGGTTCGTCCGGGCCTCACGTCTCGAGTGCGTCCGCAACGGTGACGAACGTGTAGCCACCTGCACGCAGGCCGGCGATCACGGCCGGGAGCGCCTCGGCGTCGGCCGACTGCGACCCCACGTGCATCGCGACGATCGCGCCGGGCTCGACGCGCTCCAGCACACGAGCGGTGATGTCGTCGGCGCCGAGGCCCTGCCATCCCAACGAGTCGACCGTCCACATGACCGTGTACCGGTACCCGATCCCTCCGACGTCTGCGAGGACGCCGTCGTCGTAGTCGCCGAACGGAGGGCGCCAGAACGGGGCGGTGCTCCGTCCGACGAGGGCCGCCAGCACCTCGTCGGCCCGATCGAGGTCGTGCTGTCGTTCGTCTGCGGACAGCAGCACATCCGTCGACGACACGCCCGTGAAGCTGAAGTGCGAGTACGAGTGGTTCATCACGACGTGGCCGTCGGTCGCGATCCGGCGCACCTCGTCGGGATGCGCCTCGGCGAAGGCTCCCGTGATGCCGAACGACGCACGGACGCCCTCTGCGCCGAGGGTGTCGAGGATGAGTGAGGTGTTCCCGACGTCGCTGCCCGCGTCGAACGTCAGGGCGACCCTGCGCTCGTCTGTCGGCAACCGGTACACGGGCGTCGAGGGCGATCCGACGGGGATCGTCGTCGGCGGCGACGTGACGGGCGGCTCCGTCGGCGGGATGGTGGGTGCGATGGTCGACGGGACGGTCGTCGCGGCGGACGTGGATGGCTCCGGGGTCCTCGTCGAGCTGGTCGTCGCCGGGAGGGTCGACCTACTCGAGCTCGTCGTCGACGCGGTGGACGACGGTGCGTCGGTGGACGCGGTCGGGACGACGGACGGCTGAGCCGACGGGCCGGCACCGCCGCACCCTGTGGCCATCGCCGCGGCGACCACCGCGACGGCGACGGACGAGCGCATCGAACGTCCCCTCACGTCTCGATCATGCGATCGGCGCACCGCCTCCGACAGGGTCGAAGGTCTGAGCCGTCCGGCCACGGCGACCGAACGCGGCGCGCCCAACAGGTGTCACACGCGCGATCGTTGACTTCAAGTCAACTTGAACTCCTAGCGTGTCTCGCATGGCCGACATCAACACGTGGATGGCGCTCGAGAGCGCGATGCAACAAGGGCAGTCCGATCGAAGCGCCGTCAGTCGCGAGACGGTGCGGCGGGTCGGGGCGTTCGCCCGGCCGCACCTCCGCACGATCGTCAGCTTCCTCGTCCTCGCGACGATCGCCGCAGTGCTCGGTGTCGCGTCGCCGATCCTTGCCGGGCGAGCCGTGAACGCGATCGTCGAGGGCGACGACACCGACAAGGTGATCCGGCTGGCCGTCCTGATCGCGATCGTCACGTTGGTGGACGCCGGCATCGGGTTGCTCGAACGGTTGAAGTCGTCGCAACTCGGCGAAGGCATGATCCTCGACCTCCGGCGCCGGGTGTTCGAACACGTCCAGCAGATGCCGATCGCCTTCTTCACCCGCACGCACACCGGAGCGCTCGTCAGCCGGCTGAACAACGACGTGATCGGCGCACAGCGCGCCTTCACGTCCGCGCTGTCGGGGGTCGTCACGAACACCATCGCGCTCGTCCTCACCCTCGCCGTCATGCTGACCCTCTCATGGCAGGTCACCGCGGTGGCGCTGGTGCTGCTGCCGATCTTCCTCATCCCTGCCCGACGCATCGGTGCTCGCGTCGGCGGTCTCGAGCGCGAGGCGGCGAACCACAACGCGGCGATGACCTCGCAGATGACCGAGCGCTTCTCTGCACCAGGCGCGACGTTGGTCAAGCTGTTCGGGCGCCCGGCGGACGAAGCAGCCGAGTTCGGGCGCCGCGCACAGCGCGTCAGCGAGATCGGCGTGCGCAGCGCGATGTCGATCGAGGTCTTCATGCGAGCCCTCGCCGTGGTGTCGGGCCTCGCGCTCGCACTGGTCTACGGGTTGGGCGGCTACCTCGCGCTCGAGGGCGGGCTCGACGCCGGCACCGTCGTCACGATGGCCCTGTTGCTCAACCGCCTCTACGCGCCCTTGACCGCGCTGGCGACTGCTCGGCTCGACGTCGTCACCGCTCTCGTCAGCTTCGA
>JBFWSW010000036.1:0-42247 GCA_050248155.1 Ilumatobacteraceae bacterium
TGTACCAGCACGATGCCGAGGACCACGACAACCTCGCCGTCATCGGCACCACGCCCGAGGGTGAGGTGCTCGAGATCAACAAGCGGGCCGCCGACAGCGACCTCGTCGTGTACGTGAACATCAACTCGGTCGCGATGGACGGCGGCTGGAAGAGCATCACGACTGGGCTCGCCTCGTATCGCAGCCTCAGCCATCACCACAACCCCGAGACGCTGCAGAACACGCGCAGCCTGATGGACCGGCACAAGAGCGATCTGCACAAGAGCGTGTGGCGACTGGGCAAGGTGCTGCGCGACCACGGACCGAAGGTCTTCCAGATCGAGACGACCCTGAACACCGACATGTTCCCCGAGCCGTTCGGCTTCATCAACAAGCGTGAGTGGGAGTGGACGGCGAAGGACCGTGCGATCTATCTCGGCACGACGAAGGCGCTCAAGCGCACACCGTTGCGCCTGGCGCGCAAGATCTTCCACGACATCGAGGGCCCGCACCAGATGACGAGCGTGCAGGCCGGCGAGACCGAAGCGGTCCACAAGCTCACGCTCGAGGCCGTGCACCGCCAGCAGCTCGTACCGGTCGAGGGTCAGACCGACATCCTCACCCTGGGCATCCCGTTCGTGTGCCCCTACAACCCCGACGGGATCATGAACCCCGTCCTCGTCATGTGCATGGGGCTCGGCTACCTGTTCAACATGTACCGCAACAAGCCGCTCGTGCGCGAGGGCGGCGTGATCATCATGACCCACCCCACCTACCGCGACTTCCATCCGGTGCACCACCCGAGCTACATCGACTTCTTCGAGCAGGTGCTGGCCGACACGACCGATCCCGCGACGATGTCGAAGAAGTGGGAGCAGCAGTACGCCGAGGACGAGTGGTACCGGCACCTCTACCGCACCGGCAACGCCTACCACGGCGTGCACCCGTTCTACGCCTGGTACTGGGGAGCGCACGGGTTGCAGCACGCCGGCCGGGTCATCATCGTCGGCGGCGATCCGTCGACAGTGCGTCGCCTCGGCTTCACACCCGCCTCCACCATGGACGACGCGTTCGAGATCGCGAGCGACGTGGTTGGCCGCTCCCCCACGATCAGCCACCTCCACGTGCCGGCGCTGCTGGTCGCCGACGTCCAGTGAGCACCCTGCGATGACCGACCGCACCGGCCTCGGCCACAGCGCGAGGGTGACGTTGCGTCGCGCGGCGCGCGTCGTCGACGCCGTCGGGGCGCCGTTGCAGGCCGCGCTCAAGCCGACGCGGGCCCTCGGGTTCCCCTATCGCAAGCCGTCGAAGCCCCGCGGAGTCGATGTACCGGTCGAGCCCTCGAAGCTCGGCGCCAACTACGACACCGATTGGGCGCGTCGCGCTCCCGCCAAGGCGGCACGCGCGGTGATCACGAAGGGCCCACTGCGCGCGTTCGTCACCGCCATCGCCAACCCGGAGGTGCTCGGCACCGACCGGCTCGCGGACCTGCAGGCGATGGACGAGCCACCGGCCGTGATCTTCGCCCCCAACCACCACAGCCACATCGACACGGCGCTGATGATCACGGCCGTCCCCGAGCCGTGGAAGTCGAACCTCACCGTGGCGGCAGCCGCCGACTACTTCTTCGACAGCCGGGTGAAGGGCGCGGCGGCTGCGCTGACGTTGAACGCGCTGCCCATCGATCGCGAGGTGACCGGCCGCAAGTCCAGCGATCTCATCCGCGGACTGATCGACGACGGCTGGAGCCTCGTCATCTACCCCGAAGGCGGTCGCTCACCCGACGGGTGGGGCCAGGAGTTCAAAGGTGGCGCCGCCTACCTGTCGGGCCGAACGGGCGCACCGGTCGTGCCGGTGTTCATCGACGGCTCGGGCGCGATCTTCGGCAAGGGCATGAAGCGGCCGAAACCCGGAAGGACCAAGGTCGTCTTCGGGGCACCACTCTGGCCGCAGGAGGGCGAATCGACGCGCCGGTTCAACGCACGCATCGAGGCCGCGGTCACGGTCCTCGGCGACGAGGCGCTCACCGACTACTGGACGTCACGCCAGCGCGCCGCGCGTGGCGCGAGCCCCCGCCTGACCGGCCCGGAGTACACCGGTTGGCGCCGCCAGTGGCAGCTGAGTGAGCAGCGGAAGCTGGGTGCCGCCGGCATGCGGCGTCGCCAGAAGCGCCGCTGGCCCGACCTCGGCTGACCGCCCGTCGACACCCCGTGCGATGAGAGATGAGTGGCGATGTGCCACTCATCTCTCATCGCGGGGCTTCAGAGGAGGTCGGCGAGGGCGGCTTCGAGGCGGGCGACCTTCGCCTCGAGCTCGACGACGCGGGCCTCGAGGTCGGCACGGCTCGCCCCGGCGGCGACATTTCGCTCGGCCATCGCGCTGCGCACGATCTCGGCCTCCTCGGCGATCAGCTGCTGCCATCGCGGTTCCTTGTGACCCGGCTGCCGCTCGAGCAGGCGCACGAGCTCGGCAGCGGCTGCGTCGGCCAGACAGGTCTCGACGTCACCCAGAGACGTGAAGGCGTGCAGCCGTTCGGTGCGCGTGCGCAGCTCGGCGACGGTCTGTGGGCCGCGCAACATCAGCACGGACAGCAGCGCTGTGGTGGGCGCATCGAGCCCACGGGACTCGTCGAACACCTGCCGGTACCGCGTGACGCTGCGACCGTGCGAGGGGTGCACCATGCGCACCAACCCCTGCGACTTGAGCGACGCGAGCGCGGTCTCGACCTCGTGGTCGTCGAGGTGCATCACGGGCTCGCGCGACGACGACTGGTTGCAGGCACTGACGAGCGCGTTGAGCGTGAGCGGATACTGGTCGGGGACGGTCCGCTCCTTCTCGAGCAGACAGCCGAGCACACGACTCTCGATGACGGACAGCACGGTCAGACAGAATCGCTCAACACAGAGCTGTCAGCACGGGATGACGATGGTGATGCCGACTGCGAACGACGAGTAGTACTTCGTGCTCTGGTTGGCAGCGTTGAGGGCACCGACGGTGACGTCGAACTTCTTGGCGACCAGGCCCGGGTAGTCGCCCTCCTCGATGACGTAGCTGCCGGCCGTGCAGTCGCTGGCCGTGGTGGTGGGCGCCTCGGTCTCGGGCGGATCGGTCTGCGCCGGGGGCGCCTCGGTCGTCGCCGCGCCCGAACCGCCGGGAGGCGTCGTGGTGTTCGCCGACGGCGGCGGCTCGCCGGGGACCGTCGAGCCGGCGGGGATCTTGATGGTCGAGCCGGCGGGAGGCCAGCCGGCGACGATGCCGGTCTCGGCGTCGAAGGTGAGCCCGTTCATCTCGATCCAGGCAGCGAACTCGAGGGGGATCTTCCAGCGGTAGTACACGTTCGAGGCGTAGGCGTCGTCACCTTCCTGCAGCACGTAGTCGGTGTCGTACTGGAGGATCGTGCCCGGAGCGTCGGGGGCCGTCGTGACGGGCGGGCTGGTTGCCGGCTCGGGCGCGACCGTCACGTAGTTCGTGGGGCTGACGTCGATGATCGGGGTCGTCGAGTCGCTCTCACCGCCGCCGTCACCGCACGCGACCAGCCCCAGCGACGACGCCGCCACGACCATGATCAGACCCACCACCATCGACTTCATCGGGCGACAGGCTAGGCCCCGGGCTCACACAAGTGGGCGCGCTGTGGGGGCGATGGGGCTGGGCAGCAGCGTGTCACCCATCAGCCACGAGTCGACTGCGGCCGCGCACGCGCGTCCCTCGGCGATCGCCCACACGATGAGGCTCTGCCCGCGCCCCATGTCGCCGGCGACGAAGACGCCGGGCACGTTGGTCATGTAGTCGTCGCGGCGAGCGACGTTGCCACGTGCGTCGAACTGCACGCCGAGCGAGTCGAGCCACGACCCGTGCTCGGGCCCGAGGAAGCCCATCGCGAGGAACACGTAGTCGGCCTGGATCTCGCGCTCGGTGCCCTCGACCTTCTGGAACCTGCCGTCGACCATCTCGACCACGTGCACCAGCAGGGCGCACACGCGACCATTGCCGTCGTCGACGAAGCGCTCGGTGTTCACGCTGTAGACGCGCTCGCCACCCTCCTCGTGGGCGGAGGTGACCTTGTAGGTCATCGCGAACGTCGGCCACGGGTTGCTGCCTGCACGCGCATCGGGCGGTCGCGGCATGATCTCGAGTTGCGTCACGCTGGCCGCGCCCTGCCGGTGCGCCGTGCCGAGGCAGTCGGCGCCGGTGTCACCGCCACCGATGATGACCACGTGCTTGCCGTTGACGTCGATCGGTGACTGCTCGATGTCGCCCTGCTGCACGCGGTTGGCGAGCGGCAGGTACTCCATGGCCTGGTGCACACCACCGAGCTCGCGACCCGGTACGGGAAGATCGCGCCACGCCGTCGCGCCGGCCGCCAGGACGATGGCGTCGTACGACGCAAGGAGGACCTCGATGTCGACGTTCTCACCGACCGTCGCGTTGGTGCGGAACTCGGTGCCCTCGGCCTCCATCTGCGCGAGCCGACGGTCGAGGTGGCGCTTCTCCATCTTGAACTCGGGGATGCCGTACCGCAGCAGGCCGCCGATGCGATCGGCACGCTCGAGCACGATCACCTCGTGACCGGCGCGGGTGAGCTGCTGCGCCGCCGCGAGGCCCGCCGGCCCCGACCCGATCACGACGAGCCGCTTGCCCGTGCGCACGGTCGGGCGCTGCGGCACGACCCAGCCCTCCTCCCACGCGCGGTCGATGATCTCGACCTCGACCTGCTTGATCGCGACGGGATCGTCGTTGATGCCGAGCACGCACGCCGACTCGCACGGCGCCGGGCAGAGCCGGCCAGTGAACTCGGGGAAGTTGTTCGTCGCGTGCAGGCGGTCGAGCGCCTCGCGCCAGTGCTCGCGGTAGACGAGGTCGTTCCAGTCGGGGATGAGGTTGCCGAGCGGGCAGCCGTTGTTGCAGAACGGGATCCCGCAGTCCATGCACCGACCCGCCTGCAGCCGCAGCTTGTCGTGCGGGAAGTCCTCGTAGACCTCGCGCCAATCGCGCAGGCGCACCGGTACCGCGCGCCGGGTGGGCGTCTCGCGCGCCCACTGCAGAAAGCCGGTCGTCTCACCCACGGCTCGCCTCCATCACCTTGTCGAGCGTCGCCGCTTCGTCGAGCCCGTCGGCCTGCGCCCGAGCCATCACGTCGAGCACCCGCGCGTAGTCGCGCGGCATCACCTTGCGGAACCGAGCCGACTCGGTGGACCAGTCGGCGAGCACGCGCTCGGCCACTGCGGACCCGGTGAGCTCGAGGTGGGTCTGCACGAGCGACCTCACCGACGCGACGTCTGCGTCGTCGAGCGGTTGCAGGTCGACCATCTCGTAGTTGACCTTCGCGCCGAACACGTCGTCGGGGTCGTACACGTAGGCGATGCCGCCGCTCATCCCGGCACCGAAGTTTCGCCCGGTGCTGCCGAGCACGACGACTCGCCCGCCCGTCATGTATTCGCACCCGTGGTCACCGACGCCTTCGACGACTGCGGTGGCGCCCGAGTTGCGGACGCAGAAGCGCTCGCCGACGACGCCGCGCAGGAACAGCTCGCCACCGGTCGCCCCGTATCCGATGACGTTGCCGGCGATGATGTTCTGCTCGGCGACCAGCACCGACTCGCGGTCGGGTCGCACCACGATGCGGCCGCCCGACAGGCCCTTGCCCACGTAGTCGTTCGCATCGCCCTCGAGGTGCAGGCTGATGCCACGGGGCACGAACGCACCGAAGCTCTGCCCGGCCGAACCACGCAGGCGCACGACGATCGTGTCGTCTGGCAGGCCGGCACCGGCGTGCCGCGACGTGACGGCGTTGCCGAGCAACGTGCCGACCGTGCGGTTCACGTTGCGGACGGGCAGCTCGATCTCGACGCGCTCGCCGCGCTCGATGGCCGGCGCGGCCAGCTCGATGAGCTGCTGGTCGAGCGCCTCGTCGAGACCGTGGTCCTGGCCGATGCTGTGGAGCAACGTCTGGCCGTACGGGTTCTGGGGCACCTCGAGGATCGGGGCGATGTCGAGGCCCTTCGCCTTCCAGTGCGCGACGGCGCGCTTGGTGTCGAGGAGCTCGACGTGGCCGACCATCTCGGCCACCGTGCGGAAGCCGAGCTGGGACATGTGCTCGCGCACCTCCTCGGCGATGTACTCCATGAAGTTCACGACGAACTCGGGCTTGCCACTGAACTTCGCGCGGAGCACCGGGTTCTGGGTGGCGACGCCGACCGGGCAGGTGTCGAGGTGGCAGACCCGCATCATGATGCAGCCGCTCACGACGAGCGGAGCGGTGGCGAAGCCGAACTCCTCGGCGCCGAGCAGCGCGGCGATGACGACGTCGCGGCCCGTCTTCATCTGGCCATCGGCCTGCACGACGATGCGATCGCGCAGCCCGTTCAACAACAGCGTCTGCTGCGTCTCGGCGAGCCCGAGCTCCCACGGTGCACCGGCGTGCTTGAGCGACGTGAGCGGCGAGGCACCCGTGCCGCCGTCATGGCCGCTGATGAGCACCACGTCGGCCTTGGCCTTGCTGACGCCCGCAGCGACCGTGCCCACGCCGACCTCGGCGACCAGCTTCACGTGCACGCGGGCAGCGGGGTTCGAGTTCTTCAGGTCGTGGATGAGCTGCTTGAGATCCTCGATCGAGTAGATGTCGTGGTGCGGCGGCGGGCTGATGAGGCCGACCCCAGGCGTCGAATGACGCGTCTTCGCGACCCACGGGTACACCTTGTGCCCCGGCAGCTGGCCACCCTCGCCCGGCTTCGCGCCCTGGGCCATCTTGATCTGCAGATCGTCGGCGTTGACGAGGTACTCGCTGGTGACACCGAAGCGGCCGCTCGCGACCTGCTTGATCGCGCTGCGACGTGTGGGATCGTGGAGCCGATCGGCGTCCTCGCCACCCTCGCCGGTGTTGCTCTTGCCACCGATCGAGTTCATCGCGATCGCGAGCGTCTCGTGCGCCTCGGCGCTGATCGAGCCGTACGACATCGCCCCGGTCGAGAACCGCTTGACGATCTCGCTGACCGGCTCGACCTCGTCGATCGGCACCGGCGGCCGTTCGCCGACCTTCAGCTCGAACAGGCCGCGCAGCGTCGCCAGGTGCTTCGACTGATCGTCGACGAGGCGCGTGTACTCCTTGAACACGTCGTACCGCTTGGCGCGCGTCGCGTGCTGCAGCTTGAAGACCGTCTCGGGGTTGAACAGGTGGTACTCGCCCTCTCGCCGCCACTGGTACTCGCCGCCGAGCTCGAGCTTGCGGTGCGCCCGCTCGGTGGGCCGGCTGGGGTGCGCGGTCGCGTGCCGCACCGCGACCTCGGCCGCGATCTCGTCGAGGCCGATGCCGCCGAGGCGGCTGACCGTGCCGGTGAAGTACTCGTCGACCAGATCGCGACCGAGCCCGATCGCCTCGAAGATCTGCGCGCCCGTGTAGCTGGCGACGGTCGAGACGCCCATCTTGCTCATCACCTTGAGCACGCCCTTGCCGGCAGCCTTGATGTAGTTCTTGACCGCCTTGGTGGGGTCGAACGCGCCGAGCCCGTTCAGGTCGTGGGCGATCATGTCCTCGATGCTCTCGAACGCGAGGTACGGGTTGATCGCCCCCGCGCCGTAGCCGATGAGCAACGCCATGTGGTGCACCTCGCGGGCGTCACCGCACTCGACGATCAGCCCGACCTTGGTGCGCTTCTTCTCGCGGATGAGGTGGTGGTGCACGGCAGCGGTGAGCAGCAGCGACGGGATGGGCGCGTAGACCTCGTCGCCGTTGCGATCGCTCAGCACCACGATGCGGGCGCCGTCGTCGATCGCCTTGCTGACCTTCGACCGGATGGCGTCGAGGGCGCGCTGCATCGCGAGACCGCCGCCGGCGACTCGATACAGGCCGCTCACCTCGACCGAGGCGAGATCGGGGTCGTCGATGTGGATGATCTTGGCCAGCTGGTCGTTGTCGATGATCGGGAACGGCAGGGCGAGCTGACGGCAGCTGTCGGGTCCGGGCGCCAGCAGGTTGGCCTCGGGACCGACCGACGAGCTGACCGCGGTGACGACCTCTTCACGGATCGCGTCGAGCGGCGGGTTGGTGACCTGCGCGAACAGCTGCTGGAAGTAGTCGAACAAGAGCCGTGACCGGTCGGACAGGACCGCGATCGGCGTGTCGGTGCCCATCGAGCCGATCGGCTCGGCACCTGCCTTGGCCATCGGCGCGACGATGAGCTTGAGCTCTTCGTGCGTGTAGCCGAACATCTGCTGGCGGCGCAGCACGCTGGTGTGGCTGAACACCATGTGCTCGCGCTCGGGCAGCTCGTCGAGCTCGGTCATCCCGTCGTCGAGCCACTGCCCGTAGGGGCGCTCGGCGGCGAGCGTGCGCTTCAGCTCGTCGTCCTCGACGATGCGACCCTGGGCGGTGTCGATGAGGAACATGCGCCCCGGTTGCAGGCGGCCCTTGCGCACGATCTTCGACGGCGGGATGTCGACGACGCCGACCTCGCTGGCCATGACGACGAGCCCGTCGTCGGTGACCCAGTACCTGCTGGGGCGCAGGCCGTTGCGGTCGAGCACCGCCCCGATGACGGTGCCGTCGGTGAACGCGACGCTGGCCGGCCCGTCCCAGGGCTCCATCAGCGACGCGTGGAAGCGGTAGAACGCGCGCTTGTCGGCGTCCATCGCGTCGTGGTTCTCCCACGCCTCGGGGATCATCATCAGCACCGCGTGCGGCAGGCTGCGCCCGCCGAGGTGCAGCAGCTCGAGCACCTCGTCGAAGCTGGCCGAGTCGCTGGCGTCGGGCGTGCAGATGGGGAACGCTCGCTCGAGTCCGGGGAGGAGGTCGCTCTGCAGCATCGCCTCACGGGTGCGCATCCAGTTGCGGTTGCCCTGCACGGTGTTGATCTCGCCGTTGTGGGCGATGAACCGGTACGGGTGCGCGAGCGGCCAGCTGGGGAAGGTGTTCGTGCTGAACCGGCTGTGCACGAGCGCGAGCGCGCTCTCGACCCGCTCGTCGGCGAGGTCGGGATAGAACTCGGCGAGCTGCCGCGTGGTGAACATGCCCTTGTAGACGAGCGTGCGGCTGCTGAGCGAGGGGAAGAACGTGCGCTGCTCGGCAGGGAGCTCGTGCTCCATGCGCTTGCGGGCGACGAACAGCTTGCGATCGAGCTCGATGCCGGTGGTCCCGGCGGGATCGCTGATGAACAACTGCTTGATCGCCGGCATCACAGCCCGGGCGCTCGTGCCGAGGCACTCGGGGCTCACCGGCACGGCCCGCCAGCCGAGCGTCGTCAGCCCCTCGTCGGCGACGATCTGCTCGATCGAGCTCTGCGCCTTCTCGGCGTCGCTCGACTCGACGGGGAGGAACGCCAGACCGACCGCGTACGCGCCGGCACGAGGCAGCGCGAAGGGCACCACGGCCCGCAAGAACGCGTCCGGCACCTGGATGAGGATGCCTGCGCCGTCACCGGTGTCTGCCTCCGCGCCGGTGGCGCCGCGGTGCTCCATGTTGCAGAGCGCGCCGATGCCGAGCTCGACGATCGAGCGGCTGCGCGCACCGCTGATGTTCGCGACGAACGAGACACCGCAGGCGTCGTGCTCGAAGCGCGGGTCGTAGAGACCCCTCGCGGCGGGAAGATCGGATGGCATCGGTTGTCGGCTCCACAGAAGTCGGTGAGTCGGCTGGAGTGGCGCACGAGACAACGCTGGCCCGAACGGTGAACGGCATGTTAACGCCTCGTCGGCCGACCCGGCGAGATGATTCGGGTCGGCACGACGAGCCCCAGGTCACCCTGGCCGACGACGCGTGACCGGTCAGTCCGTGAACGTGGGCAGCCGTTTCTCGAAGTTGGCCATGATCGCCTCGACCTGGTTGGCCCCACCGATGAGCGAACCGATGACCTGCCGCTCGGCCGCGAACTGGGACTCGGCCTGGGTGTGGAGCAGCCCGTTGATCAGAGCCTTCGCGCCACGCACCGCGTCGGGGCTGCGGCCGGCGATCTCGCGGGCGAGCGCCATCGCGTCGTCGTACGGTGTGTCGGACAACCGGGTCGCGAGCCCGAGCGCGTGGGCCTCGCGCCCGTCGAACACCCGAGCCGTGAACACCAGCTCCTTCGCGACGTCGGCGCGGACCAATTGCGAGAGCATGAGCGTGCCGGTCATGTCCGGCACGAGGCCCCAGTGCACCTCGCGCACGCTGAGCTGCGTGTCGGGGTGCACGATGCGGATGTCGGCGCCGAGCGCGACCTGGATGCCGCCGCCGAGCGCGTGGCCGTGGACCGCCGCGATCACCGGCACCGGCACTTCCTGCCACACCCAGCACACCTGCTGACCGAGGTGCGTGATCCGCCCGTCCTGCATCGCGCCGGGATTGCCGTCGCCCCCCGTGCTCACCGAATCGGGTCCCGATGACATCTGCTGGAACGACCCGAAGTCGAGACCGGCGCAGAACGACGGCCCGTCGCCGCTCAGCACGACGGCGCGCACGCCGCGCTCGGTCTTCAGTCGCTCACCGGCAGCCGCCAACGATCGGAACATCGAGCCGTCGAGCGCGTTGCGCTTGTCGGTGCGCACCATGCGGACATCGGCGACGCCGCCGTCGATGGTGATCTGGACGCGGTCGGGTGCGGGCTCGCGAGCGGCATCGGTCATCGCGTCAGTGTGCCAGACCCCTCCTTCACCGCTCGCAGCGTGTACGACGCGGCGAGGCGCTCGGGTCGCTCCCTCAGCCGGTACTCGCCTCGATCGTCGATGACCATCGCGTCGTCGAGCGGGTTCCACGGGACCGAGTCGTGCTCGTCGAACAGCACGACACGCAGACCGGCATCGGCAACCGCTGTGATGATCTCGCCGAGGCCGTGGTTGAACGAGATGGTCATCGGCGACGGGAGCTCTCCCTCGTGCTCGACGTAGGTCGTCGTCTCGTGGAAGACGGTGCCCTCCGCCGTCTCGAAGTACGGGAACTCGACGACGACCAGCCCATCAGGGCGCGGATCGGCGAGCGTCCAGAGCATCGGATGCCCTTCGCGGATGAACAGGAAGCCGCCCGGCCGCAACAGCGCGCTCACCACCTGTGCCCATCGGCGCACGTCCGGCAACCAGCACAGCGCGCCGATGCCCGTGAACACGAAGTCGAACGACCTGCCCCCGAGCGCGTCGACGGCACCGTACAGATCGCTCTCGACGAAGTCGATCTCGACGCTGCAGTCGGCAGCGAGTCGACGGGCCACGTCGAGCGCCGGCGCGGAGAAGTCGAGTCCGGTCATGCGCGCGCCGAGTCGGGCCAGCGACAGCGTGTCGGTGCCGATGTGGCACTGCAGGTGCACGCCCGTCAGCCCGGCGACGTCGCCGAGCCGCGGCAGGTCGAACCGCACGACGTCGGACAGGTGCGCCGGGTCGGTGCGGAAGTCGTCGAGGCCGTACCCCTGCTCGTGGAAGGGGACCCGGCTGTCCCAGTTCGCGCGGTTCGTCTCGATGTAGTCGGGCACGTCGCCGCGAGCGGGTGGTGTGATGGCGTCGGATCGAGGTTCGTCCACGACGGTCATCGTCGCACGGCGGTGACACACTGGCGTGCGTGCAGGACGGGTTCGCCTACCGGTTCGACTGGGGCCCGAGCGGGCTGCGAGCGCTCGCACCGTGCGTCGAGGTCGTCGTGATCGTCGACGTGCTGCGGTTCACGAGCGCTGTGTCGGCCGCGATCGAGTCCGGCTGCGAGGTGCTGCCGTACCGATGGGCCGACGAGGGCGCCGCAGCGTTCGCCGCCGAGCACGAAGCCGAGCTCGCCGGAGTTCGCGAGCAGGGTGGCGTGTCGCTGTCGCCGACGGACCTGCTCGGCCGGGAAGCGAGCGGACGCATCGTGCTGCCGTCGCCGAACGGTTCGGCGCTGGCGTTCGCCGCTGTCGAGCACGGGGCCCGTCAGGTGCTCGCCGGATGCCTGCGCAACGCGACGGCAACCGCGCGCGCTGCTCGAGCCCTGGCCGCCGGCGGCCCGATCGCCGTCATCGCCGCGGGCGAGCGGTGGCACGGCGCGACGGGGCCGATCCGCTCCGCCGTCGAGGACCTCATCGGCGCCGGCGCGGTGCTCGCGGCACTCGACCCCGCGGCGGCCGCCACCGCACCGGCGTGCTCGCCCGAGGCCGCAGCAGCGCGGGCAGCCTTCGTGGCCGCGCGACCACGGCTGCACGAGACGCTCCGCGACTGCACCTCGGGTCGTCAGCTCGTCGAGCGCGGCTGGGACGACGACGTGGCGAACTGCGCCGCGCTCGACGTCACCGCGCTCGCCGCACACCTCGACGGCGACACGTTTCGCGCATTCCCGCCTCCAGCACCGCCGCGATGAGAGATGAGTGGCGATCCGCCACTCATCTCTCATCGCGCAGGTCGGACCACCGTGCGGTGGAGGATGCCGAGGGTCGCGCGGAGCGCGGACTCGGGGATGATCGGGAAGATGTTGGCCTCGCGCCACTGCGGGTCGATGTCGGACCAGTCGTAGTACGACGTCACGAGCGTGCCGTCCTCGACCGGCTCGAGTCGGTACCCGTAGACATGGCCGATCGGTGGCCGGACGACGCCGAGGATCGTCCACGCGATCTCGCGGTCGGGCTCGAACGTCGTGATCGTCACGGTCACGTCGTACTTGCCGAGCGGGTAGTCGTTCAGCGCCTCGCGGTCCATGTGCACGACGAAGGTGTCGCCCACGGCACCGACCGGTTCGCCGGTCGCGTCGAGCAGCATGCCCGAGCTGTCGATCGACACGTGACCCTGCGGGTCGCAGAGCACCCGGAAGATGCTCGCCGCATCGGCCGGGATGGTGCGCCGCACCTCGAAGCGTTCGATCTGGGTGTCCTGCGGGGCGTCGTCGGTCATGGCGCATCCTGGCATGCACCGCTCCCGGCCGGCTCAGTCGGCGTCGGGACGCACCTCAGCAGCCGGAGCCGGCGGTTCCTCCATCGCGACGTCGATCTCTCGCAACGCGAGCACGATTCGGCGGCGCAGCTCGCGCGCCACCTTCCACTGCTGTCCGGGCAGCGATCGACCGACGACGCGCAGCTGGATGATCTCGGCCCCGAGGTCGTCGATGCCCGACACCTCAGGCGTCTCGAGCAGCAACGAACCCCACGCGGGCTCGGCGGCCAACCGCTCGCCCACCGCGTTGAGTCGAGCCGACACCGCGTCGAGGTCGACGTCGCGCGACAACGGCACCGTGACGAGCACTCGTGCCCAGTCGCGCGATGCGTTCACGCTCTGGCGCAGCTCGCCGTTGGCGATCGTGACCAGATCGCCGTCGAAGGTGCGCACCTTGGTCACCCGCAGCGTCATCTCCTCGACTCGACCCTCGACCCAACCGACCGACATGAGCGGGCCGACGCGGATGAGGTCGCCGACACCGAACTGTCGCTCGGACAGGATGAAGAAGCCGGTCAGCACGTCACCGACGATCTGCTGCGCGCCGAAGCCGAGGCCCGCGCCGATGACCGATGCGAGCGGCACCAGCGCGGACGGCGGCAGGCTCAGCTCGAACAGCACCCACACGATCGCGACGAACACGATCGAGAAGTTGAGCGCCCACCGCACCGCGCCGACGAGCGCCTGCTGGTGCGCACCGGCGATCTCGGCACGGGTGTCGGTCGTCGACGCGCGGACCGACGCCAGGCGCCGCGACCGACGCTTGGCCAGCAACGTGACGATGCGCGTGGCGATGAACGCACCGAGCACCACGAGGCCGATGGCGATGCCCTCGTCGCCGAGCCAGTCCTTGGTGTCGTCCCACGTGAACGCCGCGATCATCGGGCCATCATGTCAGCCACGCACCCCCGCACCGGCGGTTGCCCGGCGTCAGTCGACCAGTCGCAGACCGGTCGGGATCGCACTCGGCTCGGCCGACGGGAGGTCGACGACGAACTCGGTTCGCCGCCCGGGGAAGACGTGCACGCTCATCAGCACGGGCTTGCCGTTGGTGTCGGTGGTGACCCGCTCACACCGCAGCACGGGACTGGCGGGCGGCACGCCGAGCAATGCCGCGTCCGACTCGTCGACCGAGTCGGCACCGATCGTCTGCGTCGCACCGCGCAGCGGCACCCCGATCAGTTCGTAGAACGGTTGCTGCTCGACGTCGCGCCGGCTGAGGTGCTGGCCGAGCTCGGCCGGGCACCACACCGTGACGACGGCGAACGGCTCGCCGTCGGCGAGGTTGAGTCGCTTCACCCGGAGCACCTGGTCGGTGCCGAGCACGTCGGCCACCCGCCGGGGCGCGGCGCGAAACGCGAACTCGAGCACCCGGCGCTCGGGTTTGATGCCACGCCGTTCGAGCTGACCCTCGATCGTGCCGAGCTCGTCGAGCTGCTGGCGGAGCGGCTCGCCCGCCACGTACCAGCCGAACCCCTGACGGGCGTCCACCAGCCCCTCTTCGCGCAGGATCTCGAGCGCGCGGCGGATGGTGACGCGGCTGACCCCGAACTCGGTCGAGAGGTCGCTCTCGCTCGGCAGCACCTGGCCCGCACCGACCGAGCCGAGCCGGCCGCGGAGCTCGGCGGCGATCTGCTGGTAGCGGATGGTCCTCACTTGTATTAGAGTTGTCTACATTCACGAGTTGCGCAAGTCCCTGAGTGGAGAATCCCGTCGAAAGGCCCCGTCATGACCGTCACCGCAGGAACCCCGATCGAGCTGGTCCACGGCGTGTACGCCACGCTGGCAGATCGTGTCGCTGCCGGTCGACAGCGCTTCGGGCGCCCGCTGACGCTCACCGAGAAGATCCTCCTCAACCACATGAGCAGCCCCGAGGAACCGGTCGAGCGGGGCGGCACCTACAACGACTTCGCTCCCGACCGCGTCGCCATGCAGGACGCCACCGCGCAGATGGCCCTACTGCAGTTCATGACCGCAGGGCTCCCCACCACCGCCGTCCCCTCCACCGTCCACTGCGACCACCTCATCCTCGCCAAGGTCGGCGCACGCATCGACCTCGGTGTCGCCGTCGACACCAACAAGGAGGTCTACGACTTCCTCCGCTCGGTGAGCGCCAAGTACGGCATCGGGTTCTGGGGGCCGGGCAGCGGCATCATCCACCAGGTCGTGCTCGAGAACTACGCGTTCCCCGGCGGGATGATGATCGGGACCGACAGCCACACGCCCAACGCCGGCGGCCTCGGCATGGTCGCCATCGGCGTGGGTGGCGCCGACGCCGTCGACGTCATGACCGGCTTCCCGTTCAACGTGCGCTGGCCGAAGGTCATCGGCGTGCGCCTCACCGGCTCGCTGTCGGGGTGGTCGTCGCCGAAGGACGTCATCCTCGAGGTCGCCCGGGTCCTCACGGTCGAGGGCGGCACCGGCGCGATCGTCGAGTACCACGGCCCGGGTGCCGACACGATCTCGGCAACCGGCAAGGCGACCATCTGCAACATGGGTGCCGAGATCGGAGCCACCTGCAGCCTGTTCCCGTACGACCACGAGATGGCGATGTACCTGAAGGCGACGGGCCGCGAGGCGATCGCCGACGCAGCCGACAAGGTCGCCGCCGAGCTGCGCCCCGACGACGGCGCGCTCTACGACCAGCTCATCGAGATCGACCTCGATCAGCTCAAGCCGCTCATCAACGGCCCGCACTCCCCCGACCGCGCCAACCGTGTCGGCGAAGCCGTCGGCGCCGAGGCGCGGGCCAACGATTGGCCGCTCGAGATCTCGTCGGCGCTCATCGGCAGCTGTACCAACAGCAGCTACGAGGACATCACCCGCGCCGCGTCGATCGCCCGCCAGGCCGCGGCGCACGGCCTGAAGGCCAAGGTCGAACTGCTCGTCACGCCCGGGTCCGAGCAGACCCGCGCCACCGTCGAGCGCGACGGCCTGATCGCCGACCTCGAGGCCATCGGTGCGACGGTGCTGGCGAACGCGTGCGGTCCCTGCATCGGGCAGTGGGAACGGCCGGCCGACATCACCGGCCGGCCGAACACGATCGTCAACTCGTACAACCGCAACTTCCCGAAGCGCAACGACGGTTCGGCGAACACGCTCAGCTTCGTCACCTCGCCCGACACCGTCATCGCGCTCGCCCTCGCCGGCCGGCTCGACTTCGATCCCACCGTCGAGACGCTCACCGCGCCCGACGGCACCGAGGTCCGGCTGGAACCGCCGGTCGGCGAGGTCCTCCCCGACCGCGGGTACGATCCCGGCCAGAACACCTTCACCGCACCGCCCGAGGACGGGTCCGACGTCGTCGTCGAGGTGTCACCCACGAGCGACCGCCTGCAGTTGCTGCAGCCGTTCCCCGCGTGGGACGGCGACGACTACCTCGGGCTGCCCATCCTGATGAAGGCCAAGGGCAAGTGCACCACCGACCACATCTCGGCTGCCGGCAAGTGGCTCACCTACCGCGGCCACCTCGAGAACATCTCGGGCAACCTGTTCCTCGGCGCGGTGAACGCCTTCGCCGAGAACGTGGGCGAAGGGCGCGATGTCCGAGATGGCAGCTTCGACAGCCTGCCCAACCTCGCCAAGAAGTACAGCGAGGCGGGCATCCGGTGGTGCGCGATCGGCGATCGCAACTACGGCGAGGGCTCGTCGCGCGAGCACGCCGCGATGGAGCCACGGTTCCGCGGTGGCGTGGTGATCTTCGCCCGCAGCTTCGCCCGCATCCACGAGACGAACCTGAAGAAGCAGGGGCTCGTGCCGCTCACCTTCGCCGACCCGGCGACCTACGACCTGATCGAGGCCGACGACCGGATCAACGTGCTCGACCTGCCCCCGAAGCCCGGCCACGACGTGCACTGCCAGATCGTCAAGCCCGACGGCACGACGATCGACTTCCAGGGTGTGCACACCTTCAGCGACGAGCAGGTCGAGTGGTTCCGTGCCGGATCGGCCCTGAACGTCGTGCGCCGCAAGGTCGCCGGCGGCTGACCGGCCGAGCGACTCCGATGGAACTTCGCGACGCGCTGCGTGGCAGCGGCGCAGCGCGCACCTTCACCAGCGACACGGTCGACGACGCGACGCTCTTCGCGATCCTCGACGACGCGCGGTTCGCGCCGAGTGGCGGCAACCGCCAGCCCTGGCGCGTCGCGATCGTGCGCGAGCTCACGCTCCGCCGCGAGCTCGCCGACCACATGCGCACCGTCTGGTACGAGTACGTGGGCGCCCGTGGGGGCGACGACGCACCGTTCTCGTTCGGCCGGCGCACCGAGGCCGCGCCGGTCGCCGCGCCGCACCCGCTGCTCGACCACATCGACACGGTGCCGGTGGTGCTGGTGGTGGCTGCCGACCTCCGTCGGATCGCGATGATGGACGGCAACCTCGACCGGCCCACCATCACCGGTGGCGCGTCCGTCTACCCGTTCTGCTGGAGCATCCTGCTCGCGGCGCGCGAGCGAGGTCTCGGCGGCGTCATCACGACGTTCCTGTCACGGGCCGAACCGGCGGTCGCCCCCACGCTCGGTCTGCCCGAGGGGCACGCGCTCGTCGCCACGATCTTCCTCGGCCGACCCGAGCACCAGAACACCAAGTTGCGGCGCGACGAGGTGAGCGAGTTCACCACCAACGACCGATTCGACGGGGAGGCGTTCCATGGCTGACGAAGCACCGGCACGGCCCGAGCCCGACTGGGCGTCCGACGAGCGCACGACGCTCGTGCAGTTCCTCGACTACTACCGCACGACGTTGGAACGGCAGGCGTTCGGCCTCACCGATGCGCAGGCTGCGACCGCGTCGACCGAGCCGAGCATGCTCACCCTCACCGGCCTCGTCCGGCACATGCACGACGTCGAGCGGAACTGGTTCCGCCGGTGCTTCGACGGCGAGACGATCGATCCCGAGTACTACTCACGCGAACGACCCGACGGCGACCTCGAGGTCGACGAGTCGACGTCGCTCGCCGGGGCGGTCGCAGCATGGCGGGCCGAGATCGCGATCTGCGACCGGATCCTCGGCAAGGTCACCGACATGAACCAGCTCGCAACGGGCCGCTCGTCGAGTGGCGGCCGACCGAACATGCGCTGGGTGCTCGTCCACCTCATCGAGGAGTACGCGCGCCACTGTGGCCACGCCGACCTGATCCGCGAGCGGATCGACGGCGCCGTCGATCTCTGATCGGCGCGGTCAGCCGCTGAGGCCGGGCCGCATGTCGGACAACATCTCGGGCAGCAGCGTCGCCTTCGCCCGCTCGGCCAGCCGGCGCGCCGCTTTGCCGATGCGCTGGATCTGACGGAGCAACCGTTCGCGGGCCTGCTCGGCCTCCGACGACAGTCCCTGCAGCGACTCGATCTTCCACCACTTCAGCACCACCGGTTCGAGGATCTGGTCGTGGTGCTGCAGCAGGTTGTAGAGACCGGCCCGGGCGATCGCCTCGGCGTGCCGCTTGAAGCCCGGGATGCCGGTGCCCGGCATCTCGAACTCGCGCACCTGGCGCTCGATGGCCGGCACCACGAGCGACGGTGCGATCTCGAGTGCCGCCGAGGTGAGGTCGCGGTAGAAGAGGAAGTGGAAGTTCTCGTCGGCCGCCACCCGCGAGATGACGTCGTACCCGGCGGCGGCGACGGGGTGATCGCCCAGGTGCTCCTGTAGGGCCTTGCCGGTGTTCCGATGCGCGATGCGCGTGGCCAGCTCCTGCAGGGCGACGTACACGAAGCCGTCGACCGCCGAATCGGGGTCGGGGACCTGCCCGCCCGACATCTGCGACATCCGTCCGTCCTCCACCTGCCGGGGGTCGAGCACCCTGGTGACGGTCATGAAGTCGCGCAGCGCGATCGAGTGCCGAGCCTCCTCGGCCGTCCACCGGTGCGACCACTCCCTCCAGATGCCGCTGCGGCCGAACATCCGGTCGATCGTCTGGAAGTAGTACGGCAGGTTGTCCTCGGTGAGCAGGTTGACGAACAGCGCGCTGCGGACCGCGTCGGGCAACGGGACCTCGGATGGGTCCCACTCTCCACCCGCTTCGAACTCACGTCCCATTTCCCAGGGAACGAACTCGTGGGGGTACCACGGCTTGCAGGTGTCGAGGTGCCTGGCGACGAGCCGCTCGGCAACCGGGGTGAGCTCGAGCAGCAGTGTGGCCTCGTCCATCCGTCGAGTCTACCTGCTGGTCGGTAGGCAGGGACGCGGTTCTGCGCAAATGGGCCGATCGCGGCCATCACTTGCAGCGATGGGGCGGAAGCCGCAGGGAGAAGCGGCGTCAGTCCGAACCGGGTCGGCGACGCGTTTCGTCGGCCCCGATGCCATTCCGTCCCGGCGGATAGGTGGCGGCGAGCTCGGCCTCGGTCGGGACACGCCGGACGCGCGCCTCGGCGGGCAGCAGCCCCGAGATGGCCTTCATGAGCCGCTTGGTGTCGGCGGCCGGGTCGTCGTGACGAAGCCGCACCGGCGGGCCGACGCGGACCGTGACGAGCGGCGGGTCGACGACGTTCCACACGTGCGGGACGCGCGACGACCGCGGCCAGACGCGCTCGGTCCCCCACAACCCCACCGGGATGACGGGGACCCGCGTCATCGCCGCCAGGCGAGCAGCACCCCACCGACCCTGCAACTTCGGTTCGAAGAACGCAGGGCCGCGGGGGATCGTGCCTTGCGGCATGATCGCCACGAGGTCGCCACGTTCGAGCGCTTCGGCGGCCGCCTGGAGGGGCTCGTCCGAGCCGGTGCCGCGGTCGACGCGGATGCCGCCCATCGCCGCCGCGATCTGCCCGATCACCGGTGCGTCGAAGACCTCCTTCTTGCCGAGGAACCGGACGGTGCGGCCGGTGCGAGCGATGGCCATGGCCACGGCGGCGGTGTCGAAGTAGCTGCGGTGGTTGCCGGCGATGATCGCGCCACCGATGGCAGGGATGTGCTCGGTGCCGGAGATGTCGAACTTCGCGTAGGGGAAGAAGAGCGGGTGCGTGAGGCTGAGGGCGAGCCGCTGGACCTCGAGGTTGACGACGGGGATCCGGGGGAGCGAGCCGTTCGTGCGGGCGCTCGCCGAGAGGTCGATCACCGGCCAGCGCCTGGCAGCGGCCATCACGGCCATCCTCGGATCCGGGTTGACGACGAACGGATGACCGACCGCGGCGAGCAGCGGCACGTCGTACACGCTGTCGCTGTAGGCGTAGCTCAGCCCGAGGTCGACACCGTGATCGGTCGCCCACGTCCGCACCGCGGCGAGCTTGCCGGCGCTCCAGACGAAGGGTCCGACGATGGTGCCGTCGTAGGTGCCGTCCGCGTTGACGCCGTAGCGGGTCGCCACGACGTCGTCGAGCCCCAGCGCCTGGGCGAGCGGCCAGACGAGGTCGTGGGGAGTCGTCGTGGCCAGCACCACCGGCCGACCGGCCGCGCGGTGCTCGGCGAAGAGCGGAGCCGCGAGCGGTTGCACCATCGCCGCCAGCGTGGTGGCCGCGTCGGCCGCCGCGCGTTGCACCGCGGCCTGTGGGCGACCCCTCGCGAAGGTTGCCGCCTGCCGGGCGAGCGCCATCGACGGCAGGGTCTCGCCGATGCTGTTGAACACCCGGAAGAGCAACGCCTCACCCGGAAGGGTGCGCGTGACGAGCCCGGCGTCGCGCATGGCCTTGGCGAGCACCTCGCCCGACGCGCCGGCGAGCAGCGTGCGATCGAGGTCGAAGAACGCGGCGCCGCCCATCGGCGTCACACTACGACGGCGACCCAGTCAGCGAAACCGTCCGTACAACGGGAAAGACCCCGCTTGGGGGAAGCGGGGTCTCTCAACCGAAACCCGATGGTTTGGGGGAACCATCATGGGGTTCTTGTCGAGTGGAACCGTGGGGGACGGTGCCACTTCGATCAACATGTGAAAGTATGCACGTGAACGCGTGATCTTTCAAGCTGGAATCCCGGATAGTCGCTATCTTTTTTCCAGATGGATCTCCGGCAGCTGACGACGCTCGTGGCCATCGCCGACCACGGGTCGTTCTCGGCGGCGGCGCGGGCGCTCTACACCGTCCAGTCCAATGTCAGCGGCCACATCGCCCGCCTCGAGAAGGAGCTGGGCGTCATCCTCGTCGATCGCCAGCGGGGCGGGCTGACCGACGAAGGCGTTGCCGTGGTCGAGCGAGCGCGCAGAGTGCTCCACGAGCTCGAGGACATCACCGCCGACATGGCCTCACGGGGCGACGACGTGGCCGGCGAATCCCGGTTCGGCGCCATCGGCACCACCGCGCGCTGGCTGCTCCCCCAATTGCTGACCCGGGTGGAGGTGCTGCACCCAGGTGTACGGGTGACCGTGCACGAGGGCAACACCACCGCGCTCGTCCCGCGGGTGGTGTCCGGTCACATCGACGCAGCACTCGTGCACCTGCCCGTCGACGATCCCGAGATCAGCGTCCACCCCCTGTTCGCCGAGGATCTCGTTCTCCTCGCCCACGGCCGCCACCCCCTCGCCCAGCACGACACGATCCGTCTCGCTGCGCTGGCGAACACGCCCTTGCTGTTGCCACCGACAGGCACCGCGCTGCGGCGGATCATCGACCGCGCCGCCGGCGCGCTCGACTGCGAGCTGACGGCGCAGGCCGAGATCGACGGTGTCCGGCTCCTCGCCTCGCTCGCCTTCGAGGGCTACGGCGCAGCCATCGTCCCGGCGACCGCCATCCCTCGCTGGCTGAAGGCCGACTTCAAGCGCATCGCCGTCCCCGAGCTCCCCCGGCGTGTCGTCGGCTGGGTGCAACGCAAGCGCCCCGCGCCGAGCGCACCCACCAAGGCGCTGCTCGACGTCTTGCGCATGATCGTCGACGAGCAAGGGGCCAAGCAGCCGGGTGTGCACGTCGGCTCCGACGCGTTCCCGTTCGGGGGCGCACGCGGCGCCTGAGCGAACCCCGTCACGCCCACCGGGCCTGGCGTCGTCGCCGCACCTACAGTGGTCGACCGTGAACACTCTCGCGATCCGCGCTCGCGTCCCCGGCGCTGTCCGGGCCGAGGTCCGCGACGTCGACGGGCGACCGGTGGTGTGGGTCGACACCGACTCGACCGACCGCCAGGGCGCGCTGTCGTCTTCGTCGTCGTCGCAGCTCGAGGCCGCGGCGATCCTCGCGATGCAGAAGCGCTTGCCGCTCGTGGCCGTCATCCGTTCGAGCGGCGCCGACATCCAGGAGGGCTTCGGCGCGCTGCACGGCTGGGGGCAGGCGGCACGGGCCATCGCTTCGTGCTCGGGCATCGTCCCGGTGCTGATGATCGTCGACGGACCGGCGGTCAGCGGGCCGGCACTGCTCATCGGCCTGGCCGACCTCGTCGTCATGACCGAGGACTCGTACGCCTTCGTCAGCGGGCCGACGATGGTTGCCGAGTTCACGGGGGTCTCCATGAGCGCGGACGAGCTCGGTGGCGCAGCCAGCCACGCGCGGTTCAGCGGTGCAGCCACCGTGGTCACGCCCGACCTGCCCGCCGCAGTCGAGATGGCGACCTATCTGCTCTCGTTCCTCCCCGATCACAACGACCTCGAACCACCGCGGCGACCGACGGACGATCCGGTCGATCGGGACATCTCCGAGGCCGGACGCCTCATCCCGTCGTCGTCGACCGGCAGCTACGACGTGCGTGAGGTCATCGCCGCGATCGCAGACGACGGCGAGCTGCTCGAGCTCCGCGCACGGTGGGCGACCAACGTCGTCACAGCGTTCGCCTCGATCGGGGGGATGCCGATCGGCGTCGTCGCGAACCAGCCGCTGTCGCTCGCCGGCACGCTCGACATCCCCGCATCGCAGAAGGCGGCGCGCTTCGTCGCCTTCTGCGACGCCTTCAACCTGCCGATCGTCACGCTCGTCGACACACCCGGCTTCTACCCCGGAAAGGACCTCGAGTGGCGGGGGATGATCCGGCACGGCGCGCAACTCGTGTTCGCCTACGGCCGGGCGACCGTCCCGCGCATCTGCGTGGTGCTGCGCAAGAGCTACGGCGGGGCCTACATCGTCATGGACTCGAAGAAGATGGGCAACGACCTGTGCCTCGCATGGCCGTGGGCCGAGCTGGCGGTGATGGGCGCGGGTCAGGCGGCGGCCATCCTCCAGCGGCGCGCGTCGCCCGAGGAGCGCGCCGCCTTCGAAGCCGACTACACCGAACGGTTGCTCAACCCGTACGTCGCCGCCGAGCGCGGCTTCATCGACGCCGTCATCGAGCCCGGTGAGACACGATCGGTGATCGGCCACGCGCTCGAGCTGCTGATCGACAAGCGGGAGGGCTTGCAGCCCCGACCCCACGACAACACGCCCCTCTGAGCACCCGCCATTGGGAGCCGGACGCGGACCCGCCTGTAGTCTCATCGGCCGGGGAGAAAGCCCCGCAGCATCCAGGCTCAGCCAGTGTCACTCGAGGGAGCAACGTGCCCGACACCATCACCATCACCGACGACCGCACGGGCAAGACCGTGACGGTGCCGATCACCGACGGCGTCTTCCCGGCGAGCGCCGTGCGCGACCTCGACCCGTCGCTGTACGTGTACGACCCCGCGTACATGCAGACGGCTGCCTGCAGGAGCGCGATCACCTACCTCGACGGTGACGCCGGCATCCTCCGCTATCGGGGCTACCCCATCGAGCAGCTCGCCGAGCGGAGCACCTATCTCGAGGTGGCCTACCTCCTGCTGAACGGCGAGCTCCCGACGGCGGAGCAGCTCGCGGTGTGGACCGACGACGTCATCCACCACACCTTCATCCACGAGAACATGCGCAAGCGCTTCGTCGACGGGTTCCACTACGACGCGCACCCGATGGGCATGTTCATCAGCTCGGTCGCCGCGCTCGGCACGTTCTACAACGACGCGAAGGACATCTTCGACAAGTCGTGCCGCGACAAGCAGATCATGCGCCTGATCGCGAAGACGCCGACGCTCGCAGCGATGGCCTATCGGTTCTCGGTCGGCTTGCCCTTCGTCTATCCGAACAACGATCTCAGCTTCCCCGCCAACTTCCTCAACATGATGTGGAGGGTCGGCGAGTACGAGATCGACCCGCGTCTCGAGCGTGCGATGGACGTGTTGTTCATCCTCCACGCCGACCACGAGCAGAACTGCGGCACCACGGCGATGCGCGTCGTCGGGTCGAGCCATTCCGATCCGTACACGTGCGCAGCCGCGGCCGCGTCGGCGTTGTACGGGCCGCTGCACGGCGGCGCCAACGAAGCCGTCGTCCGGATGCTGTCCGAGATCGGCAGCGTCGACAACGTGCCCGCGTTCCTCGACGAGGTGAAGAGCGGGACGGGCAGCCGCCTGATGGGCTTCGGTCACCGCGTCTACAAGAACTTCGACCCTCGGGCGACGATCATCAAGCAGACCGCCTACGACGTGTTCGAGGTGACCGGCAAGAACCCGCTGCTCGACATCGCGCTCAAGCTGGAAGAAGCCGCGCTCAGCGACAACTACTTCATCGACCGCAAGCTGTACCCCAACGTCGACTTCTACTCCGGCCTCATCTACCAGGCGCTCGGCTTCCCGGTCGCGATGTTCACGGTCCTGTTCGCCATCCCGCGCACGGTCGGCTGGCTCGCCCACTGGCAAGAGCTCCTCGTCGACAAGGACCAGAAGATCAGCCGTCCTCGGCAGTGGTACACGGGTCCGGACGAGCGGCAGTACCTGCCGATCGCCGACCGCTGATGAGCGCACGCACAAGCGACCCTCACAGCACGAACCCCATCCGGGCGACCAGATCGTCGTAGCCGTCCACCACGAGCAACAGCCCGATCGCGCCCATCGCCATCGTGCTGGCGGTGCCGAGCACACGACCCCATCGCTTGACCTCTGTCGGGAGTCGCGACGTGCCGAAGGCTGCCACCGCGACGAACGGAGCCAGCACACCGCACGCGTAGCAGAGCAGCAGGACGGTCGACCGCGCCGTGCTCGCCGAACCTGCCGCAGCGGTGAGCGCCGCTCCGAGCAGCGGTCCCGTGCACGGCGTCCAGGCGACTCCGCAGCCGAGGCCGAGCGCCACGGCTCGCCACGTCCGGCTCACGGGCAGCCGATCGATCGGCCAGCGCCACTGCCGCGCGCCGGCGATCCATCCGAACCGTCCCGCGAGCGCCAGGCAGGCGAACCCGACGAGGAGCACGCCCGCGGCGCGCTGCAACCATCGCTCGACGGATCCCACCTCCTCGCCGAGCACACCGAGGGCGACGCCGAGCACGGCGAACACGGTCGCCGCGGCCACTGCGAAGGACACCACGCCGGCAACAGCGCGGCGGCCGCCGGCTGATCCCTCACCCAGGACCGCGACGTAACCAGGCACCAGCGGGAGGATGCACGGGCTGAGCGTCGAGGTGAGTCCCGCGCCGAACAGCGCCATCGACGCGACGAGCAGGGTCACGTCTCGTCGACGGCGGCCCGCGCGCTGTCGGCCGGCACGTCGAGCAGCGCGCGGATGGCGTCCTCCATCTCCGTGTAGCGACCCTCTCCGAAGTGACGGCGACGGAGTGCTCCGGAAGCGTCGTACAGGCAGAAGGCCGGCCAGTAGTGGTTGGCCCAGCGACGCCAGATGACCTTGTCCGGGTCGAGGAGGACCGGATAGCCGATCGCGTGCTCGGCGACGAAGCCCGCGACGGCATCGGGCTCGCGCTCGTAGTCGAACTCCGGCGTGTGGATCGACAGGAGCACGAGACCATCGGGCTCGTACCGGTCGTGCCACGCGGTCGTGTGGCCGAGCACGTTGCGGCAGTTGATGCAGCCGAACGTCCAGAACTCGTACAGCACGACGCGCGCTCGCAGGTCGGCGTCGGTCAGCCCCGCGGTGTTCAACCAGCCGGAACCGCCGGCGATCGACGGCGCGCCGCCGGTCGAGAGACGTGGCAGGTCCTCCGCCCGCTGCGCGTCCTGAGGAGGTGCGCCGGCAGCCGACTCGACCGTGGCCGGAGACGTGCGCCGGGACAGCGCCACCGCGCCAGCACCGAGGCCGAGCGCGCCGGCCGCGAGCGCGTGCCGGCGGCCGAACCGCAGCCCGTCGCTCACGGCGTGGTCGACTCCTCCATCATGGCCTCGGTCGTGGCGGTGTCGTCCATCATCGCCTCGGTCGTGGCGGTGTCGTCCATCATCGCCTCCGTCGTCGCCGGCTCGTCCATCATCGCCTCCGTCGTCGCCGGCTCGTCCATCATCGCCTCCGTCGTTGCGGGCTCGTCGTTCGTGTCGTCGTCGCCACCACACGCGGAGAGCCCGGCGACGGCGAGCAGCCCGGTGGCGGCGAACAGCGCGAGTGAGCGGGGACGGTATGAGCGGGATGTGCGTCGTGTCATGCGCACCGATGATCGACCACCGATCTGACGACACCCGAACGGACCACGAAACATCCACGAAACTCCCGACTCGATCGCTTCCGCGCTGCAGGCGGCGTCCCTATGGTGATGCCATGGCAGCGGCCCGGGTGCTGGTGGTCGACGACGAACCGACGGTTCGCGACGTCGTCGCGCGGTACCTCGAACGGGACGGCTACGCGGTGTGCGAGGTCGGCGATGGCGCCGAGGTCGCAGCCGCGATCGAGCTCTTCAAGCCCGAGCTGATCGTCCTCGACGTCATGCTCCCCAACCGGTCGGGGCTCGACGTGTTGCGCGACCTCGGTCACCGGGTGCCGGTCATCCTGCTCACCGCCCGCACCGACGAGACCGACCGCGTGCTCGGCCTCGAGCTCGGCGCAGACGACTACGTCGTCAAGCCCTTCTCGCCGCGCGAGCTGGTGGCCCGCGTCCGCAGCGTGCTCCGCCGCTCCGCTGCCGCGACGACACCCGACGTCCTCGAGTTCGACGGGTTGACGATCGACACCGGCGCGCGCGAGGTGGCCGTCTGCGGCGAGCGCGTCTCGCTCACGGCCAAGGAGTTCGACGTCCTCACCCACCTCGCCTCGCACCCGCGCCAGGTGTTCTCGCGAGCACAGCTGCTGACGGCCGTGTGGGACTCGTCGCCCGACTACCAGGATCCTGCCACCGTCACGGTCCACGTCCGCCGACTGCGCAACAAGATCGAACGCGATCCCGAGCAGCCGCGCTGGATCTCGACGGTCTGGGGTGTGGGCTACCGGTTCGAGCCATGAGCCGCCGTCTCGTCCTCGGGCTCGTCGCGCTGGTCGTCGTTGCTTCGATCATCGCCGAGCTGCTCCTGCAGCCGGCAGCGAGCGACCGCTGGGAGCTCTTCGCGATCATCGCCGCGCCGGCACTCATCGCCCTCGTCGCCACCCCGCTGCTCGCCCGCTGGGTGTCCGGACGCGCGAGCGTCGCCGGAGTCGCGCTCACCGTCGCGCTGTGCTCGCTCGCGCTCGGCGCGGTGTCGTCGTCCGCCGCGTCGAACGCGATGTTCGTGTCGTCGCACGACTACCGGTTGTTCCTGGTCGTGCTGCTGATGTCGTCGGGGATCGCGCTCATCGTCGGCAGCCAACTCACCCGCCCGCTCGCGCGTGACGTGCGCCGGCTGGGACAGGTCGCCGACGCGGTCGCCTCGGGCGACCTCACGGTGCGCACCGGCATCGCCCGCGCCGACGAGGTCGGCGCCACCGCCGCGGCGATCGACACGATGATCGACGCCCTGGCCCGCGCCGACGACGA
Source organism: Ilumatobacteraceae bacterium (assembly GCA_050248155.1). Taxonomy (GTDB): domain Bacteria; phylum Actinomycetota; class Acidimicrobiia; order Acidimicrobiales; family Ilumatobacteraceae; genus VFMC01. The sequence goes on from JBFWSW010000036.1 coordinate 27,397, forward strand.
GCGCACGCGCCAGGCCACCGCACGCCAGCACCTCTTCACGAGCATCGGCCACGATCTGCGCACACCGCTGGCAGCGATGCGTGCGGCGGTCGAGAGCATCGAGGACGGCGTCGCCACCGACCCGACGCACACGCTCGCCGTGATGAGCGCGCAGCTGCGGGCGATGGACGCGATGCTCGATCAGCTCATCGAGTTCTCCCGGCTCGAGTCGGGCCATGTCGCCGAGGCCAGGGAGCGGGTGTCGGTGACCGAGCTCGCCGACGAGTGCGTCGAGGCCCTCTCCCCCCTCGCCGCGCCGCGCCACATCCGCCTGGTCCTCGACGCGGCCGGGCCCGCAATGGTCACCGGCAGCCCGCTCGAGCTGTCGCGGGTTGTCCGCAACCTCGTCGACAACGCCATCCGCCACAGCCCCGACCACGGCGACGTGACCATCCGCGTCGCCGATGACCAGACGAGCGTGTGGCTCACGGTCGTCGATCAAGGGCCGGGCTTCCCCGCCGACTTCCGCGACCGCGCGTTCGAACCGTTCCACCGCGCCGATCCGTCGCGCAACGCGCGCACCGGCAACACCGGCCTCGGTCTCGCCATCAGCCGGGCCATCGTCACCGCGCACGGCGGCACGATCTCGCTCGGCGACGGGCCCGGCGGGTCGGTGCACGTCGTACTGCCGGCCTCCCCCGCCCGGTCCACCCCACCCGCCTCGATCCTCGGAGTTGCGCCATGACCCTCGAACTCGTCCCCGAAGTCGACCCGGATGCGCCTCGCTCCCAACCCCCACCGGCTCCGCGCTGGACCGGACCGGTGGCGGGCTTCATCGCCGCCGCCGTGGCCGTCGGCGTCGGGCAGCTCGTCGCCGCGCTCGTCGATGTCGACTCGCCCCTCGAAGCCGTCGGCAGCGAGTTCATCGACCACACACCGAAGTGGTTGAAGACCTTCGCCGTCGACACCTTCGGCACCAACGACAAGCTCGCGCTGCGCACCGGCATGGTGATCACGATCGGGCTGCTCAGCCTGGTCGTCGGCTGGCTCGCCCGCCGCTGGCCCGTTGTGGGACCCGCCGCGATCGCAGCGTTCGGTGCAGCCGGCGCCGTGGTGGCCGCGCGGCGCCCCGACGGGAGCGGCAGTTCGGTGATCGCACCGCTCGTCGGCGCCGTGATCGGCGCTGCGCTCATCTGGTTCCTCATCGCCCTCGTGCGCGGCAACGACGGCGCACGTGTGACACCCGGAAGGTCTCGCATCCCGGAGGGCTGGGACAGGCGCCGGTTCATGGCCGTCGCTGCCGGTGCGGCAGGCGTCGCCCTCGCCACCACGCTCCTTGCCCGCCGCCGCGAGGCGGCACGGCTCGACGAGCTCGCGGATGCAGCTCCCGACTCGCTGCCGCCGGTGGCAACCGACGCGCCAGGTGGCGGCGGTCCCGGGGACGGCGGGGTGATGTCCGAAGCGCCGCCGATCCCGGCGAGCGCCACGTTGAGCCCGACGACGCCGTTCATCACACCCAACAACGAGTTCTACCTCATCGACACGGCGCTCTCGGTGCCCCGCATCGACGTCGACTCGTGGGCGGTCGAGATCGGCGGCATGGTCGATCGACCGATCAGACTGTCGTACGCCGATCTGCTCGCTCGCCCGCAGGTCGAGCGGATCATCACCATCGCCTGCGTCTCGAACGAGGTCGGCGGCAACCTCATCGGCAATGCCGTGTGGCAGGGCGTGCTGCTCTCGGACCTGCTGCGCGAGGCGGGCGTCCGGGACGGCGCCGAGCAGGTGTTCAGCACATCGGTCGACGGGTGGACGTCGGGGTTCCCGGTCGAGCTCGCGCTCGACGGGCGCGACGCGATGATCGCGATCGGGATGAACGGGGAGGCACTGCCGCCCCGGCACGGGTTCCCGGCCCGCCTCATCGTCCCGGGCATCTACGGCTACGTCAGCGCGACCAAGTGGCTCGAGAAGATCGAGCTCACCACGTGGGACGACGCAGTCGGCTACTGGGTTCCGCGAGGGTGGGCACGCGAGGCGCCGATCAAGACGCAGTCACGGATCGACGTGCCGAAGCGTGGCGCCGAGGTCGCCGCCGGACGTACGCCGATCGCCGGGATCGCATGGGCCCAACACCGCGGCATCGCCAAGGTGGAGGTGCGCATCGACGACGGCGAGTGGCACGAAGCACAGCTCGCGACCGACCTGACCGACGACACGTGGCGCCAGTGGCTGTACGAGTGGGACGCGACGCCGGGCGAGCACACCATTCGGGTGCGCGCGACCGACAAGGCCGGCGAGACACAGACCGAGGAGGTGAGCCGGCCCGACCCCGACGGCGCCACCGGCTGGCACACGCGCACGGTGACGGTGAGCTGACGACCGCACCCGTCTCACGCGCTCGTCTCAGGCGATCGTCACCACGATCTTGCCGGTGTTGGCGTTGGCCTCCATGTGGCGGTGTGCGTCGGCGATGCGCTCGAACGGGAACGAGCTGTCGAGCACCGGCCGCAGCGCGCCGGTGTCGAAGAGCGGGAGCACCTCGGCCGCGAAGCGTCGGGTGAGGGCGACCTTCTCCTCGATCGGCCGCGGTCGCAGCACCGTGCCGATCCAGCGCACGCGCTTGGTGAGCAGCAGGCCAAGGTTGACCTTCGTCGACCCGCCGCCCATCAGCCCGACCTGCACGATCGTGCCCTTCGGTGTGACGGCCTGCAGGTTGCGGTCGACCTCGTCGCCGCCGATGACGTCGAGCACGACGTCGAAGCCAGCGGGCACTGCATCGCGCGCGTCGCTCAGCCAGTCGTGGGGCGAGCGCTCGAGCACGACGTCGGCGCCCAGCTCGGCGCAGGCGGCGGCCTTCCCCGCCGAGCAGGTGACGGCGATGCGCGCGCCGATCGCCTTGGCGATCTGGATGGCCGCGGTGCCCACACCCGATGCCCCGGCGTGCACGAGCGCCCACCGGCCGCTCGTCAGGCCTCCCTGCACCACAAGCGCGTCCCACGCGGTGAGGAAGACCTCGGGGATGGCGGCCGCGGCCACCAGGTCGAGCCCGTCGGGCACGGCGAGCAACTGGCGCTCGTGCACGGCGATGCGCTCGGCGTAGGCGCCGCCCGCGTCGATGCCCATCACCCTGTCACCCACCTGCCACATCGATGCTCGCTCACCCAGCGCTGCGACCGTGCCCGCGAACTCCATCCCGGGGATCTCGGGCTGCCGCATGCGCGGATCGGGGTAGCCGCCCATGCGCTGCAGCACGTCGGCGCGGTTCAACGCAGTGGCGGCGATGTCGACGAGCACTTCGTCGGGCCCCGGCATCGGATCGTCGACGTCGTCGATGGTGAGCACCTCGGGCCCACCGTGGGAGTGCAGCACGACAGCACGCATCGGGTCAGTCTCCCAGAACGACGCAAGGAGGGCACGCTCACACGGTGGCTGCGGTTCGCTCCTCAGGCGACTCGTCCAGCACGCGCACCTCGCCGGCCACCGGATCGACCTCGACGAGCGCGCCGTCGGGGATGTCGACGAGCGCGGTGCGTGCACCCACGACGGCCGGGATGCCGAGCTCGCGCGCGATCACGGCTGCATGGCACATCGGCCCGCCCTCCGCGGTGACCACACCACCCGCGAGCGACAGCACCAGGTTGTACGCAGGCGTCGTACCGGCGACGACCAGGACGTCGCCCGGCTCGAGCACCTCCAGCGCCTGCTCGGGGCTGGAAGCGACCCGCGCCCGACCCCGAACGGCCGTTGTTCCGATCCCTGCGCCGTGCAGCCCGGTGGTCGTCGCCACGCCGTCCATGCCCAGGTGCTGCATGACCGTCTGCACCATCCCGACCAGATCGGCGAGCGGCTTGGGGAGCACGTCGAGCGGCGGCGCCGCCTCGTCCGGCCCGAGCAGGAGCGGCGCGTCGAGCGTCTTCTGGGCCTGCCGCTCGGCAGCCCGCCGCCGCAGCTCCGCGTCGCCGGGCACACCGTCGAACAGCGCCGGCACCAGCTCGTCGGGACGGAGCTCGAACGCCAGCTCGGGCCGACCCACCATGCCGCGTGCCTGCAGCCTGCGACCGAGCTCGAGCATGCTCCTGCGGAGCAGCCCGAGCGGCCACTCGGCGGTGGTCGGGCCGTTGTCGTCGCGGAGGTCCATCGCCGCGCGAGCCTGCGACAGCAGCGTGTCGAAGCGGGCAAGGTGCTGGGCAGGCACGCGGGCGCGCACCTCGGCAGTGCGCGCCTCGACAGCGGCGGTCGTGTCGGTGTGCTCGGCGTTCATGATGACGGCGAGCACGAGGTCGGGACGCTCGCCGAGGGCGATGCCGTCGAGGTCGTAGCGCGAGAACAGCACGACCCCGCGCCGCCGGAGGAACTCGTCGAGCGCTGCGGCGATCTCGGGCGAGCGCCCGCGCAGCTCGTCGAGCGTCGCGGGTGGTGGCCCGCTGGCCTCGACCGCGCGGCGGAGCTCGACCAGCGCACGCGCCGGCGCGCTGGTCGTCGGCGACGCGCCCTCGAGGAGCGAGAGCAGCTCGTTCGCGGTCGGACCCCATCGCCCCGCTTCGTACAGGTAGCGCCCGATCGGACCGAGGTCGAAGCCGTGCAGCCAGAAGTGGTGCTCCCAGTTCTCGAGGCAGTGATCGATGCACGCACGCACGTGCGCGAGCAGGGCAGCGTCATCGAGCTCGCCGAGCGGCACGTCCTGCAATTCGAGGTTCTTCGTCTCGATGGCTGCCTTGCCGCCGTGGTGCCAGTCGTGGATCACCTGGTTCCACGGCTCGGACGCGAGCGTCCGTGCGGCAGTGCGGGTGCGACGGCGCATGCCGGGGTGCACCCTCGACGCGACCTTCAGCACGACGAGCGGTGGCAGCTTCGCCGACGGCTTGTCGGGCGAGATGAGCGGACGCAGCCGTGAGTAGAACTGGCCGTTCACGAACCGGGCGTCCAGCGTGTCGAGCGGCGCCCCGAGATCGCGGAACATGCGCCGCATGCCGCGCGGCATCGATTGCCCGACGATGTGCTGGACGATCGGCGTGCAGCCGGCGGGCATGTGCGATCGGTCGCGTGCCCACTGACCCGGTCCTGGCGCGTCCCACGTCACGCTCGAGCTCATCGACATCGCGCCCCTCCTCGTCCGACCCTCGGCCTCGTGCACGGTACTCCGCCGCTCCGCCGGCGGATCACGGTGCAGCGGGACGAGTCGCCTGCGGTCCAGGTCAGCCGAGGTCGAGCAGGTAGGCGAGACCGATCACACCGTCCCAGTCGGCGTCGGTCGCCGGGTCGCGGGCGAACCCGAGCCGCTCGTACAGCCGTTGGGCAGCGCGCATCGATTCGAGCGTGTGCATGCGGATCCGCCTCCGACCGATGCGTCTCGCCTCGTCGATGACCCACCGGACCATCGCCTCACCGACGCCCTGGCCCTGGCACGCCGGGTCGACGCCGAAGTAGCGGAAGCTCGCCGCGTCGGGGTCGTCGAACTCGTAGTCGGGATCGCCGGTGCCGGTGACGAAGGTGAGGCATCCCACGATGCCGTCGTCGTCGTCGACCGCGACGATCACGTGTGAGTCGTCGGCGCGGCTCGACACGTCGGCGATCACGTCGTGATACGCGTCGTGGTCCGAATCAGGGTCGAGCCGGCCGTATGCCTGACGCAGCAGGTGTCCCGCGCGCGCCATGTCGTCACCGGGCTGGATTCGCCGAACCTGCATCGGCGAGAAGCTACAGCCCGGGTCCCGAGCGGGTCATAGGCTGGGCGGGTGACCGCTTCGGAGAGCCCGCTCGACGCCGAGCACGACCCGTTCCGCCTGGCGACGCCCGATGCGCTGCGCACCGTGTACCGGCAGCCCTCGCAGATCGTGATCGACAAGGAGCGACCGCGGCTCGACGCAGCGACGCAACGCTTCCTCGAGCGGTGCCGCTTCGCGATCGTCGGCACCTTCGACGCCGACGGCAACCCCGACACATCGCCGCGCGGCGGCGAATCGGGCTTCGTGCGCGTGCTCGACGACCAGCACCTCGCGATGGCCGACCTCGGCGGCAACAACCGCCTCGACACGCTGCAGAACATCGTCGAATCGGGCCGGGTGGCGTTCATCTTCGTGATGCCCGGCAAGAGCGAGACGGTGCGCGTCAACGGCGACGCGTGGATCACCACCGATCCCGACGTGCTGTCCCGCTTCGGCCTGCCGCGCACACCGAAGAGCGCGATCGTCTGCGCCGTGCACACCACGTACATCCACTGTGCGAAGGCGTTCCACCGCAGTGGCATGTGGGACCCCGACGTGTGGGCGTCGCTCGCAGACGCGCCCGACGGTGCCGACATCTTGAGCTGCCAGCTCGACGAGCAGTTCAGCGCGACGGACCTGCGCGGCCTGCTCGACGAGGACTACGACAAGGATCTCGCCTTCGAACGCACCCCGGAGTGATGGGCGCGCTCAGCCCGCTGGTCCCATCTTGGCCTGCAGTCGCCGGTCGACCGCGTCGAGGAACTCCTCGGTCGTCAGCCACGGCGCGTCCTTGCTGATGAGCAAGGCGAGGTCCTTGGTCATCTCGCCGGCCTCGACCGCCTGCACGCACACCTGCTCGAGCGCCTCGGCGAACCCGATGAGCGTGTCGTTGCCGTCCATCTTGCCGCGGTAGGTGAGGCCCTGCGTCCAGGCGTAGATGGAGGCGATCGGGTTGGTGGAGGTCGTGTTGCCCTTCTGGTGCTCGCGGTAGTGGCGGGTCACGGTGCCGTGCGCGGCCTCGGCCTCGACGGTCTTGCCGTCGGGGGTCATCAGCACACTGGTCATCAGGCCGAGCGAGCCGAAGCCCTGCGCGACGGTGTCGCTCTGCACGTCGCCGTCGTAGTTCTTGCACGCCCACACGTAGCCGCCCTCCCACTTCAGCGCGGCGGCGACCATGTCGTCGATGAGGCGGTGCTCGTAGGTCAGGCCGGCCGCGTCCATCTCGGCCTTGAACTCGCTCTCGTAGACCTCCTGGAACAGGTCCTTGAACTGGCCGTCGTAGGCCTTGAGGATCGTGTTCTTGGTGGAGAGGTAGACGGGATAGCCGCGCATGAGGCCGTAGCGCAGCGATGCGCGGGCGAAGTCACGGATGGAGTCGTTGAAGTTGTACATCCCCATCACGACCCCACCGTCGCCACCGAACTGGGCGACCTGCATCTCGACCGGCGCGCCGCCGTCGGTGGGCGTGTAGGTGAGCGTCACCGTGCCGGCACCCGGCACCTTGTAGTCGGTCGCCTTGTACTGGTCGCCGTGGGCGTGACGGCCGATGATGATCGGCTTGGTCCATCCGGGCACGAGGCGCGGGATGTTCGAGATGACGATCGGCTCGCGGAAGATGACGCCGCCGAGGATGTTGCGGATGGTGCCGTTGGGGCTCTTCCACATCTGCTTGAGCCCGAACTCCTGCACGCGCGCCTCGTCGGGCGTGATGGTGGCGCACTTGACGGCGACGCCGTGCTCCTTGGTGGCCATCGCCGAGTCGATCGTGACCTGGTCGTTCGTGGCGTCACGGTGCTCGATGCCGAGGTCGAAGTAGAGCAGCTCGATGTCGAGGTAGGGCAAGATGAGCTTGTCCTTGATGAACTGCCAGATGATGCGGGTCATCTCGTCGCCGTCCATCTCGACGACTGGGTTGTCGACCTTGATCTTGGTCATCGGGCGCGCCTTTCCTGGCAGGGATCGCTCCGAGCAGAGCTCACTTGTATCAGACTTGTACAGGTTAGCCGAGCAGCCCGTCCCATGCCTCGTCCTCGGTCGACGCTCCCCTGGCGTGGATCTCGCGCCGGCGCTCGGCTGCCGCATCGACGATCGCCTCGAGATCGTCCGGCAACTCCGCTGCCAGGCGGTCGCGCAGCTGGGCGGCCAGCGCCGGGCTGCGTCCCTGGGTCGACACGGCGACGATGACCGGGCCGCGACGGGCGACCGCCGGCAGGATGAACGAGCACCGCTCCGGGTCGTCGACCGCGTTCACGAACACGCCACGGCGCTCTCCGTCGTCGAAGATCTGCTGCTGCACGGCGGGATCGTCCGTCGCGGCGACGACGAGCCACGCGTCGTCGACGTCACTCGAGTCGTACGGCCGCCGCGCGATCGTGACGCCCTCGACCGCTGCGATGGCGGGGACGACGTCGGGAGCGATCACGGTGACGTCGGCGCCCGCCTGCACGAGCCCGGTCACCTTGCGGAGCGCGACCTCGCCTCCGCCGACCACCACGACGCGCCGCCCCGCGAGGCGGACCACGATCGGGTAGCCGTCGCCGATCTCGCGATGGGTCTCGGGACGGGTGGCGCGGTCGCTCTCGCCGTCAGGCATCCGCGACAGCGTGACGCGTCGCGGCCAGCTCCGCAACGTGTGCCGGGAATGCCGCCACGGCGCCGATCACGATGACGCCCGGCGAGCGCACATCGGCGGCAGGCAGGCCGGCAAGCTCACCGAACCACTGCTGCTGATCGGCGGTCGTCGCGTCGGACACCACCGCGACCGGGGTCGCCGGGTCGAAGCCCGACTCGACGAGGGTCTCGACGATCCGGCCGCGCCGCTCGATGCCCATCAGCACGACGAGCGTCGTGCCTGCTCGCGCGAGCGCCGACCAGTCGACCGGGCTGGACTCGAGCGCCTCGTGACCCGTGACCACGGTGACGGCGCGAGAGACGCGCCGGTGGGTGACCGGGATGCCGGCCGCCGACGGTGCCGCGAGCGCGGAGCTGATGCCGGGCACGATCTCGAAGGAGACGCCGTGACGCGCGAGCACCTCGATTTCTTCACCGCCGCGACCGAACACGAAGGGGTCGCCGCCTTTCAGCCGCACCACCCGGCGACCCGGCGTGGCGACGGCGAGGAGCAGCTCGTTCAACACGTCCTGGGTGTGGCTGCCGCCGGGCCGCTTGCCCACGTCGATCAATTCGGCGCGCGCCGCGAGGGCGAGGATCTCGGGTGAGACGAGGCGGTCGTACAGGACGACGTCGGCGTCGGCCAGGAGCCGCGCCGCTTTCAAGGTGAGCAGCTCGGGGTCGCCGGGGCCGGCTCCGACGATGGCGACGTGGCGCGTCACAGGTGCAGGCCGCATTCCGTCTTAGCCCGGTTGGCCCAGCGGCCCGAGCGCGGGTCGGACGGGTCGAGCGGACGCTGCGTGCACGGCCAGCAACCGATCGACGGGTAACCCTCGGCGATGAGCGGGTTGAGCGGCACGTCGTGGATCTCGGCGTAGGTCGCCACGTCGTCGTCGGTCCACCCCGCGAGCGGGTTGAGCTTGACGAGCCCGTTGCGGTCGCGGTGCACGAACCGCGTGCCCTGCCGCGAGGCCGAGTCGCTGCGCCGCATCCCGCTGATCCAGGCGGCCTTGTCGGCCCGGACGCGCTCGAAGGGCACGACCTTGCGCTGGTTGCAGCAGCCGTCGGGATCGGTGAGGTACTGGTCGTCGCCGACGGGGGGCGCCGGCGTGACCGTGAGGCGGATCGGATAGCGCTGCGCGACACGATCGGCCGTCTGCAACGTCTCGTCGAAGTGGTAGCCGGTGTCGAGGAACACCACCTGGATGCCGGGGATGACCTTGCTGACCAGGTCGACCAGGACCGGAGCCTCCATCGCGGAGGCAACCACGATGTCGTCGACCGCGAAGGTGCTGGCCAGCCACTTCACCATCAGCACCGCATCGCCGTGCGACTCGAACTCCTCGTCGAGGGCGTCGAGATCGAGATCGAAGCGGCGATCGACCGGGCTCGGGGGGAAGCCGGCCGGATCGAGGCCAGCCCGATCGAGGCCAGCCACATCGAGAGAGGTGTCGTTGCCGAGGAGGGTCACGTGCGGCAACCTAACACGAATTCCGACTATCTCAGTCATCTTTATCGGATTTGTCGGATATCGCTGCGCGAGCAGGGCATTCGGGTCCGCGCGAGGCCGGAGCCATAGGATCGCCCCTCGATGGACTTCGCGTGGACAGCCGAACAGGACGAGCTCCGGGAACAGGCTCGCACGGTGGCCGGCCAGGCGGTGGCCCGCTTCGGACGCCACAACGACAGCTGGATCAACGGCTACTCCAAGGAGTTCGCGACCGAGATGGCCGCGCTCGGATGGATCGGCATGACGTGGCCCGTCGAGCACGGCGGTGGCGGGCGGCCGCCGATCGATCGGCTGATCGTCGGCGAGGAGCTCATCGCGGCCGGTGCTCCCCTCGCCGCGATGTGGTTCGCCGACCGGCAGATGGGACCCACGCTCATCGCGTTCGGACGGCCCGACCAACAGGCGGAGTACCTGCCGCGGATCCTGTCCGGCGAGACGACGTGGTGCATCGGCATGAGCGAGCCGAACGCGGGTAGCGATCTCGCCTCGCTCATCACCCGAGCCGAGCGCGACGGCGATCACTGGGTGATCAACGGCCAGAAGATCTGGACGAGCTTCGGGGCCGTCGCCGACTACTGCTACCTCATCTGCCGCACGTCGGCCGACGGACCACCGCACGCCGGCATCAGCGAGATCGTCGTGCCGATGACGACGCCCGGCATCGAGGTCCGAGCGATCACCGACATGACGACCAACCGGCACTTCTGCGAGGTGTTCTTCACCGACGTACGGGTGCCGGTCGAGAACCTCGTCGGCGTCGAGGGTGCGGCCTTCAAGCAGACCATGCGCCAACTCGAGCACGAGCGCGGGGGCATCGACCGGCTCGTGTCGAACCGGGCGCTGTTCGAGATCGCCCGCGCTCGCGCCGACACGACCGACCCCCTCATCCGTCAGGACATCGCCGCGCTCGAGACCGGGTATCGCATCGGGCGCATCCTCGTCGTGCGGGAAGTGCTGAAGCAGGCGCCGGCGGGTTTCAGCGCGGCGACGAAGTGCTTCTGCACCGAGCACGAGGCTCGGGTCGCCGACTTCGTGTTCCGTGTGCTCGGCGCCGAGGGGACCCTGTGGGACGACGTCACCCACGGGCTCGTCTACGCGCCCGGTTACACGATCATGGGCGGTACGTCGAACGTGATGCGCAACATCCTCGGCGAGCGGGTGCTGGGGCTCCCCCGCTGATGGCGCGCGCCGTCTCGACCGCGACCGCGGTCACCGCGGTCGCGCTCGCGTTCGTGCTCGTCGGGTGCAGTGGTGACGATGACACGGCGCCGACGACCGTGCCGACGACCGTGGTGCCCACGACGGCCGCGCCGACCACCGTGCCAGAGGTCGTCCAACCGGCACCGGCCCGCCTCGACGCGCCACTCGACGCCACGGCCTTCGCCACCGGCCTCTCCGAAGCCGAGCTGATCATCCGCGACCCGGCGTCCACCGCGGTGCAGGTGTCGGCGGCCGGCGCACGCCTGCAGCTCCTCATCCGCTCACTGTCGGACCACTCCGATCTCGACGAGCAGGTCATCGCCGCACTCGACCCGCAGGTGCGGCCGACCATCGAGCGCGTCATCCGGGCTCGGCAGTTCCTGCAGGCCAAGAACGCCGAGGATCCCACGCCGTCGACTCCCTCACCCACCCTGCCGGCGTGGACGGTCGTCGAACCGGACGCACCCGACGCGCTGCTCGCGCTCTATCACGAGGCCGAGGCGATGACGGGCGTGCCGTGGTACTACCTCGCGGCGATCCACCTGCAGGAGACGCGGATGGGCCGGATCATCGGCACCTCCTCGGCCGGCGCGGTGGGGCCGATGCAGTTCCTCCCCGAGACCTGGGCGTCGTGTTGCACCGGCGACCCGCTGAACACGCGTGACGCGATCATCGGGGCCGCCACCTACCTCGTGCACGGTGGCGCACCGCTCGACATGGCCGCTGCGCTGCACCAGTACAACCCGAGCGACACCTACGTCGCGGTCGTGACGGCCTACGCCGAAAACATGCGTGACGTGCCGGCGCTGTACGGCGGCTATCACGGGTTCCAGGTCTTCTACTCGTCGGCTGCCGGCACCGTGCGGCTGCCCGTCGGGTACAGCCAGACCCAGCCGATCGACGCTGCCGTGTACCTCGCGTCGCATCCCGACGACGCCGCCTGACCAGGCAGCCTGACGGGGCTACCCTCGCCGTCATGGGGGATCTGCTCGAACTGTCTGCGCGCATCATCGACTCGGGGGTCGCCGACCAGCCCGTGAACAGGGTGACCAACGAGCTGAGCGAGCTCGCCGACGACCTGGCGATCGTCGAGAGCTTCAGCCACTCGATCGCCGTGCGGACGTCCGACGGCCTGGTCGCCTTCGACGCGTCGGGTGTGCACACGGGCGCCGCCGTGGTCGAGTCGCTCCGGGGCTGGCATCGCGAGCCGGTGACCCATCTCGTCTACACGCACGGGCACGCCGATCACGTCGGCGGGAGCGCCTTCTTCGCTGCCGCGGCCGAGCGCGACGGCCATCCCAGGCCGACCGTGATCGGGCACCGGAACGTGCGGCCACGCCTCGACCGCTACGCGCTGACGAACAACTGGAACCTGATCATCAACGCCCGCCAGTTCGGGGGTGTGCCAGGTGAGCTGAACCTGTCGATCGGCGACACGCGCGAAGGCACGCGCGTCACGGCGAACCCCGCGGCGAAGCGGTTCCTGCCGTGGGGCACCCTCGCACCCGATCACGAGGTCGGCGATCTGTCCTCGTGGACGATCGGTGGCGAGACGATCGAGCTCCATCATGCGCGGGGCGAGACCGACGATCACCTCTGGGCGTGGTTCCCCGAGCGTCGGTGGGCGATGACGGGCGATTTCGTCATCTGGAACTTCCCGAACGCGGGCAACCCGCAGAAGGTGCAGCGCTACCCGGTCGAGTGGGCGGCCGCACTCCGCTCGATGATCGATCATGGCCCGGAGCTGCTCGTCCCCGCGCATGGTCTGCCGATCGCCGGGCGCGAGCGCATCGCTCGGGTGCTCGACGACATCGCCACCGCGCTCGAACGCCTCGTGGCCGACGTCGTGGAGCTGATGAACGCCGGCGCCACGCTCGACACCATCATCCACACGGTGCGCGTGCCGGCCGACACGCTGGCGACGCCGTACCTGCGACCGTTCTACGACGAGCCAGAGTTCGTGGTGCGCAACGTGTGGCGCCAATTCGGCGGCTGGTGGGACGGGGCTGCGTCGCGGCTGAAGCCGTCACCGGATGCCGAGCTGGCGACGGCGCTCGCCGCGCTCGCCGGCGGTGCCGATGTGCTCGCCCGCCGGGCCGACGAGGCCGCCGGGGATGGTGACCTGCGGCTCGCCTGCCATCTCGCCGACCTCGCGGGTTGGGCGGCGCCCGACGACGCGTCGGTGCACGTCACCCGAGCCGCGATCTACCAGCAGCGGCGGGCGGCCGAGTCGAGCTTGATGAGCAAGGGCATCTTCGCCGCCGCGGCCCGCGAGTCGCAGCTCGTGGCCGAGCGGGCGCAGCCGACGTGAGTCATCGGCCGAGCGTGACCATCACCAGCGCGCCGGCGGCGGCGGTCATGCCGATCGCCTGCCAGCGGTTGACCCGTTCTCGGTCGATGGCGAAGGCGAGCGCCACCGTGCTCGCCGGGTAGAGCGAGCTCACGACGCCGACGACCGACAGGAGCCCGCCGCGCACCGCCTCGAGGTAGAACACGTTCGCGGCCATGTCGAGCGCCCCCGCGACCACGGCGACGGCGAGCACCCGTCGATCGGGCCCGACCCGGACCCGCGACAACAGAGCCAAGGCGACCAGCAGCGGCACCGACGACGAGCGGGCGGCGACCAGCGGCCACATCCCCGAATCGGGATCGGTTCGCTCGAGCCCGACGAACAGCAGGCCGAAGCCCGTCCCCGCAGCCACCGCGAACCCCATGATGCGGCGTGATGTGGGGCGCTCGTGGTGGCCGATCGCTCCGCTCACCAGCGCGACGCTGGCGATCGCGATGGCGATGCCGACGTAGGCGATGGGTTCGGGTCGCTCGCCGAGTGCGAGCCCGACCACGGCCGGGAGACCCGCGCCCACCACGGCGCTGATCGGCGCGACGACCGTCATCGCTCCATTGGCGAACGCGTAGTACAGGCACGTCAGGCCGACCGCGCCCGCCGCCCCTGCGCCGAGCCCCCACGCGAACGTGGGGAACGCCGGCACCGGGGTGCCGATCACCAGCACCGCGAGGAGGATGAGCACGAAGCTCACGACCTGCCCGATCAGCGTGACGATCACGCTCGGATGGAACCGGCTCGCCCGCCCACCACACCAGTCGGCCACGCCGTACACCACGGCGGACGAGAGCGCGAGCAGGATCGACATGGGGGACGGTCAGCTGATGGGGGTCGAGCGGTTCGAGAGCAGGCGGTTCGAGAGCAGGGCAGGTTCGAGATCGGGGCGGGCTGGAAACGAGGCCATTCTGTGTCTGCGCGGCCACGTGCGCGGCCATGTGCGGCCCGGCCGGGCGGCCGTACCGTACTCGCCTCGCAGCACGTCTCCGAGGCTTCACTCCCATTGCTCGCTGGGTGGTCCGGTGGTCATGGTGGTGCCGTCGGGGTAGGTGATGGTGAGGCGCCGGTCCGCGGACAGTGAGAGCTTCCATCCGTTGTCGTGGATGAGGTCGTGGTGGTGTTTGCAGATCGGCACCAGGAACTCGATGTCGGTGGGCCCCTGGTCGGCGTCCCATTCGAGGCTGTGGTGTGGTTCGGTGCGTGACACGGGGACGGTGCAGCCGGGGATCGCGCAGTGCCGGTACATGATGCGCAGGGCGCGGCGTTGGTCGTCGTTGGCGAGCCGTCGTGTCCGTCCGAGCTTCAACACGACACCTTGTTCGTCGATGAAGGCGAGGGTGATGTCGGCGAACATCGCCATCCGGCGCACGGTGTCGAGTGGGAGGTCGAGGCCGGGGATGCCGCAGTCGAAGCGTGTGTTCGGGTGTTCGCCGAACAGCCAGGTGGTCGCGTCGAGCACGATCGACAGATCCACCCGCCCCCCACACGAACACCGACCCGCACGGG